>JAEINQ010000044.1 GCA_016342285.1 Desulfobacterales bacterium
AATATCAGTCTTTTCTGCTGAAAGAGGGCGCTGTCCGGGGTTACGGGCGCTTGGCGACGAGTTTTTCGGGCCGCGAGCCGGCACCCTTCTGCCCCCCACCGAATAGCGAAGAACCTTAAAATGAAAGGCCGGCCGATTTACGGCTTGCTTTTAACGACGTGGAAAGCTAACTCGTTTCCACCATGACCGCCTCAGTCAACAGCGCAGACCGTTCATCTATATCCATGGGATTTGTCGGCCAAATCGGTGTCGCCACATTCTGTCGAATCCTCATTAATACCGCCAGGCGGTTTGCCTACCCGTTTGCGCCGGTCATCAGCCGGGGGCTCGGTGTCTCTTTAACCGCCACCACGACCCTGATCGCCGTGAACCAGGCAACCGGTATTCTCGGCGTGCTGTTTGGCCCCCTGTCCGACCGTTTCGGCTACCGGTTGATGATGCTGACCGGTCTGGCCATGGTGGTGGTCGGCATGATTTCCGGCGGGGCGCTGCCGGTTTACGCCATGGTCCTGGCGGCCCTGTTTATGGCTGGCTTGGGCAAAAACATCTTTGATCCGGCCCTTCAGGCGTATGTGGGTCGTCGGGTACCGTATCAGCACCGGGGGCTGGCTGTGGGGTTGCTGGAATTTTCCTGGGCCGGCAGTTCCCTGATCGGCATTCCCCTGATCGGCATTCTCATCGGGCACCTGGGCTGGCGGGCGCCGTTTTTTGCCTTGGGTGGTCTGGGCCTGCTGGGATTAGGGCTCCTTTGGCGGGTGCTGCCCGCCGATCGTCCGTCTGTCGGCGCCGTCCTGCGTTCAAAAGGCGGCCTTTTAAAATCGTGGCGGTTTCTGGCGACACAGCGCCAGGCCCTTGGCGCCTTTGGGTTCGCTTTTTTCGTCAGTGCGGCCAACGACAACCTCTTCGTGGTATACGGGGCCTGGATGGAAACGGACTTCGGGCTCGGCGTGGTCGCGTTGGGCGCCAGCACCACGGTCATCGGCATCGCGGAGTTTGCCGGCGAGGCCCTGACCGCTGCCCTGGCAGACCGCTTGGGTTTAAAGCGCGCCGTTTTGATCGGCCTGGTCTGTTGCGCGGTCAGTTACGCCGTTTTGCCCCTGTTCGGATTGACCCTTTCGGCGGCCCTGACCGGCCTCTTTCTTGTTTTTCTCACTTTTGAATTTTCCATTGTCTCCGCCTTGTCTCTGTGCACTGAACTGGTTCCCGAGGCCCGGGCCACCACCATGAGCGGATTTCTGGCCATGGCCGGCATCGGGCGGTTTTTCGGTGCCCTCATGGGCGGCCCCCTTTACGGCTGGGGCGGCATGGGGGCCATCGGCGCGGCCTCTGCCCTGCTGGTGATGGGCGCCCTGGCATCGATCCTCTGGGGGCTCCATGGGTGGCAACGACCGGAGCCAGCCATATGACCGTGAACGCTCCCCCCGCTCAAAGGACCGATTCCGAACCATTTTTGATCCTGGCGCCCATGCGAGGACTCACCGATGCGGTGTTCCGAAACGCTTTTGCCGACAGCTTCGGCGGTTTCCATTCGGCTATGGCGCCTTTCATCTCCACGGTCAGCGCCCGGCGGTACAAGCCGTCCCAGCTTCGGGATGTGCTCCCCGAAAACAACCGCGGCCCGGCCCTGATCCCCCAGATTCTGAGCAACGACCCCGAGGACTTTGCCGCCCTGGCCAGGGTCCTTTTCGACCTGGGTTATCCCGTGGTGAACTGGAATCTGGGTTGTCCGTTTCGCCGTGTGGCTGGAAAGCTTCGCGGCAGCGGTTTGTTGCCCCATCCGGATCGGATCGACGCTTTTTTGGACCAGGCCCTGGCCGGAATGCCCAACCGCCTGTCCATCAAGACCCGGCTGGGGCGGCACAAAAACAATGAGCTTTTGTCCCTGATGCCGGTGTTCAACCGTTATCCTTTGGCCGAACTGATCGTTCATCCGCGCACCGGCATCCAGATGTACACGGGGGCACCGGATCTGGAGGCCTACGGGGCCTGCCTGGCCGCCACGTCTCTTCCGGTAGTCTTCAACGGCGATATTGGCGACTTGGTGACGTTTCAGACCCTGTCCGAACAGTTTCCCCAAACCGCCGGATGGATGATCGGCCGAGGCGCCCTGGCCAACCCCTGGCTGCCGACCCTCATTCGCCGCGGCGGCCGGATCGGTGTTCCGGTGAATGTGGAAACGGTTCGACGATTTCATGACCGCCTGCTGGACGAATACTGCCGCATTTTTTCAGGGCCGGCCCACCCTGTGGACCGCATGAAAGGGCTCTGGTCCTATCTGAGCCTTTCGTTTGCCGATGGTCGGCGGTTCCTCAAGCAGGTCCAGAAGACTTCAACCGTGGACCGCTACCGGGAAACCGTTGACCGCTTTTTCGACACCCACCCGGAATGGATCGCTTGACAGCCCGACCTGGTATGCCACAAAATAAAGGCCATACCGCCCCAAGCGTGCACCGGTAGAATTGCAACGGCCCGTTGTTCCCGGGCATAAGGGAGAAGCCATCATGACACTGGAAGAGGCCCTTGGCACAGCCATCGATTATGAAATCCACATTCGGGACCTGTATCTTGAGGCGGTCGAAGCCGTCAATGATCCGGCGGGGAAACGGATTCTGGAGATGCTCGCGGCGGATGAAGACGGACACGTCGCTTACCTGGAAAGCCAGCTGAAGACCTGGAAGGAAACCGGCCAAATGTCCGTAGAGGGGTTGGTCCGCTCCCTGCCTTCATCGGACGAGATTCGAGAGCACGTCCATGGGTTGCGCCCGGAGATGGTCCGGGAGAGCCTGGGAGATGACAAGCAGTTGCTCAGTCGCGCCCTGGCCCTGGAGGTGGAGACGAGCGAATTCTACCGGAAGATGGCTCGAACCATGGAAGGGCCTGCCAAGGACCTCTTCGCCCGGTTTCAGGAGATCGAGGATGGCCATATTGCCGCTGTCCAGGCCGAGCTCGATTATCTTTCCCAGACCGGTTTCTGGTTCGATTTTCCGGAATTTGACATGGAATGAAACAACGCCCCGGGGAAACGGTTCCCCGGGGCGCTGTCAGGAGGTAAGAATGGTATTGAGGCATTCTTGTTTCTTAAGAGCACGGATTTAAAAAAAGGTTACATCCACTTTCGTCCCCTCACACGGATCAAGGTCGGCATCCCAGACCCGTTAATTCTGGCATTAAACCCTCACTTCAAGTGGTGGATCTGAAGAGGCTCTATCGTCCCGGCGAGAACGACTACCGTGAATTTCCAATGTCCAATACTCAATTTCCAATGCTCAAGTGTGGGATCGCTACGCTCTGCCAATTTTTTAAACGGCTAAAATGGCAGAATACCTTCCTTGAACATTGAGAATTGGACATTAAGCCCTCCTAAGGAGGGCCTTCTGAGGCCACCCGCTCTGCGGGTGGAGGCTCACTGTTCTGCTGCCGCAAGCCGCAAATCGTTGCCAGATCCCCCTGGCTGAAACGGTAGGGGGTGTTGCAATGGTGGCAGCGGACCTCCAGAGGGAAAGGTCCGTTTTCGGCCATGTCTTTCAAATCGTCCAGGGGGAGCAGACCCAGCATGCTTTCAATCTTGCTGGAGTTGCAGTGGCACATGAACTCCACCCGCCGTTCCGCCAAAAATTGGGGATCAAAGGCCGAAAAGGCGTTTTGAACCATCGCCACAGGATCTTCTCCCTGGGAGAAGGCTGCCCCGATGGAGGGCATCCCCCGCACCAGGTCCTCCATGCCCGCCACCGTTTCGTCGGTCACCCCCGGCATAACCTGCAGAAAGAGGCCGCCTGCACCGATGGCCTCGCCTTGGGAATCAAAGTGAATGCTCAGATTGAACGCCGTGGGAATCTGTTCGGAAACCATGTGGTATTCGGTCAGGTCTCGGGCGATGCTGCCATGGGCCAGTGCGATTTTTCCGGTAAAGGGTTGTTTGGCGTCCTCCAGGTGGCGGGTCAGCGATAAAATTCCCGGACCGAAAAACGGGGCGAGATCAAAGCTTTCCAGCGGTTTTTCAACGGCAATGGCGACGGTCTTCAAGTGGCCACGCACTTCGCCGAAGGCATTGGCTTCGACGACCAGCCCGCGGATGGGGCCGCTGCATTCGATCAAGAGACTGATCCGGTCGTTGCCCTTGAGGCTGGCCGACATCAGGCCGCAGGCCAGGTAGGCATGGCCCAGCACCAGGGTCTCCAGCACGCCGAGCTCGTGGTTGGCCCGCATTTCGTTGATCATTCGCGTGCCATGAAGGATCACGCCCCGAATCTGGCCCTGGGAGAGGATAAAATGGTAGAAACGGTCCCTGGCGCTGGCTTTCAACTGTTCCTTGAGGGTTTCACCGTAAAGCGTTTTCTTGATCACCGCAGGCCTCCGCATTTTGCCGGCTGCTGCCGGGGTTTCAGGATATAAAAACTTAAACTGCGCATTTTAAATTTCTATTTCATTTTTCGAAATTTAATCGGTTTGACAGCCAGCGCCCGGTACGCGTAGAATACGTTCCTCATCCCTTCGGGCGAACCCGCCGCCTTTTTTTCCGTCCTGCCGGCCGTCAGGCGCCGATCCGGGCCGTGGCGGCGCCACGTGCCTCGAAAACCAAGGAGAGGCGATGTCGCTCTATAACCTGACCGAATTCTTAAAGCTTTCTTCGGCCCTGAATTACAACCTCAGCGCCGCCTCCTTAAGCCGTTACAACGTCATGATGTTCCTCATCGGCGGCAAGCGCCTTGATGCCGACGACCAGAAGGACCGCGAAGCCAAGGCCGTGACCATGGAGGCCCTGAGTTACCTGTTTAACGCCTACCGCCAGAAACGACGACGGCTGGGCCCCATGGCCGTGCTGCATCCGTTGCGGGCCACCGCCATGTATGCCCGATCCCTGGAGCGCCTCGACGTCGTGGACCTGCTTACCGCCCTGTTCCATGATGTTCTGGAAGACATCCGCCCGGTCGATTTCGGTCACAGCGAGTGGGAGCAACTGGAAAGCCAGATCTACGGCATTCTGGAAAGACTCGATCCCCAGGATGAGTGGCGATTGATGGAGCGGCTCCAGGCCCTGACCCGATTCGAAACGGAATCCTACTATCAGTATATCGGCCGCATGCTTGATCGGTCCGGGAAAATACCCGAGTTGGTGCAGGTCAAGCTGGCCGACCGGCTGGACAACACCCTGGACATGCGGATCGAACTCCAGGACCCCATCGAGGGGCTCGACTTCTTCGAGCACATGTTTCAGTTGCTCTTTGTCAATACCTACCCCGGGTACCGACCGGACGCGAGCCATTCGGGCACGGCCTCGATCAACGGCGCCCGGCGGCTGTACCAGCTTTTCAAAAATGCCGTTTTGCTGTCGCTGATTCGGATCAAAGGAGGGTTGGCCGGAGACGGCGTTTCCCAGGTCTTCTTCAATGCGGTCTGCAACGCCAGCCTCAAGGAAGCCCAACGCACCCTCATGCATGTGACCGGCTATCACTTCAAGGAGGTCGACCGAATCCGCGGCCTGCTTCTGGATGCCATGAATTACTGCTACGGCGGGCGTATCGATCAGGCCACCAAACCCGATGACGGCCGGATTCTAGACGGCCTGTTTTCCTCTTATTTCGGCCCCAACGCGGCCGCTGTCCGCAACCAACGCCTCGACCTGCTCTACCAGAACAAACCATTGATGATCGAAGCCTCGGTGGCCTTCATTGTCATCTTCCGGAGCTTCCTCAACGATCCGGCCTTTTATGTCCGGGGTATCAGCACTGAAGGGATCGTCCCCGCCTGACACCCAAACCGCCGCAAGCGTTCACAGGGCATCACGCCGAGGCGTGACTTTGTTCCCGGGCAATTGAAGTACGAATCACTAAGGCGCATCCAGAATCGATCGGATTTTTTTCGATAGCGCCGTCAGGGAGAAGGGCTTTTGAAGGAAGCCCCGGCATCCTTTGTTGAGAATGTCCGTGGCCCCGCCGTTGATGCTGTAGCCGCTGGAAAGCAGCACGCGAGCCTCCGGGTTGCAGGCCCGCAGTGCATCAAAGGTTTCGGCCCCGCTCATATCCGGCATGATCATGTCCAAAACCACCAGGTCGATTGCCGAAGGGTCTCGGCTGTAGAGGTCGATGGCTTCACGGCCGCTTTTTGCCGTCAGGACCTGATAGCCGAGGGATGTCAACATCGCTTCGGCCACATCGGCAATGATGGCTTCGTCGTCGACCAGCATCACCGTTTCGGTCCCCATTTTCAGGGTGTTGCTCTCGTTGGCAGCAGGGGCTGCGGCCTTGACCGATGCAGGCAGGTAAATGGTAAAGGTCGCGCCCCGTCCCTTTTCGCTGCGGACCTGGATGATGCCGTCATGGTTTTTGATGATGCCGTAGGCCGATGCCAGGCCCAGCCCGGTTCCGCGCCCCATTTCCTTGGTGGTGAAAAACGGATCGAAAATCCGCTGCTGGATCTCCGGGTCCATGCCGATTCCGGTATCGGCCACCGATATCTTGACATAATTGCCGGGGGCAACGGAAAAGGGCCGGACATGGGCCTCATCGAGACAAACATTGGCTGTTTGCAGAATCAGGGAACCGCCGCCGGGCATGGCGTGCCAGGCGTTAATGCACAGATTCAAAAAAACCTGTTCCATCTGGCCCCGGTCCACTTCGACGGTCCACGGGGCCTCGCAGGGTTCGGTCCGGATCTGAATTTCCTTTCGTGTCCGGCCGAACATCTCGGCGGTCTCTTTCACCAGGGTATTCATATCCGTCGGTCTGACCTCGTATTTGCCGGACCTGGCCAGGCCGAGCAGTTGCCGGGTCAGGTCAGCGGCGCTCTTTGAAAGGCTTTCGATGCCTCTGAGATGCTCGCCATGGGGATGGTCCGGCGCCAGTTCCGCCAGGATCAGCGAGGTGCGTCCCAGAATGCCCATGAGCAGGTTGTTGAAGTCGTGGGCGATCCCTCCGGCCAGTGTTCCCAGGGATTCAAGGCGCTGGGCCTGATGGAACTGGGCCTCCAGCCGTTTTTTTTCCCCTTCTGCTTTGACGCGAAAGGAAATGTCCCGGATTGCGGCCACATGGACCTCATGCCCCTGCCAGGTGAAATGGCTGGCACCGATCTCCACGGGAAAGATGGTGCCGTCTTTTTTCCGGTGGTATCGAACGGGGATTTTTTCCAGTTGGGAAACCGTGGCTCTGGTCGTCTGCTCGGGTTCGGCGGATAGATCCCGGTTGCACATTTGAACCAGTGCCTTGCGGGGATACCCGTAAAGGGTTTCCGCGGCGGTATTGGCGTCGAGAATCCGGCCCGAATCCTTTTCGATGAGAAAAATGGCATCCGATTCCATTTCAAACAGCTGGCGATATTTTTCTTCGCTTTCCCGAAGGTTCTGTTCATAGTGCTTTCGGTCGGTGATTTCCCGTGCCGACGTCAGAATCGTGTCGACGCTGCCGTCAGCCGTTTTTTCCGGAATCAGAAGCCAGTCAATCCATGTGCCGCTGGGAAGCTCGAATTCCAGGCGGTGTTTTTCGCCGGTTTCAAAGACCCGGGCCAGGGCCTGTTCCAATCGTGTCTCCAGGGCCTTGGGAAGTCCCGGTTTAAATTGTTTTTTGCCGATATAGGCGTCCCGGGGGATACCGGTGAAAGACTCCACCACCGGATTGGCGTAGAGGGGGTGAAAGGCCCGGTCAAAGCGCACGATCCCGTCGTCGGCGTTTTCAGTCAGGGTCCGGAACCGCTGCTCGTTTTCCCGGGACGTTTTCTCCGAGGCTTCCAGCTGGCGTCGCTTGTCTTCCAGATCGGCCGTGGCGGCGGCAATCCGTCGCCTGAGCCCCAAGTTCCCCAGGGCGGCCAGCACTGCCGCAAGCAGGGCCGATCCGACAATCACCGCCAGCCATCGCCAGGGAATTCGTTCGGCCCACGAGACCCCGGTCCACCGGTGGCGGATGGCTTCGATATCGGCCTTGGAAATCTCATCAAACCCCGAGTTCACCAGGGCCAGCATTTCCCGGTTGCCCTTCTTAACGCCCGCCTGGAATTGATTCGTATACAGGGGGGTGGAGGTGAACCGAAAGGTGTTTTTTCGATTCAGCCCTGCCAAGTAGAACAGGGCGACGGGGGTGTCGGCAATGAAGATGCGGAGCTCACCGTTCACGGCGGCCTGAATCATGTCCGTGGTGGAGGTGAAGGCCACCACTTCGGTTTCCGGTGCATGGGTCTGCAGGAACTCTTCGGCGTAATCCTGGTGCATCACGCCGACGCGGAAACCGTGAAGATCCTTCAAACCTTTTATTCCATAGATATTTTCGTCGAAAAAGATACTGGTGGAAATTTCCAGGAAAGGCGGGGAAAATTCGTAGCTGGTGGCGCGGCGGTTACTGTAAAAGAACCCGCCCACGGCGTCGGCCTGGCCGTTTTCCACGGCCTTGAGGGCATCGGTCCAGTCCATGGTCCGGTAATCGACACGGACACCGGTTCTTTCTTCCCACAGACGCCAGATGTCGACCACAATCCCCCTTGGATTGCCTTCGGCATCGGCAAATTCCATGGGTGCATAAGTCGAATCCCCGACCACCACGATGCGCCGCGGCTCCGAGGCAAAGCCGACCGTCCCCATACCGATCAGGAGTAAAAGGCCTGTGACCCATCCCCACGCTGTAAGCCGTCGGCGCCCGGGCCGGGGAGTTTCTTTCCGGCCGGCCCTGTCTGATGAAAAAAACATTTCTTTTCCGATATTGAACATAATCTAACTTGCCCTGGCACCAGGCCTGTTGGCCATTTTCAATACCCTCTTCGTCGAATCGAGGATTTCGTTAATGCTCGCACTACAATAAGGATTCGTTCTTGAAAAACAAGGGAATTGGCGATGCCAGGTATCCGGTATCATCGACCTGCGCCGGCGCCTTATGGATCCGGCCATGACGGCAGGCGCATGGGGGCTGCCACCGCCCTGGCCTTGTCCGGGTCAAAGAGGCGGGCAACCCGTTCCGGGGTGAACACCAGTCGCATTACCCGTTGCAGTCCTCGGTCAACCATGTATAAAAGAAGCGTTGCCGCAGCGTGCCTCAGCTGCCGGTGTCGTCCTGGGCGAAACAGATGCAACGGGAGGGTGGCTTCCATGGGGTTCCGGCGCGCCGTCAAGGCGGAAATGACAATGGTTTTTCACCGACGTGCGATCTTTTTTGCCATGGGATGCGTTCTGCTGGCCTGCGCTGCCTGTTCACCCCGGCATCTGGTGGTGGACCAGATGACGGAAATGGTCCAAACCGGTATGTCCGCGTTTGAGCAGGACGACGACCTGACCCTGGTGGAACAGGCCATTCCGGCCAACATCAAACTTTTGGAAGTCCTTCTGGCCAACCGGCCGGACCACCCGGGGCTTCTGGTGCTGCTGGCCAGGCTCTACGGCAACGATGCCTTTGCCTTTGCCGAAGACCGGCTGGAGGCCGAAAGCCTCAGGCCCGACAATCCGGCATCGGGTCAGGACGGCAGCGCTCGAAACGATCGTATCGAGGCCCTGCGAACCCGGGCTGACGGTTACTACCGCAAAGGGCTGGAATACGCCATCCGCGCCATGGCGGTAAGGCATCCCGACTGCCGCGAGCGGCTCAAGAACTTGCGGACCAGCGCCGGCTTTTTCGAAAGCCTTAAAAAGGAAGATGTCCCGGCCCTGTTCTGGTACGCCTTCAATCTGGGCGGGCACGTAAACTTGAACCGCCATTCGGTACGGGTGCTGGCCCAGGCCCATCTGGCCGAAAAGGCCGCAAAGCGGGTCATTGACCTGGACCCGGCCTATTTTTATGGCGGTGCCCATCTGTTCCTGATGGTTTATTACGCCTCCCGTCCGCCCATGATGGGCGGCAACCTTCCGGCCGCCCGGGATCATTACCGCCAGCTCAAGGCTGTCGCCGGCAGTGATTTTCTTCTGGCGGAACTGATTTACGGCCGTTTTTACCTTGTCCAGGTCGGGGATCGGAAGGCCTTTGAAGCGGCCCTTCAGGCTGTTATCGAGGCACCCCCGGGCCCAGACCGTTACCGGTTGTACAATGCAGTGGCCCGAAAGCGGGCACAACGTTACCTCGATGCCGCCGACCGGTTTTTTGAATGAACGTCGATGGATTCGCAGCTGCACCAAAGACCAGAAAGGGGACTGGAATGCCAACCGCAAAACGATGTCCGTCGGTACTGCTTCTGCTGGCCGTTTTGATTCTGGCTGCCGGCCCGGCAGCGGCCGGTCCGACCCGGATCAAGGTGGCGCTGATTACCCCCGAGGGGAGCACCTGGACCAACACCCTTCACGAGATGGCCGATGCCCTGAAAAATCAGACCGGGGGCGAGGTCGAACTCAAGATTTATGCCGGCGGCGTCAGCGGCGATGAACTGGATGTGCTTCGAAAAATGCAGGCCAACCGGATTCATGCAGCCGGATTTTCCGGGGTCGGACTCGGTGTGGTCCTGCCGCAAATCCGTATCCTTGAAGCCCCGTTGCTCTTTGGCGACGATGACGAAATCGATTATGTCAAAGAGCGGCTATACGACGGTTTTGCGGCGGATTTCGAGAAAAAAGGGTATGTTCTGCTCGGTTTTGCCGAGGCGGGGTTTGTTTACTTTTACACCAATATCGATCCGTCAGGACCCGACGCCATACGACAACTGAAGATGTGGGCCTGGAAAGGCGACCCCGTGGCCCAGACCTTTCTGGAGACCTTCGGCATCAGGACTTTTCCCCTTCATCTGGCTGATGTCAATACCGGCCTGGAAACCGGTATGATCGACAGCTTCTATTCCCCGCCCCTGGCTGCTGTCGCTTTTCAGTGGTATTCGCGGATTCAGTATATGCTCGACTACCCCATGGTCAATTCCACGGGCGCCTTTCTGATGAACAAGCGGATCTTTGACCGGCTCTCGGAGAAGAACCAAGCGGTGCTAAAGGATCTGTCTCGCCAGTACTGTCGGAAACTCGTCGAGCTGACCCGAAAGGACAACCAAGAGGCCCGTTCGGTCCTGGAGGGTGCCGGGGTGACCTTTGTTGTCCCCAGCAAGGCCCAGAAGACGGCCTTTGCCGAGAACGCCCGGCAGACCTGGGACAAGAACATGCCCGGCCTTTATCCCAGGGCCCTGTTTGACCAGGTTCGGTCTTTACTGGAAGCGTTTCGGAAGAAGAATGGGGGATGAACCCATGGGGGTGTTGAAGCGCATCGACCGGATTCTGGCGGCCATGGAAAAATCCCTGGTGGTGGCCCTGTTTTCCTTCCTGGTCATCTCCCTGGCCGTCAATATCGTCTCCCGAAACTTCTTTGAAAGCTCCTTTCAGAAGGTTCTCGAGCTCGCCCCGGCCATGGTGCTCTGGCTGGCCATGATCGGCTCCACCCTGGCCCTGCGGGAAAACCGGCACATCCGCCTGGAGATTCTGCTCCGCTTCTGTCCGGAGGCCTTCCGGAAAGGGGCGCGGATCGCCGTGGGATGCTTCGGCATGGCGGTGATGGGTTTTCTCGGCCTTGCGGCCATTGACTTCGTCGGCAACGAAATTACTATTTTTGGCCCATGGGGATGGCTCTCGGTGATCTTTCCGATTTTTTTCGCCATCGCCCTGTTCCGATTTTTCTCGTCCATGGTGGCACCACCAGCCAGGGGGCCGACGGGCGCCATGTAAGCGTCTGACCCCCACTGGAACCTTGCCAATCCGGCCATATCATTTGACAGGCCCGAGCAAAAAAGCTTGGCCCGGAAGACCAGGCTTTGGGTTGCCCCTGGAAGGGGCTGGGGAACCGACCTCAAATAAGTGTGGAGTGACTAAAGTTGATGAATCGCTACGCTCCACCAATTTTTTATAATAGGCAGAATTCCTTAACTTTAGCGCACTCCAAACTTTAGTTCACTTTAGTCACGTCATCAGTTGTCTCGGCATCGCCAATTGACTCTGACCACGCCCACAGGACGTGGATTCCAACTGCGGATTAAAAACCCATGAGCCTGTTGACCGTCGCCATTATTGCCATTATCGCCTTCGCCCTGATCGAGGCGCCCCTGTTTGCCGTAATTGCGGCCCTGTCCATGGTCTGCCTCTACGCCGTCGATGCGGATCCCATGGCCATTCAGACCGTCCTGATCGAGATGAATCGCCTGGCCTCCATGCCGGTACTGGTGGCCTTGCCGCTGTTCACCTTTGTCGGATGCCTGCTCACCGAAACCCAGGCCCCCCGGCGCATCATGAACTTCATGCAGGCCGCCATGGGCTGGCTGCCGGGAGGGCTGGCCATCGCCGCTGTCTGTTCCTGTGCGTTCTTTACGGCCTTGACCGGCGCCAGCGGCGTAACCATCGTGGCGGTGGGCGGCGTGCTCTACCCGATTCTGCGCCAGCGCGACTATTCGGAAAAGTTTACCCTCGGCCTGTTGACCACCTCGGGGAGCCGTGGCCTGCTATTTCCGCCCAGCCTTCCCATCATTCTCTACGGTGTGGTGGCCCAGATCGACATTCAGCAGCTCTTCACCGCCGCCTTGATACCGGGCATCCTCTCCATTCTCGTCATGTCCGCCTATGCCTTTGCCAATCAGGTCCGAACGACCCAGCGGCCGCGTGAGCCGGTCTCGTTCCAGGGGCTCAAGACCGCTTTCATGCAAGGGCTCTGGGACTGGCCCATTGTCGTCATCATTCTCGTGGGCGTCTACGGCGGCTTTGTCACCATCGCCGAAGTCTCGGTACTGGTGGTGGTCTACGTGGTGGTGGTGGAGTGCTTCATTCTCAGAGAGATCTCTTTTTGGCGGCAGCTTCCTGCCATCATTATCGAGAGCACCATTCTTTCCGGCGCCATTATCATTATTCTCGGGGTGGCCCTGGGCTTCACCGGTTATCTGGTCGACGAGCAGATCCCGAACCGGATTTTGGCCTATTTTACGGCCCTGACCCAAAGCCGGCTGGCCTTTCTGGCCGGGCTGAACGTATTTCTGCTTTTTGTGGGCTGCACCATGGACATCTTCTCGGCAATTATCATCGTGGTGCCCATCATCGTTCCCATTGCGGTCCAATACGGGGTGGATCCGGTTCACCTGGGGATCATCTTTTTGATGAACCTGGAGATCGGGTATTCGACCCCCCCCGTGGGCATGAACCTGTTCATCGCCAGCCTCAAGTTTAAAAAGCCCGTCACCTTGCTCTATGGCGCATCGGTTCCCTACCTGATCCTGATGCTGGCCCTGCTGATGCTGGTTACCTATCTTCCGGATTTGAGTCTCTGCCTTCTCAAGTGACGGCTGATCCGGGCGTGGCCGGGACTTTGACAAGCGACCGGAATTGACCTAAAATTGAATCTTTCTCGATGGAAAGCCCTTGTGGTCGATATGCGATCAGGCCTGTCATCGGGGAGATAGAGGTGGACAGGGGATATGGGAAAACGATTCTGGTCGGCAATGGCGATAATTTTGTTGATTCTGGTCCTGGGCGGATGCCTGGGGCTTGGCACACTGACCCGCGGTGAGTCTCCCCTGGGACGGATCCATACCGGTATGACAGAGGACGAGATGGTTCGAACCGCCGGCATTCCGGCCTATATCGACATCTCAGACAGCCGCCATTCGATCTATTATTACAAGGAAAAACTGCTGGCCGACTGTGAGAAAAAGCCCGAAGGCTGCTTTCCGGTGGTGGTGGTCGGAGGTCGGGTGGTTGCTGTGGGGTCGGAGCAACTGGGTGCGTGGCAGAAAAAGAAGGCCGCAACGGGCCCGGTTGAAAAGGCGGCCGGGGCCGATGTGCCCGTGGAAAGCCGCAAGGCGGAGATCGCCCGGCTCGACAGGCAGGTACGAAAACTCCCCATGGCCAAGACCCTGGAGAACCTGACCCTTTACCGCCGCCTGCTCAGACTCGATCCTGAAAACGGGCGATACCGGCGCAAGGTCGCCTTTTATCAGGACCGGCTTGAAAAAGAGAAGGCCCGGACAGACACCCTTCGAAAGGCCCGGAACAAGGCCCTGGAACGGCCGGAAGGCAACGCGCGGGTCCTGATGGCGTTGAAGATCCTCGGTGCCGGCAAGTTCCACGTCTGGATCAAGAACGTCGGCGACACCCCTTTTGCGGTGGCGGCCGATCAGTTTTCACTTCTGTGCCGGAACGGAAAGCGGTTCGGGCCATACCGCAGCAAGGATTTTGAATTGGACCTGGGCCCGGGCCAGCAGGTGGACGGACGCATCAGCTTTGAAACCTACTGCAGCCCCCGGGAACTGACCTATACCAATCCTGTGGCCGGAATCGTTTCCCGGACCGTTCCGGAAACCGATCCCTGACCCCCAAAAAAAGGACACCGCCCATGGAAACCCCTTCATGGCATCCGGGAAGCCTGATGGCCGTCTCCGGCGCCTATTGGCAGACCTGTACCCTGCACGCCGGCGTCAAGCTCGATATTTTTACCCTCATCGGCGACCAATCCCATACGGCCGAAGCACTGGCCCAAAAATCCGGCGCCGATCGGCGCGGGATCACCATGCTGCTCAACGCCCTTGCCGCCATGGGGCTGCTGGTCAAAAAGGACGCCGCCTATGCCAACACCCAGGCGGCCGCCACTTTCTTGTCCTCAGAATCGGAAGCCTATCTCGGCCATATGATCATGCACCATCACCATCTGGTGGAATCGTGGGGCCGACTCGACGAGGCGGTGATGACCGGCAAGCCGGTCCGCGGCCGGGCTTCGCTCGCAGACCCCCAGCGCCGGGAGAGTTTTCTCATGGGCATGTTCAACAATGCCATGCTCCATGCGCCTGCCGTGGTCAAGGCGGTGGACCTGTCCGGTCGGACACGCCTGCTCGATCTGGGCGGCGGACCCGGTACCTACGCCATCCATTTCTGCCAGGCCAACCCCGCCCTTTGCGCCACGGTCTACGATCTGCCGACGACCCGCCCCTTTGCCGAGCAGACCATCGGCCGATTCGGCCTTGGCGACCGTATCGATTTTGTGGACGGCGATTATGTGACGGCCGCGGTGCCGGGCACCTACGACGCGGTCTGGATGAGCCACATCCTTCATGGAGAAGGCCCGGACGACTGCGCTCGGATCGTTGCCAAGGCAGTCTCCGCTCTGGCGCCGGGCGGGCTGATCGCCATTCACGATTTCATTTTAAACGACGCCCGGGACAGCCCGCTCTTTCCGGCCCTGTTTTCCCTGAACATGCTGGCCGGCACGGATCAGGGCCAGGCCTACGCCCAGGGGCAGATCATCGACATGCTCACCGGTGCCGGTGTCAACCAGGTGCGGCGGCTCGATTTTAAGGGGCCCACCGATTCCGGCATTCTGGTTGGAACCGTTTGATGACGGCTGGCGGGCTCGATCGGTTGCGTCGGCGGCTGCTTGCCTGGTACGGCCGGAACGCGCGGCCCCTTCCCTGGCGACAAACCCGGGACCCCTATCCCATCTGGGTCTCTGAAGTCATGGCCCAGCAGACCCAGATCAAGACGGTGGTTCCGTATTACCATCGGTTTATGAATCGATTTGAAACGGTTGGGCACCTGGCCGCCGCCGACTCCCAGGAGGTGCTCAAGACATGGGAGGGCCTGGGGTATTACGGCCGGGCCCGGAATCTTCACCGGGCCGCCCAGGTGGTGGTCGATCGCTGGAACGGAGAAATTCCCGACGACTGGGACCAATTTCACAGCCTGCCCGGGGTCGGTGACTACATCGCTTCAGCGGTATTGAGCATCGCCTTTGGCCGTCCCTATGCCGTGGTGGACGGCAATGTCAAACGGGTGTTGTCCCGACTACAAAAAATCGACATACCGGTGAACGGCTCCGGTGGACACCGGGCGTTTCAGGCAGCGGCCCAATCCCTTCTCGATCCTTCCGATTCGGCGATGTTCAATCAGGCCATGATGGAACTCGGCGCCCTGATTTGCTCTCCTCGGACCCCGAAATGCGATGCCTGTCCCATCAGGGATTTTTGCCTGGCCCGGAAACAGGGCATGGTCGATCTTTATCCCAGGCGGGAAAAGCGCCGCCCGGTGCCCGAATACCGTATCGCCCTGGGGGTGGTGCGCAAGAACGGCCGGGTGCTGATTACCCGGAGAAAGCCCGAGGGGCTTCTCGGCGGGCTCTGGGAATTTCCCGGCGGCAAGCTGTTGGCGGACGAGCCGCCGGAACAGGCCTGCGCCCGAAAGATCCGCGAAGCGGTCAACCTCGAGGTCGAGGTGACATCGAAGATCGCCCGGATTCGCCATGCCTATACCCATTTTAAGATAGTGGCGGACGTATTCTGGTGCCGTTACGTTTCCGGACGTGTTCGACGAAACGGCCCGGTGGCCCATCAGTGGATTCGTGTCGGCGAGATCGATCAATACCCCTTTCCCGGGGCCAACCATAAATTTATTCCGCTTTTAAAATGAATTCGCTGGGGCGAATTTCATTTTAAAAATTGTGAAAGGAGTCACCGTGGGCGTTGCGCCAATTGCAGAACGGAACTTCGGGAAGACCGGACGACGGGTGACCTGTGTGGGGCTCGGCGGTGAGGGGGTTCTGCGGACTTTTGGCCGGCAAGAAGACGCCCGCAGTGTGATCCGGGCTGCGTTGGACAGCGGTGTCGGCTATTATGATTCGGCCCGGGTCTATTCGGATAGCGAACGCTATTACGGTTCGGTGTGGGGCCCCGCCCCCGGTAAGCGAACAGGTGTCTTTCAGGCCTCCAAATCGGCCAGCCGGGACTTCGCCGGTGCCATGGCCGATCTGGAACAGAGCCTGGTTCGGCTGCGGACCGACACCCTGGACCTGTGGCAGATTCACGATGTGCGCACCGCGGCCGACCTGGCGGCCATCGAGGGGCCGGGCGGCGCCCTGAAAGCCTTTGTTGCGGCGCGAGACGCGGGAACGGTTCGCGCCATCGGCGTCACCGGACACCATGACCCGAAGATTCTCACCGAGGCCGTTGGCCGCTGGCCGGTGGATGCGGTAATGATGCCGGTCAATCCCGTGGAAGCGGTGCTGGGCGGGTTTCTCACCGAAACCCTGCCGGCGGCCCGGGAAAAGGGGGTTGCCGTGATCGGCATGAAGGTGTTGGGCGCCTCCCATTACATCCTGCTCAAATACGGTATCACGGCATCGCTGCTGATCCGCTTTGCCCTGAGCCAGGACATCGACGTGGCCATCGTGGGGTGCGGGTCGGTCCAAGAGGTTCAGGCCCTGGCCGGGACGGGCCGGCAACCGGTTCCGATCTCCGCCAATGAGCAGCGGCGCATGGTTGACGTCTTTGCCCCCTATGCCCGAAAGCTGGCTTTTTACAGAGGCGTTGTATAGATGACGCATTTTGCGAGGCTGTCATCGTTGGCTTTACTAAAAAATGGAGAAGGAGAAAAAATGAGCGAAAAGTCCCCTTACGAGAAATTTGCCGAGAATATGCTTCACCCGGATTCTAAATACATTCCGCAAATCATCCAAGCCATGACCAGCCAGGAACAGGCCTTGCTGCTGGTTACCCTTCCCGGAACGGCTGCGGAGATGGCCGAAAAAACCGGACGGGCCATAGAAGAGATTGAGGCGGATCTGGCCGCCATGTTCCGCAAGGGGCTCGCCTTTAAGAAAGAAAAAGCGGGCAAAGTCCTGTGGCGGGCGCCGGCCCATCTGGTCCAGTTCCACGATGCCACCCTGGTCTGGCCCGAGGCGACGGAGGAATTCTACGGCCTGTGGCGGACCTACATGGAAAAGGAGTGGCCGACCCTGGCCCAGGGGTTGAGCACCCTGACACCCAGGGCCTTTACCCGGGTCATTCCCGTCAATCAGACCATTGATACGGGCAAAGCCCAGGTCCTGGCGCCCGACAGTGTCCGCGAACTCATCAATGGCGCCCGTCGCATCGCCGTGACGCCATGCACCTGCCGGCTTTCCATGGGCAAATGCGACGCCCCGGTCGAGGTCTGCCTTCAGATCAACAAGGGTGCTGATTACACGGTGGAGCGCGGGTCCGGAAGGGAACTGACCCGCAAAGAAGCCCTGGCGGTTCTTGATCAGGCCCAGGAGGCCGGTCTGGTTCACGTGACCATGAACAAGGCCGATGCCGGTCACTTCATCTGCAACTGCTGCGGGTGCTGTTGCCAGGCCTTTTCACTGCTTCGTTCGGACGGGCTCAAGCTCTGCGATCCCAGCCGGTTTCAACCCCGGGTGGATGCCGACACCTGCACGGCCTGCGGGACCTGTGAAGAGCGGTGCCTGTTCGATGCCATCGCCGTTGACGATGGCGCGACAGCGGCGGTGGATGCCGAAAAATGCCTGGGCTGCGGCCAGTGTGCTACGGTCTGCCCTGAATCGGCCATCGTGATGGAAGCGGTGCGGGAGATGGACTTTATCCCCCTGTAGCCCGCTGCCCGGCCCGGTTTTCACTCTGGATTGAGTATTGGATATTGAGCATTGAGCCCCCTTCGAGGGGGCTTGGCTGAGGCCATCCGCTCTGCGGGTGGAGCCTCCCTCGGTCCTGCCCGGTCGTTGCCGACCGGGCAGGCCGGTCAGTCGCTCCCGCCCTTGAGGGCCTCGTGAATCTTCTTGGAGAGTTGTTCCAGGTTGAACGGTTTTTGAATGAATCCCATGCACCCCCGGTCGAGGATTTCCGAGGCCTGGCCATCGACGCTGTAGCCGCTTGAAAGGAGCACCCTGACCCCGGCATCCATGGCCTTGAGCCGGTCGAAGGTTTCGCTCCCCCCCATTTCCGGCATAATCATGTCCAGAATCACCAGGTCGATCCCCTTGCCTTTTTCCGCGTAAACCGCCAAGGCTTCGTCGCCGCTGGCGGCCGTCACCACCTCGTAACCCAGCCTTTCCAGCATCTGTCGGGCCACGTCGAGAATCATCGTTTCGTCGTCCACCAGAAGCAGCTGACCATGGCCCCGGGTGGCTACGCTGGATTCGGCCGGATCATCGACCACGTTTTTCATCGATGCCGGCAGGTAGATATTGAAGGTGGTGCCGCCGCCTTTTTCGCTGTAAACGGTGATAAACCCCTTGTGATTCTTGATGATGCCGTAGGCTGACGCCAGCCCCAGACCGGTTCCCCGACCCATTTCCCGGGTGGTAAAAAAGGGTTCAAAGATCCGCTGCTGGGTCTCCCGGTCCATGCCAACACCGGTGTCGGTGATGATGATCTTGGCGTACCGGCCGGCAGCGGCCCCGTGCATCAGGGCATCGTGGGCCGACAGGGCGACATTTTCCGTGTACACGAAGAGGTTGCCACCGCCGGGCATGGCGTGCCAGGCATTGACATAAAAATTGAGCAGCATTTGCCGAAACTGTCCCCGGTCGACCTCCACGGGCCATAGCCCCTTTTCATATTTGCCCCGAATGGTGATTTCCTTGCGGGTCCGTCCGAACATGCGGTTCTGAACCTTGATGAGTTCGTTGAGATCGGTGGATTTGACCTCGTAGCGACCGCCCCGGGCAAAGCCGAGTAGTTGCCGGGTCAGATCGGCGGCGCTTTTAACATGGCTCTCGATCCCCTGGAGGTGTTCGAAGTCTTCGCCCCTGGGGTCGGCATTGGCCATCATCAGCGAACAGCGCCCCTGAATCCCCATGAGCAGGTTGTTAAAGTCGTGGGCGATGCCGCCGGCCAGGGTCCCGATGGCTTCGAGGCGCTGGGACTGTTGGAACTGGGACTCGAGCCGCTTGGTTTCGGAGATGTCACGGATGATCGAAAGCATGCCCGCCGGGTTGCCCAAATGATCGTGATACCGAGACCCGCTGATGCTCACCGTAAGGATGTCCCCGTCCTTGGTGGTGCGCCGGCTTTCAAACCCGCTGCAGGGCGTGCCGTTTTCGATCAGGTCCCGAACGATTTTCAGGGACGCTTCCCGTTCCGTTTCCGGTATGAAATCGAGCCGTTCCCCCGCCACCTCCTCCAGGGTCCAGCCGAACAGGTCGGTAAAGATCGGATTGACGAAAATGACCTTGCCCGCCATGTCGTATTGAACGATGGCGTCGGCGGACGAAGCGAGCAGGCCGCGGTTGATTTCTTCCTCTCTTTTTGATGTTTCATAAAGCTGGCGAAAGTTGGCCTCGCTTTCCCGAAGGTCTTTTAGAAACAGCATGCTGCTCAGTGCATCGGCGATGCGGCGGCCGGCTTCCTGGAACAGGCTTATGTCCTGGTCGGTCCAGACCCGTTCGTGGGAGCACTGATGCATGCCGAGCATCCAGGGCTCGCCGATTTTCGGATGGACGGCCATGACCAGCTGGGACAAGATGGAGAACCGCTGGGCAATCTCCGGGGGCAGGTCCCGGCCGGTCCGGAGGTCACTGGCCACGGGCCTGTCCGTTTCCAGACAGTCCCGAGAGATTGCCATTAGCTCTGCATACATGGGGATTTCTGAATTTCGGGCAAAAGCGCCGGGATATTCGGGCCGGGTGCACTCCATGGGAACACGCCACAACGACGCTTGGGGGTTACAGGGATAGAGGAGCCAGGCCCGGTCGGCACCGAAGATGCCGAGCATGGCCTCAAGGACGTTTTGCATCATCTGGTCCAGGTCAGTGGCCTGGCGAACGACCCGGTCGAGCCGCTCCAGATTTTCCAGAAAAAAAAGGTGCTCCTGCTGCCGGGTTTCGGCCTCCCTGCGAAGGGTGATATCTTCGGCAATGCCGACGATGCGAAGAATTTTCCCGTTGTCGTCAGATACCGGGAACCCCCTGGCCCGAATCCACCGGATCGATCCATCCGGCCGTTGAATTCGATATTCCGGAAAGATGATCTCCTCCAGATCACCTCGGGTTTTCTTTGACAGGTAATCGGAGACGGTGTTTTGGTCCGCGTCGACAATGGCGTTGCGCCAGGATTCGGGATGGTCATAGAGGCTCCGGCACGTCCGTCCCCAGATTTTTTCATAAGCCGGGCTGATGTAAATCACCGTTTCCCAACCCGGGGAAACGATCCAGAAGACCTCCTCAATGTGATCGGTCAACTGACGAAACCGGTTTTCGTTCTCTTTGAGCGCCGCTTCGGCCCGCAGCCGCTCGGCAACCTCGCGTTTCAACCGTCGGTTTGCGGCCAGTACCAGCAGTAAAACGGCCAGAGCCCCGCCGCCGGCCAACAAACCCCATTGAAGGACCCGGTAAGGCGACAGGCCTTCGGTTTGGGAAAAAGGTACGGCAGATTGGCATGGAGCGGCGAAAATTCCGGTCAGAAACAAGGCGACCATCCAAACGGCAAAAGACCTCATGGCTGTTTCTCCGAGAAGTGTTTTGTGTTTTTCGTCGTCCGGTCCGGACCAGCGTCGTCCCGATCCGTTGAATCGGGTTCGTTCACGGCGATGGTTCGGTTCGTGTCCAACGCCTCGCGTGTATGGCGTCAGGCCGATTTCAGGCTTTTGGTGAAACTGACGATGAGGATTTCCTGGGGCTCACTGTTTGATTTTTTCGTATGCCTCCTGGATCTCTTTGAATCGCTTTTCGGCAAGGGTCCTGAATTCTTCTCCGAGATGGGCGACCTTGTCCGGGTGGTATTGGGCCGCCAGGGTCCGATAGGCCTGCCGGATCTGCTCCGGTGTTGCGTCCAAACCGATGCCGAGGACACGGTACGGGTTTGCCTCGGGGGGCTGTTCGTTCGCGTTTCCCCCGGAATCGGGCCTTCTCGCTTCCTGTTGAAAGCCTTTTCGGCGTTTGGCCGCCGGGGCATAGTAATATTTCCAAAGCAGGTAGAAGATCACCAGGTCGTCGATCCATCCCCAGCCCGGCAGGTAATCGGGTAACAGGTCCCGTGGAAAGACCGCGTAAATCAGAGCCAGAACGGTGAGCAGCAGTTTCATGGGCGATTGGGTCAATCCGTAAATACCGGCGTCTTTTTTTCGAGAAAGGCGCCGATGCCTTGAAGGCATTCACCGGTGGCGATCAAGGCGACCGCCTGCTCGGTCTCCAGGTCGAGGGCATCGGCATGGCAAAGGTCCGGGGCCTGCCGAATCAGCTTCAGTGCATGACGGACCGCCTTGGGTCCGTTGGCGGCGATGGTTTCAGCCATTTCCATGGCAGCTGCCAGGGCCACTTGCGGCGGGCTGACCCGGTTAACAAGCCCCAGGGCCAGGGCTTCGGGGGCATTTACCGGACGGGCGGTAAGGATCAGATCCGCCGCCCTGGATGGGCCGATGAGGCGGGTCAGGGCGGCCCCCCCGCCCCAGTCCGGCATCAGGCCGAGACGGACTTCAGAAAATCGGATCACGGCCTTCGGATCCATGACCCGCAGGTCACATCGCACGGCCAGTTCCGCCCCCCCGCCATGGGCATCGCCGTTGATGGCCGCCACCACCGGTACGGGAAGGGCGGCCAGTCGGTCAATGGTGCCTCGAATGCGATGGATGAGCCGCTTGACGGGCACGGGGTCTCCCGTTGCCAGGGCGTCGGCCATCCGGCTGATTTGGGGATTGTCCGGATTGACATCCATACCGGCACAAAAGGCCGTCGTGCCTGCCCCTGTTATCACCACCACCCGGGGGAGTCGACCCTCGATCTCTTCTATTGCCCGGTCCAGGGCCGCCCACATGGCGCCGTTGAAGGCGTTTTTTCGGTCGACACGGTCCAGGACGAGTTGTGCCACCCGGCCGGTGCGGATCACATGCACATTTTCCGTGGCCATGGCTTCGTCCCTTTAAAAATCGCAGCGGTCCGGATTTTCCGGACATGGATCGGTTGGTTATATCTCGGCCGGTGGCCCCTATCATCTGGCCTTTACCGATGTTTTCAGGCAGAGCCTGGCGGCCTTTTGACAACTTGAAGGCCGCCATTATCCAAATTCTATTACGAGTATGCTATGATTACAGGTCGGAGTGCAAGGGGATTGTCACCATGACTACCGGATCGCCGAAGGTCAACACAAGAGGAGGAAACATGGTGGATTTTAAGGGCAAACGAGCCTACATCACCGGCGGCTCCAGCGGCATCGGCCTGGCTGTGGCCAAACGCCTGGCGAGCATGGGCGCCCATGTGGCCATTTTTTCCCGAAACGAAGAGAAACTCGACGCGGCGCTGAACGATGTCCGGGAGGCCGGCGCGCCGGCCGGGGCCCAGGCCGCCGCCTTTCGCCTGGACGTGGCCAGCAACGCGGAGGTCGAGCGGGTCCTGGCCGAGGCAGCCTCGGCGTTCGGGCCGACGGATTTTCTGATCAATAGCGCCGGAATGAGCCAGCCGGACTATTTCGAAAACATCGGCCATGAAGACTTCGAGCGGATTCTGCGGGTCAACTTTATGGGGACCCGCAGCACCGTCGCCGCCGTCCTGCCCCATATGCACCGGCAGCGCAGCGGATACATCGTCAACGTCGCTTCGGTGGCCGGTTTTGTAGGCGTGTTCGGCTTTACCAGTTACTGCGCCTCCAAATTCGCCGTCATCGGTTTTTCCGAGGCGCTCCGCGGTGAACTGCGGCCCCGGGGGATTGGGGTTTCGGTCCTGTGCCCGCCGGACACCGACACCCCCATGCTCCGCGCCGAGAACGTGATCAAACCCGCCGAAACCCTCAAGATCAGCGAAGGCGGCGGGCTGCTGACCGCCGATCAGGTGGCCCGGGCCATGATCGATGGCATCCGCCGCCGTCGCTTCATGATCATTCCCGGGGCCGGGGCGCGATTTACCTGGCTGGCCAAGCGCCTGGTGCCGGGCCTCGTTTTTGCGGTTATGGACCGGGACGTGCGGACCGTGCAAAAAAAAAGGATTCAAGGGGCCCAGGGGTCAAGGGGCCCAGGGTAGCAAAACGCCCCCACCACTCGACCCCTTAAAAAAAGCCGGCGCCCCATCCCAGGGACTCCGGCTTTTTTATCCTTTCAGCCATCAGCGATGCGCTCTGGGCCAGGCGTTATCCCATGACTTTGGCCATCATCTCGCCCATCTGTTTTGATAGACGGGCCGGGTTTTCCACCTTGCCGCCCTCGCTGATGACAGCCAGGTCCAGCAGCAGTGTGCTGTACATTTTCAGGTCCGGGTTGCCGGCATCCGTTTCAAACAGGCTGCGCATGCCGGCCATGACCGGATGATCCATGTTGAGTTCCAGAATCCGTTTGACGTCGGGCACCTTCTGCCCCGATGCCTTGAGAATTTTTTCCATGTAAGCACTCATATCGCGGTCATCACCGGAAAGGCAGGCCACCGAGTCCTTGAGCCGGGTGGAGGGGCGCACCTCCTTGATTTGGTCCTGGAGCTGGGTGCGGATAAAGTCAAACAGCGGGGTGAATGTGTCCTTTTTCTCCTCGTCCACCTTGTCCAGGTCCAGATCCCCCTTTTCAGCGCTCTTGAGCTTCTTGCCGTCATACTCCGTCAGGGCCTGGACCACCCACTCGTCCACCGGATCGGTCATGAGCAGCACTTCATAGTCCTTTACCCGGAGCTGTTCCAGGTAGGGGCTGTTGAGCAGGGTTTCGAGATTGTCGCCGGTCAGGTAGTAAATCTCTTCCTGGCCTTCTTTCATGCGGTCCACATACTCTTTCAGAGAGACCCATTTGCCATCGGACTTGGAGGTCTTGTAGCGGATCAGGTCGGCGATTTTCTTCTGGTTTTCAAAATCGGTGTGGACACCGATTTTAAAGGCGGGGCCAAACTCTTCCCAGAATGTTTCAAATTTTTCGTCTTCCATCTCCTTGAGCAGGGTGAAAATTTTCTTGACCAGATTGCGGCGGATGTTTCTCACCAGGGAATCGTGCTGAAGGATTTCCCGGCTGACGTTGAGATTCAGATCCGGGGCATCCACCACCCCCTTGATGAAACCGAGATAGTCGGGCATCAACTCCTTGCAGTCTTCCATGATAAAAACGCGTTTGCAGTAGAGATGAATGCCGTGTTTGCGGTCGGGATGGAACAGATCAAAGGGGGCTTTGGACGGAACATAGAGAAGGGCCGTGTATTCGGTGGTCCCCTCGAATTTCATGTGAAGCCGTTCCAGGGGCGGGTTCCATTCGTGGCTCAGGTGTTTGAAAAACTCCTCGTGTTCCTGGTCCGTAATCTCTTCCTTGGGACGGGCCCACACGGCCTTCATGGAGTTGAGGGTTTCCTCCTCAATGACCTTTCGGGTGGTCTCACCGATGGCTTTGCCGTCCTTGTCCTTGATCTGCTGCTCTTCGGGGAGCGGTTCGTCCTTTTCCACATCCATAACAATGGGGTAGCTGACGAAATCCGAGTGCAGTTTGACGATTCGGCGAATGGTCCACGGGTCGGTGAAATCCGCATCATCCTTTTCCTTTTTCTGCAGGTGCAGGGTGATGGTCGTGCCCCGGTCCTCTTTTTCTGCCGGTTCGATGGTATAGGTACCGTCGCCATGGGACTCCCATCGGGTGGCGGTCTGCTCACCGGCCGCCCGGGTCACCAGGACGACCTTTTCCGCAACGATAAAAGCACTGTAGAAACCGACGCCAAATTGTCCGATGAGTTCCGGCGTCAAGGTGTCCTCATGCCGGGCCTGTTCCACGGCCTCAAGGAAGGCTGCCGTACCGCTCTGGGCGATGGTGCCAATGTTTTCCACGACTTCGTCATGGGTCATGCCGATGCCGTTGTCGGCGATCTCAATGGTCTGCCCGATTCCGTCCGGGGTGATCTTGATCTTAAACGTCGAATCATCACCGGCAAGCTCGGGTTCGGTCTGGGTCTTGAAGCGAAGCTTGTCGATGGCATCCGAAGCGTTTGAGATCAGTTCCCGAAGGAAGATCTCCTGGTTGGAGTAAAGGGAGTTGACGATCAGCTTCAGCAGTTGCTTGACCTCGGTCTTAAATTCGTGGGTTTTCTTTTCGGGACTCATGGTTTCTCCTGTTGCGTTTTGCGTTGCCGAATTTTGTCATGGAGCGTGCCCGGGCGCCGGGAACGCAATTCCGGCTGTGGCCGGCTCGAACGCATAAAAAATGGTGCTGAAATCTGATTTGTCAACCCCCTTCCAATGGCTGAAAATGCAATGAATTCGGCATGGAACAGACCCGGTGCCGAAGATTTGAACGAGACGCATTTTTCGCCTGTCCGGCGTGACTTTTTGGCGAAGCGGTGTCTGCGTTTCCCGACAGGTCATCAAGCATGCCGCTACGCGGCTCTTCGTATATGGTGCCGGTCCGGCTGTTCGGGCCGAAAGCATCGGTATTGCCGTGGTGTCCCGGCCGATTAGCCCTTGACGGAAGAGCCCCTTTTTCATATAAATTTAACCTTCCGCAAACGCGTGTAATTTATTGAACGATCTTCAGGGTTTTATATTGATAAGCCAAATGATCCGCAGGAGCATTGACCGGGTTAACACCTGGGTGGGCCATTGTGTGGCCTGGACCACCGCCCTGGTGGTGGTGGTGGTCTTCGTTGACGTGGTGCTGCGCTACGCCTTCAACACCAGTTCCGTGTTCACCCAGGAGCTGGAGTGGCACCTGTTCGCCTTCATTTTCCTCATGGGCGCCGGTTACACCTTGCTCAAAGACGGTCACGTGCGGGTGGACATCATTTACCAGCGGGTGACCCCCCGGTCCCAGGCCTGGATCAATCTTGCCGGGGTGTTAATCTTTCTCAACCCGGGATGCCTTCTGATCA
The DNA here is from genome assembly GCA_016342285.1 of Desulfobacterales bacterium. Taxonomy (GTDB): domain Bacteria; phylum Desulfobacterota; class Desulfobacteria; order Desulfobacterales; family JAEINQ01; genus JAEINQ01. The sequence continues at coordinate 26,424 of JAEINQ010000044.1, forward strand.
TCGCCACCTCCCTGAAATTCGTCTACCATTCCTGGGCGGTGATGGAGGGCTCGGCCGACCCGGGCGGCATCCCTTATCGCTGGGTAATCAAAGCCTGCGTACCGGTCGGCTTCACGCTGATCAACCTTCAGGGCGTTTCCCTGGGGCTTTCGAGCCTGCTGACCATTTTCACCGGAGATTCGTCCGGAAAAACCAGGGCCCCGGCATCCGGCCGGTGGATTCTGGCCTTATTGATCTATCTGGCCCTGCTGGCCGTGCCCCTGGTGTTGGGCTTTGCCACGGATCTGTCCCCCAGCCTGGATCTGCCCGGCTGGTTCAAGGATTACCTGCCCGGATGGATGTTTCTGGCGTTGACCATTTTGCTCATGGCCGGGTTCCCGGTCACCTTTACCCTCATGGGAACGGCCCTGGCCTGCGGTCTGATCGGTTTTGGCTGGAACTTTTTCAACCTCCTCCCCCTGCGGATTTGGGGAGTGATGACCAACGTCACCTTGCTGGCCGTGCCGCTTTTTGTCTTCATGGGGGTAATGCTGGAGCGATCCGGTCTGGCCGAGGAGCTTCTCGACACCATGGGCCTTGCCTTCGGCCGAATGCGGGGTGGTCTGGCCATTTCGGTGGTGCTCGTGGGGGCACTGCTGGGCGCGTCCACCGGTATTGTCGGGGCTACCGTGGTGACCATGGGGCTTCTGGCCGTGCCGACCATGCTCAAGCGGGGATACAACAAGTCCCTGGCCACGGGAACGGTGAGTGCCGCCGGCACGTTGGGCCAGATCATTCCGCCCAGCATCGTGCTGGTGCTCATCGGCGATATTGTCGGTGTTCCCGTGGGCGACCTGTTTATGGGCGCGGTTTTCCCCGGGTTGGTTCTGGTGGGGTTGTACATTATATACATCATCATCGCCACGTTGATTTGGCCCGAATGGGCGCCACCCATTCCCAAGGAAGAACTGGCCGCCCTGACGCCGAAGATTTTGTTCCACAAATTCACCCGGGCGCTCTTCCCGCCGCTCTTTCTCATGGTGGCCGTACTCGGGTCCATTTTTGCCGGTATCGCCTCGCCTACGGAAGCGGCGGCCGTGGGGGCGGTGGGCGCCACGATTCTTACGGTGGCCAACAGAAAGTTTACTTTTCAGATTCTGCGGGAAGTGATGCGCACCACCACCCAGCTCACCTGCATGGTCTTCATCATTTTGGTGGGCGCGGCTGCCTTTGGCCTGGTCTTTAGAGGCATGGGCGGAGATGAACTGGTGCGCCACTTTCTCGGCGGTATCGCGGAGCATCATGGCAAGTGGTTCGTTCTGGCCATTGTCATGGGCCTGATTTTCATCATCGGCTTTTTTCTCGATTTCATTGAAATCACCTTTATTCACGTGCCGGTGCTGGCGCCCATCATGATCGAGTTCGGTTTCGACCCGGTCTGGTTCTGCATCCTGATCGCCGTCAACCTTCAGACCTCTTTTATGACGCCGCCTTTCGGCTTTTCGCTCTTTTATCTCAAGGCCGTGACACCACCGGAGATCAAGACCGGACACATATATAAGGGGATCATCCCTTTTGTCTTTTTTCAGTTGATCGGGCTTCTCATTGTGATCTTTTTCCCTGAACTGGTCACCTGGCTGCCCAAGGTCGTTTTCGGAAGCTGACGGATTCGTTGGCGGCCGGGCCTTTCTCGATGGTATAGGGCATGGGTTTTTTTTGACGAACACTGTTTTAGGCGTACCAATGGAGCAGACATTCCATGGGGTGTCAGCGGATTTCAGACCTTCCGGAAACCTTCAACACATGAAAGGAGCGAGGCGGTATGGAAAGACGCGATTTTCTAAAAAAGGCAGGGGTTGCGGCACTGACGGCGACGGGAACGGCTGCGCTGGTCGGATGCGGCGAGAAAGGGGATTCCAAGGAAGTTGAATCGCTCAAAAAGCAACTGGCGGACTGTACGAAAAAAGCGCCGGCACCGGTTGCCAAACCAAAGACCTACCAGTGGAAGATGGTGACCACTTGGCCGCCCAACCTGCCTGTGCTTCAGACCGGTGCGGTTCGGTTTGCCAAGCGGGTGGAAGAAGCCTCGGGCGGCCGGCTCAAGATCCAGGTCTTTGCCGGCGGCGAACTGGTTCCGCCCCTGGGCGTTTTCGACGCGGTCTCCGACGGCACCGTGGAATGCGGCTCCGGAGCCGCCTACTACTGGGCCGGCAAAGTGCCCGCGGCCCAGTGGTTTGCAGCGGTGCCCTTCGGTTTCAATGCCCAGGGGATCAACGCCTGGTTTTACAGCGGCGGTGGTCTTGAATTGTGGGAAGAGGTCTATGCCCCCTTCAACGTCATCCCCCGTCCCCAGGGCAACACCGGCGTTCAGATGGGTGGCTGGTTCCGCAAGGAGATGAATACCATCGATGATTATAAGGGCCTCAAGATGCGCATCCCCGGTCTCGGGGGCAAGGTCATCGGCAAGGCCGGCGGCACGGTGGTGCTTCTGCCCGGCGGCGAAATTTTTACCTCCCTGGAACGGGGTGTCCTGGATGCCACCGAATGGGTCGGCCCCATGCACGACCTGAGAATGGGCTTTTACAAGGCAGCCAAGTACTACTACTATCCGGGATGGCATGAGCCGGGCACCTGCCTGGAGGTCATGTTCAACAAGCAAGCCTATGAGTCACTGCCCAAGGAACTCCAGGTGATTCTTGATGCCGTGGCCATGGAGACCAATCTGTGGAGTCTGTCCGAGTTCGAAGCCGGCAACGGTGCCGCACTCCAGACGTTGATTACCGAGCACAATGTCAACCTGGTCCGGTTTCCCGATGCCCTTTTGTCCGATCTTCGCAAGATGGCCGACGAGGTGCTGGAGGAAGAGGCCGACAAGGATACCGCTTCAAGAAAGGTCCATGAGGCCTTCAAGAAATTCAAGGCCCAGGTCGGTGTCTGGGGAAGCGTCTCGGAAAATGCCTACTACAATGTGATTGCCGACAAATACAAACTCAAGATGTAACACCGGCAAGGGCTTAACCGGCCTGTGCCCTTAACGCAATACAAAGCCCCCGTGATTCGTCACGGGGGCTTTTTCGTACGTATATCAGGGGTTGTCATATTTCCCGACCACCGGTATGGAAACGGTTTTCTGACAAACGTGCCTGTATATCATCAAGCGTCGTCCCGGGAGGGCACGGGCACGTTGGCCACCGGGGCGGTACGGATCTGCTGTACGGCGATCAGTGAGACCATGGCCATCAGGGCTCCGCCGATAAAGGGAATACGATAGTCCACCATCCAGAGCAGGCCGCCGATGGCCGGCAACACCACGGCGGCGATATGATTGATGGTAAACCCCACGGCCATGCTGGGGGCGATATCCTGGGGATCACCAATTTTCTGAAAATAGGTCCCGACGGCCATGGAAAAGTTGAAAAAAACGTGGTCCAGGATGTAGAGCAGGGCGGCAACAAGGCGCGATTCCACCATGGCATAGGCCAGAAAAACAGCCATAAGACAGGTGTATTCGAGGCTGAGCACTTTTCGTTCCCCGAAACGGACGATCCATCGGCCGATCATGGGGCTGAGAAAATAGTTGACGCCATTGTTGATGACAAACAGAATGGTCACTTCCTGAACGGAATATTGGAATTTTTTAACCAGAAGAAAAACCGCGAAGGCCATAAAGATCTGGCGGCGGGCGCCGGCCATAAAGGTGAGAAAATAATAGAGCCAGTATCGCTTTTTCAGAATCATCCGTTTGTGCTGGGGAACCAGGTGTCGGTCCGTGGGGTCCTGGGTCAGGGCCCAGAGGCCGGCCAGGGCGATGGCACTGCCGAAAATCAAATAGGTATGGGAAAAAGAGAGCCGCGGCTGTGCCAGGTAGATGAGGATGCCAACCCCAATGTTAGCGGCCGCTCCCAGGCTTCTCAGCCTTCCGAACACGCGGGGCGACGTCTGTTGGTCAAAATATTGCAGGGTCAGCGACTGGTTGGTGGTTTCGAAATAGTGAAAGCCGAAGCTCATGAGGACCGTGGTTGCCATCAGGCCGGCATAGGAAGGAAAAAGACCGGTGACGGCCACGCCTGCACCCAGGGTCACAATGGAAAGGGCTGAAAGGCGGTGCTCCCGAACCAGCAGCAGGACGTAGATCACCAGCAGGGTCATGAAGCCGGGGATTTCCCGGACCGATTGGATGATACCGATATGGTTGCCGTCCAACCCGACGGCCTCGACGGCAAAATTGTTGAATAAGGTTAGCCAGACCTGAAGGCCTGCCGTAGCGGAGATGGTCAGAACCATCAGGTAGCGGAACATGGATGCATTGGCGCTGTTTTTAGTGGTCAAAGGGGTGCCTGTTCAAATCTGTAAACTGGTGAATGTTTAGTTTTTAAGGATGGTTGTGATGGTGTTCCAAGTGGTCGGTTTGGGCCGGTTCAAAAACTTGAACCGGCCGAAAGCTGACCAACCTGCTGAAATACAATGCTTTATGTGACTTTCAACCACAGTCGGTTTAAATTTGTGAACCAATAGACCTTAAAAGGAGACAGTTCCGTGGGGGGTCGGGTACTTGCCTGTTTTTTCTTTTCTCCATAACCAATTGATTTAATGCTTTAATTCAGTTTGTTTCAGAACCAATGAAAAGTTCTGGCTTTTTGGCAAGCGAATTGCAATACCCGTTGTCAAGCCTGATAATTTCTCATCTGTTCTCCTCCTAAACGGCTAATCGGAATGGTCCGATTGGCCGTTTTCTTTTGTGCGACGTACCCCGGTCCATCGGAAACAGCGATTGTCCATCCGCGAAGGTTTTTTTCGCGGATAGACACATACAGGAGTTTCCAATACCGACATTGCCGCTAAAGTGCAATATCGCTGTCGTGGACCTCGGCTTCCCGGTCCTGGCCGTGCCACCCGCTATCCCCGCTTCCGTTTGAAACCGTGTATCATTGGAAAAAAGTAACTGTTCACGGAGCTGAAACGCTCAAGAAGTTCCAATCCCTCGCACGGTAAGCGTTTACAGGGTACCGTAGATGCGAGGCGCCGGGCATGCAGGCGTACTAAATCGTTCTTCAAACGCCCGGGAACAAAGCAGATGCGGTGCCCGGTAAACGCTTACGGAAAAAGATTTTCGGGTTGACAGGGACTCAGAAAAATCAGATGGACGAATTGCGCCCAATTTTATGATAAAACCTCTATTAGCTGCTCTGCTGTTCATTCTGTTCGCTTTTACCATTGGGCAACATCGGCATTTGGATGGCGATTTTCCCCGCTGCCGCGGACGACAAACATAACGGAGGAACCATGAAAGACCTGCTTTTTGAACCCATTGCCATCAACGGCATGGACGTGAAAAACCGTATCTATCTGCCGGCCATGCATCTCGGCATGTGCAGCGAATTCCAGGTAACGGATCAGATTGTTGAATTTTATGCTGAACGGGCCCGGGGTGGGGCCGGCATGATCTGCGTGGGGTTTGCCACCGTGGACGAGCTTTCCGGCAACAGCCTGAACATCGGTGCCCACTCGGACGATTTCATTCCCGGACTGACCCGCCTGGCCCGGGCCATCCAGGACAACGGCGCCCGGGCCGTGGTACAGCTCAATCACGCCGGGCGGTACAATTTTTCTTTTTTTCTCGACGGCAAACAGCCGGTGGCCCCTTCTCCCGTCGCTTCGCGAATGACCCGGGAGACGCCCCGGGAACTGACCGAGAAGGAGATTCAGGGAATCGTCGATGCCTTTGCCCGGGCTGCGGCAAGGGTTCGGAGGGCCGGTTACGATGCCGTGGAGGTGCTCAGCGGCACCGGGTATCTCATCAGCGAATTTCTTTCACCCCTGACCAACCAGCGCAGCGATCGCTACGGAGGGTCCCTGGAAAACCGCATGCGGTTCGGCCTCGAGGTGATGCAGGCCATCCGCAAGGAGACCGGGGACGATTTTCCCCTCATGGTCCGCATGAACGGAAACGATTACATGCCCGGCGGCCAGGGGCGAAAAGAACTGGCCGTCTATGCCCGGGCGCTGACGGAAACGGCCGGTGTGGACGCCCTGTGCATCAATGTGGGATGGCACGAGGCCCGGGTTCCCCAGATCGTCACCAGTGTTCCCCGTGGGGTTTTCGCCTATCTGGCCAGAGGCATTCGCGATCAGGTGTCGGTTCCGGTGATTGCCAGCCATCGGATCAACGACCCGGCCACGGCCCGGGAGCTGCTGGCCGACGGCATGTGCGACATGGTGGCCATGGGCCGCGGCCTCATCGCCGATCCGTTTCTGCCGGAAAAAGCCCGAACCGGACGCGAAAACGAGATTCTCCACTGCATCGCCTGCGCCCAGGGGTGCTTTGACAACCTTTTTAAGCTCAAGTCGGTGGAGTGCCTATGCAACCCCCGGGCCGGCCATGAACGGGAGACCTGCCTTGAACCGGCTGCCATCCCCAAAAAAGTGATGGTCATCGGCGGCGGGGCAGCCGGGATGAGCGCGGCCCTGGCCGCCAGCCAGCGGGGGCATGTGGTTATCCTCTGGGAGGCGTCCGGACGGTTGGGCGGCCAGCTTCACCTGGCCGGATCACCGCCGGGCCGCGAGGAGTTTGCCGAGCTGGCCAAAGATCTGGCCGCACAGGTGGCCCTGGCCGGTATTGAGGTGCGTTATGGTCGTCCGGTGGACGAGGCGCTCATCCGGTCGGAAAAGCCGGATGCGGTCATTTTGGCCACAGGTGCCCGGCCCATGACCCCGCCCATTGCCGGGGTCGAACTGGCCCACGTGGTCCAGGCCTGGGACGTGCTTGCCGGCCGGGTTCATACCGGCCAGCGCGTGGTGATCGTCGGCGGTGGGGCCGTGGGAGTGGAAACGGCGCTCTTTCTGGCGGAAAAAGGAACCCTGTCCCCCGAGGCCCTCAAGTTTCTGATGGTCAACCGAGCTGAAACGCCGGAAGATCTCTACGACATGGCCACCCGCGGGACCAAGGAGATCGTCGTCATCGAGATGATCAACAAGATCGGCAAGGACATCGGCAAATCGACCCGCTGGGGGATGCTCCAGGACCTGGACCGGGTCGGTGTCCGAACCGGCGTCGAGACGCGGGCCCTGGCCATCACCCCCGAGGGCGTGACCGTGGAAAAGGGGGGAAACAAGGAGATCATCGCCGCCGACTCCGTGATCCTGGCGGCCGGATCCGTCGCCTGCTGCAATCTGAAAGAGGCCGTCGAGAAGCTGGGGATCGACTGCCGTGTGGCCGGAGATGCTTCCCGGGTAGGGCTGGCCTTTGATGCCGTTCACCAAGGGTTTGCGGCAGGGCGGGTGGTTTAGCCGGAAAAAGCAACCATCCCAAGCGCGGGTTTCACATGGGATTGGAACGATGTCGCAGGCGGTCCATGGGCGTTATGCTTTGACGCGTTTGTCCGGTTCGCCTTTCCTGCGGCGGATCACACTGCCGGAGCCAGACGTGTGAGGACTCCGTTTCGGTCCTGACTTTTCCAGGCGGCTGCTTTCCAGCAGCGCCTGGAGCAGGGCTTCGAGCCTGATTTTCTTTTCTTCATCCATGTTCGGTCTCTTAGAGAGGGGTTGGTATCCCGGGGCAACTGGCCTTGCGGGCCAGCGGTGAGGTCTGGTGGCCGACTCTCCCTGCTATCGGCATAACCGTCCCGGCACTTTACCGTTTTTTGGTACGGCCATCGGGATTTTCGCGATGTCGATGGCTCGTCATTCTCCGTTGCGTTCAACCTGAACGCCCTTTTGCGGCTTGCCATGAGCCCGAACCTGCCGGGAGACGGCATGATGGTATTGGGCAAACGGATAGCAGCGTTTTGGCATGGCAGCGGGTAGTCCGGCAAACGACCGGCTGGGGATTGGTTGCTGTAAAGATGGAAGAGACAGCGTTGCTATATAGGCAAAGCTGAAAAATTTTGTCAATCGGATTATGGCATTCGACTATAGTAGGCTTTCAGTTCCTGGACCACAAAGAGACGCACCCGCTTGAGGTGCTTTCCATGGGGCACGAACAGGGCCCGAAGACCGGTGTCTATGCCGATCAGTTCCCTGACCGTGCCCTGGACCCGTGCCCAGGTCTGTTTTTGGTAGTCGGTCTCCAGTTCGACCAGGCGATCGGTCTCCTTCAGGCAGCGCCGGACGTATCGGGGCAGTCGCCATTTGACCAGCCACAACCAGGCCAGAGCCGCTGCCCCTGAAGATCCGGCCACGGGAAGGATCAGATGTCCGACATGGATCTGGCCGGTGGCAAACGTGGAAAGGAAGATCTCGGACGGGAACCCGATCAGAGCCCGGCAGATCAGATCCAGGAAAAAGACAGCGAAGCCGATGCCAACCAGGACTCCTTTTACCGCGGTTTGAATCTGTCGGCGGCCGTCTCGACAGAACCGGGCCATGGCTTCGATGACCATGCCCAGTTCGTTGGCCTGGCGATCCACAAACTGCAAGATGTGGCTGATGCGCAGATCCGGCGCGGCCAGGATCTTGTTTTTCAGCTCGGTTCGCTCTTCCAGCCAGACCTCCAGTGCCCTGGTGGTCCGGGATACCCGGGGTGAAAAGGTGAGAAAAATTCGGGGAATGTCCTTTCGCCCGGTCATCTGTGACAGGTTCCAGCAAAGGGTGCCGTAGGCACGCACCAGGTCGCCGAGATTGTCGCATTCATCGATGCGGCTCATGGCAAAAACAATGCGGTCTTCACCCGAAGCCTCGGGCAAGGTGTTGCGGATGGCCGAGTAGGTTTCTTTGATGGTTCCGGCTTTGTGGGGGTCAAAGAGCAGCACCACCAGGTCGGCCATCTTGGCCAGTTCGGCGATGACACCGGCAAAATCGTACCCCCGTCCCTTTTCCGTCACCGAATCGAGCATGCCGGGGCTATCGATGATGGCCAGGTTGTTTAGAATGGGAGCGGCCACCGTGCGCATCTGAAGGTGGGATACGAGCTTCTCGCCGAAGGATTTCAGGGAGGCAAAGGGGAGCGCCTCATCGTTGACCAGGGTGGAACCGGGGATTTCGCGCGGCTCTTCACCGGCTTCCGGTGCGGTGATAACGGTGAAGGAATCGTCGGTCGGCGCCTGCCCGGTCCGTTGAAACTCTTTCCCCAGAAGTTCATTGACCAGGGTCGATTTGCCCGATGAGTAGTTGCCCAGCAAAAGGACGATGGGTTTCCATTTCAATATGGCTTCCAGGTCGCCGTGGCCAAGCCGGTATCGCTCGAAAAGCGGGAACAGCTTTTCCTCTACCATGGCTTGGATTTCAAGCTGCAAGTCGTGATTTTGCAAAGCCTTTTGTTGTTTTCCCCCGGTGGCCGGCACTGCCATTGACCCTCCCCGATTCGATTCGGCCCACCTCGCATGCCATCCATGAAATATCGGAATCCATGGGAAACCCGTCCGCTACCGGATCTAAGGGGTGGCGGTTCATCAAACCGGCGGTTCCGGCTCGATCGGGTCGAACATTTCCTTGGGTGCCCCGCACGATGGGCAACGATAGGGCGGGTTTTCCCCTTCGTGAATGTAGCCGCAGATGCGGCACCGCCATCTTTTCATGGGATACCTCCCGGGGCGCCCACTCAAACCGGGGCCTAAGGCGGATGGAAGTGTTTTCCGTTTATGGCACAAGCCGGGCACTTGTTCAAGCAAATACAGGTTCTTGCTCGGTTTGTGCCGGTGCCGGTCGGCCCGAGACGTTTTGGCAAAAGAATCCTTTGACGGGGCGGTCCGGATTTCTTAAGTTTAATTCGAAATCGGAATCCATTCATAAATAAAGAAATTGGCGAATCGGCGTATGGACCCCAACAAAACCCCACGGGCAAACCCATGGGCGTGGTGATTCAGGGGTGGGTCGCCATCGGAGAAATACCCGCTGAAACGAAGAGGTAACGATCATGGCCAAGAAATTCGCACCGTTTGCCATTGCCTACGATTTTGACGGAACCCTGGCTCCGGGCAACATGCAGGAGTATGATTTCGTGCCGGCCATCGGCATGACGGGCAAAGCCTTCTGGAAGGAAGTCAATGCCCTGACCCGGAGGCATGATGCCGACAACATCCTGGTCTACATGAAGCATATGCTCGACAAAGCCAATGCCGCGCAGGTCGCTGTGCGCAAGGAAAATTTTGTGGAGTTCGGCCGCTCAGTGACCTTTTTCGAGGGTGTGCCCGACTGGTTCGACCGGATCGATGCCTACGGGAAGGGACGAGGCTTTGCGGTCAAGCATTACATTATCTCTTCAGGGATTCGGGAGATGATTGAGGGCGTGCCCATTGCGAAAAAATTCGAAGCCATTTACGCCTCATCCTTTATTTACGACCACAACGGCGTGGCCCGCTGGCCGGCCCTGGCCGTGAACTACACCACCAAGACCCAGTTTCTCTTCCGCATCAACAAGGGGGTGTCAAACGTTTACGACAACAGCCGGATCAACGAGTTTATCCCCAAGGCCGAACGGACCGTCCCCTTTGAAAACATGGTTTTTATCGGCGACGGGGAAACCGACATTCCCTGTTTCCGTCTGGTCAAGGACCAGGGCGGCCATTCCATCGCCGTCTACAAACCGGGCACCCGGGGCGCCCGGGGCAAGGCCCAAAAACTGGTGGCCGAGGGGCGGGTTAATTTCATCGCCCCGGCCAATTACGCTGAAAACGGCGAAATGGACCTCTTTGTCAAGGCCATCATCGATAAGGTCGCCGCTGACGGCGCCCTGCGACAATTGGGCAAAAAGGATTGATTTCAGCCAAAAGTGCTATATTGGCGGGGGGAAAGGACCTTATTCATGACCACTTACGATTTTGATACGATCATCGATCGGAAACACACCGACTGCGCCAAATGGGATGCGGCCTCATTTCTTTTCGGAGACAAGGATGTCATCCCCATGTGGGTGGCGGACATGGATTTTTCGGTGGCCCGACCCATCACCGAAGCGCTCAAAGCGCGCTGCGATCACCCGGTGTACGGCTATTTCATGCCGGGCGCCCCTTCGGTCCGCCGGGCCATTTGCCAGCGGCTGCGCCGAAAATACGACTGGGAGATCGATCCGCAATGGATCGTCATGACACCGGGAATCGTCCCCACTCTGTCCTTTGTGCTCCGGTCCCTGACGTCTGCGGGAGATGCGGTGATTCACCAAAGCCCGGTCTATTACCCGTTCTGGTCGGTCATCGAAGGGGCGGGGTGTCGCATCGCCAGAAACCCGCTCAGATTCAACGGGGGCCGTTACGAAATGGATTTTGAAAACCTTAAGGACCAGTTTTCCCCCCGGGTCCGCATGACACCGGCCCCGTCGCGGGTCCGGGCCATGATCCTGTGCAACCCCCACAACCCGGTGGGCCGGGTCTGGACCCGGGAAGAACTGATCCGGGCCGGCGAGATCGTTCTGGCACATGACGCGGTCATGGTTTCCGACGAGATCCACTGTGAGTTGGTTTTCAAAGGATTTGACCACACCCCCTTTGCCTCCATTTCAAAGGCGTTTGAGCAGCGATCCATCACCTGCATGTCGGCCAGCAAGACCTTTAACCTGGCCGGCCTGGACACGGCATTTCTGATCATCCCCAACGAAAAGCTGCAAAATCGGTTCAAGGCGGTCAGCCACCACGCCCTGCCCGGGGGAAACATCTTCGGCACCGTTGCCCTGGAAGCGGCCTTTGCCCACGGCGACCAATGGCTGGAACAGTTGCTGGATTATCTTCAGGGCAATCTGACGTTTTTAACGGAATATTTTAAGAAGCGAATTCCCCGGATCCGGGTGATTCGAACCGAAGGGACCTATCTGGCCTGGCTCGACTGCCGGGCGTTGGGAATGGATGCCGACGCCCTGGCCGCCTTCATGAACCAAAAGGCCCGGGTGGGGTTGGACCATGGCATCGCCTTTGGCCCGGACGGCGCGGGGTTTGAACGGATCAACATCGCCTGTCCCCGGGCCATCCTCGAAAAGGCCCTTGGGCGGATCGAGGCGGCGGTCAAGCAGATTTAACCCTGACGTTGCATGAACCGTTCTTGTCCATGCGTGTTGGCCGGTTAAGCGGCGTGTCGTATGGGATCGATGCTGGTTTCTTGATTCGTACGCGTTCACAGGGCACCGCATCTGCTTTGTTCCCGGGCATTTGAAGTACGAATAGAGTGCGCCTGCGCCCGGCGCCTCGCATCTACGGCACCCTGTAAATGCGTACCGTGCGAGGGATTGGAACTTCTTGAGTGTTTCAACCCCGTGAACAGTTATCTTGATTCTGGATGCTGGATATTAAGGAACGGAAACTTCCGAGCCGCCTCAATCTGGACGCTCTTGTTGAAGGCGATGTACAAAAAACGCCGGTTGGGCCGGGTCTCGGCAACGGCCATCAAGGTGGTGGTCTTGCCGGTTCCGGCAAAGGCCAAGACCTTCAGGATCTCACCGGGAACCAGGTTGCAGGCGGCAACGGCTTGTTGCTCCCGGGTCAGTCGCGCCATGTCAACAACAGCCGGGATCTATCAGGGAATCGCGTCGGCATACGTCTCGTACTCTTCGGTAAAAATTTGAATGGTCCGGATGCCGATGCCGATGGTGCCGCCTTGAACCGTGAGTCGCAGGGTGTCGTCGTTTCGCGCGACGACCATTTCAACCGGGTTGCGCGGATCGGTTTGCCGGGTCAGTTCGATGAGCTGTTCGTGGTTCTGAACGAGCCTTCCGTTGTAGGCGATGACAAAATCGCCTTCCTTCAGCCCGACCCGTTCGGCCTGGGTGTCGGCAATCACCCGTTGGACCCGGACCACATCGGTTGTGGGGTTGGCCGCCTCGGCATCGACGGACGGCGCTGGGTCGCGGCCGCCGGCGACGTCAGTCGATGCCGGCAAAACGGAAATACGGGCCAGCCTTCCGCCGCGGTATTCCATGGCAAAATTCTGAACCTTCAGCTGTTTTAGCAGGCGCCCGAAAAGTCCTTCGATGGTTTTCGCTTCGATTTCCAGGTTGACCGTTTCCCGGTGGCGGTTTTCCAGCCCCCGGGTCTTGATGCCGGTCCGTCTCCCGAGTTCCTTGAGAACCTTGCCCAAAGGAAGCTGCTCGCCCGCCAGTCGGAGGCGGTTGACCTCCCAAAGCAGGAAATCGTTGTTTCCCCCTTCCGCGGCCAGGCAAATACCCGCCAGCAGGCCAAGGATCACGACCGTTGCGGCAACCCCCGGGGCTTTCATGATGACACCGTTGTTTGACGTTGGGTTTCGGTCTCCGGTTCGATCCGGTCCCGGCCGGCGGTCAGGGCCAACCGTTGCTTGCGGTGCTCGATTTCCATAATATCAAATAAATACCTATCGTACAGCTTGGAAATGACCTGTGGGCAAATTCTTTTCGAGCGCTCAGAGAAGGCTTGCATAAGACTGAAAAAGAGTTATTTTAGCGAGTTTTATCGATTGGCACAATACCCCATACACGCCCGTTTGGGCTTAAACCGATACCGAGAAGCAAGGCTTGGAGGACAAGTGAAAAAACGAACCTCTGCGAAGAATGTATTCTGGAACCTGATGCTCATTACGGTGGGCGCATTTATTCTGGCCGTCGGCATCAAGGCCGTGGCCGTGCCCCACGGATTCATCACCGGCGGCATGTCCGGCCTGAGCCTGCTACTCTACTACATCACCGGACGCCTGTCGCCGGGGGGATGGTATTTTGTCATCAACATTCCGGTCTTCGCCCTCGGCTGGTGGCTGGTGAGCCGCCGGTTCTTTTTTTACAGCCTCTACGGCATGCTGGTTCTGACGGCGGGCATTGACCTGGTCTCCTTTGCTGTTCCGGTCAAAGATCCCCTTCTGGCCGTCCTGGCTGCCGGGGCCATGATCGGTGCCGGATCCGGTATCATTTTTCACAGCCTCGGATCGGTCGGCGGGACCGACATTCTGGCCGTTCTGGTCAACCAAAAGCTCAACTTTCCCATTGGCCGGTTCTTTTTCATCTTCAACCTGGTCCTTTTCAGTTTCGGCCTCGGTTTCCTCGAGGTGGATGCGGTGCTCTACTCCCTGGCCATCAGTTTCATCGTCAGCCAGGTGACCGACTATTTTCTGAGCATCTTCAACCAGAGAAAGATGATCCTGATCATATCGGAACGCTCGGGGGCCATCGCCGAGGCGATCCTTCACCAGTTTAACCGGGGAGCGACCTTTATCGAGGGGGTCGGCGCCTACACCCAGCGGCCCAAACGGATCCTGATGACGGTGGTCAACAACTATCAGCTCAAACGCCTGGAAGAGGCGGTATTTGAGGTCGATCCAGACGCTTTTTTTATTGCCGAAAACACCTTCAACGTCATCGGCAAGGGGTTTTCCCATCGAAAGACCTATTGATTGACAAACACGCGGTGCTGACATAGAAACCCGGTAAACGTTCACAGGGCATCACGCCGAGGCGTGACTTTGTTCCCGGGCATTTGAAGTACGAACTAGTACGTCTGCATGCCCGGCGCCTCGCATCTACGGCACCCTGTAAACGCTTACGTGCGAGGGTTTGGAATTCCTTGTGCGTTTCAACCCCGTGAACAGGTACGAAAACCGTTTCAGCCTTTCAGGAGGCCGAACCGGTCCATGGGCCCTAGCGGCACGCCGCCGCCTGCAGAGCACATTATTAGGGTGGTGATCATGAGTGAGCAGAAAGACTTTGATTTTTGGCAGGACCATTCCCTGCACTATCTGGAAATGGCCTTTCGTAGCGACCGCCACGAAACGGTGGAAAAACCGGATGGCCGCGGAAAGAAAACCGGCGACTGCGGCGATACCGTGGAGATATTCATTCAGGTGAAAGGTGGCCGGATCGATGCGGTCTCCTTTGACATAAACGGCTGCACCAACACCAACGCCACCGCCAACACCGTGGCCCATCTGGCCGAAGGAAAAACCGTTGAAGAGGCCTGGGAGATTACCCCCGAAGCCGTGGCCGACTTTCTCGAAACCCTCCCCGAAGACCACTTTCACTGCGCGGAACTGGCTGTGGGCGCCTTTTACCTGGCCCTGGCCAACTTCCAGGAAAACAGCCGGAATTCCTGGAAGCAGCTCTACAAATAAATTTTGCCGGTGCATTCAAAAAAACCGAATGCACCGGCAAAATTTATGACGCGGCTGACGCCGCTTTCTTCCTGAGCAGTTCCTTATTTAAATAGCCGCGAAGCGGCGTTTTATAAATTTTCAGGGGGGCATCGTTTTTAAAGATGCCCCCCTGAAAATTTATTGGGCCATCTGGCGGAGCACAAAGTTCAAAATGCCCCCGTGCCGGTAGTATTCCAGCTCCACCGGCGAGTCGATGCGGGCCAGGACTTCAAATTGGCGGGCGCCGTTTTCGCTCCGGGCCGTCACCTTGAGTCGGCCAGCCGGCGCCAGGGAATCAATGCCGTCGATGTCGTAGGTTTCCTCTCCGGAAAGCCCCAATGATTCGTGGGTGTCGCCGGGCAGAAATTCCAGGGGCAGCACCCCCATGCAGACCAGGTTGCTGCGATGAATCCGCTCGAAACCCGCGGCGATGACCGCCCTGACTCCCAGAAGCACGGTACCCTTGGCGGCCCAGTCCCTGGAGCTGCCCGTGCCGTATTCCCGGCCGGCAAGCACCACCAGGGGTGTGCCCTGGGCCTGGTAGGCCATGGACGCGTCGTAGATGGAGGTCTGGCGGTTTTCGGGCATGAGGCGGGTCACGCCGCCGGAAACCCCCGGCACCAGCAAGTTGCTCAGGCGGATGTTGGCAAAGGTGCCGCGCATCATGACCTCATGGTTGCCCCGCCTCGATCCGTAAGAATTGAACTGGTCCGGGGTGACACCCAGTTCCTGAAGGTAGCGTCCGGCCGGACTTTCCGCTGCGATGGCACCGGCCGGGGAGATATGGTCGGTGGTGACCGAGTCTCCCAGCAGGGCCAGGACCCGGGCACCGACGATGCCTTGCAGCGGCGGTATGTCCAGGGAGAGGTCTTCGAAGAACGGCGGTTCCTTAATATAAGTCGAGTCGGTCCGCCAGGCGTAGCGCTCACCTTCGGGCACGGGCAGTCCCTTCCACCGCGCTGTTCCCTCAAAAACCGTGGCGTAGTCTTCGCGGTACATGTCGGCGCTGACATGGCGCTGTACCAGGGTTTTGATTTCCGCCTTGTCCGGCCAGAGCTCCCGCAGGTAGACCGCTTGGCCGTCCGTACCGGTGCCGATGGGTTCGGTCTCAAAGTCGATGTCCACCCGGCCGGCCAGGGCATAGGCGACCACCAGCGGAGGGGATGCCAGGAAATTGGCCCGGGTCAGGGGGTTGATTCGGCCTTCGAAATTGCGGTTTCCGCTGAGCACCGAGGCCACCACCAGGTCGTTTTCCTCCACGGCCCGGGCTACCGCTTGGGGAAGCGGGCCGGAGTTGCCGATACAGGTGGTGCAGCCGTAAGCCACATGATGGAATTTGAGTTTTTCGAGGTAACTGAGCAGGCCGCTGGCGCGCAGGTAGTCGATGACCACCTTGGAGCCCGGCGCCAGGCTGGTCTTTACCCATGGGGGTACACTGAGCCCTTTTTCAACGGCTTTTTTGGCCAGAAGCCCGGCACCCATGAGCACCGAAGGGTTGGAGGTGTTGGTGCAACTGGTGATGGCGGCAATCACCACCGACCCGTTGCCGAGTTCAACCGTCTCCCCGTCCAGGTCGATGGCCACCTTCTTTTTCTCCGGATAATCCTCTAAAAATTCCGGTTTCATGCGGGCCAGAACAATGCGGTCCTGGGGCCGCTTGGGGCCGGCCAGGCAGGGCTCAACCGTGGCCATGTCCAGTTCCACGGTATCGGTAAAGAGCGGGTCGGGCGCGCCTTCGGTGTGAAACAGCCCCTGGGTCTTACAATAGCGCTCCACCAGCGATACGGCGGCCTCGGGCCGGCCGGTCAGGCGCAGATAGGCCAGGGTCTTGTCGTCCACGGGAAAAAAGCCCATGGTGGCGCCGTATTCGGGGCTCATGTTGGCGATGGTGGCCCGGTCCTCCAGGCTCAGGGTGGACAGGCCGGGGCCAAAAAATTCGACGAATTTGCCCACGACCCCCTTTTTTCGCAGAATTTGGGTGACGGTCAGGACCAGATCGGTGGCGGTGGCCGCTTCGGGCAGCCGGCCGTTGAGTTTAAAGCCCACCACCTGGGGGGTGAGCAGGTAGTAGGGCCTTCCCAGCATCACAGCCTCGGCTTCGATGCCGCCAACCCCCCAACCCATGACACCGAGGCCGTTGATCATGGTGGTGTGCGAATCCAGGCCCACCAGGGTGTCGGGAAAGGCCACGGGGCCGGCGGCCGTCTCCTTGGTAAAGACCACCCGTGCCAGGTATTCGAGATTGACCTGGTGGCAGATACCGGTGGCCGGGGGAACCACCGAAAAGTTCTTAAAGCTCTGCTGTCCCCAGCGCAAAAAGGCGTATCGTTCGGCGTTTCGGCCGTAATCGCGGTCTTCGTTTTGATCAAAGGCTTCGGGCGTGCCGAAGTGATCCACCTGAACGCTGTGATCGATGACCAGCTCCGCCGGTATGATGGGATTGATGCGCGCCGGATCGCCGAAGAGTTTTTTGGCGGCTTCGCGCATGGCCGCCAAATCCACCACCGAGGGAACACCGGTAAAGTCCTGGAGCAGGATGCGTGCGGGCATGAAGGGGACTTCCCGGCGCGCTTCCGATACAGGCGACCAGCCGGCCATGGCCGTGATATCTTCGGGGCCAATGAGCAGCCCGTCTTCATTTCGAAGCAGGTTTTCCAGGAGGATTCGAATGCAAAAGGGCAGGCGGTTAAGGTCGCCGTGGCCGGCGTCGGCCAACCGGCCGAGATCATAATAGGTCAGCGCCCCATCGGGCGTTTTCAGGCTCGATCGGGTTCCGAAGCTGTTTGTTGGGTTGGCCATAATTCCCCCTTGTTTAAATAATCGCGGTGGTCGTGACAGCCGCTGGCGGTTGGGTTCAAGAATTTTTTGGGCCGGTATATGGAAAGACAGCCCGGTACACCCGGTGGGACCAACGGCCGGTTCGAGATGCTTTTATCAGGACAAAGAAAGCGTCGGATGGCGGCCTTTCCGCCTTGACCCGATCATTTGAAATTAGGGGTCCTCGTTATCCGGGCGTGGCGTTTATCTTTTATAAATATACCCTTCAACCCGGCGTCTTGACAACCTTTTGTTGCCCTTGCCCGGGGAAAAGCCCAGGGAAAGGTCCGGGGGGAGGTGCTTTTAGCGATGTGTCGGAAGTGTCCGGCTGCAAGGGGCCTGTAAAGTCTTGTCTCGATGGCACCGATCTCTGCCATAACAGGTGGTCTGGCGCTGCAACGGTTCCGCCACAATCGTTTGTTCTTGACAGGATTTTCCATTTTTATTATAGGCTTTTGCTTAAATCTGAACGCTACGGATTTATTATCGGTTCTTGTTTGAATCTGGATGCGATAGCCCGCTTTAGCGGGTGTGTTGCTCGCGGCTGTCGGCGGGCCAGTCCAGTTCCGGTGGGCAGAAATCAGGATGGCGGGGCAATATTGAGTGTTGAACTGAAAAAATTACTGGAACAAAATCGAAAATCGATTTCCAAGCGATGGTTCGAACACGTTTCCGCCACCTATCCCGCGGACACCGCAAGGTTTCTCAAGAGCCAAAAAGACCCGTTCAGCAACCCGGTCGGACAGACCACCGCAAAGGGGCTTGATGCCTTACTGGGTGAACTGATCGCCGACAGCCTGGACCGGGAGACCGCCGCATCCTTCCTCGACCCCATCATTCGGATACGGGCGGTTCAGGCTTTTTCTCCCTCAAGCGCAGTGGCTTTTATCCTATTCCTCAAAGCAATCGTCAGGGACATCCTGATTAAAGAGCTTAAAGATCCGTCAATTTTGACCGGTTTCCAGGAACTCGAGCAGCGAATTGACGCGTTGTGCCTGGTCGGTTTCGACCTCTATATGCATTGCAGGGAAAAGATATACCAGCTCAAGGTCAATACCGAACGAAACAAGATATACAGCGCGTTTTCAAGGGCGGGTTTAATAGTCGAGACGTCGGAAGATGGCCCGGATCTCAAGGCGTCTTAAATACTAATCCATGGAGGCTGCATGGGGAATTGGCGGAGCCGTATGGGACGGTGCCGAAAAAGCGCCATGGGCGCTTGTCGGCCCGCCGATTGCGGTTGCCCGGTCTCCGGTCCGCGGCGCAAAGTGAGGTAACGTTCAATGAATGTGAAGTATGTGTATTCCCTCATCGCTGTTTTGGTGCTCTCTTTGATCGCCTATGCAGGGGTTGAGGCGGCCGGACTGCAGTACCTGTTCGGGGTAATCCTGCCTTACTTGGCCGTCCTCATCTTTATCGTGGGGTTTGCTGTAAAGGTGATGGGCTGGGCCCGGTCTGCCGTGCCGTTTTGCATTCCCACCACCTGCGGGCAGCAAAAATCCCTGCCCTGGATCAAACCGGCCCATATTGACAATCCCACCACCACCTGGGGGGTCTGGGTCCGGATGTTCCTGGAGATTGTGGCCTTCCGGTCCCTGTTTCGCAACACCCGGACCCGGATTCGCGAAGATGGACGCATCGCCTATAACCTGGAGATCTTTCTCTGGCTGGGAGCGCTGGCCTTTCACTATGCCTTCCTGACGGTACTGGTGCGGCACATGCGTTTTTTTCTCGAGCCGGTTCCGTTTGTCCTTCAGGTCCTGGAAAACCTCGACGCCTTCCTTCAGCTCGGCCTGCCGGTGATTTACCTGTCCGGTTTTGTGCTGCTGGGCGCCGCTGTCTTTCTCTTCCTGCGACGGCTTTTCAGCGCCCCGGTCCGGTACATTTCCCTGGCATCGGATTTCTTCCCCCTTTTTCTCATCGGCGGCATTGCGGTGACCGGCATCATGATGCGCTACTTTACCAAAGTGGACATCGTCGGCATCAAAGAGCTGACCATGGGGCTCGTCACCTTCCATCCGACGGTGCCCGAGGGGATCGGTGGCCTGTTTTTCGTTCATCTGTTTTTCGTCAGCGTCCTGCTGGTCTATTTCCCCTTCAGCAAGCTCATGCACGCGGGTGGCATTTTCATGAGCCCTACCCGGAACCTGACGACGGACTCGAGGGCGCGGCGCCACATCAATCCGTGGAACTACCCGGTCAAGGTCCATACCTACGAAGAATATGAGGACGAATTCCGAGACAAAATGATCGAGGCCGGCCTGCCGGTGGACAAGATGCCGGAGCCCGCAGAGGAATCCGATGAGACCCAAGCCGCGGGGCCAGAGGAAAAGGAGTAAGCGATGAAAAACCTTCCCAAGTCCGATGAATTTTTCAATAATATAGACCACACCCCCCCCAAGGCAACGGGGTGGATGGATACCCCGCTCAATATCCGCAAGGGAATTTATTGCTACGCATCGAATCCCAAGAGCGTCGAGTATCTTAGCCTCCCCAACGCCCGTCCCTGGAATCCCATGGACGACGACTGGCAGCTTCCCGAAAACTGGCAGCAGATCATCCATGAAGGATTCAAGGAACGCCTGGAGAAGTTCAGATCCTTCAAGATTTTCATGGACGTCTGTGTGCGGTGCGGGGCTTGCGCCGACAAATGCCATTACTTTATCGGCACCGGCGACCCCAAGAACATGCCGGTGCTGCGGGCCGAACTGCTGCGCTCGGTCTACCGAAACGACTTTACGCGCCTGGGTAAGATTTTGGGTAAAGTCAACGGTGCCCGGCCCATGGGCCTCGATGTCCTCAAGGAGTGGTGGTACTACATGTTCCAGTGCTCCGAATGCCGACGCTGCTCGGTCTTTTGCCCCTACGGCATCGATACTGCCGAAATCACCATCATGGGCCGGGAGCTGCTCAATCTCATCGGCCTGAACATCGACTGGATTGCCACACCGGTGGCCAACTGCTACCGCACCGGCAACCACCTGGGCATCCAGCCCCATGCCTTTAAAGACATGCTCGATTTTTTCGTGGACGACATCGAAGAGGTCACCGGCGTTCGGGTCGAGCCCAACTTCAACAAGAAGGGGTCCGACATCCTGTTCATCACCCCCTCGGGCGATGTTTTCGCTGACCCCGGCACCTATACCTGCATGGGGTACCTGATCCTATTCCATTTTCTCAAGGAAAAATACGGTCTGGACGTTACCTGGTCCACCTACGCTTCCGAAGGCGGCAACTTCGGGTTTTTCACTTCCCACGAGACCATGAAGCGGCTCAACGCCAAGATGTACATGGAGGCCAAGCGTCTGGGGGTCAAGTGGATCCTCGGCGGCGAGTGCGGCCATATGTGGCGGGTGATCAACCAGTACATGGACACCATGAACGGGCCTGCCGATTTTCTCGAAGAACCGGTCAACCCCATTACCGGAACTAAATTCGAGAACGCCAAATCGACCAAGATGGTACACATCGCGGAATTCACCGCCGACCTGATCAAACACGGCAAGCTGGATCTTGACACGCGCCGCAACGATCACCTGAAAGTGACCTTTCACGATTCGTGCAATCCGGCCCGGGGTATGGGCCTGCTCGACGAACCGAGGTACGTGATTAAAAACGTTTGCAAAAACTTCTATGAGATGCCGGCCAACACCATTCGGGAACAGACGTTTTGCTGCGGCAGCGGGGCCGGCCTCAACGCCGGTGAAGACATGGAACTGCGAATGGCCGGCGGTCTGCCACGGGCCAATGCCGTCAAGTATGTGCATGAAACCCATGGGGTGAACATGCTGGCCTGTGTTTGCGCCATCGACCGGGCGGTCTTTCCGGACCTGATGAACTACTGGGTCCCGGAAGTCGATGTCACCGGGCTTCACGAGTTGGTCGCCAATGCCCTGATCCTGACCGGGGAGAACGAGCGAACCACGGACCTGCGCGGCGAAGACCTGCCAGGAATGGAGGACGATTCTGATGAATGATAAAGGGAAGATCATCACGGGGCTTGTCATCTTTTTCGCCATCTTAACGCTCCCGTTCTGGTTTAACTTGGGCAAGGCCGCCCCCGTGCCCAAGCCGGAGCTTTCCGCCAAGGCCAAGGCGGCCAAGCAGTGCGTCCGGTCCACGGAATACATGCGGGCCGAACACATGCAGCTTCTAAACGACTGGCGCGAAACCGTGGTCCGCGACGCCAAGCGGACCTATATTAACGAGCACGGCAAGGCCTTTAACATGAGCCTTTCCAACACCTGCCTGGATTGCCACGACAACAAGGCGCAGTTCTGTGACCGCTGCCACGATTATGCGTCAGCGCGGCCCTATTGCTGGGATTGCCACATCGATAATCCGAAGGGGGAAAAGTGATGGAGAGCAGCAGAAGAAACTTTATGAAAATTGCCGGACTTTCCGCACTGGGGCTGACCGCCAAGCCGGTCCTGGACGCCTATGCCGTCTCAGGCCATGCCGGCCCCCAGGTGGCAGTCAAAAAGGGCGACAATGCCATGACCGCCACCCACTGGGGCATGGTCATTGATACGCGCAAATTCGAATCCGCCGCCGATCTCGAACCCATCATCGAGGCCTGCAACCACGTCCACAATGTGCCCAAGCTGGAGAACAAGCGCCATGAGGTCAAGTGGATCTGGGAAGAGGAATACAAACACGCCTTCACCGACAAAATGACCCCGCATCTCAACGAGCGCCTGGAACAACTGCCCATGCTGGTGCTGTGTAACCATTGTGAAAACCCGCCTTGTGTGCGGGCCTGCCCGACCAAGGCGACCTTTAAGCGCGAGTCCGACGGCATTGTGCTCATGGACTTTCATCGCTGCATCGGTTGCCGGTTCTGTATGGCCGCCTGCCCTTTCGGCGCCAGAAGCTTCAATTTTCGCGACCCACGACCGTTCATCAAGGAGACCAACCCGGCGTTTCCGACCCGGATGAAGGGGGTTGTGGAAAAATGCAATTTTTGTGCTGAACGCCTGGCCGTAGGCAAGATGCCGGCCTGTGTGGAAGCTTCCAACGGCGCCATCGCCTTCGGGGACCTGGACGATCCGGAATCGGAAGTCAGGGACCTGTTGAAACACAACTACACCATTCGCCGTAAGCAGAGTCTGGGGACCGAGCCGTCTGTTTACTACATCGTGTGAGGTGACCATGCTTGATTTAGTGATCAAAGGAAACAAGAAATACTGGACCCTGTTGGCCGTTCTGGCGGGTATTGCCGGCATCGGTATCCTCTTCTACCTTAAGCAATTCTTCTTCGGTCTGGGCATCACCGGTATGAGCCGGGACGTGACCTGGGGTTTTTATATCGCCCAGTTCACCTTTCTGGTCGGTGTGGCCGCCGGCGGCGTGATGGTGGTGCTTCCCTACTACCTGCATGACTACAAGGCGTTCGGGCGGATTACCGTTCTGGGCGAGTTTCTCGCCATTGCCGCCCTGACCATGTGTATCCTCTTTATCTTCGTCGATCTGGGCCAGCCCAAGCGGGTGTTCAACGTCATTTTGCATCCCACCCCCAACTCCATGCTTTTTTGGGATATGATCGTCTTAAACGGCTATCTATTCCTGAACCTGATCGTGGGCTGGAATGTGCTGGAGTCAGAAAGAAACGGCACCCACTACCAGAAATGGCTCAAGCCCCTGATCTATCTGTCCATTCCCTGGGCCGTGAGCATTCACACCGTGACGGCCTACCTGTACTGCGGTCTTCCCGGGCGCCATTTCTGGCTCACGGCCATTTTGGCCCCGCGTTTTCTGGCCTCGGCCTTTGCCGCCGGTCCGGCCCTGCTGGTGCTGCTCTGTCTCATCGTGCGCCGGGTCAGCAAATTCGATCCGGGCGCCGAACAGATCCAGTCTCTGGCAAAAATCGTCACCTATGCCCTGATCATCAACGTCTTTTTCTTCCTCTGTGAAGTCTTCGTGGCTTTTTACAGCAATATTCCCGGCCACATGGATCACATCAAGTACCTCTTTGTCGGCCTCCACGGCCACAGCCAGCTGGTTCCATGGATGTGGTCGTCCATGGCGCTGATGGCGGCGGCCATCCTCATGCTGCTGATTCCGGCGGTGCGCAAAAATGAGGGCACCCTGGCCATCGCCTGCGTCATGGTTTTCATCGGCACCTGGATCGACAAGGGGATGGGGATGATCTCCGGCGGTTTCGTGCCCAATCCCATGCATCACGTCAACGAATACATGCCGACCGTCCCTGAGATCATGATCACCTTAGGCGTCTGGGCCATCGGATTTATCGTTCTGACCCTCTTCTACAAGATGGTTGTCGGGGTCAAGGAAGAGGCTGCCGGCGTGCGTTAGGCGCTTTTTTAAGTATCCGAAGAGACACAAGGGCTCATCCCGGCAACGGGGTGAGCCTTTTTGTTTTGGATCTTCTTTGAGGCTTTGTGGTAAATGCAGACTGTTTGCTTGGCCATCATTTTTGACAACCGGAAGATTCTGGCTCTGCAATGGGGGATCCCATGGAACAGCGATTGACCTATCAGCAGATCTTTGAGGCGACCAGCAACGGCGCGGTGGCCACCGATGCCCACGGGCGGATTGCCTTCATGAACCCCCAGGCGGAAGAAATTCTCGGTTTTGATGCCGCAAAGAGCCGGGGAATGTTTATTGTGGATCTTCTTCCCCTGACCGGTCCCCTGGTCATGGCCTGTCTGACCTCCGGTGCACCCCAACTGGGCCGACATATCATTGGCAAGCAAGTGGATCTGGTGGTCAACATCACCGCCATTGTTGTTGCGGACCGGATTTGCGGAGCGGTCTGCAATTTCCAGGAGATGGGACAGTTCGAGCAGGCGGCGCGCCAGCTGGAATCATACCGCCATCTCAATTGTCAACTGGAGACCATCTTTACGGCCTCTTCGGACGGCATTTGGGTCTGCGACGCGGCCGGGGTGGTCATCAACGTCAACGAGGCCTCGGAACGCCTCAACGGTATCGAAGCAAAGGATGTCATCGGAGAAAATATCGGCGTTTTGCTGCAAAAGGGGTTGTTCGATCGGTCGGTGACCGTCGAGGTGCTCGAGACCCGTCGCCAGGTCAGCGTGATGCAGTACATCCAAAAAACCGGACGGCATCTGCTCTCCACCGGCACGCCGGTATTTGACGAGAAGGGGAATATCTCCCTGGTGGTGGTCAACGAACGGGACATGACCCAGCTCAACGCCATCCGTGAGCAACTCGATCAAAGCCACATGGAGACGGAAAAGATACGAGACGAACTGGCCGAACTGAGCATGCTGGAGCTGAAAAACCAGGAGATTGTCGCCGAAGGCGAGACGATGCGCCAGATCCTTCGGGCCGCGTTGAAACTGGGCAACATCGGTGCGTCCAACATTTTAATTCTCGGGGAATCCGGGACCGGCAAGGGGTTGCTATCCAAGTTTATCCACAAGAGCAGCCGACGCAGCAAGATGCCGTTCATCCAGATCAATTGTGCCGCCCTTCCCGAATCCCTTCTTGAGGCCGAGTTGTTCGGTTATGAGCGGGGCGCCTTCACCGGGGCCCGGGAAAAGGGCAAGATCGGGCTCTTCGAGCTGGCCCACAAGGGGACCCTGTTCCTGGATGAAATCGGGGACATGCCCCTGTCCCTGCAGGCCAAGCTTTTAAAGTACCTAGACGATCAGGAGATCATGCGCCTGGGCGGCATCACCAGCAAAAAGATTGACTGCACCATTATTGCGGCCACCAACAAGGATCTGGAAGCCGAGGTTCGAAGACGGTCTTTTCGTCAGGACCTGTATTACCGGCTCAATACGTTTACCCTGCGGATTCCCCCCCTTCGGCAACGACCGGAGGACATATTCGAGCTGGTCAACCATTACCTGGGCAAGTACAACCAGGCCTACGGTCTGAAAAAACACCTTCTTCCCGAGGGGCTCGAGATGCTTTGTGCCTATGACTTTCCGGGCAACGTCCGGGAGCTGAAAAACCTGGTCAAGAAAGCCGTGGTCATGGGCGAGCAGCGGTGCCTGGACGACTTCATCTCCAGGAGTCTTCGGGTCAGCAGCGCCGCAACACCCCTTTCCAATCACCGGGCCGGCTCGGTCCGCTCGCTAACCGATGAAATCGACGCCCTTGAGCGCGATATGCTGCAAA
The DNA here is from genome assembly GCA_016342285.1 of Desulfobacterales bacterium. GTDB lineage: Bacteria > Desulfobacterota > Desulfobacteria > Desulfobacterales > JAEINQ01 > JAEINQ01. Next base: position 52,344 of record JAEINQ010000044.1, read on the forward strand.
ATGCCCTGAGACCGGGCCGAACGACCCGGGACGTGGCATCGGAATTGAAAATCAGTCAATCCTCCGTGGTCCGCAAGCTTCGAAAGCACGGCCTCCGCCCCTCATCCTGAACCACAAATGGTTCGGGCAAAGACCATAATATCCCGTAATTCCTGTTTTTACAGATCGATTCATTGTCAACTCATGTATGGCTTGACACCATTCTCCATAATTACGGTTGGTTGGGCTCAATCCTGAACCATTTTTGCATCGGCCTTGGGCGCCCTGAGGCCCGCGTTTCCGGTATCTATCCGTATTTGTGGATATTTCAAATTTTTCAAAAACTGGTCTGCAAGTTGCACTGGTTCCTGGCTATTGAATTCAATGAACCAGCGAATCGTAAAACCGATAAAAAAGGGGGTTATTCGATGAAAGCGTCTTCAACCACGGATTTTTTGGGTACACTGCGGGAAACCGTGATGGCCAAAGGCAACGCCAGCGGAACCCGGTGCTACGTGGAAAGGGCCGAGGGCGCCCTTGTCTGGGATGTGGAAGGACGCGAATATGTCGATTTCGCCGGTGGTATCGCTGTGATGAACGTCGGGCATTCTCATCCGAAGGTGGTCGCCGCCATCAAAAACCAGGCGGAGAAATTCACCCATACCTGTTTTATGGTGCTGCCCTACGAACCGGCGGTCAGGGTGGCGGAAAAGCTTGCGGCCGCGGTACCCGGAAACGTTGCCAAGGCGACGCTGCTGGTCAACAGCGGCGTGGAGGCCGTTGAAAACGCTGTAAAAATAGCACGATACGCCACCGGCCGCCAGGCGATTATTGCCTTTGAGGGCGCCTTTCATGGCCGCACCTACCTGGGCATGTCCCTTACCAGCAAGGTCAAACCGTATAAATTCGGATTCGGCCCCCTGGCGCCGGAAATTCACCGCATGCCTTACGCCTATTGCTACCGGTGCCACTTCGGCCTGAAATACCCGGACTGCGGTGTCGCCTGTGCCGATTACCTGAAGGATTTTTTCGTGTCCCATGTGGCGCCGGAAGAGACCGCGGCCGTCATCGCCGAACCGATCCTGGGAGAAGGCGGCTTTGTTACCCCGCCTCCCGAATACTTTCCCCGGCTCAAGGCGATCTGCGAAGAAAACGGCATTCTCTTTATCGCCGATGAGATCCAGACCGGCATGGGCCGTACCGGCACGATGTTCGCCATGGAGCACTGGGGGGTCGAAGCCGACCTGACCACCGTAGCCAAGAGCCTGGCCGCCGGCATGCCGCTATCGGCGGTAGTGGGGAAAAAGGAGATCATGGACGCGGTCCACCCCGGTGGCATTGGCGGGACCTACGGCGGCAACCCCGTGGCCTGCGCCGCGGCCCTGGCCGTATTCGAGATCTTCGAGACCGAAGACCTGCTAAAAAAAGCCCGGGCACTGGGTGAAAAGCTCCGCAGCCGGTTCGACGGGTTCAAGGAGAAATATGAGATTGTCGGCGATGTTCGGGGCATCGGCCCCATGCTGGCCCTGGAACTGGTGAAAAATCGCGAGACCAAAGCGCCGGCCGCAGACGAGACCAAAGCCCTGGTCAAATACTGCTTTGATCGCGGCCTGATCCTGTTGGCCTGCGGCGGTTACGGTAACGTGATCCGGGTGTTGATGCCCCTGGTAATCACCGATGACCAGCTTGAAAAGGGGCTCGGCATCATGGAAGAAGGCCTGGCCGGCCTGAAAAAATGATGCGCCCCCATGGACACGCCCCGATCAGCGGTATCAAAATCGTTTTCAGAGATCCGGCGAGACCTGGATCCGTGCTGCAGCTATATTATTCTTGAAAGCGGTGCCGCAAACGTCACCGAGCAAGAGATGCAACAGGCCTTTGACGCCTTGCCCTGGAGGCCTGGGGACATTCTTGAAAAAAGGCTGTGCCGGGAAAAACAGACCCGCCGGTGGCTGGTGGTGGCAAAACTGGCCCCTGATTGCGGCGACAGTATCAAGGATCGGGTTTTGCAGCAGTCACGGGTGCTGCCCATGACCCTTTACCATTACGGGCGCGGTGTCGACGGATTTCGCCATGTGATCCAACGGCTCTGTGATGGGCCTGCCCTGGACGAGAATAAAACGGTCATGATCGAAGAGGCATTCACTGAAAACAAGAGAGAGAGAAAAGGAGGCACCAATGAAGACCGCTAAAAAGCAAAGCACTCGGTTTGTTTCCCTTCTTATGGCAGGTGCGTTGGCTTTTTTTATGGCCCCGCAGGTCCAGGCTGCCGATAATGTCGTCCGGATCGGCAACATCATCCCACTTTCAGGCCCGTCGGCTTCGGTTGGCCAGCAGGGAAAAAACGCCCGCGAAATGGCCGTGGCCGAGATCAATGCCGCCGGCGGCATCAAGGCGTTAGGCGGTGCCAAGTTGAAGATGTTCTATGCCGACTCGGAGTCCAAGCCGGAAAAGGGCGTGGGAGAGGCCGAGAGGCTCATTAACACCGAAAAGGTGCACGTGCTCACCGGCTGCTGGAACTCGGCGGTGACCTACCCCACCACAGCCGTTGCCGAACGCTACGGCATCCCTTTCATCGTACCGGTTTCCGTGTCCGACAAAATCACCGAGCAGGGGTTTAAGACGGTCTTTCGTATCGCCGCCAAGGACAGCTGGTGGACCCGCGATCAGTTCGCGTTTCTCAAAGACATGGAAAAAGAATTCAACGCTCCGGTTAAGCGCCTGGCCTTTGTCTACGAAAACGGTGATTGGGGTAAAGGCTTTGCCGAACAGTGGAAAAAGCTGGCTGAAAAGGGCGGCTACACGGTTGTTCTGGATGAACCCTATCCTTCCACCGCCACCGACCTGAGCCCCGTGGTACAAAAAATCCGCCGCGCCCGGCCCGACGTGCTCCTGCTGGTCTCCAACGCCGCCGACGCCATTTTGCTGACCAACACCCTGGCCGAATACAAGGTCAAGCTCAAGGCGATCATCGCCAGTGGCGGCGGGCATGCCGACCCCTCCTTTCTCAAGGCCGCCGCCCAAAACGCCCGTTATGTCTTTGACATCGTCGAATGGGAAACGGACGTCAACAAGGTTGGTGCCAAAGAGGCAAACGCCAAATACAAGGCCACATACGGTCAGAACCTGACCGGTGAAGCCGTGGATGCCTACCTGGCCACCCATATGCTGGCCGATGCCCTGGAGCGGGCCGGCTCGCTCGACCCGGCAAAGATCCGCGATGCCCTGGCCGCCACCAATTACCGCAGCGGGGCCGGGATGATCGTCGGCTATGATGCCGTTGCGTTTGACGGCACCGGGCAGAACAAAAATGCCTCGCTGGTCATGGTCCAGATCAACGATCTGGGCAGCGGGCTCGAACGGATTACCGTCTGGCCGAAAAATGCCAGGCGGGCCGGTTATAAGCCGGTATTCCCCATGCCGAATAAATAACGGACACCCATTGTTCCTGAGGGCGGGGGGCGCCGTGAAAACAGCGCTTCCCGTGTTTCACGGCATGCGCCGGGCAGGAGACAAGAATGATCTATATTCTCGAAGACACGATCAACGGCATCCTCATGGGTTCCATCTACGGCTTGACCGCACTGGGCCTCACCATTATTTTCGGTGTGCTCAAGGTCATCAACTTTGCCCATGGGTCTTTGTTGATGGTCGGCATGTACATGACCTACTGGGCGGTTTTGCTGACCGGACTTCATCCGTACCTGACCCTGGTACTGGTGGTGCCGGCCATGTATCTCTTTGGTTACGCCCTTCAGGACATCGTCATCAAACCGATCTTTAAAGCCGAGAAAGACGTTCGTGAGCCGATCACCGTCATCATTGTTACCACCGGTGTCTGGTACATTCTCGACAATCTGACCCTGCTCGTGTTCGGTCCCGGCTATCGAACGATTCAGACCAACCCCCTGCGGGGCAAAATGCTGGAGTTTGGAGAGGTGATGGTTTCAGTGCCGAAACTCTGGGGGTTTGTCGCCGCGATGATCACCGCCACCGCCGTTTATCTCTTCCTTCAAAAGACGCGGATGGGCAGAGCCATTCGGGCCACGAGCCTGGATCGCGATGCGGCGAGCCTCATGGGGATCAATCAGTACAAGGTCTACAATGTGGCCTTTGGTATCGGCACGGCCACGGCAGGCATTGCAGCGGTGACCCTGGTGCCCTTCTACAATGTTTTTCCCACCGTGGGAGTGCTCTTTGACATCAAGGGGTTCATCATCGTTGTCCTCGGCGGTTTGGGAAGCATCGGCGGCGCCATCCTGGGTGGCATCATCATCGGTCTGATCGAATCGGTCGGCCCGCAGTTCATGACGGCCACCTGGACTGAGGCCATCGTTTACGGACTCTTTTTGCTGGTGCTCTTTGTCAAGCCTTCGGGGCTGTTCGGGGTTAAGTATGACTGGTAGGCGTGTCCGTCCACAAGCGGCATCTTTCGGCCCTTGGCTGTGTACCCGTTCATTTGCATCCCGCCAGAGGCGGACAAGTCCTCGGAATAGCCCCGACTATGCCTGTGGCTGCAAATTCGCTCGGGCCTTGCCAGGAACCAATCCCGCCATGGCGGGACGACCTCTTGTGGACGGACACCTAATCGCGACAAAAGGATGGGAGACTGAATGAAGCCGGCAAATATTAATCGCAATGCCCTCATCCTGGTGGGAGCCATCGCCTTTGGCCTGCCGCTGGTGATTCGCAGCGCCACGTATCTTCACATCCTGGTCCTGCTTTATTTTTACGCCTACCTCACCACGAGTTGGAACCTGGTGGGCGGGTTTGCCGGCGTGCTTCCCCTGGGGCATGCGGCATTTGTGGGAATCGGGGCCTATACGTCGACGATACTCTCACTTCAATACGGCGTCAGCCCGTGGCTGGGGATGATTGTGGGCGGCGTTCTGGCCTCGGTGGTGGGCATCCTCATCGGGCTGCCCACGTTTAAAATGAGAGGGGCCTATTTCGCCCTGGCCACCATCGCCTTTGGGGAGGGCCTGCGGGTGATGGTTGAAAACATCGACTATCTCGGTCCGCTCAACATCAACGGTCCGCGCGGTCTGCAGATACCGCCGCTGAACACGGGGCTCGCCAATTTCATGTTCAGCGGAAAGGAACCCTATTATTACATCATCCTGATCATGCTTTCAGCCGTGTTGCTGCTGACCTACTGGTTTTCACGATCGAAACTCGGCTATTCCCTGATTTCCGGCGGGGAAGAGCCCGAGGCGGCCATGGCCCTGGGCGTCAATGTTGCGCGTGCCAAGCTCATCGCCATGGCGCTGAGTTCTTTTCTGACCGCCCTGGCCGGCACCTTTTATGCCCAATTCACCCTTTACATTCATCCCAAAAGCATCATTTCCCTGGATCTTTCCTTTGAACTGGCCTTCATTGCCTTGATCGGCGGCCGCGGGTCCATTGCCGGCCCGGTATTGGGCGCACTGCTGCTCCGACCGTTGAGCGATTTCTCCCGGATTTACTTTGGCGCCACCCTCCCCGGGCTGCATCTGGTCATTTACGGTGTGGTGTTGATCCTGGTGATGACTTTTCAGCCCAGAGGGCTCCAGGAGCCGCTGACCCGGTTGTACCGCTGGGTCATCGGCCGGATTTTTGGAGGGGCGGCCATGGAGGCAAGCAAATGAAGATTCTCGAAGTGAGAGAGATGACCAAGGACTTCGGCGGCCTCCGGGCGGTGGACGGACTCAATCTCGGAATCGAAAAGGGGCAGATCCTCGGCCTGATCGGCCCCAACGGCGCCGGGAAATCGACGGCATTCAACTGCATCGCCGGTGTATTTCCACCGACCCGCGGCGAGATCTTTTTCAACGGCGAGAAAATCAACCGGAGCAAACCCTGGACGCTATGCAAAAAGGGGCTTGCGCGGACGTTTCAGATCGTCAAGCCGTTTGCTTCAAAAAGCGTTCTCTACAATGTGATGGTCGGCGCCTTTGCCACAACGGATCATCGAGCCGAGGCCGAGGCCAGGGCCATGGATGTGCTCAAGTCGATGAACTTCGAAGACAAAAAAGAGACTCGGGCGGGAAACCTGACCATCGCCGACCGCAAACGCCTGGAAATTGCGCGGGCGCTGGCCACCCGGCCCAAGATCCTGCTACTCGACGAGGTCATGGCGGGTCTTCGGCCGGCCGAAGTGGATGAAATGGTCGCCATCATCAAAGGTCTTCGCGATCAGGGGATCACCATTTTTGTCATCGAACATATCATGCGTGCCATCATGGCCCTGTCCGACCGGATCATCGTGATTCACTTCGGCAAAAAGATTTCCGAAGGAACTCCGGATGCCGTTGCCTCGGACGAGAACGTGATAAAGGCTTACCTGGGGGATGAGTATGTCGTTTCTTGAAGTGAAAAACATCGATGTCTTCTATGGCGATGTACAGGTCATTTTCGACCTTTCCCTCACCGTGAAAGAAGGCGATGTGGTCAGCATTATCGGCGGTAACGGGGCCGGTAAATCGACGCTGCTCAGAACGCTCTCCGGCCTGATGCAGGCGGCCAGAGGGGAGATTCTTTTTGAAGGCGCCGCCATCGAGAAAGCGCCCCCGGAAGAGATTGTCGAGCGGGGTATTGTCCACGTGCCCGAAGGAAGGCGGCTGTTCACCCTGATGACGGTGCGCGACAACCTGGAGGTGGGGGCGTATAACCGCAGGGCCAATGCGAATATGGCCGCCACCCTGCAGGAGGTGTATTCCCTTCTGCCGCGCCTTGAAGAAAGGGCAGCCCAGATAGCCATGACCCTGTCCGGGGGAGAGCAACAGATGGTGGCCATCGGCCGGGGGCTCATGGCCAAACCAAAACTGCTGATGCTCGATGAACCCTCCCTGGGGCTGGCCCCGATCCTCATCAAGAGCATTTTTGAAACGGTCCGGAAAATTGCCGACCAGGGGACCACGGTGCTGCTGGTCGAACAGGACGTGCGTCATTCGTTGAGTCTCAGTGATCGGGGATATGTGCTGGAGCACGGGCGAATCGCCATGGAAGGCCCTGCCAAAGAATTGGGTTCCTCGCTGTTTCGTGTGGGTAGCCGGGGTTGCGTTCTTTTTGGAACAGTTTAAAATGCGCGGCTATGAAAAAC
>JAEINQ010000045.1 GCA_016342285.1 Desulfobacterales bacterium
TCAACCAAATGAAATAACAGCGTATACTGAAATATTTGCTCGTTAAATGCACTATTAGGAAATCAAGAGTTCTGAATATAGAGCCAATTTTCCAATGTGGTTCTGAATATGTGCCCGTGTGCCATTATGAATCATAACATGCAGTAATATTAGTATATATATACTATCGTGTCTATCTGTGACGTCATGACTGTGGACGCGTCGGTACACCTTCACGGCAGCGATCGCCACACACTTTCCGGCTGTTTCAGTTTTGTGGCAACTGTTGCCCCTACCCTCGGCGTTCCATACGGTAGCCACGGCATTTCGTCCACAGCAATTTTACCACCATGTACAGGCTTTAGTGTTAAGGTTTTTGGATAGGAACTTTTTTCAAAATTCGGCATCCTTCTGCTCCTCCCTGCCCTGTAAAAAGATGAGTGAGAATTTGAATTCTTGCTATGCTACCATTTTCCTGCCACTTGCCCCCCGTTACAACTGAATGGCCATAAAGAGATCGTCAGCGGTGTGAAGTATCTTGTCGTTTCCGGCTGAAATCAACACGGCCCGTTCCCTGTCCAGTTTCTCGTAAAAATATTCTGTATTCCAAGGGTCCTCATAGTCGCCGTCTTCCAGTTCAACATCTCTTAGCGTATCCGGGACGGCCCCGTCCCATATCAATCTTGCTTTATAGATTATTGCTCTTTTGAAAATTTTCATTTCATAATCAGTTATGAGGCTGAGCGCTTTTTTATATAGGGGAGATTCAATCACGAGATCCATCGTTTGGTCCCACTTGTCTTGTGCGGAGGACTCGACTTTCAGCTTCCGTGCTGCTTGGAGGCGGCATTGATCTTCCGATCCCAGGCAACACATTGTTGGAATAGGATTCGTCCCTTTAAAGATAGCTTTCTTGCCTCCCGATACATTGAAGTTGAAACCACCTGAATTACTGGAACCCGTACTGACCAGACCCTCCATAACCGCAACCTCTGTGAGCACACTCTCGGGGGCGAAGCCAACTGAAAAAACGGTCCCCTTGACACATGAAGTAACGCCAGGGGTACGGATGCTTAGAAATTCACTTTTGTTTGACGCCCTTCGGTTCACGGACTGAGTCGCATTGCAAAGAATTTTCCCCTTTTCCAAGGCCACCCCGTAACAATCATTCACAACGTCATTTCTTGAAATCTTAACGTTTGAATTCTCTACTATTCTAATGGAAAACCTATCTTCTCTTAAAAGATCGACGATCGTATTCGCGCCTGTGAAAATTTTCCCACCACTGCTAATCTGCATTCCGACCGCCAGAGGGACAAGGTCAGATTTTTTATGGTATTTCAGCGGCTTTGATTTGTTATCTTTTAGTTCATAACGGATATCATAGGCAACAAAAGCCTTTCCGCTAAAGGCACTGACAATAAACTCGTTGCCTGGAAATCTGTTTCTGACGTGATTAGAAGCATAGAGGAACATCGGGAGCATTACAAAAAAGAAGATCCCCAACCACGTATAGATGAGGCGATTAAATTTATCCATTTTGTCGTCTCCGACGATTCGGGCGGCACGTCTGCAAACGATAGGGGCGGGAAATCCCGTTAAGAACAGTGCAGGTAAGTTGCCGGGGGATGGTTGATGGGCAGCGGGACCCCGATCAGTTTCTTTCAAAGCGCTTATGGTTTGTCAAGAAATTTGTCGGCAGGCTGTTTGTTGAGCCCTTTGTTTGTCCGATGAAAAGCGGCGAATAAAGCCGGGGACCGGCCTTTACGCTGTGTATGGACTTTATTCAACTGAGCGGGCGGAATCTTCCGGCGGCTGGCTTTTGAGCCGGGCCAGCAGATCGCGTATTCTTTTTCATCCGATTTTCATGGACACATCCATTTGAATCCGGCCGTCTATTCCAAAGGGCCGTTTGTAATGTCACAATTGACGTCAACGACAATCGCTTTGGAATTTCCCTGACGGCGAAGATGTTTGATCTTTTTAAGGGCCTCGTTGAAATCGGGAAACAACGCTTCAGACGACTGATTCTGCGGGTCGAGGGTCTTGAACATGCTACCGCCACGTCGCCGCCGCTTTACGATCTGGTCCATTTCCCGTTTGAAGGCGCTAAGGATCCGCTCGGCCCCTTTTGTACTGGTGGCATAGCCGATCTTGTATCCGATGCCGACCACGTCCAGCTGTTGGAAATGAAGGCTGAGGCGTTGATCTTCGGTGATCAGTCGCAACGCCTTTCCGATCCCCACCTCGGCCAGTGCCCGCTGTCCTTTTTCCAGCAGATCCCTGTTTTCCATGAGCAGCGTGCCGGTATGTCGAAAGTCGGTCAGACAGGTAAAGTTGGGCTTCAAGGCCAGGGATGCCTCTTCAATCTGTCGAACGGTCTCGGCAAGCTCCGCTCGCGTTCTATCCGTAAGGAGGATGTGGATACGGTTTTTTTTGATGTCGACATGGACGTCCCCCATGATTAAATCCTTGTAAGCGTTCACGGGGCATCACGCCGAGGCGTGACTTTGTTGCCGGGCATTTGAAGTACGAAACAGTACGTCTGCATGCCCGGCGCCTCGCATCTACGGTACCCTGTAAGCGCTTACCGTGCGAGGTTTCGGAACTTCTTGAGCATTTCAACCCCGTGAACAATTGCAAATTCTCTTGGCTTCAAAAAGGCATGGTTCTGGAGATCTGCATGATGGAATCGTTCATTTTGTCCAGTCGCTCGATCAGAAGCGAGATAATGTAATCCTTGATTTTGTCTTTGACGCGTGGCTCCAGGGAGTCGAAGAAGTCTTCATCCATTTTCATGACCAGCACCTTGTCGTTGGCCATGACCGATGTTCTTCTCGGCTGATCGGTAAAAAAGGACATCTCTCCAAAGATTTCGCCGGGACCGAGTCTGGCCAGGCGAATGGTGGCTTCATCGATCTTCTTTGTGATCAGTACCGCCCCTTTGACAAGAAGGTATAGCGATGTGGAGTGCTCTCCTTCTTCGATAATTTGATCGCCGCGTCGGTACTTGTGGATGGAGTGTTCGATTTCACTGATCGCCCTTTTTTCCTCGTCAGAGAAACGAGCGAAGATGGGCATCTTGCTCAAGATGTCGTACAGGGTCATGTCCGTTCCTTTCGGTGCTTCGTTTCACATGGCCTCTCGGCCGTTTGACGGTTCGAGATCTATCAGGCTGTTGAAAAACGATTCCGCTTGGCAATACGGCGTTAAAATCCTCCTCAAAATGCTCATTTATAGGGAATAAATTGCGCTTTTTCGTCGGATTTTGCCTTGCCTTCGCTCATAACATTCTTCAACACCCGGCTAAGCGTCCCCTTTACCCCCCCCGATGCTGAGGTCCCAAATCTTCCTTCCGTCTTTCCGGCTCGGCCCTTCTGTCGGTGCCGTCCAGGAGGTTGTCATCAAAGGCTCTGCGATCATCGCTCGATCGCTGGCCCACATTGTCGTCTTTTTTTTGGGTCTCGGAATTTGGCATTGGGCTGTCCTTTGCCATCGCCGCCGTCTTTTCGACGGGTGTCTTGGATTCGTCGAACCGAACTGTGGCACAATGAACTCTCTTAATGAATTCATAACTTTAGACAACTCGCTACAATTAGCGGAAATGGTGCCATCTTGTCAAGGTAAACCGGTGAAGCGTATATAAACCAATGCTGTGGACGTATGGCGGGCGGTCAGTGTCTGAAGCATGGGTGCTTGACAAAACCCTCGTAATGGGGTTTATTTTCTTCTATTGAACTACTTCAAACATTTTTCCTCGGGTTCCTGAAGTTGCGAGTTCCGTGAAGCCCCTGTCGCCGAGTCAGGCTGACAGATCAAAAAAACGGTAACCGGGAATGGCCCTGCGCCCTTCCATGTCCAGGTATGGAGGACTTGATGCGAAAGAAGCAAAACATCATCCGTGCTGCCATCCATCTGTTTGCCTCTCAGGGATTCGACGGGACCACGACTTTGCAGATTTCCCACGAGGCACAGGTGACCGAGCCTCTTATATATTATCACTTCAAGGGCAAAGAAGATCTGTTTACCTGCATTCTTGAAAAGGCTTTCGTCGATTATTTTTCCCTGGTTGACGGGCTTCCGAGCGATACGGCCACGCAATTCGAAAGAATCGAGAACCTGATCAACCTGCATTTTGATGTCATTGCCGAGCGACCCGACGAGACCTTCCTGATCACCAGCACCTGCCCGGCGAAACTCAACGATTTGGACCATATTTGCGCCAACAATATCGAACGCCAGCGAAACGTTTTGAACGGATACCTCTGTGACAACCTGACCGCGGGTATTGGCTCCGGGGAATTTGCACCGGTTCCGGTGCCTGAAACAGCGGTACTGATTATGGCCATGATCAGCGGCCTGGTGCGTCGCCGAAGCCTGAAATACGAAGATATCGATAGTGTGCGAAGGGCCGCCATCGATTTTCTGCGGAGAAGCCTCGTCCAGTGACCCCTTCAGCGGCTGTTTCGACCCTCTCTTCCCGATGTTTATGCCCGGCCCTCAACGATTTTGTTGCATCCTCCCGACAGCATTCATCGTGGCCGCCCAAGGCCGCAAGGTGTGATGCATGGATCGGGGGATATGGGAGATGATGTGGCAAACCTGTTTGTCGAGGTGCATGACATTCCCCCACAGGGGTTGGACCTTGAGTTCCGGGAGCCTGTCCAACGGTTTCCGGTGATAGGCGAACTGACCAAAGACGGCAATATCTGCTTTTCCGGGCCGGTTATTGCCTCGCTTCGTATTGCCCCCGAAAAAGGCCTGTTTCTCGTTCAGGGTCGGGTGGAAATCGAGTCGGAGATCTCCTGTTGTCGTTGCCTGGCCCCCTTTCGTCAACCCCTGGCCGAAGCGTTTGCCCTGACCTATACGGTCGGCTTGTCCGAGGTGGATCGGTTTGACCCGGCCAAGGATGCCGTTGTCGATCTGACGGTCGAAGACATGGGATTGGCATTGGTTCGCAATGGTCGCATCGATCTACTGGAGGTCATTCAGGAGGCCGTGGTTATGGCCCTGCCCATGCGGCCCCTTTGCCGCGAGGACTGCAAGGGGCTGTGCCCAAACTGCGGTGCCGACTTGAACCGGGATAAATGCACCTGTGCCGGGGCGCCGTTGGACCCGCGCCTGGCCGTTCTGGCGAAACTTAAAATACCCGAAAGAGAATAATGAACCCCGCCGAACCGCAATCCGTTTCTTTTTACAGCGGTGGAACCTTCTGCCGAGCCCTTTGTTTCGAACCGCAATCCAATGCTCTGGACGGAGACCGCGGGGTTCCCTGTGTGGTCATGGGGCATGGCTTTGCCGGTCAGGTGGCTTTTTTGCAGCACCATCTGGCTGTTTCCTGACCGTTGCAGGGATGGATCAGGCGATGATCAAAATGCCGTGGTGTTCTCTGAGTTGCGACTTGACCTTGCGAAGGATAATCACGGCCGGGTCGGTTTCCGGGTCCTCCGGATCGGTTTCCGTCAGGCAAGAATGAAGCAGGGCCTCGTTGCCTGTCCAGAGGCGGAACTCATCGAGAATGTAAGGGGCAACGGTCTGGTAGAGCCGATCGAACTGGTTTTCGGTTATGTGTACCAGGGTCTCACGATGATAGATCAGCAGATCGGAAATGAGCAGATCCACCACTTCGTCGACAGTTTCCGGGATATCGTACCGTGTGGCTCTTTCGTACATGGGTGTCGTTACCTGTCATACCGGGTTGTGGGTCAGCTTGGCACCCGAAGGTGCGTCCTGGTTGATCTATCGGCAGCCCCGTCCAATACTTGAACGGTTTCCTGTTTTATTATGGATCGGCCCATGAGGCAAGATACGGCCGCTCCAAGGAACCCACGGAGCCCAGGTTATGAAATACGGTGCCATGCCAATATCGGGAGCGGCGGCAACCGGCGCCTGATCTCCTTTGTCAAAACATTCGGTAGCCGGATCGGTCATGTCCATATGAGCGACAATCTCGGAAAGAGTGACGACCACCTGCCTCTGGGCAGGGGCTCCATCAATTTTCAAAAGTTTGCCAAAGCCCTCAAGGCCAGCGGCTACGCGGATACCGTGACCTTGGACAAAAATTCACATTTATGACAGGATGCCCATGGCGGCAAGTTCCGCTTTGATCAGCGGTTGCCAGCCGCGATTGGCCTTGGGGTTGGCCGGGCTGGGATGGGTGATCCGTCCGATGGCAACATCGGTGCCCGCCAGTGCGACGGCGGCCCTTTTTGCGGCGAACAGACCGATGCCGACCACCCGCTTTGCCTGAAGCAGGGCCACGGTCCGGCGCAGGGCCTGGTCACAGGCTGCAAAAAGTGGAACCCGTTCCGCCGCGGGCAGGGAGTCGGGGGTGCGGTTGCGGCCGCTGGCCTCCATGAAGACCAGAGGACAATAATTGGCAACGAAAAACCGGGCGAAAAACCGCTGTGGCGTGTCAAACGCCTCTTGTGCCCATCCCCACAACCGTCGGCCGCTCACCTCGCTGCGTTGGCAGTCAAACCCCTCCACAGGGCGTTTGGGATGCATTTTTAAAGGGCGGTTCACCGGCGCCTTGATGCCGAGCCAGCCGGAAACAACCGAAACCTCGCCAAAAGGGACGCCGGTCTGGGCCATGCCCCAGGGGCCGGGGTTCATGCCCAGAAGGATGACTTCCCGCGGGGCCTGACCGTAGCGTTCAAGGTAACGGTCATGGGGCCCTCGGGCGTAGGTCAGGGGGTTGTAGATATGGGTCACCGGCTCGGCGAACGTTAGCGGCGAAACAGCCTTGATCAGATCGTCAATGATGGCATCGTGGGTCATGGGTGGTCGCTTTCTTGCAATATGTCGTAGGAATCTACGTCCTGTGGGCGTGGTCAGGGTCAGTTGGCGATGCCGAGACACCTATGTAGCAAGTGCCTAAAGTGAACTAATCCGCCAGAGGCGGACAAGAAGTTTGGAGTGAGCTAAAGTGAAGGTATTCTGCCCATTATAAAAAACCGGTGGAGCTTAGCGACTACTCAACTTTAGTCACTCCGCGCTGATATGGGGTCGCTAACCCAGCCCCTTCCATGATCAATCAGAGGCCATATTCTCAGGGCGTGGGTTCTACTCCCTTTTGCGCCAAGGCCTCGGCAATGGACGGCCGCCAGTCCAACGCAGCATGGGGCCAGACGGTCTGGACAAAGAGCGTGTTGACGGCAACAAGGACTGTGTTGAGTGCTTCCAGATCGATAAGGGCGTCTTTGTCGATGGTGGTGTCTTTGAAGTTTTTGGGGCAGACGTCGACTTCGAGACGGCCATCGCGGTCCATCAGTATGGGCAGGCCGTGGGTGCGGCAGATGAGCGGCCGGGCTTTGTAGAGGGCACAGCCGCCGTCGATTAAAAGCGGACAGCCCGGGTCGTCGCCGAATTTTTCGATCCGCAGGCGAATGGCCGATGCCCGCGCCTCGGGCAGGCGGGCCATGGCCAGCGCAAGGGCCGCGGCCTCCACCGGAAAGAGGTTGAGATGGCGGCAGCAGGCGTCGCACCCCTTCCGGCAGACAATGCTGGCGGCATGGATCGCTTGGATGGCCCGGCAGCGCGCGTCCACCCGATCTCTCAGGGCCAGGTAATTGGTCAGGTTTTCCATGGCCGGACCCTACCCCGGATGGCCGGAGCCGGTCAAGGCCGCCGGGTTGTCTCCGGCTTGAGTTTGATAATTTTGATCTTATCTTTCAATTTGAATTTGGAATCCACGTCCTTTGGGCCAGGATTCTTTACGATATACAGCCATTGGCAGCCGACATCGGGGCGGTTGACACGCCGCCATGGATCGGCCTGACCCAGGAAGGAAAATCTCACACCGTGACCCAGGAAGACTACTACGAGGTTCTGGACGTCGAGCCCAGCACCGACGCCAAGGCCGTCCGCGAGGCCTACCGGAATCTCGCCCTCAAGTACCACCCGGACCGAAACCAGGACAATCCTCAGGCCACGGAACAGATGAAACGCGTCAACGAAGCCTATGCGGTCTTGTCCAATCCGCAAAAGCGTAGCGAATACGACGCCATGCGGAAGCAATACGGGCCGTCGGCCCATGGACAGTTCCGGCAGGCCTATAGCGATCAGGACATTTTCCAGGGGACGGATATTCACAGTGTCTTCGAGGAGATGGCCCGTTCCTGTGGCATGCGGGGGGTCGACGAAGTGTTCCGAGAATTTTACGGTCAGAATTTTCGTACCTTTGAATCCCGCGGACCGGGATTTCGCAGCCGGGGGTTTGTTTTCACCGGTGGTGGCGGACCGGGCCGAAGAGGCGGCCGCGGCCGCCGGGGAAAAGGGATGGGTTGGGTCGCGCGAAAGCTCATGGAAAAGGCCACCGGGATCGCCATTCCCCAGGCCGGCGCCGATATGGTGGACGCGGTCTGGCTCCGGCCCGATCAGGCACTCAAGGGCGGACCCTACGCCTATGAACACCGAAAGAGCGGAAAAAAACTCATCGTCAAGATTCCGCCTGGGATCCGCAACGGGCAAAAGATCCGCCTGGCGGGCATGGGCTCGCTTGGTCGCAGCGGCGGCCCGGCCGGCGATCTTTTCCTGGAGGTCAGGATTCGAAGGTCGTTCTTGGGGCGGATTCAAGAGGCCGCCGGCAGACTGCTCGGCAAGTCGGACATGGCTTCCTGACCCGTCAACCCACCAGATAGGTACCTGTGCCCACGGCCAGCAGCACAGATGTTTCATCATGGAGTTCCATACGAATAACCGCCACCTTGTTGCCGGCCCGCATCACCGTGCCCGAGGCGGTAAAGGTTTCCCCCCGGCCGGGCCGAAGATAATCGACCCGTAAATCGATGGTGCCGACCCGGGTTACCAGGGCGGCAAAATCGTCCAGGCTGCCGCCGGCCTGGCGCTCGACCAGCCCGGTGGAGGCGGTCAGACCCCCGGTGGCGTCCAGCACCGCCGAGATCACTCCGCCGTGCAGGGTTTGATGCACCGGATTGCCGATGAGTTCCGGACGGATGGCAAACCGCACCTTCGCCGTTCCGGGTGCCAGGGCCGTTACCGTCATGCCCAGCGTGCGGTTGAAGGGGATCCGATTTTCGTAAAGGTCACGAAGATGGTCGAGCAGGGACGCTGTGGGAACGGGCGGGGTGTCCATGGCAAAAGGGCCTTTCCTCTTCAGTTGTCGAAAACCGCGATACCCGGTGATCATGGATCAAAGCGATCCAATCTGTCAAATCCCCTAAATTTTTGTTTCCAACATGACTGTGGCCGGCTTGCGGCGAAATTTACGCACTGTCACCGGCAACGGGACCGGTGCTGTCGGTGTCTACACCGCTGAAAAAGGCCTGGGCCGACATGAGTTGCCAGCGGCCGTTTCGCATGACCACCCGCGATCGGACGGCCTGGTCGGCGGTCAGGGTCGCATCCGAGACCTCGTACTGGGGGTCGTCCGGCAGCTTGATGCCGAACTCACTGCCGGAGATAAAAACCTTGGGGCAAATGGTCTTGGGTGTCCGCGCTGCCGCGGCAGTCAGGATTCGGTCAATTGAAGCGTAGAGACGCAATTCACTGACGGTTTTGAGGGTAGGCGGCATCAGCAAAATTTCACCCTTGGCTTGCAAGGCCAGGGCTTTTTCCGGTGTCAGCCACTGCATTCGGGTCATCTCCCGGGCATCGGGCGTAGGGACCTGGCCAGGGGGAAGTCGTGCCACCATGAAACGGGTATCGAAACGCCGGGGCTCGGATTCCGGCGTAATCCACCGGGCATGAGGAATCATTCTGGAAAAATCGAATCGCAGGTCCTGGGCTTCGGCCAGATCGGGCAGGGTCAATTCTCCAGACAGGAGTTTTAGTCGGGCTTCGGGACCTGGGCGGAAGACAGCATCATCCGTCGGGCCAAGGCCCAGCAGGACACCGCATTCTTCAAAGGTTTCCCGGACCGCGGCAAAATAAAGCCCTATAACCTTTGCCGGGTCGAGGTCGGGTTCGCCGAGCCGGGCGGCTGCCTTGGCTGGCGTCAGGTCCGACACCCGCCGCGCCAGGACCGGATCATCGTCCTGGGCCTCCAGGGCGCCTCCCGGAAAGACATGTGCCCCGCCCATGAAGGACTGGTTTTCATGGCGCTTCATCAGCAACACTTCAAAGGGTCCGGGGTCACTGGGGCGAAGCAGAATGACCGTGGCGGCATCCTTAGGGGCAACGGGGTTACCCGGGACCGAAGCATCGGTAAAAATGGATTTGCGTTTGTGGGGCAAAGGTCTATACTTCTTTCTTGACAGGGTAGGGCAAATCGGTTCCGCTGCAACGGCGCAGTCGGGATCTCTTTTTGCTGCAATGACGCAGCGACCGTATCATTTTCGGCCAAGGGAGGCAATTGATGAACGACATTTTGCAGATTGTGAAAGACAAGGATCCCCAGGAAAAAGAGTTTCACCAGGCGGTGAGTGAAGTGATGGAATCCATTAAACCGGTCCTGGACGCAAATCCCGTTTACCGCAATGCCTGCATCCCCGAGCGACTGGTGGAGCCGGAACGGGTGATCCTCTTTCGGGTGCCGTGGGCCGACGATCAGGGAGCGGTCCATGTCAACCGCGGGTTTCGCATCGAGATGAACAGCGCCATCGGCCCCTATAAGGGGGGATTGCGGTTTCACCCGTCGGTGAATCTGGGGATCCTCAAGTTTCTCGCCTTTGAGCAGGTATTTAAAAACGCCCTGACCACCCTTCCCATGGGCGGCGGCAAGGGCGGCTCGGATTTCGATCCCAAGGGAAAGTCCGACAACGAGGTCATGCGTTTTTGCCAGAGCTTCATGTGCGAACTCTTCCGGCACATTGGCGCCAACACCGACGTGCCGGCCGGCGACATCGGGGTCGGTGCCCGGGAGATCGGCTACCTCTTTGGCATGTACAAAAAACTTCGGAACGAATTTACCGGCGTGCTGACCGGCAAGAGCCTCGGCTGGGGCGGCAGCCTCATCCGGCCGGAAGCCACCGGCTTCGGGTCGGTCTATTTTGCCGCCGAGATGGCCGCCACCCGCGGCAAAACCCTGGAAGGGGCGACCTGCCTGGTTTCGGGCTCGGGCAATGTGGCCCAGTTCACCATGGAAAAGCTCCTGGAGTTAGGAGGCAAGGTGGTGACCTTTTCCGATTCGTCAGGGTACATCTTTGATGAGAGCGGCATCGACCGGGACAAGCTGGCCTACCTCAAGATACTCAAGAACGTTCGCCGGGGGCGGGTCTCCGAGTATGCCGACAAGTACCCCGGGGCCGTCTACACCGCCGCCGACCCGGCCCTGGACCACAATCCCCTGTGGCATCACAAGGCCGACTGTGCCTTTCCCAGTGCCACCCAGAATGAGATCAACGGAACCGACGCCCGTAACCTGGTCGCCAGCGGCGTCTATCTGGTCTGCGAGGGTGCCAACATGCCCACCACTCCCGACGGGGCCGACATTTTCCTCGACAGCGACCTGCTCTACGGCCCGGGCAAGGCTGCCAACGCCGGCGGCGTCTCGGTCTCCGGCCTGGAAATGACCCAGAACTCCATGCGGCTGTCGTGGACCCGGGCGGAAGTGGACGACCGGCTCAAGATGATCATGACCAGCATTCACAAGACCTGCCTTGCCGCGGCCGAACAGTATGGCTCGCCGGGCAACTATGTGGCCGGTGCCAACATCGCCGGTTTTGTCAAGGTGGTGGATGCCATGATGGACCAGGGACTGGTGTAACGCGACAGGCCCGCAGGAAGGTGATGCCAACGGCGAAGTAAATAATCCACGCCCAGAGGATGTGGCTTGCTACTGCGTATTGAAGAGAATCTCTTTGAGCCCGACAACACTGGACCGTATTAAAATTCCGGTTTTAATGCGGTCCAGTTATTCGTGGACACATTCACGTCATTGAAAGAGGTTCTATCCCTTTTCAGCCAGGCGCAGACAGTTGCGGCAGATGCCGTCCACGCGCACTTCCACCTTGTCGATGCGCCCCGGGAAGGTTTTGCTGAGCGGATCGGTGTCCATGGGAAGGCTTTTGGGGTTCAGGCAGTTCATCTGTCCGCACTGTTTGCAGTAAAAATGCGGATGGGACGGGTGGTTTTCGTTGGGCGCCAGCCCGTAGCAGAACGCCCTGCCCCCGGTACTGATCCGTTCAATGAGGCCGTGTTCGACCAGGGTGTCTAAAATGCGATAGACCGTCACCCGGTTGATCGGTCCGGTCCGTGCCAGGGTGTCGTAGACGTCTCCGACGGACAAGGGGAAATTGTTGCCGCCGATCACCTCCAGAACCTTGAGGCGATTTTCCGTGACACCCAGGTTTCCGGCGTCGAGCAGGTCCGCGTAATCACAATGGTGGCACATATGGTGACCCCCGATATGTCAACAATCAGACTAGAAAGATTCTCTCAATCGCCGGGTGAAGCGCCGATCCGCCGTCGCCCGGCACCGATCCGCTCCATGATCATGGATAAAAAGAAGCCGCCGCCGGCCACCAGGATAATGGCCGCACCGGAGGTCAGGTCAAACCGGTAGGCCAGGGTGAGACCGGCAACGGTAAAAACCACGCCGAGGAGGCTCGCCCCCACCATCATCTGTATCAGGGATTTGGCATGGCGCTCGACGATGAAGGGCGGAATGGTCAGCAGGGCGATGACAAGAATCAGCCCCACCACCTGAATGATCATCACCACGGTCACGGCCAGCATGCCGATCATCAGGAAATAGAGGGCGCGAACCGGCACCCCTCGGATCCGGGCAAACTCCTCATCGTAGGACAGGGCCAGAAGATCATTGTAAAACAGGACCACAAGGGCCGTGACCAGCATCCCGAGGATCACCATAATCCATAGTTCCGAACGCGGTACCGTGAGGATGCTGCCAAACAGGAAGCTCATCAGATCCACGTTATATCCCGGTGTCAGGTCGATCAGGACAATCCCGAAGGCCATGCCCACCGCCCAGATCACGCCGATGATGGTGTCGGCGCGATGCCTGGCCCGCAGCGTGACGGCGGCCATGACCATGGCCGATGCCAGGGAAAAGCCGATGGTTCCCGCCAGATAAGGCCAGCCGAAGTAAAAGGAGAGGCCGATGCCGCCATAGGCGGCGTGGGCGATCCCGCCGGAGAGAAAAACGATCCGGTTAACCACCACCAGCGTTCCCATGATGCCGCAGATGACACTGGCCAACAGGCCGGCGGCCAAGGCATTTCGGAAAAATTCATACTGAAGTGCGTCCAACACGGCGTTATCCTTTCGACGGGTGCAGCAGGTTCGCCAACGGCGTTCCGTGGGTCACCAGTCCCACGGGACAGACCTCTTCCACCGTGCAGGGGCAGATGTCATTGAGACTGGCACCGGCGATTTCATCCTGCCGGTGAAAGTGCAGGTGCCGGTTCACACAGGCCACCGATTTGACGTACCCGGAGATGGCCAGCAGGTCATGGCTGACCACCACAATGGTCATCTCCCGGTTCAAGTCCTTGAGCAGGTCGTAAAAGTCGATCTGTCCCTTGGTATCGATGCTGGCCGTGGGTTCGTCCAGAAGCAATACCCGGGGACGGGTGACCAGTGCCCGGGCGATGAAAACCCGCTGGCGCTGGCCGCCCGACAGTTCACCGATCCTTCGCTCAACCAAATCCCCCATTCCCATGCGCGCCAGAGCCGACACGGCATCCCGGCGGTGGGTTGCGGTGAATCGGCCCCAACGCCGCCCGGGGCCCAGCTTGCCCATCAGTACCACGTCCATGGCGGTGACGGGAAAATCAGGATTGATATGGATGTCCTGAGGAACGTATCCGATGTGGTGCGAAGCCTTGGCCGCAGGCCTGCCGAGCACCCGGATCTCACCCCGAAGGGGCCTGAAAAGACCCAGGATGAGTTTGAGCAACGTGGTCTTGCCCCCCCCGTTGGGTCCGGTCATGGCAATGAAATCGCCTTCGGCGATTTCCAGATTGATGTCTTCGAGCACCATCTGGCCATTGTAGGCGAACCAGAGCTTTTCGATGGCGATCATGGGGGCAATCATGGGTGTATTCACCTATTGGGAAGCCAAGTAAAGAATTCTGACCCAGCGGACCAGGCATTGGTCGACAAATGAAACGGCATAGCCAATTGACTCTGACCACACCCAAAGGACCTGGATTCCTAATGCGGACTGATGAACTGCATGGCCACGTTTTTCAGGTTCTGGGCCCAGTTTTCGGCCAGGGGATCGGCAACAGACACGCTGCCGCCAATCTCCCCCGCAATGAGCGCCGCGCTACGCGTGGAAAACTGGGGCTGGACAAAGACGACCCGAATGCCGTCCTCCCTGGCATGGGCGATGAGCTTTTCGAGTTGGGCCGGTTTCGGATTCTTGCCCTCCATCTCAATGGGGATCTGTTGGATCCCGTAGGCCTGTGCAAAGTATCCCCAGGAGGGGTGAAACACCATAAACCGCATTCCTTGCCGGGAAGAAAACAGGCGCCGAAGATCGGCATCAAGGGCATTGATCTCGGAAATAAATTCCTCGGCGTTGGCCTCATAGACGGCCCCATGGTCCGGATCGATCTGCTGAAGCGCCGCCAATATATTCCGGGCCTGCATCTTGACCAGAGGCGGTGACAGCCAGATATGGGGATCGCGGATACCGCGCGGGTCACGCCCCCCGCGATGGCCGGCCGCCATGTGGTTCCGTTTGATGTCTTCGTGGTGGTCGGCGTCATCTTCGTCACGGTGACGGTGGTTGGCCATGGCCAGTTTTTCGATCCCCTGGTCTGTTGCCACGATCCGCAAGCGGGGATTGGCCGAAACGATCCGGTCGAGCCAGGCCTGTTCAAAGGGCACCCCGATGGAAAAATAAAGGCTCGCCCGGGCAAGGGCGGCCATCTGCATCGGCCGGGGTTCGTAGGTGGCCGGGCTGGCGCCGGGCCGAACCATGACCTGTACATCGACCCTTTCCCTGCCAATTTGTTGCACAAAATATTTTTGAGGAGCGATACTGACAAAGACCCGAACCGGGCCGCCGGCAAAAACCGGTTGTCCCCATACCAACACCCCGAGCAGTGCCATAACAAAAAAGGGAATGGCTCTTTTTTTCTTCATGGGGTCTCCGAAACGAACGTCAAAGATGGACGCGATCGTATGGAGTGCAAATTAGTTACAAATCGAGAGAATGTCAAGCCATGCCTTTGTCACGTTTGATGATCACTCTGGCATGAAGCCACCACTTCTGGTGGTGGACCCGGAAAGGTTCTACCGTTCCGGCGAGAAAAGTTTCACGTGAGGCCACCCGCTCTGCGGGTGGAGACTCACTTTGGCGGACCCCGGATGGCACGGCCCCTGCGATGCAACTTATTTGCACCGCCAATAAACGATCAGCCCCGGATCCCAACCCGCCCGGGTTGACGATTCCCGCCCGGTCTTTGGCGCGGGCCACCCTTGCAATCTGTCCGCCCATTCCTATGTTACCCCAGTTTCCATCCATAAATGGCCTTTTTGCCCAACCCGCCAGGGGCGGACAAGTCTCTGCGTCAATCGGCCTCATTGCTTGTGCTGCGTAGCGCGCTACGCCTCCGCGCAATGGCACCGATTGCCTTGACCTTGGACAAAAATTCACATTTATGAATTGGAAACACCCGGGCTGTTTTTTCCCGGGGCCGGTCTTGTGGCCACCATGACCAAAGGATGATCCGGGATGGTCCAGCGGGGGAATAAAAGATGAAATGGAGTCAAGAGGCCGAAGAGGCCGTAAAAAAAGTCCCATTTTTTGTTCGTAAAAAGGTTCGTGCCCGGGTGGAAAAAGAAGCGGCCCAGGCCGGGGCGGCCGGGGTGACCCTGGCCCATGTCAAAACGACCCAGGCCCGGTACCTGAAAAACATGTCTTCAGAAATCAAGGGTTACCAGATCGATACCTGCTTCGGGCACAACGGCTGTTCCAACCGGGCGGTTTTGTCAGACGATCTTGTGGCCCGGGTGGAAGCCCGGCTTTTTGATGCCGACTTGATCGGATTCCTCAAGGAGAGGGTTGCCGGCGAGTTGAAGTTTCACCATGAATTCCGGGTCACCTTTGCCGACTGCCCCAATGCCTGCTCCCAGCCTCAGATCAAGGACATGGGCATCATCGGCGCCTGTCTGCCGATGGTCACGGAAGCGACTTGCACCCAGTGCGGGGCCTGCGAGGCGGCCTGCCGGGAAGGGGCTGTTACCATGAATCCGGAAGTGCCTCCGACCATCGATTGGAAAAAATGCCTGGCCTGCGGCCAATGTATGGCCGCCTGCCCCACGCAAACCCTGGAAAAAGGGAAATCCGGATTCCGGCTCCATCTCGGCGGCAAGCTGGGCCGCCACCCCCAACTGGCCCGCGAACTTCCCGGCATCTTCACCGAGGACGAGGTGATGGCCGTCCTCAATGCCTGTCTCGCCCTTTACAAGGAAAAAAGCACCCACGGCCAGCGTTTCGCCGAACTCTTCACGGAAGCGGATTTTCAAGAATTTTCCAAAAGATTCCGCACTTAAGGTTCCGGATCCGTGCTCCGGCAAAGTGGATCATCCTTCGGATAACCCATTTTGCCTCAACCGCGTAAAAGCGGCAAAGCCGCGTGCCATAAATTTTGTGAGAAGGGAGCGCGATAAGCGCCCTTCTCATAAAATTTATTTGCGGTAAACGCTCGGCTCGACGTATTTGAGGGGGTGATTGAGACCGCTGAGGCTCTCCGCGCCGCCGATAATGAAGTGTCCGCCATCACGAAGCGACCGGCAAAGCTTGTCGACCACGAATTCCTTGGTGGGTGTGTCGAAGTAGATCATCACGTTTCGGCAAAACACCATGTCAAAGGTCTTGTTCGGTGGCGGGTCCTTGAGCAGATTGAAACGTTCGAAAGAGATCAGCCGCTGCACCGTCGGCTTCACGCGGATGTACCCGTCCCACTTTCCCTGTCCCTTCTGAAAATAGGTCTTGAGCATGTGCTTGGGAATGTTGGTCACCGCCTGGGCCGGATAGACGGCCTGGCGGGCTTTTTCCAGGCAGGTGACGGCAATGTCCGTGGCCAGGATGCTGGGGGCAAATCCCTTATCCAGGCAATACGCAGCCAGGGAGTAGGGCTCTTCCCCGCTGGATGAGGCGGCACACCAGATGTCCTTGGGGCCGGTGTCCAGATACTGAAAGCTCCTGGCCTCCCGGAAAAAGAAGGTATGGTTGGTGGAAATGGCGTCCAAAAAGATCCGCAGTTCGTCCGGGTCGGCATTGACCCGTTCGTAGTACTGCTTGGCATCGATATCCAGCTTTCGCAGCCGTTTGGCCAACCGGGCGTTGAGAAGCTCCCGTTTTTCATCCGTCAGGTTGATTCCCGCCTCACGGTAGACCAGCACGCAGTACTTCTTGAACTGATTGTCGGAAAGTTTTTCCAAAACCCGCCCTTTGCATGGTAACCGGTAGATGGGCCCCTTGGACCGCCGGGCTCCCACTCGGAAGACCAGCAAGGATACTTTCGGCACATCTCAGCAAAACATGAGGAACATGACGGGTTATACCCCAGCGCGGCCTGGGTGTCAAAAAACAACTCAAAAGGAGCCGCCACCGGCATCGACCCCATGACCATCAAAACGGAGCCGATGGCATCGGCGAGTCAAGAACCCGCACCCAGAAGGCGCAGATGCCTGAATCGATTTAACGGGCCGGCCGGAAAAGTCTACCCGGTGGCCGCCTGGCACTGAAGCAACTGCCCCCGGGTGGTGATCACCATATTCTCAGCGGGAATGGACGCGCCCGATCCCTCCAGGGCCTTTTGCACGATAAAGGGCAATCCCGCACAGCAGGGCACTTCCATATAGACCGTGGTGATGCTCCGAATACCGGCGACCTTGAAGATTTCGGTGAACTTGTCGATATAGGACTGGGCATCGTCGAATTTGGGGCAGCCCATCATCACCACCCGTCCCTGGATAAAATTCTTTTGGATCCCGGCGTAAGCCACGGCAGCGCAGTCGGCCAGCACAAGAAGATCGGCACCTTTGAGAAAGGGTGCCTGGGGCGGCACCAGCCGAATCTGGACCGGCCAGTGGGACAGGGCCGAGTCCGCACCGGAAACCGGGGCCGGCCGGTTGGCCGCGTCGCAGGCTGTTTTGGGTACAAACATCTGCACCCCTGCCGATGGACAGACGCCGGCAGGACCAGGCCGAGGTCCGGCTACCGGAGTCGGCCCGTGCCCTTTTTCCTGGCCGTCCCGCTGGGCCAGGTGCTCTTCCACCGCCACCTCGTCAAAGTCTTCGGCTTCACGCTCCACGATGTGCAGGGCATCGTTGGGACACTCGCCCAAACAGGCCCCCAGGCCATCACAGAGGTTTTCAGCAATGACGCGGACCTTTCCGTCCACGATTTTCAGAGAACCTTCGGCACAGGCCGGTACGCAAAGACCGCACCCGTCACAGCGCTCCTCGTCGATCTCGATGATTTTTCGCATGATTTTCATATCAGGCACCGTTTGGTTGGTTGAATCGGTTTGATTGGTTTGGTTGGTTGAATCGGTTGTATTGGTTTGATTGGTTGAATCGGTTGAATTGGTTGAATCGGTTTGATTGGTTGAGTCAGTCGGATCGGTCTGATCGGCCCCGATCAGCGTCAAGAGGCCCTGGTGATCTAAAGTGGATGGCACCGGCTCATGGACCGAGCCAGACCGATCGGGCTTGCTCCGGGCCGCTTTGGGTCAGAAAAGCGCTTTCCAGGAGCCGTTCCAGCGATTCGGTTGACATGCCCCCGTTCTTTTTCTTGTCTTCCACGTTGACGATCAAATCCGCATCGTAGACCACCTTGAATTCCAGGGTTTCCTCATCCCGGGGATGATGATGGTGGCCAACGATGTCAGCCACCGTGTCGATGAGTCCGGGTTGGGCGCACAGCCGGGTTAGAATCTCCCGGGCGATGGGGGGGCCTTCCAGTTCCTGGTATTTGGCGGCCGTGGATCCGTGGCGTCGCTCGGCTTCGTGAATGCCAATGTCGTGGAGATAGGCGGCCGACAGGATCACGGCCAGATTTCCCCGCTCCTTTTTGCCGATCCGCTCGGCATATCGTGCCACGCGGGTGGCATGGCTGATCCGTTTGAAGTCGGTTTTGAAATACCGTTTCATCTCGATGGCCACCCGGTCCTTGAGCAGGTTTTCCTTTTCCGCCAGCAATTCCGGGGGCAGGGTCCCTAAGCACTGTTCGGCATACTGGCAGTAGGCGGCACAGCCGAAATCCATCTCCGGATTGACAAAGCGGTGGCCGCAGTGGCCGCAACGCCTGGCCGGATCATCTTTGAAAAATTCCACAGGCCGCCCGCATTGGGGGCACCGGGCCTCGAAAATGGCCCCTGGCTTCCAGTACTGGGTATCTTGTCCCGGACATTTCATGGTCGCTTCCTCCGCGGTTTATAATCTGAACCCTGAGTTCAGTTTGGGTCAAATCACCCCTGATACAGATCTTCTATGTTGATGGTAGAGCCATTTTTTACCACAAAGTTAATCCGTGGAAAGTCAAGGGTCAATTTTGGGGTATGTTAGGCCCAAAAACCATGTCAGGCCCGTACATGGATTAACTGTAAAAAGGCATTCAATGACGTTATCATCTGTTCTTTGACAAATCGGCAGAACCTGCACTCTTGGAACCAGTCCTGTTATGATACGGGCTCTGGAACGGGAACACAAAGGCACGAAGCAACAATTCGTATGCGCAATCGGCCATTCTCGTTCTTTGTGTCCTTTGTGCCTTTGTGGTTTGCCCAACCCGCGTCATGCTGCCGGCATTATCCGAGGATCGCCGCCAGGTCCTCGTCCGGCGTTCCGATCGGCATGATGTTGAAGTTTTTCACCAGCACGTCGAGCACGTTGGGCGTGATGAACGCCGGCAGCGTCGGCCCCAGTCGAATGTCGCGAATGCCCAGGTGAAGCAAAGAGAGCAGGATCACGCAGGCCTTTTGCTCGTACCAGGACAGGATCATGGAAAGGGGCAGGTCGTTGACGCCACAGTCAAAGGCGCCGGCCAGGGCCACGGCGATCTGGATGGCCGAATAAGCGTCGTTGCACTGGCCCACGTCCAGAAGCCGGGGAATGCCGCCGATGTCTCCCAGGTCCTTGTCAAAGAAACGGAACTTGCCGCAGGCCAGAGTCAGCACCACGCAGTCCGACGGTATCTTTTCCACCAGTTCGGTGTAATAGTTCCGGCCGGGCTTGGCTCCGTCGCAGCCGCCCACCAGAAAGAAGTGGCGAATCGCTTTGCTCTTGACCGCTTCGATCACCTGACCGGCGACCC
Source organism: Desulfobacterales bacterium (assembly GCA_016342285.1). GTDB lineage: Bacteria > Desulfobacterota > Desulfobacteria > Desulfobacterales > JAEINQ01 > JAEINQ01. The sequence goes on from JAEINQ010000045.1 coordinate 20,180, forward strand.
CGAGTACGGCATTGCGGGCAAAACCGACCATGACCGATTTTCCCGCCACATCTTCGGCAAAGCCCGGCAATTCCAGCGCCTTTTCAATGGCCGGAGAAAAATCCTTGTCGGCGATGTGGGTCAATCCCGGCCAGCCGACCAGTCCGGTGGTGAAGATATGGTCGCGATAGGTTTCCCGGGGTTTTTGAATGCAGTTGGTGGTCATGACGATGGCGCCGGGAAAGGCGTCGAACTCCTTGGCCTGGTTCTGCCAGGCCGTTCCGTAATGGCCGTAAAAATGAGCATGTTTCTTGAGTTCGGGATATCCGTGGCAGGGAAGCATTTCCCCGTGGGTGTAAACATTGATCCCCTTTCCCTCGGTCTGGACAAGGATCATTTCCAGGTCTTTCAGGTCATGGCCGGAAACCAGAATCGCTTTGCCCTTTTTGGCTCCCAGAGGGACCGAGGTGGGCACCGGGTGGCCGTAGGTGCCGGTGTTTGCGGCATCAAGCAGTTCCATGGCCCGCAGGTTCACCTCGCCGCACTTTAAGGCCAGGCCCACCAGATCGTCGACTGTCGGGTTCGGGATCAATGTGGCAGCCATGGCTTCATGAATGAAGGCGTAGACCGCATCGTCTTCCTGGCCCAGGATACGGGCATGGTCGGCATAGGCCGCAAGGCCCTTTAACCCGTAAACCAGCAGTTCACGCAAGGACAGGATGTCCGGATTCACCGTGGGATCGGATTTGACGCCCACGGCCTGGCCCTGGGCCACGAGACCGGCCAGGGTCGCTTCCGGCACAAAGGTGGCCGGCCCATGAGTCACCTGGACCGCGCCGACTTTTTCCTTTAGGGTCTCCCGGTATTGGACAGCCTCTTTTATCATGGCCACGAAACGATCGGGATCGAAGTCGACATTGGTCAGGGTGGAAAAAATCGCTTCACAGGTAAACCGGTTGACTTGGGGCTCCACAATGCCGGATTTTCGGGCGGCCACGGCATATTCGCTAAGCCCCTTCACCGCATAGATTAAAAGGTCTTGAAGGGATGCGACCTCCTCGTTTTTTCCGCATACACCGATCTTGGTGCACCCTTCGCCCTTTGCCGTCTGCTCGCATTGAAAACAAAACATGGTGTCCTCCTTGTGCAGGCTAATCATTGATGGGTTTGCTGCAAGTGTTGGCTGGTTATTGTAGGACCAATTTACCGCATCCTTTCCGTCGTTACCTTGACTTAGGTCAAGAACCGATGATAATTTCCCTTAAAATGAAAAAAACAGGCCCTCGCTATTTCATGTGGGGGCCAGGAGGGTGTCGGTAACAATTTTACCCACATGAAACAGCAAAGAGCCCAAAAGCAGAATACCGCCGACCTTCTTGGCCAGACCCCGCTCTTTGCCGGCCTTCCCGAAGACCAGCTCGGCGTTATCGCAGCCATTGCCGTTGAAAAAAAACTGTCCCGCGGAGAGACCGCCTTTTCGGAAGGAGATCCGGGCAACGGTTTTTATGTGGTGGCATCGGGGACGATAAAAATTTATAAAGTCTCTTCGGAGGGCAAGGAGCAGATCCTTCACATCTTCGGCGTCGGGGAACCCTTTGGCGAAGTACCGGTCTTTTCCGGCCAGCGCTTTCCGGCCAATGCCCAGGCCATTGCCCCGAGCCGGCTGCTCTTTTTCCCCCGGGATCGTTTCGTGGCGCTGGTTGCAAAAAACCCGTCGCTGGCCCTGAACATGCTGGCGGTCCTCTCCATGAGGCTGCGCCAATTCACCAATCAGATCGAAAATCTCTCCCTCAAAGAGGTCCCGGCACGACTGGCCGCCTACCTGATCTATCTTTCCGGCGAACAGGAAAGCCCGAAGGAGGTGTCACTGGTCATATCCAAGGGGCAGTTGGCCAGCCTGTTGGGAACGATTCCGGAAACGCTGTCGCGGATTTTTACAAAAATGACCAACCAGAATCTGATCCGCGTAAGGGGGCGGAAGATCGAACTGATCGACCGGAATGCCCTGGAAGAACTGGCCGAGTGAGGCCATACAGGCAAAGCGATTGGCCTCAAATGCAAGGAAAACTATTCAGAGGGGCAAGGGGAAGAAGAGCATGGCGCCCGACATGGGGAAGGTGTCGGGCGCCAAGCTGTAAAGCGAGAAGAGATACAGCAAAATCCAGTCTATTTGAGTGCCACCAGTTCCTTGCTCAGGAGTCGAATGTGCCCCATCTCCTCCTTGATAACGCCGTCGAGCCGGTCCTTGCCGAGTTTTTCCGGCACCGCCTCTTTCATGCCTAAATAAAAAACGATGGAATCCTTTTCAGCCTCAATGGCTGCTTTGAGGATCTCTTTCATGGACGATGTATCGATCTCTTTTTCGAAAAAGACCCGCGTGTCGACAAGGGCTTTGAGATAGGCCACGGAATCCCCTTCAGGATCGAAAACCGTGGCCGCTTTTTCCCCGGCGGCGAGTTCCTTGCGCATGGCGGCAAATGTCTTTTCGTGGTCGTCTTCCATGGCGGCAAGCCGGGTCAGCATCGCCTTGCCGGCGTCATCGCCAATCCCTTCGGCGGCCTTGCGGTAAAAGGCGGCGCCGTTTCTCTCAAGCTGGCCGGCCATTTCAAAAATCTCGTCTGCGCTGAAATCGTAACTCATTTGCCTGATCCTTTCTCCCTTGGTCGATTCGCACGGATTCTGAAAACATCGGCTCTACGGTTCCGACGTTTCAATTTGATACCAACTGACCGAGAATATAACTGCTGGGCATGGACTTGTAAAGGGCGGGCTCGGTCGGCCGGTCAAATCGCTCCATGTCAGCGCGTGGCGGATTCAATCCGATTATCCAGGGCCATACGGACCTTAAGGGTTCCGCCATGAAGCCCCCAACGTACTGATTTGAGGACATTACCACTCGGCCCAACATTCGGGCGGATAATTCTGGCATTAAACCACCACTTCAAGTGGTGGACCGGAAGAGGTTCTACCGTCCCGGCGAGGACAACTACCGTGAATTTTAAATGTCCAATACTCAATATCCAATGCCCAAGTGTGGAATCGCAACGCTCTGCCAATTTATTAAAAAGCTAAAATGACAGAATGCCTTCCTTGAACATTGAGAATTGGATATTGGACATTAAGCCCTCCTAAGGAGGGCCGCCTGAGGCCACCCGCTCTGCGGGTGGAGGCTCACTGTTCGGTGTCACCCTATGATTTCAGCCGGCATTCCTTGTCCCACTCCGGGCAGGCCTCGGCCACGGGCGTTTCGTACTTGAGCATGCACTCACTGCATTCCAGATGGACGTTGGGGGCGTCTCCGAACCGTTCTTTAATCTCCTCGGCGGAAAGATGGGCAACGGCACTGCACCCGCACTGGGGACAACTGGTCTGGATTCGATACTTGCGGCTGCTCATGGTTACCTCCTTTGGGTTGTTTATGTAAAATCAAAGTTCTACCGGTTCCGGCTCACCGGTCGGTGGGCGGACCGAGCAGTTCGTCGAGGGTCGCCGCGTTCAGCACACCGTCTTCCAACGCCACCTCCCGTACGGTCTTACCGGTGTCTAAGGCCTTTTTGGACAGGGCCGCGGCCCCATCGTAGCCGAGCCTCGGCACCAGGCCGGTGGCCATGGCCAGACTCTTTTCAATGAAGCCGCTGCAGGTCTTGGGGTTGGCCGTAACGCCGGCGATGCAACGGTCGGCAAACACACCTGCCGCCGAGGCCAGAAGCGATATGGACTGAAGCAGGTTGTGGGCCATCACCGGCAGCATGACGTTGAGCTCAAAACTGCCCGACTGTCCGGCCACCGTAACGACCGCATCGTTACCCACAACCTGGGCCGCCACCTGAAGCACCACTTCGGGAATCACCGGATTGACTTTTCCCGGCATGATGGAGGAACCGGGTTGCAAGGACGGAAGGGTGATTTCGCCGAGACCGCTTCGGGGCCCCGAAGCCAGCCATCGGATGTCGTTGGCGATTTTGACCAGGCTCACGGCAATGGTCTTGAGTGCGCCACTGGTTTCCACAACCGCGTCCTGGGCCGCCTGGGCACTGAAATGGTTGACAGCTTCAACCAATGGAATTCCGGTGCGACGGGCCATGAGGGCAATGGTGCGGGAGGCGAAATCCCCATGGGTGTTGATGCCGGTCCCCACGGCCGTGCCGCCCAGGGCCAGTTCCCACAGCCGTGGCCCCACCGCTTCAAGCCGTTCCAGGCCCAGGGCGACCTGCCGGGCATATCCGGAAAACTCCTGGCCCAGGGTCATGGGGACAGCGTCCTGAAGGTGGGTCCGGCCAAGTTTCCCAACGTCGGCAAAGGCGTCGGCTTTTTCGTTCAGGGCGGCCTGGAGCCGGGCCAGCGCTGGCACCAGGCGGTTGCGGATCGAGTCCAGGGCCGCCACGTGGATGGTCGTGGGGATCACGTCGTTGCTGGACTGGCCCAGGTTGACATGATCGTTGGGATGGACCGGCGACTTCCCCCCCCTTTGGCCGGTCAGCATTTCGTTGGCCCGCGAGGCAATCACCTCGTTCATGTTCATGTTGGTCGAGGTTCCCGAGCCGGTCTGAAAAACATCCACCACGAACTGATTCGCCAATCGGCCCGCCATCACCTCGTCGGCGGCCCGGATGATGGCATCGGCCAGCGCACCGTCCAAAAGACCCAGTTCCCCGTTAACCTGTGCGGCACACCGTTTGACCAGGGCCAAAGACGTGATAAACACGTCGGGGAAGACCAGTCCGCTGATGGCAAAGTTCTCCACGGCCCGCTGGGTCTGGGCACCGTAGTGGGCGTTCAAGGGGACCCTGACGCTCCCCATGGTATCTTTTTCCTCTCTAACGTCCTTCATCGACTCACCTTTTCGCGACCACTGCGCCGGTCCGATCCGTTACGAATCCAACACCGCCTGCAGGCGACCGGCATCGTAATGGCGATCCACCAGGGGGGGGGCTGCCAGGCCGGGCATCCGGTCCATGAAGGTCGGTTTTTCCTCCTGGTAGAAGATGCCGATGGGCAGGCGGTCGCCGGTCTGCTCGGCCAGGGTCAGGGCCCGTTGTCGATCGTCCGGTGCCCGTTCCTGCAGTGGGTCCAGTCGCTCAACGCGGTCTTTGTACCAAACGAAGGTGTTGATTTTGTTAAACGACACGCAGGGCTGAAAGATATCGATGAGGCTGAACCCGCGGTGCTCGATGCCGGCCTGGATCAGATGGCTCAGGTGCTCCCGGTCGCCGGAAAAACCGCGGGCCACAAATCCGCAGCCCAGGGTCAGGGCCACGGCCAGAGGGTTGAAGGGATCGCTGGTCACCCCGTGATGCTGAATCCGCGTCACCATTCCCACGGTTGAGGTGGGCGAGGCCTGCCCCTTGGTCAGGCCGTAAACACCGTTGTTGTGGACCAGCAGGGTCAGGTCCACGTTGCGGCGAATGGCGTGAATAAAATGGTTGCCCCCTTCGCCGTAGCAGTCGCCGTCGCCACTGTTGACGATAATGGTCAGGTCCCGGTTGGCCAGCTTGGCCCCGGTGGCCGCGGGCAGTGCTCTTCCGTGCAGGCTGTGGAAGGTGTTGCATCGAAGAAAATGGGGGGTCTTGGCAGCCTGGCCGATTCCGGAGACCATCAGAACGCCGTGGGGGGCAATGTTCAGGGAGGCCAAGGCGTCTTTCATGGCCTCCAGAATACCGAAATTGCCGCATCCCGGACACCACTCGCTGTCAAAGTCTGATTCATACCTGTCACGGGTATCCATGGGACCTCCTTGGTTACAAACATGCCAATTTCTTCGTGGTGAAAAATGGATTCACACGTTTTATGGCAAAACCATTCGTCCGGTCATCAGGCGCTTTTGGCCATGGCCGCCGCCTGGCGGGCGATATCCGCCGGATAAAAGGGGCGGCCGTCGGTTTTCAGGACAGCGCCGTGATGGTCGATACCGGTCTGTTCCCGGATCAGGCGCCCGAGTTGAGCCGAACCGTTCTGTTCCACCATGACCCGGATGCGCGCCCCTTCCAGTGCGGCCTTTACCGCGTCGGCGGGAAAGGGCCACAGGTCGGTGAAATGGAGGGCGCTGGCCGTTAAACCGTCGGCCCGAAGCAGGTCGACACTCTCCCGCAGGGCGCCCAGGGTCGATCCCCAGCCGATCAGCATCAGGCCGTCAGGATCGCCGTAACGCTCCGGTGGGGTCATTTCCCCCATCATGGCCGGCCCCTTGGCATTTCGTTTTTCCACCATGCGGTTGCGGTCGGCAATGGTTTCGCTGATGTGGCCGTCTTCCCGGTGTTCATCGCTGCAGGCCACGACCAGGGCCTGGCCGCGACACGGCAGGGCCCGCGGCGAAACACCGTCCGGCACGGCCTCAAATCGACGGTAGGCTGCCGGGTCCGCCATGTCCCCATCGGCAACGACGTAGTGCCGGACGCTTTCCGGTGATTTCCATTTTCCGATGGTAAACAGGGAGTCATTGAAATACTGGTCCACGAGAACAATGGCCGGAACCTGGTATTTGTCGGAAAGCTCAAAGGCCCGCTGCATCACGGCAAAGGCCTGGTCCGGGCTCCCCGGAGCAAAGACGAACCGGGGAAATTCATCCTGGGACGCATGGATGGCAAAGAGCAGGTCCCCCTGGCCGGTCCGGGTGGGAAGCCCGGTGGCCGGCCCCGGTCGCTGGGCATTGACGATGACCACGGGGGTTTCGGTCATGGCAGCCAGTCCCAAGGCTTCGGTCATCAGGCAGAACCCGCCGCCGGAAGTGGCTGTCATGGCCCGCACCCCGGCAAAGGCGGCACCGACCATCATGTTGGCCGCGGCCAGTTCGTCCTCGGCCTGTTCCACCGCCAGGGGAAAACGGTCGGCCAGGGAGGCCAGGTGGGCCATGATGCCGGTGGCCGGCGACATGGGGTAGAATGCGGCAAGTCGGCAATCCCCGGCCAGGGCGCCGAGGGCCAGCGCCCGGGCACCGTCCATGAGGATCGTGGCCGGCGCGGTGCTTTGCCAGGGTACGGGCCAGGCCGCGGCATGGGCTGCCGCCATGGCCGAATGCCCCGCCTCGACAGCGGCCAGGTTCTTTTCAAGACGCCCCGTTTCGGTCTTGCCGAAATGCTCGGCAACGGCCTTTCGGCACAGATCCAGGGGTGCATCCAACAGCGACAGGGCGGCCCCGGCAGCGACGGTGTTGGCCAGGATTCGGCCACCGACGCCTTTGGCCATTTCGGTGAAGGGGAGGAAAACCGTTCGCCCCTCGGTCTCGCGGTTTGAAGCCTCGCACAGAATACGCCCCCGGGGGTCCAGGGTGTCCCCATGTCGCGCTACGCTGTTGTCGTCCATGGCAACCAGCAGATGGGTCTCCCTGGAAGGGGCGGCCACGGGCCGGTCGCTGATGCGAAGTTGAACAAAACTGTGCCCGCCCCGAATCCTCGACTCGAAATCGTTGACGGCCAGCACCTGCAGCCCGCCCAGACGGCAGGCCTGGGCCAGAATGGCGCCGACGGTCTGAATGCCCTGGCCGGCCGCACCGCCGATCTTAACCGTGATATCCGTTGCCATGGTCTGCCCCCGCTACCTGTTATGCACGTTCTACCCGGATCTGGCGTGTTTCACCACAAAGGCACAAAGCGAACAAAGAAAGAAAAAGTGCCATTCTGACGAGTTCACTTTGTGTCGGTGGTTCCTCTATGGTTGTAGCCGGTGATGTTACAAGAAAACCAAAGAAGGGGGTCACCCTTTTTTGAGTTTCTCGATATTGTCCCGGAGCAGGGCCACCTGGAGCCCCAGGCCGATGCATTTTTTGCCCAGCATGCAGGCATCGGCATCGGTATCCTCCAGATAGGTCTTCAACTGGATCTTGTCTTTTTTAAGATCTACCAGCCAGGCCTGGTTTTCATCGTCGTATTCCACATCGAGATCGATGCCGCATTCGCCGATATCGGGGTAAAGTTCGGTGATCTTTTGGCAAAGGGTACTGGCGTTATGCATGGGGCACCTCCGTGTCGCTCGGCCCTCTCGGCTACGGCCAATGGGAAGGATAAAAAGTATCCCGTTTCTGGTGAGCCGCGGCGGGTCAGCGTCGTGTGTCAGGATTGAGCGGTGAATGTCTTCCCTTATCAGATAAGCACCCCCCGGGAAAATTCAACCCGGCTCCGATCATTCCTTTTCAACAACGGCCACCAGGGCCTCGGTCAACCGCCCGACCGCCCCTTCAACGTCCACGACCCCTTGTGCCACGTTGACCATCTCGCCGTCCCGGCCGGCCTGTTCCAGCCATTGTGCCGCAGCAACCGCATCATGTGCAAAAAAATTCGCGGCAGCCCCCTTCAGGGCGTGCGCGCTTCGCTCAAGCGCTTCGGCATCGCCCGAAGCGGCAGCTCTGCCGATCGCTGTCAGGAGCCCGGGGGCGGTCTCCATAAAGAGGTTCACCATCTCTTTGAGAAGGCCCCGGTCGTTTTCCACCCCGGCGAGCAATTCCTCCGGATCGAATGCCTCCGGCCCCTTGGCCCGTGCCACGGCCGTAACCGGCGGGCTCTCCCGACCCGAGACAAAACGGTCCAGCTCGTCCGGCCGGACAGGTTTGGACACACTCCCGTCCATGCCCGCCGCCAGACAGCGGTTCCGGGCGTCGGCTCCCGAGAGTCCCGTCATCGCCAGAATCGGCGTGCGGATACCCGACCCGGCCTCCTTTGCACGAATCGCCTGGGTCGCCGTCATGCCGTCCATCTCCGGCATCTGGATATCCATCAGCACCAGATCAAAGGCCTGTTTCGCCGCCTGGTCCACGGCCTCGCGTCCGTTCGCACAGACCGTCACCCGGTGACCGCGACGCTCCAGCAACGCCGCCGCTACCCTCCGATTGACCGGGTTATCATCCGCCAGCAGGATCCGAAGCGGCCTCGACGCCTCACCGGCCTCCTTCGGACCCACCGGCGCCGCGGCCTGTTCGACCACGCAGTCGTCGGGCAGACTGACGCGGAACGTGGTGCCGGCTTCGCGCGAACTCGTGAAGGACACGGACCCCTTGAGGTACTGCTCGGTGAACAGCTTGATACTGTAAGTGCCCAGCCCCCTGCCTGCACCCTTGGTGGAGAACGAGCGGTTGAAGATCTGGAGCTGCACCTCTTCGGGAACGAATCCGGGATTGTTAACCCAAAACACGATTTCCCCATCGCCCCGCTCGCCCCCCAGCGAGACGGTATCTCCGGCTCGCGAAGCCTCCAGCGCGTTCTTGACCATGTTCCCCATCACACGTCGGAGAATCGTCCGGCCGGTTAGGATCGCGCCACGCCACGCCCGGGGATCCACGCACAAGGTGACCCCGACGGCCACCTCGTGCCGGGCGTATTGATCGGCGACTTCTTCCAGCAGCGCCACCGTGTCGACCACGGCCGGGCGGAAGACCAAATCGTTGCTTTCCGCCTCGGCCAATTGCCTCTGAGTCTCGATTTCCTCAATCAGCTCATGGGCCAGGCTCAGGATGATCCCGTGAAGTTCCTCGCGTTCCCGGGGGTCGGCGCCCCGGACCAGTTCCGCGGACCCCTTCAGCCCGCCGGCTGTGTTGAGCACGTCGTGGAAGAAGAGCCGTTCGAGCATCTCCCGGCGTTTCTCATGGCTGATATCCAGAAGCGAAAAGATGGTGAACAGCTCATCGTCCAGGGGAAGCGGCGTCGCCCAAGCCCTCAGGTCGAGCGCACGGCCGTCCGGCACCTGAATGATGCGACACTCCTGCATGTCCGCCATGAGCCTCTGGCTGGCGAGAATGGCCTTGGCCGCGCCGCAGGTGCTGCAGAACCGGGTCGTGCCGCACCCGCCCGCGTTCTCGAAAGCGTGGGAGCAGGATAGAACTTCCCCGGGGCGACGGCCGTAAACGGCTTCCGTCGCCGAGGGATCCATCCCCAGCAGCTTGAACAGGCGATGGTTGGCGAACACGATCTGGCGCTCCCGGTTGAGCACCGTCACGATGCTGGGCACCGTATCCATGAAACGCTTCAGTACCGGAAGATCGGGAAACAGTCCGGACTGCCGCCGGACCTCAACTCCGGAGGCCTTTTCAGCGGGTGCAAACTCGGTATGCATTATTTCCTCGCGATCCTGTCGATGGTTCAACGCGGCCTCCCCGTATCTTTCCGCCCTCCGGCGAAAATGTCGGGAACGGTCCGCTGAGGCCGGCCTTGTCACCGCTGCCACGGATTTTCGCTGACCTTCTGGCTGTGGTTGATGGCCCTGGCCAGAACGAAAAGATAATCCGACAGCCGGTTGAGATAGACCCGTACCCCTTCGGGGACATCATGGCCCGCCGCCCGGTCTCCGGCCGACTCGGCAAGTCCCACCACGTGTCGCTCGCAACGCCGACAGACGGTTCGCGCCACATGGGCCCAAGCCGCGGCCATATGCCCCCCCGGCAGGACAAAGGTGCGCAGTTCAGGCAACTCGGCGTCCATTCGGTCCATGGCCTCCTCTAAAAAAGCGGCCCAATCTTCGGTGACCGGCCGAAGGCGCTCCCGGGATGCGGCATCGGCCGAAGTCGCCAGCCAGGCACCCACGTCGAACAGATCCGACTGAATGCGGCAAAGCTCCTGGGCAAGGTTTCCCAAAGCATCGGGCAGGGCGGCCCGGACCGCCCCGATAACGCTGTTGAGTTCATCCACTTCGCCGTAGGCAGCGATCCGTGCGTGCCCCTTGCTCATCCGTTCGCCGCTGAACAGGCTGGTTTTTCCGCGATCACCGCCGCCGGTATAGATTTTCATAGGATTTTTCCTTATTTTAGCTTAAAAAAGCCGGAGCGAAGCGACTCCTCAACTTTGACAGAATCGTAAAAAATCCACTTCTCACCATGAAGGACATGAAGATCATGAAGGCGCATGATAATACATAACAATTTAAACTGCATGTACTTCATGCTCTTCATGGTAAATTAAAAAATTGGCATGTCGGTGACTTCTAAGGAAGTAACTTCCGATGAAGCCCGATATCAATTTGAATTCAAAGCTGAAAAGCCACATATGGCGTCATGCCTGCGCAGGCAGGCATCCAGAAACGATTTAGAACTGGATTCCCGCCTACGCGGGAATGACGAACAGTTCCTTTCCGATATATGGCCGTTCGCGGCCTGGAAAAGCTTTTTACGAGCGCATCAACTTTAGGCACTGGACGACAAATCAACCGGCATAGCCAATGGGCTCTGACCATGCCCTGAGGGCATGGATTTCCAGGACGGTTAAAAATCAGGATTCCAGGATTTCGCAAATCTTCATCGACAAGGTTTCCATATTGAACGGTTTCTGAATGAAACCGTCGCAGCCTCGTCCGAGGATGTCCTCGGCCTGCCCGTCAATGCTGTACCCGCTGGAGAGCAGCACCCGTACCGGCGCCTCCATTGACCGGATCTGTTCGTAAACCTCACCCCCGCCCATGTCCGGCATAATCATGTCCAGAATCACCAGATCCGCCCCGTTCGGGTCGGTCGTCAGTTCCGCCAATAATTCCGGGCCGCTGCCAAACGCACGGACCGTGTATCCCAGCCGCTCCAGCATGGCCTTGCCCACGTCGAGAATCATCGCTTCATCGTCGACCAGGAAAACGGTGCCGACGCCTTTCTTTCGGAGACAGGCGTCCACCGGCTCGCTCTTTTTGGCCGGCTGTTCGGACGCCGGAAGGTAGATGAAAAAGCGGGTGCCTTCCCCCTTTTTGCTGGAGACATCGATGGTGCCCCGATGGTTTTGAACAATGCCGTAGGCCGATGCCAGCCCCATGCCGGTGCCGCGACCCATTTCCCGAGTGGTAAAAAAAGGGTCGAAGACGCGGCGGCAAACACCTTCATCCATGCCCACGCCATTGTCGGTCACGGTGATTCGTACATACCGGCCGGCCTTGATGGCCAGCAACCGGCTTTCCCGGTCATCCAGGACCAGGTTTTTTGTTTGAATGCGGAGATCACCGCCGGCCGGCATGGCCTGCCAGGCGTTGACATAGAGATTGATCAGCACTTCCTCGATCTGCCCCTGATCGGCCTCCACGGTCCAGGTCTCTTTGGGAAGATCGGTATGGATATGGATTTCCTTTTTGGTCCGGCCGAACAGGGTCGACGATTGGCGAATCAGGTCCGTGATGTCGGTGGTCCGGACCTCGTATTTGCCGATTTGGGCAAAGCCGAGCAGCCGCCGGGTCAGATCCGATCCGCTCTGGACATACTGTTCGATTTTCTCCAGTTTTTTGTTGTGGGGATGTTCGGCATTCATATCCATCCGCATCAGGGAGGTATTGCCGAGAATTCCCATGAGCAGGTTGTTGAAATCGTGGGCGATGCCGCCGGCCAGGGTTCCGATGGCCTCCATCTTGCGGGCCTGCAGAAGTTGGGCTTCCAGTCTTTCCTTCTCCTCCTCGGTCCGCACCTGGTCGGTAATGTCGAAGGCGATCCCGCCCAGCACGCGGGGCCGGCCCTGGCGCATCAATGGAAACTTGGACACCCGCGCCACCTTGGTCCCAGAGCCGAATTCCAGACGTTCAATGGTGTGCAGGGCCTCTCCGGTCGACCAGACCTTCCGGTCGTTTTCCACCAGTTCCCGGGCCACTTCCGGTGGCCAGAGGTCTTCGTCGGTCTTTCCGATACGGTCTTCCGGGTTAAGGCCATAGACGCTTCGGTAGGCCTCGTTGACGAAGATATATCGTCCCTCGGCATCCTTCATAAAGGCCGTGGCCGGAACGTGATACATGAAAGAATCGAAAAGGGTCCGGCTCTCCTCAAGCGCGACCTCGGCCGCTTTTCGTTTGGAGACGTCCACGGCCATGCCCAGAATGAATTCGATGCAGCCGTCCGTGTCCCGGTGGGCAGTCACCGACAGATCGACCCAGACCGAATCCCCATTGCGATGAAGGAGCCGTTTTTCGATCCGGTAGGCATTGATGTCGCCCCTGGCCAGGGCATTGATCTTTTCCTCGCTCAACGTCACATCGTCCGGATGGGTCACGTCGGCATAGTCCATTCCCAAGAGTGCTTCCCGGTCGTATCCGAGCATCTCCACCCATCTCGGGTTGACGTCGAGGTATTTGCCCCGGGTATCCACCATGGCAATGCCGATGGCAGCGCTGTTGAAAATCGCCTTGAACCGCTCCTCGCGTCCTTTCAGGGCCACGGCCGCAACGTCCTGCCGCCGGATTCCCCGGTCGATCAGCAGATAGAGTATCCAGCCGGTGACAAGAATGAACGCCCACCCCTTAAGTGTCTGGGCCATACCCAGAGAAAAAGCGGTGGGGATGAACGCCTCGAGCAAGCGATCGGAAAAAAGAATCCACAGGATACCGGTAACGACATAGATGAAGGTGATGCGAAAGGCGGTGCGATGATGCATGTGGGTCATTGGGGTCCTATGCTTAATTGAATGTCTCAATTGATGATGATCACAGGGCCGCTCCGCAGTATTTGCAGAATTCGGCATCCGGATCATGGCCGTCGGCGCTGCATGCAGGGCAGGCCTGGGTGCTCACCGGTCGGGCCCGGGAGAGTTCGACGGTGACGATGCCGGTGGGTACCGCAATGATGCCGTAACCGGTGACCATGACCATGGATGCCAGAAATTTGCCCAGCACCGACTGGGGGGCAATGTCCCCATAGCCCACCGTCGTCAACGTGACGATGGCCCAGTAGATGCTCTGGGGAATGCTGGTGAACCCGGACTGTTCCCCCTCCACCAGGTACATGAGTGCCCCGACGATTAGCACCAGGGTCAGGACGGTTCCGAGAAAGACCACGATCTTGCGAAAACTCGCCCGCAAGGCCGTCCCCAGGGTTCGGGCTTCTCCGACAAAATGGGCCAGCTTGAGTACCCGAAAGACCCTCAGAAGCCTCAGGGCACGGATGACAACCAGCGACTGGGCACCGGAAAAGACCAAACTCAGATATCCCGGGACAATGGCCAGCAGGTCGATGATACCGAAAAAGCTTGCCACGTAGCCCAGGGGCCTGGAGACCGCCAGAAGCCGCAGGGCATATTCGACGGTAAACAAGACCGTTGCGGTCCACTCCACGGCCCGGAATACGTGCCCGTATGCCGCGTGAAGCGCCGCCACACTGTCCAAGACCACGGCCGCCACACTGACAAGGATACAGATCAGCAGGGCGACGTCGAACAGCTTTCCTGCCGGGGTGTCCGCCTCGTAGATGATTTCGTGGAGTCGGCTTCGCCAGGGCCGTGGATGGGCATCAATACGGGGCATAACGGTTTTCTTTCAATTCGAAGTCGGAATCCACTTCCTGTGGCGTGGTCAGGGCAAACTGGCTATGCCGATAAGATTGCCGACAAATGCCTAAAATGCGCTAAAGTTTGAAATGCCTAAAGTTGATGAAACCGTAAAAAGTCTCAAAACGTCCTTTGGCGTCATTCCCGCGGAGGCGGGAAGCCAGTCATTTCATATGGTTCTGGATGCCTGCCTTCGCAGGCATGACGGGACCTTGAACTTTTTACGAGCGCATCAAAGTTGATGCGTCGCTTCGCTCCAGTCCTTTTCAGCTAAGATATGGCAGGCTGCCACGTATTCTGAAACCGAAAGGCCGACCCCCGGCGACACCCCTCAAGGATCCACGGGGACGTTCATCTCTCCTCCCACGCGTGGTCACCCTAACGAGGCATAAACAACATGGCCTTGGTCCAAGTCCTCCGGACTTTTGCAGCGTTAGGGGGCATTCAGGCCAGGGCCACGGCGATCTTTTCACCGATTCGGCGGATCTCGTCCAGGTTGCCGGGCTTGAGTTCCCAGTCGGTCATGGTCAATGCAGGGGCGTCGGCCATCCGGGGAACCAGGTGCAGGTGATAATGCATGACAACCTGGTTGACCCCTCGACCGTTGAGTTGAAACACGGCCACCCCCACCGGATCGAGGACCGACCGGATGGCCTCGGCCACCCTTTTCGAGGCCCGGTGGATGGCAGCCAGATCATCCCCGGATATTTCCCAGATGTTTTCGGCGTGGGCCTTTGGGATCAGCAGCGTGTGCCCGGGTAAAATGGGATTGATGTCTTCAAAGACAAACACCCGGTCGTCTTCGAAAACCTTGACACTGGGGATTTCTCCTTTGGCAATTTTGCAAAAAATGCAGTTGTCCATGGGGTCCTCCATTCGGCAAAGTTCGGCTTTCACCGTATAGGAAATGATATCGCCGGGGATATGTCAACCGGAATCCAGCCTCCGCGTTGCCCGCCGTGGATAGGAATCAAGCCGGCATCAAGGGTTGCCTCCATATTCAGCCGGGAATGTCCCTGCGATTCAGTTGCCAGAGGGCAATAGCGAGAAAAACGGCGTTTCCGGCAAGCAAAACCACGAGGTTGGTGACAAAGGATCGTTGGTCGAACATCAATTCCTGGGGCTGGTAATAGGTAAACATGTTCAATGGGCGAAGGGGTTCGATGCGATCCCAGAGCCTGGCCAGAAAGTGAAAAAAATAGAAGACCACCGTGATGCCGGCACCGAGGATACCGGTCCGGCTCCCCTCCTTGCCGAATGCCGAGAGCAGCAGGGTGTAAGACAGGACAAACACAAAAAGGAGGAACAGATTGGCGCCGATGCGCAAGAGTCTGACGGCCAGGGCACCATCGAGGCCGTGATGCAGGGCAATGGCGGCAAAGGATCCGGCCAGCGCACCGGCAACGATGAGCAACAGCATGGCCGCACCCGAAATCCAGATACCGGCGGCAACGGTTGTCCGCTTGATGGGATGGGCCAGAATAAGCTCGAAGGTTCCCGATTCGATCTCTGCCGAGATCTGCCGGGAAGGGATGACGATGGCGTTGATGGCCAGAATGGACAGAAGCAGGGGATGGTCAAACCCGAAGGCGACAGCCCCTCGAGCCGACAGCCGGGTGAGAAACTCCTCGTTGAAAAACGTGCGGATCATGGGAGGGAGCTGGTCGAATGCCGCGGCCAAGGCCGGCACAAATTCGAAGGTGGAAATCAACCAGACGATCAGGTATTCCAAGGCGGCCACAACGGCGATGCTGAACAGCAGCATGCCGCGATGGTTTCGCCAGACAAGCCCTGCGTAGGTGAGCTTACCCATTTTCCCCTTTCTTGTAATACGCCATGAAAACCTCCTCCAGATCCGGCTCGGGAAGGATCACATCGGCGACCGGAAGACGGGATACGGCTGCCAGCGTCGGCCCAAGGTCTCCGCTGATGATAAAAATCCGGCGGTTACCGATTTTCGACACCTCTCGTGCGTTGGGGATCCGCAGATCTTCCAGGGGTTCTTGAAGGGTCAATTCCAGCCGGCGGAACCGCTTTCGTTTCAGATTTGCCAGGGTCTCGCAGGCGATGATCCGGCCCTCGCGAATAATGGCGACCCGATCACAGACCTTTTCCACTTCAGCCAGGTTGTGGGAGGAAAAAAAGACCGTCGCCCCCCCGGCAACAGCCTCCAGGACAAGTCCATAAAAGGCCTCCTGCATGAGCGGATCAAGACCGTTGGTCGGTTCGTCGAGGATCAGCAATTCGGGTCGGTGAAAAAAGGCCTGAACAATGCCGATTTTCTGGCGGGTTCCATGAGACAGATGCTTGAGCTTTTTATGAAGATCTTTCCCGGTCAGTTCAAAACGCTTCAGGAATGCCTTGCGAAGCAGAGGATCTTCCGTCTGCCGAATACCGGCGCAAAAGGCCAGAAAATGCTCGGCGGTCATGGTTTCCACCGGCTTGAAGTGGCCCGGCAGATAACCGCACCGGCGACGGATGCCCATGGAATGTTTCTGTACAGGGTGGCCGAAGAGGCGAAGGGTTCCACCCGAGGGACGCAACAGATCCAACATGAGTCGGATGGTGGTCGTCTTTCCGGCGCCGTTGGGGCCCAGAAAGCCGAAAACCTCTCCCTGATTCACGCGAAAGGAGAGGCGGTCGACGCCGATGGCGGTCCGGTATCGCTTGGTCAGTTCATCGGCTTCAATGATAGGGTTCGGGATGCGTTCCTGTTGCGGCTGTACCATCGTCATGGCATGGACTTTTCAAAGGATGGGCGATGCCTTTGAATAGCCAATGCCAAGCCTCATGTCAACCAACGGCTGTGCTACGGCCGCCAGCTCCTGGAATCGTCAAAAGACAAGGATCCGGATTCAGGCAAACGGCCGATCCATCCGTGGACATAAGGATCGTCTTGATTTTCATTCCCAACCGGGTTTTGTCACCCATGCGGCCATCGACCAGACCCGCTGTCCGATGGCATCATCGCATCGGTCTGATGAACGAAGAGAAGAGCGGCAACAGGGGTTGCGCATCAAGATTGCAGGGTGTGTTGCCGGAGAAATCGGTCCAGTTGAGCAATCTGGTGAGGCTCCAGATCCTTGAACTGTAAACAGGCAATCTTTGTTTTCATTGCCTGAAAATCCGTGTCATCGGAAACGGCCAGATCCGTAACGGTTCGAAAGGATAGATTTTCCAGATAAAAAGCGCTGTCTGCCACCAAAATGTCCAATTTGCTGGCAATTCCGGTGCAGCCGTCGCTGTCAATATAGGAAAAAGAAATGCCGCTGAGGCTGATATCCCGAATCTGACCCATCTTCAAGGGCCGGGATTTATATACGGCACAGGCAATATCCCCCATGGACATTTGGTCAATCCGACCGAGTCCGATGCCTTCGAATCCCAGCAGTGCAAAGGCGCCGCTACGGACCCGGCGCCGGGGCATCGACCGCCGATCACCGGCTCTACGCTTCTTGGCGGAAACCCATCGGGGGCTGATAAGGGTCGGTTTGATCCGCCTGAGACCGACGTCCATTGTTGCGCCGGCCAAGACGATGGCAGGGGGTGGAGGGGGTCTTTGGGCTATGGGCTCTTCCATGGCGGTTCTCCTGTTGGAAGTGACGATAAACGGGTCACCTACGTTGAGCGATTGTTGAGGTTGCCGCGGAACCAAGAAAGTTGTTTTTCCGCTATATTAATTGGTTATATGCTGTTTCGAAATTGGGAACGCTCAGTTTGGGTGTCCATGACCGGAGGCCGGACACGCCGTCAAGATGTCCCCATTGGGGTGGCGCCCATCATGCCGGCGCTGGGGCGATGTTTTACGGGAACCGCCCTCCGGGTTGTCGGGCGGAGGCCATCCAGCGCCGTATGGACACTTTGTTTGAGCCGCTCCAGATCAAGGGTGCTTTTCAGGGCGTATACCATGACCGGAATCTCCGGTGCATAGCACTTGATCTTGTGAAAAAGCGCCCAACTGTCCGTTCCGTCCATGAAAAGGTCCAGGAGCACCATCTCCGGCCGGCTTTCCGTACAGTTGCCACAAACCCGGGAGGTGTCGTCCACACACAAGACACGATGCCCTGCCATGGCAAGGGCTTCGGAGAGAATGCTCCTCAGATAGGCCTGGTCGCTTACTACCATGATCTTTGCCATATCGCCTCCGTGATGCTCCCGATCCCGTTATCGAAACCGCCGGATGGGCCGTTCCCTCCCGGCGTTGCTGGCCGGTTCAAAAGGCCTCATGGGTTCATCATCCTGCCGGCCTTGGCAGTAACCGCGCCACTGGCAATCCTCTTGATCACAGGGGCCACCGTCCTGACGGAAACAGTCCGGCTCCCCATCGGCACGCTGCAGACTTCTGATCAGCGAAACAATATCAAAGGAATCTGCTTTGATAAGGCCTCCACGCTATGTCCGGACCACAAAAGCAGGATCGGACCGGCGGAAGAAGATTGGCTCAACCTATAAGTTGAGCGCTCAGTTCGGGTTCAAGAAACGGCTAACAATGCCCGGAGATATGGGGGCATGTCGATCTTGCTAGCCTTCGGCAGAGGAGAAATCTGCGTAAAACACCATGATGACTATGGCAGCATCAGTGCCGTCTGTCTATGGGCGGAAAGGCTCATTTTGAATGGGAAATGATCCCGTACGGGTGGGTATTTTTCCCGGGCACCGCCGCGACCGACCCAAGGGCCACAACATGTCGTGGGCGCTGTTTATTTTTTCCACAAGTCAACGTCAATCAATCCCAACCGTGCTGCATACCTGACCAGTTCGACGGTGCTACGCAACCCCAGTTTCTTCATCAGGTTGCTGCGATGGTTTTCGACGGTCTTTGGGCTGATGAACAGTTTTTCGGCAACGATCCGAACACTGTCGCCTTCGGCCAGGAGCCGCATGACCTCCTGTTCCCTGGGGGTCAGGGCGCCGTATCCGGTATCGGTGATTTTTGACTCGTGGACGGGCATGGCCATCATCTTGTTCACCACTTCCCGCGAAATGGCGCTGTCCAGGAAATATTCGCCGTCGGCAACGGTTTCCAGGCCATCGAGCAGGCGATCAGAGGCCGACTCCTTGACCACGTATCCGGTGGCACCGGCTTGAAAGGCTTCGGCGATATAGTCGATCTTGGAATGCATGCTGACGATCATGATTCGGGTGTGCAGAAGCAGGCCGCGGATCTCGCGAGCCAGATGGATGCCGCTCTTGTCCGGCAGGGAAATATCGACAATGACCAGGTCCGGGCTTAAGGACCGGGCCATGGCGAGCCCTTTCTGGGCCGTTCCGGCTTCGCCGACAACCGCAAAGCGAGGGTTTCTGGAAATGATCGATTTCAACCCTTCGCGGAACAGGGGATGATCGTCAACGATGAGAATCGTTTTCGTTTCTGCCACGTCGGCTCTCCCTGAAAGGCACTTCAATAAAAATACTCGTTCCTGCACCCGGCCTGGACTGGATGCGCATACGGCCGTTGATCAGGCTGACCCGCTCCTCCATGCTCTGAAGCCCCATCCGTTTTTCCTGCCTGGACCGGGCCCGGCGTTCGGCGACGTCAAAACCCCGTCCATTGTCCTTGATTCGAAGCAGAATATGGGGAGAGGACGCCACCAGCCGAACGGCGGCGCGGGTGGCTTGGGCATGGGCCTGGATGTTTCGAAGGCCCTCTTGAATGAGTCGGTAGAGATTGATCTCCGTATCAAAATCCAGGGATAGGTCTTCCATTCCCGCGGAGAAAAAATCAACATCGACACCGGCAGTCTTCGAAAAGTCTTCGCAGTAGAGAAAAACGGTTCGGACGAGGCCGAGTTGGTCGAGGCCGGGAGGTCTCAAATCGTAAGCCAGACCCCGAACGGCGGTGATGGTCTGCTGCAAGAGATTCGACATGGTCTCCATTCGGCAGCGCAGCGGCGAAGGAATATCCGGATGTGCGTCGAAGAGGGTTTCGCAGGCAATCTTGGCACTTGACAAATCCTGGGCCACATTGTCGTGGAGATAGAGAGAGATGCGCTGGCGTTCGGTTTCCTGGGCCTTGAGCAGTTCCTGGGTCAGCAGGTGAATATGCTCCTCGGCACGCTTCCGACCGGAGATGTCGTAGACCATGACCAGTCCGGCCCGTTGATTCCGGTAGTGGGTCATGGTTATGTTGAATTCCACCGCCAGCCGGTTTCCGTTTCGATGCATGAGCCCTGTTTCGAAATGATGGTCATATTCCTTGTCGACATTGAAACGCTCATAGCATTGTTCCACCTGGAACAGGCTGTCCGGATGAACATAGGCAATGAAGGCGGTTTCGCCCATCTCCTTCACCGAATAGCCCAAAATCTGGGCAAGGCGGCTGTTGATATATTTCAGGGTCGTGTCCTGAACGATACAGATACCGGCCTTGGAGCGCTCCACCAGGTTTCGGTATTTCTCTTCGCTCTCCTGAAGGATTTCTTCCCCGGCCTTGCGTTCTTCGATCTCAGCCAGCAGGTATTCGTTGGCCCGGGTGAGCGCATCGGTCCGCTGATCCAGCCGCTGGCTCAGTTTTGCCAACTGGGCCTTTGATTCGGCCAGATCCGCCTCCCGGGTCTTTAGAAACGCAGTCAGTTCGCGGATGCGTTCCCGCAGGTCGGCGTTGGGGGGTATGGGTTCATTGAGACCAAAACCGCTCTTCATCGATTTTCTCCTGGCAAGCGACACCCAGGTCGCTTCAAGACCAAAACAGCCGTCAAAAGCATGCCGATCCAACAAATGAAACAGCATCGCCAATTGACTCTGACCATGCCCTGACGCCATGGATTCCTAAGACGCTACGAGAGTGGTATCTTTCAGAGTATCTAATGGCCAATGTCGTGTAAAGCCCTACCTGGTTTCCATCCATAAATGGCCTTTTTGCCCAATCTCTGCGTCAATCAGCGCCATTTCTTGTGCGGCGTAGCTCGCTACGCCTCCGCGCAATGGCACCGATTTCCTTGACCTTGGACAAAAATTCACATTTCTGGATTGGAAACGTCAATAGGTGTCCATCCACGAAATATGCAATTCGTGGATGGACAGGAAATGGTGCCGCCGCCCCTGGCCGTCGCGCCTTCACAGTTGACAGGCCGGCAAGGAATCGGCTAATTTTAATAAACCATATTGTTTTTAAAAGATTTTCTCGTTTTCCAGGAAATTTCGGGGGGCCAGGATCGAAGGCATGTAACGGCCCGGACAAAAATGGAAAAACAATGACAAACCGCATGACCATCGGCTTATTTGCCCTGTTTTTCTTTCTCGGTCTTTCGAAAAGCCTGCCGGCAGAAGAAAATCTCAAGTTTGTCGGCATCGATAAGATCGAGCCGATGTCATGGAATGCTCAAGGGGAGGCCCGGGGATTTATTTGCGACATAGTCAAGGAGATCGGCCGAATCGCCGGATTTAAATCGGAAATCAGCCTGTTACCCTTCAAGAGAGCGTTGAAAACCCTTCAGGAGGGAAGAACGGACGGTATGATTTCCCTGCATTACAAAAAGGGCCGTGAGGCCTTTGCCCTTTACCCCCGGGAGCCTCTCTATAAAACAAAATTCTGCATTTTCGTCAAAGAAGGAAAAGGGTTCCCATTCAGTGGCATCAAAGACCTGTACGGTAAAAGAGTCGGTAAAATGAGCGGGTGGTTTCTGGGAAATGAGTTTGATAACGCCGTCAAACACGGAAAGATTGTTCTCGACGAAACCACCCTGCTGGAAAGCAATATCAGAAAAATCGTCGCGGGCCGGATCGATGCCTATCTGGGCACTTATTTTGCGACCAGCTATGAAATCAAAAATCTCGGACTGAAAGACCGCATCGTCGCACTGCCGGATTCCATCAAGGAAGAATCCGTCTACATGGTCATAAGCAGGAACGGCAACACCATTAAAGACAAGACCGGATTCCTCAAAAGGCTCGATGCCGCAGTCGAATTTGCCCGCGATGAGGGGGTAATGGATCGGCTCACCGATAAATATATAGAATAGGCCGACGGTCGGATCATCCGATCTCAGCCAAGGATGGCGGCGCAATCGTCGCCAGGCCTCCATTCGACCCCATTGGGCATGTCTTTTCATGCCCCGAAAAGGAGAACCCCATGTCCCACACAACCGAGACAAAAAGCATGGCCCTGTTTTGCGATTTTGAAAACGTCGCCCTGGGCGTCCGGGATGCGGACTGCGATCAGTTCGACATCGCCAAGGTGCTGGAACGGCTGCTGCTCAAGGGCAACATCGTGGTCAAAAAGGCCTATTGTGACTGGGCACGCTATAAAGACTTCAAGGCCGGCATGCACGAAGCTTCCTTTGAACTCATCGAAATCCCCCATCTTCGCCAATCCGGCAAGAACTCAGCGGACATCCGCATGGTGGTCGACGCCCTGGACCTGTGCTACACCAAGGCCCACGTGGACACCTTTGTCATCATCAGCGGTGATTCGGATTTTTCCCCTCTGGTCAGTAAGTTGAGGGAAAACAACAAAATTGTCATCGGGGTGGGTGTGAAAAACTCCACCTCAGACCTGCTCATCGCCAACTGCGACGAGTTCATCTTCTACGACGACCTGGTGCGACGCAAGAAACGCACCCCCCCGGCCAAAGGCAAGCAGGTCGCAAAGAAAAAGACCCCACCGGTAAAGGAGAAAACCGTACCGACCGATGAAGAAAAGAAGCAGGAGGCCTGGGACCTGATCGTGGAGACCTACGAGGCCCTGCTGGGAGAACGCGGGGAGGAGGAAAAAATCTGGGGGTCCATGATCAAGCAAACCCTGAAGCGACGAAAGCCCGGCTTTGCCGAGTCCTATTACGGATTCCGGTCCTTTGGCCAGTGCCTTGAAGAAGCCGGTGCCAAGGGGATCCTCCAGCTCGAACGGGACGAAAAATCCGGTGGCTTTATCATCAAGAGCGTCCTAGGGCAGTGATGCCCCACCCACTGAACGGGCGGCCTCAACCAGGCCCCCCAAAAGGGGACCGAATGTTCAATACCCAATTTTCAACTCTCAATGTTCAAGAAGGCATTCCGTTTATTTTTCGGTTTGTTATATTGGCAGGGCGAAGCGATTTTGTGTTTGAGCATTGAGTATTCACCCGGCTGTGTTTTCGCCGAAACCGCTGGACCTTTCTGGGCCACCACTTGAAGTGTTGGCTTCAAATCAAAGGGAGTCGCAAGGGTTATTCGACCGTTGCGTATACGCCACGGATAACACTCCTGATCTTTCCCTGCCGGGAGAGCCGAAACACGATATTTCTCAGTTTCTTTTCCTCCATTCCGGTGCTTTCCCGAAGCTGTGAAAAGGCGACGCCTTTTTTTGCGCTTTGAATAATTCTGAATACTGTATCCGAGGCGGTAGCCGAACCCTCGGCTTTTCTCTTCCGACCGTACACCCCTCGGGAGAGACGCGCGATGTCCCCTTTGGCCAGGGCGCGGGCAAGGATGTTGCGAACCCGGGCGGCGGGCAGCTTCGTCTCGGCCTGAATATCGGCAATCCTGTGCCCTTTTGCGGCCGCCTGGATCATGCCCAGGACCTTCTCAGCCTCATTGCCGGCGATTTCTTTCCGGGCACGACCCCGGAATATGCCCCGGCCAGCCCTTTCGATAAGCCTCTTTTTGCAGGCACCGTAAACAATGCTGCGAACCCGGACGGGAGAGAGCCCTGTTTTTTCCGCCAGGGTCGGCACATCGATCCCGCCGGAGGTATTTTCCACCAGTTCTAGTACCCATTCCTTGTTGCTGGCAGGTGTTCTCTTCTTTTTACCCGAGGCATTGCCCGCCATTTTCTTGGGCGATAATCTCCCTTTTGGCGCCCTTTTTTTCCGGGGTACGGGCGGCTTGGCTTGGCCAAAATCGAGCCGGTCTTCCATCACGATGCCGAAGACATCGCCTAGATCCGCGTCGTCGATGACCCGGTCAGACCCCTTCTTGGCACGCTCCAAAAGCCTTTCCGTCGTCTCGGCCATGGCTTGGGAAACAAGATCCTCGATCTTTACCTTTCGAAGGCGAAAAAACAGCGCCGGCTCCACGTCCAGCCGGGCACCGATGCCGTAAAGGGTGGCGGCCACATGCTTGCACATATAGGCCCAGTCCGGGCAGCTGCAGTCAAATTCGATCTCTTCCGGCGACGGGAAAAGCCCTTCACCCTGTGCCGTAAACAGCGCCGAAAGGGATTCAGGAAACCGGCCTTCCAGAAGATGGTGCATGGAATCGATGCGGCCGGCACAGGCGCCTTTGATGGCCGCCCAGTTTTTCTTGCCCAGAGGTCGTATCCGGACCGTTACCTCATAGGGCTTGGAGGTCGATCCCTGAACCAGGGCATGCACTTTGCCCGCCTCGATGCGAAGATCGAGAACCGCGCGGTTGCGAAGATAACTTCGCCCACGACCGATCCGGTTTTCAAAATCCGCATACCGTTCCAGGTTTTCATTCCAGGCCTTTCCCCACCAGGTTTTGGCCATGGACCGGCCATCCACACACACCGGTTGAATATCAGCATTTTTCTTCCGGAGCTGTTTAATCTTCTTCTCGGCCTTGGCCCTTTTTTCCGCAACGGAGACATAGCGGGGAAACCGATAATATCCCATACGAACCTCTTTCTTCTGTTAAAGCGATTTTCCCAGATTTGATTCTCTCGTAAAAAACTTTAAAACCACAAAGGCACAAAGCACGCAAAGAAGATGTTGAACCTTAATAAGGCAGCTTTGATGCGCTCGTAAAAAGTCCGAGATCCAGTGATGCCCCTGCCTCCGCAGAGCCTGCCGCTACGAAGGCAGGGGGGCAGGCATGTGGGAATTCACCGACGATGCAATCCAGACAGGGTCGACAAAACACGTTTTTACGTTACAGTTCTTGAGTTTAAACCGTTTCCAGCGTGTTTTTTTATGCAACCATGGGGTTAACGGGGCGATGGTTACAATGACAGCGAAAAAAGATCGACCAACTCGTCGTTATCCATTTCGGTGACCCACTTTTCTCCGGCGTTGGAAATCACGTCCTCGGTAAGTCTTTTCTTGCCTTCAAGCATGCGGTTGATTTTTTCCTCAACGGTGCCCCGGGTGATAAATTTATGTACGATGACCTTTTTTTTCTGCCCGATGCGAAAGGCTCGGTCCGTTGCCTGGTCTTCAACGGCCGGGTTCCACCACCGGTCGAAATGGATCACGTGATTGGCTTGGGTCAGGTTCAGGCCCACCCCGCCGGCCTTGAGGGATAACACCATGAAGGGGACGCGGGCATCTTGCTGGAATGAATCGATAATCTCCTTTCTCTTTCCGGCAGGAACGCTCCCGTGAATGATCACCCCTGGCTGATTGAAAATCGATTCAAGAAACCGACTCAAGGGGCCGGTGATCTCTTTGAACTGGGTAAAAACAAGCACCTTTTCCCGCTTCTCGTAAATGGTTTCACAAATCTCGCGAAGCCGCACGAATTTCCCCGATTCGTTTTCCGCATACCCACCGGTGCCCAAATACTGATCCGGATGATTGCACAATTGCTTGAATTTCATCAGGGCCGACAGGATCAACCCCTTTCGCGCCATCCCTTTTTTTTCAGAAATGACGTTTTGAATCTCGTCGACCAATTGCCGGTAATGCACGGTCTGGGCTTTGCTTAAAGCGGCAAAGGTTTTCATCTCCACCTTGTCCGGCAGATCGGTGATGACGGTCTTATCGGTTTTCAGCCGCCTCAGGATATACGGCCTGACCAGGCGGCGCAGCCTGGTATATCCGCCGCGATCCTTGCCCAGATTCTTGGAAAACCGTTTGAATTCGGCGGCGGTGCCCAACAGGCCAGGGTTGATGAAATCAAACAGGGACCACAGGTCCGAGAGCCGGTTTTCAATGGGCGTTCCGGTCATGACCAGTCGATTGGCCGCCGAATATTTTTTCAGGGCCTTGGCCTGCTTTGCCCCAGGATTCTTGATGGCCTGGGCCTCGTCCAAGATCAGGTAAAACCATTGATGGCTCTGAAGCCAGGCATGGCGTGCGGCCAAGGCATAGGTGGTAATCACCAGGTCAAAGGCATCAAGGCGCCGGCCGTAAGTTTTTTTCAGATCCTTATGGTTCTGAAAACCCGGATGCAGTACCAGGTAGTGAAGGTCCGGGGCAAAGGCGTCGAGTTCGGCGGTCCAGTTGGAAAGAAGCGATGCGGGGATGACCAGCAGGCTGGCTGGCCGTGACTTTTTCCCGGCACCGGGCCCCGACTTGAGGCGGTTTAGAAAGGCCAGGGCCTGGACGGTCTTTCCCAGCCCCATATCATCGGCCAGACAGGCCCCCAGCCCCATGGAATGCAGAAAATCGAGCCAGTTCAGGCCCTGCTGCTGGTAGGGGCGAAGCCGGGCCTGAAATTTTTTGCCCGGCGTGACCTTGGCCATACGGCCCGGGGCCTTGAGTTTGCCGATTACCGACGCGAGCCACTGGCCGTTGGAGACCCCGATGTCTGCCCCGCTCTCGCCCAAATCGAACAGCTTTTCCGGCTGGAGCTGAAAGCGAAGGGCATCGCCGAGCCTCACCCCTTCTTCCCCGGCCATCTTGGCGGCCTGTTCGTAGGCGGCCAGGGTGTTTTCAAGCTTCTTTGCATCGACCGCCACCCATTTGTTCTTGATCAGGGCCAGCCCTTCGGCGGCGGCCAGCAGCCTTTTGGCTTCAGCCAGGGTAATGGGCGTATCCTCTAAAAACAACGTGGGTTTAAAATCGAGAATCGCGTCCATGCCGAGTTGGGACGGCTTGACCCCGCCAAAGGCAATATTTAGCCGGGGCCGGGAAGCGCCACCGCGCCACCAGTCCGGAATGCGGCACAAGATGCCGGCATTTTCAAAAACCGGAATATCCTTTAAAAACCGAAGGGCCCGGCCGGCCGACCAGGCCAGGGGATGAAAGATCTCGCCCGAATCAAGCATCTCTGCGATCATGGCAGACCCCCCGGCAGCCCGGTGGACCGTGGTCAGCAAATCGAGGAGCTTTTCCGGAGCCCCCGCGTATTCCTGAAGGGCGAATTTGAGTGGCACGTGTTTGGATGCGCCCGCTGCGTCGAGCCGGGTGGAATAAGTGGCCAGGAAGGCAAAGGGGGCGTCGCTGTTTTTATTTTCCACCAAATGGAAAAAGATCCGGCCCACCAGGTGCAGATTCGGGCTGTAGGCCCGAATCCATTCGGCCACGGTTCCCTGATGGGCGGCGATTCGGGCCTTGAAATCGGCCAGCATGGATGCCCAGATCCCGGACAAAAAGACGGGTCCCAGATAGTCCGAACCGGTCATCAGGGGGGCCTGGTCCAGGTAACGCGCAATGTCGCCCGGGTCCAGGGGGATGTCGACCTGCTCGCGAAGGGCTTCAAGATCCGGATGCTTGACAATCCTGCCGGTAAAATCGAGGGCAAAGCCACGCCAGAAATCAAGGGAATCGGAAAGGGGCACGCCGGCATTGGAAAAGCCGAGAAAGAGCAGCCAGGGTTCGGTATTGGAAACAAACCGCCGGTGAATCTCCTGTTGGAGCGAGATCCGGCTTTTGCCGATGGTTTCCCCGGCTTCTTCCCATTCCAGGGCAATGGTCCCGTCGGGCATCACCACGGCCACAAGGTTCTGATCCGGCATGTTATCCATTCCTACTTGTCCATGCTGTATAAATACGGCAAAAATTTTACCAGGATCAAAAACAGTCCGATTTCGTATGGCAAAAGGTTCTTAACAGCAGATGAACTCGGACAATGACAGAAGAAAAAGTCTTTTTAATATACGCAGAGCGAAGTCGATGCAAGTGGTCATTCAAAGCCGTCAGAAATCCGGACCCATGTTTTTCTGATAAATTGGGAACGCAATTGTTGATAGGTTTGTTTTCAAGGGGCAGGCCTGAAACTGTACCGGCTGTGGCCGGAATCGGTTTGTCTGGGCACCTGATAGCGGCTATTCTTAAATAGTTAATTGAAATTATTGAACAATATGGATTTAAAACTGCTTTTGCAGCCGTGCTGGCCTATGCAATCATCAGTTTTTCGTTTTTGCTGGGGCCACTTTTAAATATCTGCTTTTTCGAGTATAGTCATCAGTTCTGGGTATGGCGGTATGGATGACCGAAGGACATGCCGCTTCGTTTAATAACCATTGTTGTAAGCCGTAATGAAAAGGAGCGTTATGAAAAGATTGTCATTGATGTGCTCGGTTTTTCTTGTGTTGATCTCTTTTAGTTGCGTTTATGCCAGCGAAACCATGGACGCCGTGAAAAGCCGCGGTTATCTGGTGGCCGGGGTCAATACCGGCGCGGCCGGATTCTCCATGCCCGACAAACAGGGAAACTGGACCGGGCTGGACGTGGATATCGCCCGATCCATCGCCACCGCCATCTTCGGGGATCCCACCAAGGTCAAGTTTATCCCGCTGACCTCCCAGCAGCGTTTTGCGGCCCTGCAGTCCGGCGAGGTGGATGTCTTGTGCCGCCAGACCACCATGACATTGAGTCGTGATACCTCCCTGGGGTTTGAATTTACGCCTCCGGTTTATTACGATGGTCAGGGCATCATGGTTCCCAAAAAGCTTGGGGTCAAAAAAGCCACCGAATTGGACGGCGCCACCATCTGTCTGCTGCCCGGCACCACCACCGAACGCAATATCTCCGACTATTTTCGTGCCACCGGTATGGGTTTTAAACCGGTTCTCATCGAAAGCAAGGACGAGCTTCTCAAGGCATTTGTCACCGGGCGCTGTGACTGCCTGACCTCCGACGCCTCAACCCTGGCCGGGATGCGCGCCGTTACCGCCGCCCCCGATCAGTACATGATCCTGCCGGAACGCATCTCCAAAGAACCCCTCACCACGGCGGTTCGCCAGGGCGACGGCCAATGGAAGGACCTGGTCTACTGGACGGTACTGGCGCTCATTGAAGCCGAGGACCTGGGGATCACCTCAACAAACGTGGACCAGATGCTCACCAGCACGGATCCCAACATCCAACGGTTTCTCGGCGTCACCCCCGGAAACGGCAAGGCGCTGAACGTTGATGAAAAATGGGCTTACAACATCATCAAACAAATCGGAAACTACGAGGAAGTGTTTGTCCGCAACCTCGGCCCCGGGACCGTTATGAATCTTGATCGGGGCATGAACGAGCTTTACAAAAACGGCGGATTGCTTTATTCGCCGCCCTTTAAGTAGTTTCCATCCATAAATGGATTGGAAATGTCCATAGCCTTTAATTCGAAGTAGAAATCCACGTCCTTTGGGGGTGGTCAGAGTCAATTGGCCATGCCGTTCCATTGGCTGGAAAATGCCTAAAACGCACTAATCCGCCAGAGGCGGACAAGAAGTGTGAAATGCCTAATCCGCCAAAAAAGGCGGACAAGAGTTGTGGAGTCGCTTTGCTCCGGTTTTTTAAGCTAAGATATGGCAGAATTCCTTCATTTTAGGCATTTTAGGCAATTTAGGCATTTCGAACTGGAAGCGAAGTATCGCCGCCCCTTCCAGGGGCAAACCAAAGCATGGTCCTCTGGGCCAGGATTCTTTACTAAAAAAAGCCGGGTGCCCATGGGCACCCGGTTTTGTCCTCAAATCGCTACTATCCATGAGTTCACTTCCAAAACAGACGCCTCTCCCTTGGAACCGGCCCGAATACCGGGCATTTTTCTACCAATTCCTCGTGGTGCTGACCCTGGTCGCCATCGGCTGGTACCTGCTCTCCAACACCCTGGAAAACCTCCAGCGCCAGAATATCGCCACGGGCTTTGCGTTCCTTGGGGCAGAATCGGCGTTTGAAATCGGCGAGTCCCTCATCCCCTACGCCCCCACGGACAGCTATGCCCGTGCCCTGCTGGTGGGGTCTTTAAACACCGTAAAAACGGCCGTGATCGGAATCGTGCTCACTGTTTTACTGGGAACGGTCATGGGCATTGCCCGGCTTTCGAAAAACGGCCTTATCGCCGGGCTTGCCGCGGTGTATGTCGAACTGTTCAGAAACATCCCCGTCCTGCTCCAGCTCTTTTTCTGGTATGCCCTGTTTCACCAACTCCCGGGACCACGCCAGGCGTTGGAGCCATTTTCCGGTGTCTTTGTCTGCAGCCGCGGCTTTTTGTTCCCGGCGCCGCGGATCAACGGCCCCGAAGGCCTGGTGCTGCTTTTGGTCCCATTGGCCTTGTTGCTCGGGTGGTGGCTCTGCCGGAAAAACCGGATTTATTGCGAAAGCCACGGAAAAAACCGGATTCACCCCGCTTTCCTGAGCCTTGTTCCGGTGCTGCTGGTGCTGGGAGCAAACGTTGTGGCCGGCGCCACCTGGCAGATGGATGTGCCTGCCCTTCAGGGCTTTAATATCCGGGGCGGCGGCATTGTCACCCCCGAATTCGGAGCCCTGCTCCTGGGCCTGGTCATCTATACGGGGACGTTTGTGGCGGAAATTGTCCGCTCCGGCATTCTCGCCGTAGACAAAGGACAGGTGGAGGCCGCCAAGTCGCTAGGGCTTTCCAACAGCAGGATTTTATACCTCATCGTGCTGCCCCAGGCGCTTCGGGTCATCATCCCGCCGCTGACCAGCCAGATGCTCAACCTGACCAAAAACAGCACCCTGGCCGTGGCGGTCGGTTACCCCGACCTGGTTTCCGTGGCCAACACCACCTTAAACCAGACCGGCCAGGCCATTGAAGCCATCAGCATCATCATGGTGGTGTACCTGGTCTTCAGCCTGGTCACGTCACTGTTCATGAACTGGTTTAACAAACGGGCCATATTGCCGTCTTAAAATTCCGAAAACACCGAGAGGTCATTCTGTTGTCTTCGCCCACAATCCAGCCGCCCGCCTTCTTCCGACACGTTCCGTTCTGGTTCCGTTTTCGGGAGCTGTTTTTCGGCTCCTTTTGGAACTCGATGCTGACCGTCATCGGGCTTATTATGCTGGCGGGCATCATTCCTCCCCTGTTCAACTGGGCTTTGGTGAACGCCACCTGGACACTGCCCCCCGGGGAATGCCTCACGCTCGATGGCGCCTGCTGGACCTATGTCCGGGAAAACCTGCGATTCGTTCTTTTCGGCTTTTATCCGTATGCCGAACAATGGCGACCGGTCACGGCCATCGCGATCTTTCTTTGCATGATCATTTTCAGTGCACGGCCCCGGAACTGGTCCCGGCGCCTGGCCTACGGCTGGTGTTTTTCTTTTGTCTCCATCGGTATTTTGCTCTATGGCGGCATCCTGGGATTACCGGTGGTTGAAACCGACCGGTGGAGCGGCCTTCCCCTGACCCTGCTTCTGGCGGTCATGGGCATTGTCGCGGCCTATCCCCTGGGCATGGTGCTGGCCCTGGGGCGACGCTCTGCCATGCCGATCATCCGTTCCCTGAGCACGGTCTATATCGAGGTCTTGCGGGGCATTCCCCTGATATGCCTGCTGTTTCTCTCCTCGGTGGTTTTCCCGCTCTTTCTTCCCCAGGGCATGGTGGTCAACAAACTGCTCCGCGCCCTGGTGGCCATCATTCTTTCTTCGGCTGCCTATCTGGCCGAGGTGATCCGGGGAGGGCTCCAGGCGGTGGAGCCGGGCCAGTATGAAGCTGCCGACGCCATCGGCCTGTCCTACGTTCAGAAAATGCGGCTGGTCATCCTTCCCCAGGCCCTGAAAATTGTGATTCCGCCTACGGTCAACACCTTTATTTCCATGTTCAAGGATACCTCGTTGGTCATTATCATTGCCCTGTACGATCTGTTGAAAACCACCCAGACCACCCTTTCCGATCCCACCTGGATGGCATTCAGCACCGAGGCGTATCTGTTTGCGGCGGCGATCTATTTTCCGTTTTGTTTTTTCATGTCCCGCTACAGCCGCTACCTAGAGGTTTACCTGGGATGGACCACGGAGGGAAAAAAGAAGTCCTGACATATGATCTCACCTAAGTTGAGCGATTGTCGAGGTTGCCGCAGGTACAAGGAAGATGTTTTTCCGCTATAGTCCTTTATGCGGGAAGGCATCTGACGCCGTAGATGCGGTAAGATCGGCAATCCCGAAGGGTTTTAAATTTCGAAAGACAGAACAGGATGTTTATCTTTTAATATCGTTCGCTTATACTTTATTTCGAAATTTAAAACGCTCAGTTTAGGTCTCATTAACCACTGACACTCGCAGACACACGCAGACTTTTTCGTTTCCGGCGCAGTTCTACTGAATCAGGGCAAAGCAAGGTCCGCGACAGTCTGCGGTTGTCCGCGGTTCAAATAAAAATGGGATCGATCTTAACCAGTCATTTTAGAAACCGGCAACCCGTATAAGGAGTCAACATGTCCGACAGTGAAAAAATAGCCGCGTTTGAGGAAGGCATCGGCAAAGGCCAATCCGCCACCTTTGAAGAATTTAGAACGGAAGTCAGAAACGCCTACATGGACCGGTCCCGCCAGATCTATTTTATCTGGAAGAAATTAAAGGAACTCTACCCGGATGTGGACGCAGATCGGGTCATCCGGGAGGCGTCCTGGGATTTCGGCGTCTACCAGGGAGAGAAAATCGCCGAAAAATCAGAGGGGGCGGAACTGGGTCCCGTTGAAGTGCTCCTCGGGCAGACCTCCAAGGGAGGCATGGCCGTCTTTGACCAGGAGATCAAGGAGTTGGGCCAAGACCGGGCCGTGAAGATATTCCACTCCTGCCCCCACGTGGACGCGTTAAATGAGTTGGGCGCCACCAAAGAGGAAATCACCCATTTTTGCCGCAATATGCTCTCGGCCTGTGATTACGGCATCTGCGAGCCCTTTAAGAAAATCGCCATTGATTTCCCCACCACCGTCTCCGATCACACGGGGCAGGGGTGCCAGATGATCATTACCCGCAAGGATTGAATCACCACAGAGTCATAGAGTCCACAGAGGAATAAGATTTATTGATTGCCGGGAGACGGCGGCAATCAATAAGCGCTCGGCCACAGACTGCCGCAGACAACGCCGGACGATCTGTCCGGCGTTTGCCGTTATAGCGGCTGTCAGAAATCCGTTCCGATACCTGCGGCTGGGTGTGCTTTTCCGGCCGACACAACAATTCTGATTCACCGCTAAATGACCAGTCCCGATTCGGCCAGCTTACAAAATCAAGAGTCGTAATTACTTCGATTGGTAATACGAGGTAGAGCTGACTTCTGCTTTGCCAACCGCAGTTTCCATTTTGACGAGGGTGTATGCACCGAAAAGCCCTGGATTTGCCTTCAGGTAGTAGATTTTGCCGGATTCCAAATTGTCGTAGACAGTGGTGTCAAGCGTCGATTTTGGAAATGAGTTCTTCTGCAGAACGACTTTCAAAGCGCCTGGCTTGGCATGAATTGGTATATAAGCATTATTAATCAGCGGCCCGATACTCTCTTTATCGTTAAGAATTGCGCTGAAATGGATTCCACGGCTAATAAGACTCTCTGGACGATAGAGGTACACCAACGCTTCATCTGAAAGAGCTTGCTGTGCCTGAAACGGGGTACTTGACATCACACAACCTTGTAAAGCTACCGCAGCGATGATAAGGCTGCATAATAATACTGATTTTTGAAACATCTTCCATCTCCTTTAAAATTCTAAAACACGTTAGTTACTTAATAAGAAACATTACCTAAGTTGAGCGATTGTCAAGGTTGCCGCAGGTACAAGGAAGATGTTTTTCCGCTATAGTCCTTTATGCGGGAAGGCATCTGACGCGGTAGATACGGTAAGATCGGCAATCTCGACCTGTCGGGTCGAAGCTGAAAGCGAAACCTGAAGGGGTTTAAATTACGAAAGACAAAATAGGATGTTTATCTTTTTATATCGATTGGTTATAATTTATTTCGAAATTTGAAACGCTCAGTTTAGGGAAAATTAACCGCAGACTGCCGCAGACCATCGAATGTTGTGGGATGACACTCATTCGAAACGGGACGGAAATATGACAACCGGTCCCAAAAGCCGGGCTTGATCTTGCCCACATATTTGTGTACATTGGCGTCATGAAACGGAAGGCGTTAGAAGGCAGGCTCAAAGAATTGGGCTGGAGGTTTCTGCGACATGGCGGAAATCATGATGTCTGGACCGATGGTATTAGGCAAGAACCCATTCCACGACATAATGAAATCAATGAAAAGCTTGCCCGTTCCATATTGCGAAAAGCCCAAAGAGGGGACAACTCATGAGATTCTCAGGGAAAATATATAAAGACGGTAAATTCTGGCTGGCAGAGATTCCAATTCTCGATTTGATGACCCAGGGGCGCACCAAAAAGGAAGCCTATGAGATGGTTGCCGATATGCTCGAAACCATGGTCAATCAGGACGGATTCAAAATCGAGGTCTATAAGGGGTTAAACAATACCTTTGAAGTCGGATCGTTAGAACCAAAAAACCTGGTAAGCCTGCTTTTACAGCGTAAACGGGAAATGAGCGGGCTTTCCCTCGCCCAGGTAGCAAACCGCATGGGCGCATCGTCACGCAATGCCTATGCCCGGTACGAACAGGGACGGTCGGTGCCAAGTGTCGAAAAACTCAACCAATTGCTGCAAGCGGTCTGCCCGAATACCGATATCGTCATCACCGAAAGCGCAATTCCTCAACTTTGATGCTGCTCCTAAAAGGTTTATGTCTGACCGGCGCCGCTTTTCCAGATAAAAATGCATCCCATCGAAAAGCACTCTGCCTAAGTTCCCATTTTGGGAACTTATTGCTTGACATACTTCAGGGAACCACTTAGGTTATGCATGTAATCAAACACAAAACCCTGTCCGACTTTTACAAGCTGCCGGCGCATCGGGATGCCAGGGGAGCATTGGAGGCATGGTACTATGAAGCCAGGCATTCACTATGGGCGTCCTCTGCCGACATCAAAGGTCAGTACGGATCGGCCAGCATTCTTAAAAAGAATCGGGTGGTTTTCAATATTGCCGGCAATAGATATCGATTGGTCGTCAGAATCAACTACGATTCCAAAACGGTGTTTGTACGCTTTATCGGAACGCACCGGGAATATGATAAAATCGATGCGGAGGCGATCTGAATGGTTACCCGCCTGATCAAAAATGAGAAAGATTATGATGCGTCGTTGTCGCGGATTGAAAAACTCATGTCTGCCAAACCCGGCACGGCCGAAATGGATGAGCTGGAACTGCTGACCGCGCTGGTCGAGATGTATGAAGAAAGTCACTTTCCCATCAACCCGCCCGATCCCATTGATGCCGTTAAGTTTCGCATGGAGCAGCTTGGATTAAGCCAAAAAGAGATGGTTCCCTTCATGGGCACCAAAAGTAAGGTGTCCGAAGTGTTACATGGCAAGCGCCCACTGACCCTGGCCATGATGAGGGCACTGAACAAGGGCCTGGGTATCTCTGCCGAGGTATTGCTGAAGGAACCGGGTGCAGTGTTTCCTGGTGGAATGCAGGCGATGGAATGGTCGAATTTTCCCGTCGTTGAATTGGCCAAACGGGGCTGGATACCCGAGATGGATGGCATAAAGGAAAAGGCCGAAGAGGCCATGCGAGGCTTCATGGCCCAAGCCGGCGGCCTGGAAATGGTCCCGACGCCGTTTTTCCGCCAGGGAAAAAGGGGGCGGTATAATCCCAAGATGGACCCTTATGCTCTCACCGCATGGTGCATCCGCGTCCTCGCCCTTGCCCGGAAAAACCATCTGAAAACCAAATATGTTAAGGGTTCAGTCAAATCAAGCACGCTGCAGGAGGTCGCCCGGCTGAGCTATTTTGACAACGGCCCCATGCTTGCCAAGGAATACCTTGAAAAACAAGGGATTCATCTGATCATAGCCCCTCATCTCCCCAAAACCTACCTTGACGGCGCCGCCATCCTGCTGCCGGACGGGACACCGGTCATCGGCCTGACCCTCCGCTACGATCGCATCGATAATTTCTGGTTCTGCCTGCTTCATGAACTCGCTCATGTTTCCAAGCACCTTTCCGAATCCGACAGGGTTATCATTGATGATTTGGACCTCAGGGGAAACAATACCGGAATGGAGGATCGGATCGAGAAAGAAGCGGATGCCATGACCCGTAACGGGCTGATTCCCAAAAGGGTATGGACCAAAAATCCGATTCCGGGCAAGGCAACACCTGCAAAGGTCGATGCCCTGGCAACGAAACTAAAAATTCATCCTGCCATCATTGCCGGTCGTATCCGCTATGAGCAGAACAACTACAAATTGTTGTCCATGCATATCGGCAACAAACAGGTTCGAAGACACTTTTCTGAAAGCCCACGGCAGGGGCTTGACTAAAAAGGATGTTTTTGCGAACCCAAGCGAACTCGTTTCTATCTCACCATCCGCTGACGTTTTCCGCCGCCGGGAGGCTATAGCCTGACAGGCAAGGCGCCAAGAACATTAAAATTCCGGTTTCCGGAATCGGGTCCTCTACTGATCGAACACCGGCCACGACAGGATGCAATTCCCGACAAGAGGAACACGGGATTCGAGGCTTCCGACATGGCCTTCAGTCTGGTCCGGCCAAGCACCTACCCGTTTTGGCTCCGCTATTCGCTCCAAGCCCCACACTCCACGCTTTACTGGTGATCGGCCGACCAAACAAACCGTGAAATCCGTGTCATCCGTGCCAAAAACTGCGCGATCTTTTTTATGAATTGGAAACGTTCATAGGTGCCCGTCCACAAAAAATATGATTCTTGATGAACGCCAACTATCCTTTATTAATTGAAAAGCGCAATATTGACCAATCCCTGGGTTAATGTTACGAAGATTCATCTTTAACAAGGGGGTGTTCGTATGCGTAACTCAAGCTTACGGATCAGAATATCCCCTCGATTCAGCTTTCGCTGGTTCGCGGCCTGGACCCGGCCGCCCATATCGCTCTGGGCAAGGCGTTGCGCGAGTTGTTGAAAGAGAACATCCTGGTGATCGGATCGGGGTTTTCCTTCCACAACATGGGCGCCTTTTCCTGGCAGGGGAAAAACGAACCGGATCCGGCCAATGATGCCTTCCATGACTGGCTCATCGAGGCTTGCACCGGCCCCATATCCCAATCCGAAAGGGAGCAGCGACTGATTGGTTGGGAAGCGGCCCCTTCCGCCCGGTATTGTCATCCCCGAGAGGAGCATCTGCTGCCGCTTCACGTTTGCCTTGGTATGGCGAACAAACCGGCGAAACTTGTGTTTGACGACCACATTCTGGGCAAACGCGCGGTTGCTTTCCTCTGGGAAACCCTCCATGGCTGAACGGTAACGCAGGCCATTTCCCAATTGGTCTATCTGTATACACTTCATTGGATATGTTGAAGGCGCTTGCCAAATCAGCATCCGATACCGAGGCGATTTTTAAAGTGAAATAGTTCAAGCCGGATCTAAAACTGCTTTGAAAAAATGAGGGTTACCGATATAAATAGAATTTATATAGGAAGTTGCCGTGGCGACCCGGGCTGGCCCCGGCTGGCTGTTGAATCAATGGGAAATAGAGACGGGGAAATGATCCATGAAAGGCCTTGAGCTCTGCGAAAGATACTTCCGGCAGATCGCCTTGCCCTTTTTTGAGAAAGACTGCGGCTCTTTTCTCGATCGAATGGCCATCGGTCTTGCGGGTGACGGATCCGAATGTTTCGGTTACGACGATGAGATCTCCCGGGATCATGACTGGGGACCGGGTTTCTGCATATGGCTGAGCAGGGACGTTTTCGACACGTTCGGAAAAAAGATCCAGGCTGCCTACAACAAACTGCCTGAATCCTTTGACGGATTTGTTGCCAGACGCACCAGCCAGTGGGGCGGAGGGCGGGTCGGTGTACTGGAGATTGGCACCTTCTACAGGCGCTTTGTTGGCATGGACAGTGCCCCGCAGACGTTGAAACAATGGCTGATCATACCTGAAAATGCCCTGGCTGCGGCCGTAAACGGCAAAGTCTTTCAGGATCCGCCGGGGGAGTTCAGCGCAATCCGTGACGCCCTCAAGGCATTTTACCCCGAAGACGTGCGACTGAAGAAGATCGCCGCCCGGTGCATGACCACCGGTCAAGCCGGCCAATACAACTTTCCCAGATGCGTCAAGCGTAACGATCTCTACGCGGCCCAACACGCCGAATTTAAATTCATGGAAGATGCCATTTCGCTGCTGTTCCTGCTCAATAAGAGGTACACACCGTTCTACAAATGGTCCCATCGGGCCCTGCACGAACTACCGATTATGGGCAACTATGCCCACGGCAAGATCCTCGGGCTTCTTCACACCAGAGACCTTCACCTAAAGGCAGATCAGATGGAGAGTTTGAGTTTAAAACTGATTGACACGCTTAAAAGACTGGGGCTAAGCGATAGCAACAGTGATTTTTTACCTGACCACGGCCCGGTGGTCCAGGGCCGAATCTGGGACCCTGAACTCCGCGGATACGACGTTTGGGTCGGATAAACATGTAACCTCGACAATCGCTCAACTCAGGTGTGAAAGAGGCTGCAATGGTAAAAAAACAGGAACTTATCCAGAAAATCATCGACCGGGAACTCCATATGTTTCTCAATGTTCCCGCCCGGGAATCGGCATCCTGCCAGGAAAACCCGAGGGCTTTCCGATTCTACAGGGGGGTCTCGTTTTCGGTTTGGTCCGAAGCTGCTCTTGAGAGCTATCTGGATGACCTCACCCGGGCCGATGCCAAGGGGCTAAACCTGTTGACCCTGAAATATGCCCGCATGGAGAACAGTATTCCACCACTCAGTGAAAATCCGCTGATTGACCAGATCGTGGAAATCGAAATCGCATGGATCAAAGAGCTGGCAGCAAAATATCCCAATCTGCACAGCCGGGGGCGCCCTATTGATGAGGGGGGCTCAATGGGCACTTCGGTAAAAACCTACCTGCGCGGTGAGCTGGAAACTTACTCGGACGATACGCTGGCCCTGTACTACCAAAACCAAATAGAGTTTCTTGAACGAAAAGAAAACCTCCCTGAAAAGGTGCTACTGGCGACAGTCGTTGGTGCTGGTTATGGATCACTCCAGGAGGCGGAAGACAGGCTCCTCAGTTAACCCTATCGTTATCGCGCCGAGGAAAGCTCGGTGTATCTTGCAGGGTGAAAGTCCCTGTCGGGAGGAAGTCAGCAATGGCTTTC
>JAEINQ010000046.1 GCA_016342285.1 Desulfobacterales bacterium
CCCAGATCTTATATGCTCTTCATGTCAGGAATTGTCCTTCACCCTCTGATGAAGAATTATAGTGTATGACAACTACCACGGAAAGACACAGAGGGCCTATCTCCCTCTCTCATGCACCGAAACGCCCATATATGTGGGCAAGGCAGATTCTCGGAACCCACAAGCCGAGACCGTTGAGGAACAGGGGCAAGCCCTATACACCCGCCTAAAGGAGCATTCCAAGAGCATGACAAAAGCCGATCTTCCGCTGGCGGACTTCTACTTCAGAGCAGCACCTATTCAGACGGGAATGCAGGCAGCGGTGGAGGATTTCATGATTCGCCTTTTCCGCCCTATCTGGAACAAGGAGATCAAGATCTGCTATGGCATTGGCAAGCACGGCGATAGCGCAAGTACGCGTGCGAACAAACGGTCGCCATGGGACACCATGCATCCCGGCCGCAAGTGGGCAGCGGATACGGAGTTGGACCAGATGAGCCTGCAGGAAATCGAGTCAAGGGTCGCCGAGCACTTCACGGCGCATCCAGTCATTGCAGACAAGGAAAAGCTCTTCAAGCTGCTCTCGCTTGAGTGATCGCACGACTCCAGGGAATTGGTCCAACAAGAAAATGCAGCGTACGGAAAAAGCCGCCGTCGATTTTCGGTGTTCGGGGGCGAGTATTTCGATGAAATATATAAGGAGCAAAATCGAATAATGGAAGAAAAGGAAATCCCTTCTGAGTATTATGGTTGGTGGAGGATTACCGAGACTTCGCAGTGGTGTAAAGACGATATTGACATCATCGGGACGGCACTGATTTCGTTAACGGGAGATGATGACCAGTTGAGAATGTTCGTGCTTCTCGCCAATGTGAATTGCTACCCCACCAAAACAGGCGTATCGTTTCGATGGCAGGGGGCTTGGGAATATGATCCTGTTTCCGGAACCGGAAGTGTGAAACTTCACAAGGACGGCCGTCTTACGGGTAGGATCAAGATTAAAAACGGCGATGAGAGTACGTTTGTCGCAGTGAGAATGGAGGAACCAGACGAGCCTATTCCCGACCCTCCAAGCTACAGCGATAAATGGCGGCGCAGATGGTAACGCTTAAATTTTTCAACAAATAGGCTTCGAAAACCCCGAACCTGTCGTTTAAGCGGAGGCTTCACAGCGTGCCGTAAAATGCAGCATATGCGTTATCTGACTGAAATGCTTCAAATACTTGGAGGGCATATCCGTTCCGCTTAACTTGGCGCTCGGCAAGGAAAGCTGGGCTGCGGACGGGCCTTCGAGCTCGCATTGAAACGGATTGATCATGACTCGGTACGATATCCCTTGGGAGGACAACCACATCGGCGTGTGGGCTGGAGAACCGGCGCGTGAGTTGCGCATTCGAAAAATCAGAAAATCTGACAGCGGTTAATATGATTCCATCTATTTCTTTACCTGATGAGTCACCCAATATAATCCGTGCCAGCGATAAATTTGCCCAAAAAAGGTTCAAAAATGAATTTGCCTGGTCCCCTACTCCTGAATTGGAGCAAACAATATGCAACGAAGCGTTTAATTGAATTAGTGACTCCTTAGCAAATCGATGACCGGGAAATTGTGTGGTTTTACATAAAAGTCCGAAAGCCAGGGGTCGTTAAGGCTCTCGGACTGGAATGGTGGTATTTTTTAATGCAGATTTTATGAATTTTTTATCAAATGTTACAAAGGCTTCTGATTCCTTTGATTGGGCCAAATGAATGGCATCGGCAAAATCCATTCTATTCTGATGCCATTCAATCGCATCGGCAATTACAAGCGGATCTTGTAATTGAACATTTGATAATCCGAATAAGGATTTAAAAGCAGTTGTGATTTCAGGTTGCTCGAAGTGATAGGCATATCGAAGCACCCACTCGCATTCTAAAATGACGGATGTTGTGATAATTATATTTACTCCAGAAAAGAGAGCCTTAGCCCTTTCAAATTGTGCTTGATCATCACCAGTTAGTAATCGAACAATGACATTGGTGTCTACTGAAATCATTACTTGTGCTCCAGGGCGCCTTTTTTTATCGCTTCTTCCATTTCATTAATCGAAACTGGCTTCCCTGAAAATTTTAAGATTCCAGCAACTTGTTCGAGTTCAGTATTTTCAAAAGAGCGAGAAGGTTTTAATAGAATGCCATCACCCGTATCAATTACAGATAATTTTTGACCAGTATTCCAATTATATCGAGACCTTATTGTTTTCGGTATAATAACTTGTCCTTTGCTCGATAGTTTGGTTGTTTGCATTAGAACCTCCAAAATTAAGTAAGATATAGGTAAGAATATATGTGCTCACTTGTAAAAGGTCAACAGGATTTTGACCTAACAACAGCATTCATGCCTTTAAGGGAAACGTTTGATTGCGTTTTATTCATGATTTATGGCTCCGCCGAGAACCGCATGGCCGCAAAGCCAGCCATAAGTTCCTGTACATGCGATGCCTTCGCTGAAAGAGCAATGTTCATAAATTTTGGCAGGCGTGGAAAAGCGCTGGGTTGAACCTGAGTTGAGCGATTGTCGAGGTTGCCTCGTCTACTTAGGTTGAAATATCCCTCCAGAGTGAGCATGTTGATGAACTCATCGAGTGGATCATTGCGGGCAAGTTGGATTTTGACTTTCCCGCATGAAACATCGAGGAACCATTTAAACCAACCTTTTAAATTGAATGCGGATGGTCAAACCAAAAGATGATCGAACAATCAAATGATAACCAGGGAAAGAAGACGGCGGTCTTGTTTTCAGTTCAAACCCATGGCGTTTCCGATGAGGAGAACAATTCGTCTCTTATCGAACTCAGGAGTCTGGTTAAAACCATGGGCCTCGAAGTCGTCGCGATGCTCACCCAGCGCCGCCCCAAACCTGAGACGGGAACCTTATTGGGCGCAGGAAAGTTAAAAGAACTTGCCGGCTATACCGGCGGCACCGGAATTGTTGAAGGATTTAGCCGGAAATCGGAAGATGAAACCAGCGGCGACATTGACGAAGATTATCCCGTCGGCAGTCTCGCCGGTTCAGATGAAGAGCGTTCAAGCGATGACCCGATGGCAAAAAACAGCGTACGAGCCGATGTTGTCGTCTATGATGGTGAAATTTCCACCAAGCAATTGCGAAACCTTGAAAAAGCGACCGGCGTCGAAGTTTTAGACCGAACCGGTGTGATCCTCGAAATATTCAGCCGTCATGCCAAAAGCCGAGAGGCCCTCATCCAAGTGGAGATCGCCAAGTTGGCTTATTTGGCGCCGAGGCTCAGGGCATCTCATATGGGCGGTGATCGTCAAGGCGGCGGTATTGGATCTAAAGGCGCGGGAGAGACCGCTCACGAACTCGACAAACGTCGTATTCGAGACCGCATATCCGAATTAAAGTTGCGCCTTGTTGGAATCCGCGCCGAGCAAAACAGGCGGCGCAGCCGCAGGGAAAAAACGTTCCAGGTTTCTCTGGTCGGTTATACCAATGCCGGCAAGTCGTCACTGATGCGAAAACTGACCGGTAGCGATGCATTGGTAGAGGATAAATTGTTTGCAACGCTTGATACCCGGGTGAAATCTTTGCAGCCAGAGGTTTTTCCTCCGGTACTCGTTTCCGATACCGTTGGATTTATAAAGAAATTACCTCACGATTTGGTTGCATCTTTTCAATCTACCCTTGATGAGGCGCTTGCCGCTTCGCTGCTTTTGTTTACGGTCGATGTCTCCGATCCGGCTTTTCGATCTCAATTGGCTGTGACGCAATCGGTCCTGAAAGAGATCGGTGGTGAAACCATTCCAAGCCGGCTGATCCTGAACAAAATTGACAAACTCACAGCCGGGGAGTTGGAAGCGCTACACCGTGAATTTCCCGACGCAATTTTCATCTCTGCGCATAACAGCGTGGATGTTGCATTTCTGCGAAAGAAAATTCTTCAGTATTTCGAATCAAATATGATCGAAACGACGATGGTGATCCCCTACGACAAAGGACACCTTTTGGGACAGTTAAGAAACAAAGCCGGCATCATAAATGAATTCTACGACGAAACAGGAACTAAAGTAACATTCAAGACTTTCCCGGAAACATTAACGTGGTTGCAAAAAAACTTGGATTAAACGTAAACGTTCACAGGGCACCGCACCTGCTTTGTTCCCGGGCATTTGAAGTACAATAGAGCACGTCTGCATGCCCGGCGCCTCGCATCTACGGCACCCTGTAAACGCTTACAGTGCAAGGGTGTGGAACTTCGTATCCTTTCAACTCCGTGAACAGTTACAATGATTCAATGATGAATTGAGATAGGCGAAAAATCAGAGGAGTCTTTGATAGACGTCTTTTCGATGTCCAACTTTTACGACAAGGATGACAATCCGACCTTCATGAATTTCATAAATAATCCGATAGTCACCAATACGAGTCCTATGAAAAGCATTGTTACCTTTCATTTTTGTAGTCGCCGGATCAGGCAAATTTTCAGCAAGATCATCCAGTTTCCTTCTAATCCGCCTCAAGTCTTTTTTGGGAAGCCGTTTCATGCTTTTTAAAACAGCAGGCCTGAACTCGACAGAATATTTCATGGATTAGAGCCA
This sequence comes from Desulfobacterales bacterium, assembly GCA_016342285.1. Classification (GTDB taxonomy): domain Bacteria; phylum Desulfobacterota; class Desulfobacteria; order Desulfobacterales; family JAEINQ01; genus JAEINQ01. The sequence continues at coordinate 4,579 of JAEINQ010000046.1, forward strand.
TAGCTCTTTCCAGAGTTTTTCAGACGAAATGTTTTCACCGGGCTCTTCAAGCGCTTTCCTTGCATCTTCAATGTCTATGTGGTCTTCAATCAGTTGAAGCAATTCAAGTTCTTCCATGGATATGAGCGCTGCAAGTTTCTCGCCCCGTCGGGTCAGAATGACCGGCTCTTTTCCATACGCGACCTTATTTACAATTTCAGCAAGTTTTTTTCTGGCCTCGGCCGTGGATACTGTATTTAGCATAACGGGATCTCCTTATGTGCAATTTGTACATAGGGTACAAGCCATGAAAATTATTGTCAAGACATTTTAGTCACTCCACACTTATCTGGGGCCAGTATCCCACCCCTTCCAGGGGCAACCCGAGGTCACGTCCTCTGCCCGTGTCCAAAGAGGTTTCCCTGCGGTGCCAATTCACAAAAAGCCATGAAGGCAACATGCTGTTTTTGAATATTTTGCTTTCCGCTCCCCTCTGAGGTTACCTGAGCCCACCCGCTCCGCATATGGCGCATCTTGACCCCATCGTCCCCATCCCCCATCCCATATCCCCTCACCCTCTCACCATCCCTTTACATCCTGTAAAGCGGTTTGACGGCTGCCGGGCCGAGGTTCCGGCTGATTGCTGAGAAAAAGCTTAGAATCATTGGCTTTTCGCTATCCCCTGCCATGGCATGGGTATTGCGCTTCCCTTTGCCGGATTGTCAACACCGAAAGGAACCCGTTCATGGGGGAAAAGAGAAAGGACCCGGATCGCTCACCGGTGGGGATCCGTCTGGTCGGTTTAATCGTCGTGATCGGACTCGGGTTCATCCTGGCCGGCACCGTGCTGGGAGTGCTCAACATCAAGGAAATGAAACAGACCGTGGGGCGCCAGTTCAATGCCGAACAACTGGTGATCGCCCGGGGGATTCAGCGGTTCGTTCAGCGGGAGATGGATCGGCTCAAAGGAGAACTGGGCCTGCTGGCTGAGGAACTTCGTGATGGCCCGGCGGATCTCTCCCTCTGGCAGCCGAAGGTCGACCGGTGCTTTGCCCGGGTCATGGCCGCCGGTGTCTGGCGGATACGCCTGACGTCGCCCGACGGACGGCAGGTCTATGATTACCTGCCCAAGGTTCCCGTGACGGTGCATGACGCCGACGTTCCACCGGCTGCCGACGCGCCGCCGGCTGGCGGCGGAATGGATCCGTCCGGCAAAGGGCAGATCCGTATTTCCCGGCCCCGGGTCGGTAACGGGGGGATATTCATGTCCCTGTCGACCGGCTCGGTCGCAGCCGGAACCGGCCAGGTGGCCTTTGACCTGAATCTTTCCTGGATGCTGGGTCCTTTTATCAAAGACGTGCGTTCGGGGAAAAGCGGGTATGCCTGGATCATCGACGACGGTGGTGTCTTTTTGTACCATCCCCGATCCGAATTCATCGGACGGGACGCCTTTCTCGCCCGGCAGATCGAGAACCCTGACCTTTCCTATGAGCGCATCAACCGGATCCAGCGTGAAAACATGCTTCAAGGCATCGAGGGGTCGGGGTGGTACATGTCCGCGTGGCATCGCGGCGACACCGGGCATATTCGAAAATTCATCGCCTATTGCCCCATCCATATTTCCGATGTACCGCTCCAGGTCTGGTCGGTGGCGGTGGTGGCGCCGGTAACCGAGATCGAACAGGCCGTGCAGGCGGCATCACGGCGGCAGATGCTCATGCAGGGGCTGGTGATCGTTGTCATTATCTGCGGGGCATGCGCCCTGCTGTGGCTGGAGGTGCGATGGTCCGATCAACTGGGCCGGCGGGTGGTCCAGCGCACCGATGAACTCAAACAGAGCGAAGGGCGTTATCGATCCCTGGTCGAGAGCGCCGAAGACCTGATCTTCGTGGTGGATACCCGCCACCGGCTTCGGTCCATGAACAGCTTTACTGCCGCCTTTTTCGGCGGGCGTGCCGAAGATTTTCTGGACAAACCGGTTTCGGCCATGTTTCCGGCCAAGTCGGCGGCGGTTCAGCGGGAGATCGTCGAGCGGGTCCGTGGTTACGGCAAGACCGTCAAAGAAGAGATCGAACTGCCCATGGGGCCGCATTCGGTCTGGCTCAGCGCCAAGTACATGCCGCTAAAGGACACCGACGGGCGGATTCACTCCGTGCTGTGTATCGCCCGGGACATCACCGAGAACAAGCAACTCGAGCGCCAGTTGGTCAATGCCGAAAAGCTTGCCTCCCTGGGCACCCTGGCCGCCGGCATCGCCCATGAAATCAACAACCCCATCAGCGTCATTCTGGGATTTTGCGATATCCTGATCCGAAAGGCCCCGGAAAAAAGCCAGACCCATGATGATCTGAAAATTATCGAACGGCAGGCGACCCAGTGCAAGGAGGTGGTGGAGAACCTGCTCAGCTTTGCCCGTTTTGAATCGGCGGGCACCCCCTGGACGGCGATCAATGGTTGCATTGAAGACATTCTCCGGGTGGTCCGCCATACCCTCAAGATCAACCATGTGGAACTGATCACCGCCATGGCCGCTGACCTTCCGCCGGTTTGCGGCGATACCCGCCAGTTGCAACAGGTTTTTTTAAACCTGATCAACAATGCCACGGCCGCCATGCCTACCGGCGGCACCTTGAGTGTTCGCACCCAATTGGCCGAGGCCCGGGACCGGGTCATCATCCATGTGGCTGATACGGGCACGGGCATTGACGAGGCGAACATGGATCGGATTTTTGAGCCGTTTTTCACCACCAAACCCGAAGGGGAGGGGACCGGCCTCGGGCTTTTTGTCAGTTACGGGATCATCGCCAAGTACGGCGGCACCCTGACCTGTAGAAGCAGCCGCGGCGGAAACCAGCGGTTGCCGGAGACCACAACCTTTACCATCAAATTGCCGGTTTATTCCCAGGAGACCCGATGACTGGAAAAATCCTGATCGTAGATGACGAAAAAGACATGCTGATGTTGCTGGAGCGGATCCTCGGCGAGGAAACCGACCATGAGATTGCCACCTGCGCCAACCCCATCGAGGCGTTGGAGCGGATCGATCGGGAGCCTTTCGATCTGGTTCTGACCGATCTGAAGATGCCCGGAATGTCAGGTATCGTCCTGCTCGAAGCCATTCGCCGGAATCGGCCGGAAACAGCCGTGATTATCATGACGGCCTATGCCACCATCGACACCGCCGTGGAAGCCATTCATAAGGGGGCCAGCGACTATATTACCAAGCCGTTTCGGCGCGAACGGGTTCTGTTGACCATTGAAAAGGCCATGCGGTGGCGCGACATGGTCCGTGAGAACCACGCCCTGCGCCAGGCCCTGGCTGAAACGGCCGGCACCGCCCCCCTGGTGGGGACTTCACCGGCCATGAAACGGATCTTTTCACGGGTCCGCCAGGTGGCACCCACCACAGCCACCGTACTGATCACCGGACCGAGCGGTACGGGAAAAGAACTGGTGGCCCGGGCCATTCACCGCAACAGTCTGCGGGCCGAGGCCAAGCTGATCACGGTCAATTGCACGGCGCTTCCGGAAAACGTGCTGGAGAGTGAACTCTTTGGCCATGTCAAAGGGGCCTTTACCGGTGCCTGGAAAGACAAAAAGGGCCTTGTGGAGGAGGCTGGCGGCGGCACGCTTTTTCTTGACGAGATCGGGGACTTGAATCCGTTGATGCAGACCAAACTCCTGCGGCTTCTCCAGGATGGGGAGTTCAAGCCCGTTGGCAGCGTCACCACCCGGCGGGCGGACCTGCGGTTCATCGCGGCGACCAACCGGGACCTGCGCCAGGGAATCCTGGACAAGACTTTTCGTGAGGACCTGTTCTACCGGCTCAATGTGGTCAATATCGACTTGCCGCCCCTGGAAGCACGGCGTAGCGACATCGCAGCGCTGAGCCGGTATTTTCTGCAAAAGATCAACGCGGCCAACGCCAAAAACATCGATGCCATCAGCCCCGAGGCCATGAACCAGCTCATGACCCGTTCGTATCCGGGAAATGTCCGGGAACTGGAGAATCTCATCGAACGCGGCGTGATCTTTTGCATCGGCAATGTCCTCACCGAAGAGGACCTTTTTGGCGATGATGAGGCCCGTTCAGCAGCGTCGTGGAACTGGCCGGACCCGGCGTCCCTGCCCTTCAAGGAGGCCCGGGAGCAGGCCCTTTTGATGTTTCACCGGCACTATATCGAATCCTTGCTGCAGATCTGCCAGGGCAACATCAGCCGGGGGGCCGAGACTGCCGGGGTCCAGCGCCAGTACCTGCACCGCCTCATGAAAGAGGCCGGTGTCAATCCGGATGACTACCGGCAGCGCGGTAGGGATTGATCAGTAGCACCGGAATGCCGGCCCGGCGGCAGACCCGTTGGGCCACCGACCCGAACACGATCCGGTCCAGCCCCTTTCTCCCGTGGGTGCCGATGATGATCAGGTCCATGGCCCGGTTGCGGGCATGGGCGATGATCTGCTCCGCGGCATCCCCTGCCACCACTTCGTAGCGGACGTCGGCAATATCGCCGAAGTACTGGTCCCGGAATTCCTCCAGGCGTCGCCAGGCCCCCTCCATGATCGCCTTTTCAAAATGGTCGATGGATTCGGAAGGGACGTAAACGGCTGAAAAATAATCGAGAATTCGAGCGACAAAGAGAAGATGGACCGCGGACGAAAACCGGGTCGACATGGTTTTTACGTAAGGGACCATCAGCGGGGACGCATCGGAAAGGTCGACCGGAACGAGAATTTTGGCAAATGTTTCCATGGCGGGCTCCTCCTTAGGGTAGTTTCCATCCATTGGGCGTGGATTCTTTACTTCAGCGTTATCGGCCGGGTCGCTGTTGGGTCTGGCGAAAACAAAGCCCTAGCCGTTCAAATGCGTCGTCGATACGGATGCATCCGACGGCATGACCGTTTAAGACCACGGCGACTTCCGTCAACCCGCGCTCAGCCATCAATGCCACGGCATCGATGACTTTGTCGTCGAGGCTTACGGAGGGGGCAGTAGCCAAGCCCCTTGGATAAGGAAGCAGGATATCCCGTACGCGGCTTTCTTTCATGGCAGTTCCATGAACCGGTAAAGGGTCGCCAAAGACGGTTGGAAACGTTCACAAGTGTCCATCCATGAAAACCGACAGTCATGGATGGGCATTAAATTAGCAAAAAGGATGCCACGCGGGCCGCCAAGACCGGTCCGGCCTTTACCGGCCCGGCCAAAGCACTGCCGGGTCGGCGATCCGCCCCGAAATTGCCCTGCCTGCCCGCGGCAACGTCCGCCGCCGATTTCTTCCTGCCCCCTGCCTCCGGTGTCCACCCACAAAAGACAGTCTGTCTCCCCGTTGTCTCCCTCACGAGGGCACCACCTGCAAAACAGGCGGTGACGTCTTTTGCCCATAGTCATTTAAAAATGAAAAAATACGGAACGTTAAAAGAGTTTCTCGTTTCGTGTCCACCTTGGCACGCCTTTTGTTCTACTGACGCCACAGAATGGGAATTCACGTCAACCCGCGTTAAGGATTTTCAGGAGGAGAAAAGATGGGCCATACCCTATTGCGGTGGATCGGAGATGAAGCCGTGCTGAACCATTTCATTGCCGGGATCTCAACGCCGGTGCTCTGCCTCATCATCGCCGTATGCATTGTCGTTTTGAGCAAGGGTGCCGATTGGATGATCGACGGGGTCGTGTCTCTGGCCCAGCGGACCGGGCTGCCCAAGATCGTTATCGGCGCCACCGTCGTTTCCCTGGGCACCACCATGCCCGAGGCCTTTGTGTCGGTGATGGCGGCCTTCATGGGCAACCCGGGACTGGCCCTGGGAAACGGGGTCGGTTCCATCATCGCCGATACCGGCCTGATCTTCGGACTGACCTGCATTCTGGCCGTGGTACCGGTGAACCGTTTTATCTTAAACCGGACCGGATGGGTCCAGGTCGGTTCCGCCACCCTGCTGGTGGTCATCTCGCTGATTTCCCTGGCGGTGGCCAGCGGTGAGCCCATGCTGACCCGGCCGGTGGGCCTTATGTTCCTCTTCCTGCTCGGCGCTTATCTCTTTGTTACCTACAAGTGGGCCAAGCAGGGCGGCGGCATGAACCTGGATGAGGACGGGGACGGCGATGAAGGGGATCCTCTGGGGCTCGGCCAGAGCTGGCTGATGGTGATCGGTGGCCTTTTCTTCGTGGTGGCCGCGGCCCGGGTGCTGGTGCCTGCCGCCTCGGAGATCGCCTTTCGCTTCGGGGTGCCCGAAGACGTGATCGCTGCGACCATGGTGGCCTTTGGCACATCGTTGCCGGAGCTCATGACAGCCATTGCCGCCATCCGCAAGGGTCACCCGGAAATCACCGTGGGCAACGTGGTGGGGGCCGATGTCCTCAACTGTCTCTTTGTCATCGGGGCCGCGGCCACGGCCCGTCCCCTGGCCATTCCGCCCAACTTTTTCTTCTTTCACTTTCCGGCCATGCTCATCATCCTCTACTCCTTCCGGCTGTTCATCTCCATGAACAAGGATGGTCGCTTTAAACGGTACCAGGGGGCGTGGCTGCTGACTGTCTATGCCGTGTACGTGATCCTGCAATACAGCCTGAACATGGGTGGTTCGGGCCTGTGATGTTGAGCGTATTTTGGCGGCTTTGAGCCGCCCGGTTCGATGCTTCAATGAGCGAAAACAACTAAAGGAGGCTTCTGGTGGAAAATGTCAAACAGGAAAAGCAGATGGGGTGGGAAGTGGCCCGGGAACTGGAGGAGAAAAAAAAGACCATCATCGAGCGGTTCATGCCGGAATGGCGCCACATCAAGGCCGCCCTGGGGGGGGTGTTCGTCTTCTTCCTGGTCTTTCTGGTGGGCATCTGGCTGGCGGGAAACCCCTTTGAGCCGACCGTTCGGATCCAGAGCAAGTGGGTGGTCAGCCACGGCCTGGTGGGAAACGACTGGGGCATAATCTGGAGCGTTGTTCTGATAGCCGCTTTTTTCGAGTTCATGGATGCATCGGCCGGCATGGGGTTTGGCACGGCCCTGACCCCGCTGCTGCTGGTGATGGGTTTTGACCCCAAGCAGATCGTTCCGGTGGTGATGATCCAGCAGGGGGTGGCCGGTATCGTCGGGGCTTTTCTCCATCGGGAATTCGAGAACGTGGAGTGGAAATTCAGTCCCATGAGCGAGACCGTCAAGTTGTGGATGATCATCGGCCTGACAGGGTGTGTGGCCGTGACAATCTCCATCTTCGGTGTTTACAAAGTCCTGCATGTCGACAAGATCTGGATCAAGCTCTATGTGGCTGTCTTGCTGCTGATGATGGGTTTTATCTCCATCTTCCAATCCCGAAAGGACCGTCCCTACAGGCCGGGCAGGATGTTCGGATACGCTGCCTTGGCCGGCTTTAACAAAGGGGTCGGTGGCGGCGGATACGGCCCGGTGGTGACCATCGGCGGGCTGCTGGCCGGCGTGCCGGTCAAGAGCATGCTGGCGGTCACGGCCATCAGCGAGGGGACGGTGAGCGGCTTTGCCATTATCGTCTGGCTGGCCCTTTTGAGCAGCGGTGTCCAGATCGACTACCTGCTGCTGCCGTCCATGATGATCGCCACCATGTTCTCCGCGGTGGCGGCCCCTTACATGACCCGGGTTTTTCCGGAGAAGGCATGGAAGATCGTGGTGCCGTCCTATTGTGTCATCGTGGCGGTGATCTGCTTTTGGAAGATCATTCCCGGTGTCATGGCCAAGCTGGCCGGCTGATGACGACGGCTGCCGCATTCCTATCGGTTGCGGCAGTTGCGCTGACAGGGGCCCCGCGGATGGGTTCGGGGCCCCTTTCTTCCTCTTAACCCGCGTGATATGGAGCCTTTTGAAGATGGAAAAAATCATTTGCCCCGCCAATCCGACCGCCGACGCCCATGGGGATTACCTGCGCCGACGTTCCCGCAGCCTGGGAACGACCATGGTGGTGATGGGAGCGAGTTTCGCCCTTTACTATCTCGGCTTTTTCGGCGGTGTGACCGGCCCTCTTGAGCCCGAGCGCCTGGGCGCGATCCTGGCCGGCATGGGGATGACCCAGCGCCATGTGCTGGTCATTTTGCTGAGCATTCTGATCATGGCTGCCACCTGGAACTGGCTCTACAACCTGGTGGGTCTGATGACGGGGACCCGGCTGCGCTGCTCCGGCCCGGGCACCGGTGGCCAGGGCCTTTGTGGCGGCGTCGTGCGGCGCGAGCGATCGGTAATCAAGCGAAGCGGCAGGACCGTCACGGTCTATGTCTGCCCCCACGGGCACCGGCGGCCCGAGGCCCATTTCCAACCGGTGCGAAAGGGGACGGTCAGTCATTGCCTGTGGGTGACGGCCCTGGTCTTTTGCCTGGTGACCTTTTTCCTGGGGTAGTGGCACGACCCGGCTTGCCGATTTAAGGGGGTGCTTGCCCCGGGGGGAAGAGAGACCATGGTCCAGGCGTCAGAGACGAAGAAACCGAATCCGGCCGGCGGATCCAAGGCCGGAATGTGGACCCGATGGAAACAACGGGTTGCGGCCCTGAAGATCGAAACCTATGCCCTTTACCTTGCGGCACGGGATCCGCGGGTTCCCTGGTATGCCAAGGTTCTTGCCGCCTCGGTGGCTGCCTACCTGCTGAGCCCCATCGATTTGATACCGGATGTGATTCCCGTGCTGGGCGCACTGGACGACCTGATTCTGGTCCCCTTGGGGATATGGCTGGCCTTGAGGATGATTCCCGATCCGGTGCTTCAGACCTGTCGCATGCAGGCCCACAAAGCCATGGCAGGCAATCGGCCCGTCGTGTCCCGGACGGCCGGTGTTGTGGTGATCGCCCTGTGGATACTGGCCGTCATCTGGCTGGCCTGGCTGGTCTTTGGCTGAACCGCCGGAGGCTGTTTGATTCTTTGCTTGGACATTGAAAATTGACAGCCCCGTAAAAAGTCCATTTTCACCACGAAGAACACGAAGAGCACGAAGGATTATAAAACAATATATAATGATTTCAGCTTTGTGTGCTTCGTGCTCTTCGTGGTGAATTAAAAAAAGAGGCATGTTGGCGAATTTTTACGAAAGCATCAAAATTGGATATTAAGCATTTACCCCTTTTTAGGGGGCCATTCGCTTAGCGGGTGGGGTATTACTTAGAGGACGCCCATGAAACCGACCCGTGTCTTGCTGGTGGACGATGAAGCCCGGTTCGTGGAAACCCTGGCCCGGATTCTTCTGGCTCGGGGGTTTGCCGTAGATACGGCCCCGAGCGGCGAGGCGGCCCTGTCACGTCTGGAACAGGGCGGCGGCATGGATGTCGCCGTGGTCGATCTTCGCATGCCCGGTATGGACGGTATCGCCACCTTGCAGGCCATCAAGGGGATCGATTCGCGGATCCAGGTGATCATGCTCACCGGTCACGGCTCCCTGGAGACCGGCGTCGAGGCGATTCGGGAAGGGGCTTTTGATTATCTGATGAAACCGTGCGATCCGTCGGATCTGATTGAAAAAATCAACGAAGCGGTGACCGTGGAGGCCATACGGGCCCATCCCGTGCTTTGGTCCAGAACCCGGGCCGCGGAGGTTTTGTTCCATCCCTTTCGGCGTCTGGAGCCCCACCAGCCCCTTGCCGACGCCCTGGCGATGTTTGCCGGCGATTGGGGAGGGGGGGCGGCTCCGGAGGCGCTTTTTGTCGTCGATGCCCAGGGCCGGCTCCGGGGAATGGTCACGCGACGGGACCTGGTGGGTGAAGCCGGCCGGGCCAACCCGGGGCAACCGGTGACTTGGGAAACCCTGGGCCGGCATCCCGAGTGGCTTCCCAATCGGCGACTGGAAGAAATTTTGCATCCGGAAATTATTACCACCGATTCCGGGGCCCCACTGGTTGATGTGGCCCGGTGCATGTTCCACAACCATTGTCGAAGCATGCCGGTGGTCGATGGCGAAAGATTCATGGGCGTGGTCCGCCTCAAAGACGTGCTGGCGTATCTTGACACTGCCGACCTGTCCTTGGACAGTTAACGCCGCGGCGGATCATGGAAAGAGGCCACTGACATGAAGATTGCATCTGGCCGGAACACGGCAACCCGATTCAACGATTATCCCCATTTCCGCCAACTCTGGATCCAGGTGGTCATGGCGCTGCTGGCGGTGGCCATTATTCCGCTGATTATCCTCAGCCGCGGCATGTATGCCTATGGCGAATCCATGCTCCGGAAAAACATTCTCCAGTCGCTCAAAGCCCAGGTGGTGGACCACCGGGATGCCATCGACCGGTTTCTTGAAGAACGCACCCTGGACCTGGCGTTGATTCTGGACAACAGTCAGGGGCTGCGTCTTTCCGAGGCCGGCACCCTGGAAACGGTTTTTGGGTCTCTTCAGCGGCGATTGCCGTGTTTTCAGGACCTGGGGATCATCGACGGCCAGGGGCGCCATCTGGCCTATGTCGGCCCGTTTCACCTGGAGACCCGGAACTATGGCAAGGCTGACTGGTTTGCCGCGGTGATGGACCAGGGGGTGTATATCAGCGACGTGTTCATGGGGTTTCGCCTGGAGCCGCATTTTATCATCGCCGTACGTCAGATGAGAAACGACGGGGTCCGTATTTTGCGGGCCACGGTCGATGCCCGGTATTTTCATTCCCGGGTTTCGGGTCTGGGAGGCCACGAAAGGGCCGATGCCTTTCTTCTCGACCGTGCCGGCCACTACCAGACCCGGCCACGGACCGGGAGGCGGTTGATGGCCCTGTCGGGCATTGATGTGGGCGATCCCTTCCAAGGGGTCCGGAGCGAAACCGTGGGCGAAACCATTCGCCTGACCACATGGCTGGCCCGCGTTCCGTGGCTCTGCGTGGTCCAGGTCCGGATGCCGGAGGCATTTGCTCCCTTACATAAGGCCCGGACGGTGATGGCTTATGCCCTGGGCTTGAGTGCGGCGCTGATTGTGCTGACGGTGGTGCTGACCACCAACCGCCTGGTGGCCCTGCTGGAGAGCAAGCGGTTGAGCATCGGCCGGCTCGATCGGCAGTTGCGAAGAAGCAGCTTTCTAGCCTCTTCCATGGACCTGTCCCAGGGCTTTTTCAGTGAGCTGCGCGATATTCAGGCCAATATCGATGCTTCCCTGGCCTGGACGCGCGACCGGGCCGGCCGCCACGGGGCCGACGAGATCCAGACTGAGGGACTGGAGCAGATTCGATCGGAAAACGACCGGGGGCGAAAGGCCTTGGAGAGCCTGACCGCGTTTGTCCGTCCCACGGAGGCCATGGTCAGCCCGGTAGAACTCAACGGGCTCATGGATGAACTGGTTGCGGTTCTTTCCGGAGAGCTTCGCCGCCGCCGGATTCGCATTGACCGCGACCCGCAAGGGAAAGAGATCACGGTCCGCAGCGACCGGGCCAAACTTCGGCAGGTGTTTTTAAACCTCATGCAAAACGCCGTGGCTGCCGTGGATACCGACGGCGTCATCTCCATCTCCATGCATGGATCGCCTCAAGGGGCGGCGGTGACCCTGGTTGACAGCGGTTCGGGAATCGATCCCAAGGATAGCCAGCGGATTTTCGAGCCGTTGTTCACCACAAGGCGCGACGGTACCGGGCTGGGGCTTTCTATCTGCCGGGACATCATGGCGGAGCTGGGAGGGTCTGTCACGGTGGATGCCCGACCCGACCCGGGGGCTGTTTTCACGGTCACTATCCCTCGGGAAATCCCTGACGGCCGGGGGGCGACGACGGCGTGAGTCTCCTGAAAAGAGGCAACGTATCAATATCTAATACCCAATATCCAACTTCCAATTTCCAAGTAAGGCATTCTGCCATTTATCGCTTTGTTAAATTGGCGGAGTGAAGCGACTCCATGCTTGGTTATTGGATATTGGGGATTGGAAATTCAATATTGTCTTTTAACAGTAGTCTGTTTTCTCGCTGCCAACGGCAGCCTCTTTATAGGTCCACCACGATAAGTAAAGGTTTTGTCTTTAGCGTAAAGCATTTCCATCCATGATCAAACGCGAGCACCTCAAACTGGCCATCGACGCCATTGCCCGGCAGGCTCCGGAGATCGGCTACGCCCTGGAGGCCCTGCTCCATGCCGGTGCCATCGACGCGCCGGGGACCGGGGATCCGCCGCCGCCGCCCGGCGGTCTCTATTTCTGGTTCCGCAAAGAGCCGGTGGTCGTCCACCGGACCGGCTTTTTCACCGAAGGGGTCGATATTCTGGTACAGCCCCTGTTGGTCCGTTATGGTGAAATGGCCGGTCTTCAGGCGCGAAACGGCACGTCGGCCCTTGTTGATCTGGGCCGGGCCGCCGAAGCCATCCGTGTCATCGGTCTCGACACGGCGGTCCGGTTTGAGATCGACGGGGTCCTGGCCCGGCTGCACCGGCGCGCGGCCAAGGCGACCCATCCCGAAACGGGCCAATTTATCCGTGACCGGATCGACCGGCTGGCCCCGGTCCAAAGTGCTCCGCCTGCCCGGTGCATCGAGGCCCTTGATCCGGGGCTGGCCGGGGGTGCGGGCGATGGCTTTCAGGGCGTGCTGGCCGATGGCCGCCCGGCCTTTTTCATCCCCTTTCCCTTCAGCCATGCCGCCCTGGTTCAGGCCGCTGATCTGGACCTGGAATTTTTCCATCTGCGTTTTCTGCTTCGGTGTCTGGAAAAAGGGCACGAGGACCGGCTTTTCGGCTGTTTGGCCGGTGGCCGGATCGAGGGTCTGGTCTATCTTGACCCCCAACGCCGCCGGGCGTCACCTCGTCTGGAAATTGTTTACATTGCCTCGCGCCGGGGCGCCGGGGACCGAACCGCGCGAGATGCCCCGCCGGGGATCGGCACCTTTCTGGTGGCCGGTACCTGGCTGCTGTGGCAGGTGCGTTACCCCGGTGCCCGGGAACTGTTTCTGGACGCGGAGGTGGCGGCCCGCCCCTTTTACGATGCGGTCGGTTTCCGGCCGCGTCGAATTTGCGGATACGTCTTGGAGCGTCCCGGCGACCGCCTGCTGGCGGCCATTGTCACCATGGCCGACCTCAGTCCGGTTCTCGCTCCGGCCGTGGTGGCGAAGGTGGCCGACCAGGTCCGCCGCCGGTTGGCCGATTTGGGACGCCGCCGATCTCCGGCGCCGGCGGATCGGCAGCGGCTATTGGCCCTGGCCCGGTCCTGCGTGTTGGTGCAGCACCGGCCCGCCATTGCCAGGACAGCCGTCGAGGTGCTCCTGAGTCGGGGGAAACAGATACCCGAGTCCGAGGGACTGATCCGCCTGGCCACCACCGGTGGCCGGGTCCGGTTCCGGGACTCCCCGTTGCCGGAGCCGGTCGCCGTGGTCCACGATCTGCGGTTTTGTCGCCACCTGGAAGGGATCTTTCATATGGAAGGGGCCCGGCGGATTCAGGCCGTGGAGGCGGCCTTGCATCACCCCAGCCTGGCCGGAAAGTGGTTCAACGTTGAGCCGAGGCCAGCCACCGAAGAAGAGCTGTGCCGGGTTCACACCCAAGCCCATGTGGCGGCGGTGGCCCGCACCGCCTGCGGCCCAATCACCTCTTTGGACCCGGACACCCAGGCTACGGCGCATTCCTTTGAGACGGCGCGCCTGGCCGCAGGCTCCGTGATCGACCTGCTCGACCGGGTATGGCGCGGCGAGAATCCCCGGGGGATGGCTTTTGTGCGGCCGCCCGGTCACCATGCCGAGCCCCAAAAGGCCATGGGGTTTTGTCTCTTCAACAACATCGCCCTGGGTGCATGCCACCTCATGGATTGCCACGGGGCCCGGCGCATCCTGATCGTGGATATCGACGCCCATCACGGAAACGGCACCCAGACGGTTTTTTACGACGACGACCGGGTGCTGTTCGTCTCCCTGCACCGGTTTCCGGGATATCCGGGAACCGGAAGCCTTTCGGAAACGGGCGGCGGTCAGGGGACGGGGTTTAACGTCAATGTGCCCCTTCCCGGCGGGTTGGGGGACGCCGATCTGGTCCAGGTGATCCAGCACATGGTTCTGCCCCTGAGCCGGGCCTGGCACCCGGAGATCATTCTGGTCTCCTGCGGATTCGACCTTCATCGCTACGACCGGCTCGGCGGCATGAAAGGCTCTTCCCGGGGGTATGCGCAAATGACGACCCTGCTGGTGCAGGCGGCCCAAGCGTTTTGCGGCGGCCGGATCGCCTTTGTCCTGGAAGGCGGATACAATGTACTGGCCATGGAGACCTGTACCCGCAGCGTGATGCAGGTCCTTTGCGGAAAAGCCCCGCCCCCTGCCGACCGGTCGACGCGCTCCAGGCCGACCCTTGGCCCCCTGATCAAGGCCCTGGCCGTCCAGAAAAAGTACTGGCCCGGTCTTCGCTGAAACTCCTGATACACACCCTTGTCCCCCGGCAGTAGACAACCGCTTTTCGGTGCCGGTTCGATCCCTGGCGCACCGGTCATGGGGCCGATCCGGCGGCGATTCCGTAACCACCCGCAAAACAAACTGTTTTCCGCTTTTCCGGACAATGCAAAAGCCGTTTCCCATGGATGACGGGATTGGCATGGTCGTTGAATAGGAGAGAGGGGGAAAGGGTAGAAGATGACTGAAGCAAACCGGCAGCACACGGCGGAGCGAGGCCCATGGAAGATGCAAGATCGCCCGACGGATTGAACTTGCAGGAGGCGGTGCCGGGTTCGAAGAACTACGCCCGGCTCTTTCGTCGATTCGTTCTGCTGACCATGGTCTGCTCCCTCCTGCCGCTGCTTCTCACCGGCTGGGGGCTTCACCTGTATTATGCCCGTTTTTCCAGGGAGCGGACCGTTGCCGCCCTGAAAAACGAGGTGGGTCACCACCGCAAAATCATTGAACTCTTTCTCCAGGAGCGTTGCGCCAAGCTTCAACTCATCGCTGCCACCCAGTCCAAGGGCTATCTGACGACGCCGGCTAATCTCAAGGTGGTTTTCGAACTGATCAACCGGGACCATTGGACCATCAGCGATATGGGCGTCATCGATGCTGACGGTCGCCACCTGGCCTACATCGGCCCATACGATCTCATGGACAAGAATTATGCCGATACCTTCTGGTTCAAGGCGGTCATGGACAAGGGGGTCTACATCAGCGACATGTTCATGGGGTTTCGCAGGGAACCCCATTTTGTCATTGCCGTGGCCTCGGCTCCCGGACCCGGGCGGTGGATTCTGCGGGCCACCATCGATACCGAGGCGTTCCGGTCTTTGGTGGAAAACGTTCGGATCGGCAACACCGGAGAGGTCTATCTGGTCAACGGCCAGGGGATACTCCAGACCAGTCCCCGGTTTTCTGGCCGGATCATGGACCGGACCGCGGATCCGATCCAGGCCCCTCACGCCGGCATCCGCATTCGGGTTATCGAGCCCCGGCGGGAAAAGAACGGAGAGGCGATTCCCCGACGGATCGTCAGCCAGGTATGGCTCGATCATCCGCGGTGGCTGCTGGTGGTCCGGCAGGATTTCGACGAGGCGTTTAAGGCCGTGGG
The DNA here is from genome assembly GCA_016342285.1 of Desulfobacterales bacterium. Taxonomy (GTDB): domain Bacteria; phylum Desulfobacterota; class Desulfobacteria; order Desulfobacterales; family JAEINQ01; genus JAEINQ01. The sequence continues at coordinate 19,974 of JAEINQ010000046.1, forward strand.
CCTGGCCAGCAAGGCCGCCCTGATCTTTTTGCACATCAGTGCCCTGACCATCCTTGTCGTTGCAATCTTTATCACCCGGCACATGATCTCCGTCATCCGCAGCCGCGACCATGCGGCAGACGATCTCAACCGCCAGTTGATGCAGGCCAGCAAGCTGGCTTCCATCGGCCAGCTTTCGGCCGGGGTGGCCCACGAAATCAACAACCCCCTGGCCATCGTCATGACCGAACGCCAGTTGCTGCTCGATGCCCATCATCGCCATTCGGTGGCCGATTCCGATTTTTCCGCCCAGTTCGAGGACTCCATGGCCCAGATCGGTCTTCAGATTCAGCGCTGCAAGCGCATTACCCATAACCTGTTGCGTTTTTCCCGAAGAACCCGTTCGGTGATTGAAGAGGTTGATCTCAATGGCTTTGTGCAGGAGGTGGTGGAACTCATGGAGCGCGAAGCCAGGGCCAACGGCATCAATTTCCATGTCCGACTCGATGCCCAACTACCGGTGATCCTTTCGGATCCGTCCCAGCTTCAGCAGGTCTTTTTGAACCTGATCACCAATGCCGTGGACGCCCATGAGGAGAAACCATACGGATCCGTGAGCCTGGAAACGGCCGTGGCCCCGGACCACGAAGGGGTAATTCTGTCCATTTCAGATACCGGGTGCGGCATTGCGCCTCAACACCTAGACAAGATTTTCGACCCCTTCTTCACCACCAAACCGGTGGGAAAGGGGACGGGGCTGGGATTGAGCATCTGTTACAGCATCATCGGGCGGCTCGGCGGCGAAATCCGGGTGAAAAGCACCCTGGGCGAGGGAACGACATTTGATATCTTCCTGCCGCCGAATCCGCCGGTGGCGCTCTTAAAAGAAATGGGGGGTGCCCATTGAATCCGAAAGAACAATAGCACGGGGAAAGGAGAAAACCATGGCAAAATCAAGAATTCTTCTGGTAGACGATGAAGTCGTTTTCGCCCAGAACATGACCAAATTGCTCACGGCCAGAGGCTACGATGTCACCTTCATGGAGAGCGGCGACAGTGCGATCCGTGCCTTGGAGAGCAGCCGGGACTTCGACGTGGTGGTGCTGGATCTGAAGATGCCGGGGATGGACGGGCTGGCCACCCTCAAGGAGATCAAGAAACTCGGGCTGTTGACCGAAACCCTGATCCTGACCGGCCACGGTTCCATCGATACGGCCCTGGAAGCGGTGAAGCTCGGCGCCTACGATTATCTGACCAAACCGTGTGAGATCGACGAACTGGTGGCCAAGATCGAAAAGGCCTGGGACAAGAAAGATACCGCCAGCCGGCAGGACATCCAGGAGCGGATTCAGAAAGTGGTCGAATCGCCCCGGGATGTCTTTGATGTTTTTCCCAAGGGCAGATAGCCTCGTTTCCATCCGTAAATGGCCTTTTTGTCCCCTTTGGGGCATGCGTGAAACGATCCGCTCTGGGGCGGGTGTCATTTGGGTCGCTTCACCCCGATTGAGGTCGACAACTCGGCAGTCCGGCCCGGGAGGTAACCATGACGGGGCAACTTGACACGGTGATCTGCGCAACCGATCAGCCTGCTGCCGGCAACCGGTTGCTGGCCTATGGAAAGGCTTTTTCCAAATGCCTTTGTGCCCGGCTGGTCCTGTGCCATGTGATCGACAATGTTCCGCCGCCGCTCCTGACCACCGCCCATGCAGCGGCCTATGCCGGGCTTCAGCGCCGGCGGGCCGCGGAAGCCAACGAACGCCTTGACCAAATGCTTTCCGGATCGGGGGCTGAGATGCCGCACGTCGCCGAGGTGGTCCAAGGTGCCGTGGCCGATCAGTTGCGCCGCCTGGCCGGGAGAAGTGGAGTGTCCATGGTCATCACCGCCTTGCGTCACCTCTCCTGGCTGGAACGGCTCACCCGGGAGTCGGTGACCGGGGCCCTGCTCGCCACCTCTTCGCTTTCCCTGCTGGCGTTGACCGACGGGCCTTCGGCGGTGCCCCAGGAAACCCTGCTCGACCCGGTCATTGCCCGGATCGTGGTGGGGGTTGATTTTTTGCCGGGTTCTGGAGGGGCGTTGGCCATGGCAGTGATGCTGGCACGGCGCTTCAATGCCGAACTGCATCTGATCCGGGTTTTGGATTCGGCCGGCAATGGAGATCCGGTTCGGCAGATCCAGGAGCGGTTCCTTGCACCCGAAGCAGCCGATGGACTGGTGGTGAAAACGGTGGTGACCGCGGGTCGTCCCCATGAGGCCCTGGTCCGATATGCGGCTGAATGTCGGGCCGACCTGGTGGTGGTGGGCAAGCGGCGGCGAAGCCGAATGCTGCCGCTGGGGATCCATTCCACGGCCTGGCGGATCATGGGCCGGGCGGTTTGTCCGGTGTTATCGGTTTCGCCGGTTTTCGGCCAGCCGGGCCGTTTCGTCGGGCCGGCCGAAGCGAGTCCCTTTATCGGTGAGGTCCGGCTTCCGGACGCGTAAATGGTCTACGCCCCTAAGGTGCGGATTCCAATTGCCGATTGAAAAACAGGGGCCGGAAGTAAATTCTATGTTTGGGTTGCCAGGACGGCAAAAGGTGGGTGAGCGGCGGCGGGTTTGTTCTTGAGGCTTCCGGCTTCCCTGTTAAGGTAAATTGGTGTTGTATTCAAATCATGGCGGGCAAATTGGCTAATTGGCCTTTTACGTGCTTGGCCGACCGGGAATCCGATCCGGCGCAGAGGCACCGGACCGGATTCGACGGCGGTCTATCAACGTTTCCTACCTATTGAGCGATGGGCATAACCCCCGTTTCCTTCAACAGGGAGAGGCCTTTATCAGAGCGGATGAAATCGATGAATTTTTTGGCCGCTCCGGCCGGATTGCCCTTGGTGACGAAGTAGAAAGTTTGCATGTACGGATAGCTGGCGTCGCGCGGAGCGACGTCGTTGATCTTGACGATCCGCAATCCGTCCTGGGCGGCAGTCGCCCCCTGGCCGATGAAAGAGATGGAGTAGGGGAGCTGCTGCACCGCTTCGATGACCCGGGTCGATTGGTAGGACATGTAGTCGTAGAGGATCTCACTGCGCTTCATGGCCAGGGAGTCGAAGTTTTTGTAGGCTGCCGTGCCCTTGCCGGGAACGATGACGGTGATGGGCTTGTCCGGTCCGCCCACGGCCTTCCAGTTGGTGATGGTTTTGCTGAAAATGCCGCGAAGCTGTGCTTCGGTCAGGTTGTCGATGTTGCATGTGGTGTTGGTGATCACGGCAAGGGGATCATTGCAAAAAGGGATTTCCACATAGCCGCTTTCCTTGTGGCGGTAGTATAGGGGCCGGACGCTGGCGGCCAGATCGCTGAATTCGTTCATGAGCCGGTAGACGGCGGCTTCGGAGGTGGAGACGTAAAGATCCACTGCGATGCCCGACTGGGCCGTGAAGGCATTCAGGGCTTTTTGGCCCAAGGTGTCGTTGATCTGGGCCGAGGCGCTGAACTGAAGCGTTTGTTTGGCCTGGACTGCCGGAACCAGAAGTACCAGACACAGCAATAGTCCTGTGATGGTTGCCAAGAGATGGTGACGTTTTGCTTTCATGACGGTCCTCCGTTGTGATCGTTTTGGGTTGAATTCACCCGTTCAATATGCCGAGACGTTTTTATCAAAAGCTCTCGAACAACTTTGATGCTATCCTTGTGCAACCGGTGTGCCAGATAAGAATTTAATCGAAGAAAAATTCAACTGCTTGTTATTGCTTTTACTTTTTCGATAATGCGGAGTGGGTTCCCTTTTGGACGTCTGGCGGGCGACGTCGAAGTTTTTTACAGGATGTAAAGGGGGGCAGGATCACTCTGAGATGCGCCGCCACTTTTGTGTGGTTAACCTGAGAGGGGTCATTGTTGTGGCGGGAAAATCGTTGTGAATTTTCGATACAAAGCAGGAATCCACATTCTGTGGGCAAGGATGCTTTACTGACGGATGCCGTCGACGGGGTTGAGACGGGAGGCCCGCAGGGCAGGGTAGAGGGTGGCTGCCAGGCAGACGGCCAGGGCCGATACGCCGATGACGGTCACGTCCATGGGTTCGATGCGTACCGGCAGGGTTGAAAAATAGTAGATGTCTTCGGGAAGCTCAATGAACCGGTAGTGACGAAGCAGGGTGCAAATGATGGTTCCGGAACTCAGTCCGATGGCGATGCCGATCAGTCCGATGACCAACCCCTTGAAAACAAAGATCAGTCCGATGCTTCGCCGGGTGGCCCCCATGGCCTTTAAGATGGCGATGTCTCGGGTCTTTTCGGTCACCGTCATGATCAGGGCGCTGGCAATGCAGAATCCGGCCACCAGGACAATCAGGGAGAAGATGATGAACATCACGGCCTTTTGCAGTTTCAGGGAGGCAAAAAGGTTGTGGTTGGATCGCCGCCAGTCCCTGGCCCAGTAGGGAAACGCCAACTGGGTGTTGATCGCTTCGGTGATCGGTCCGCTGTTGAAGATGTCGCGGAGCCGGATATCGAGGCCGGTGGCGGAATCGCCTATTTTCAGAATGGATTGGGCATCTTGTAAGGTGATGTAGGCAAAGGCCTTGTCGTAATCGTGAAATCCGGAGTCAAAGACCCCTGTCACCTGAAATCGGCGCATGGACGGTACGTGGGAAACCAGGGATGCGACCCCGCCGGCCGTGATCAGATCGACGGTGTCGCCGGTCTTGATCCCGAGTTCTTCGGCCAGGGCCTTGCCGGGAATGATGGCGGGGATGGGGACGGGACCGCCTTGGGGGGAAAGGGCGGCGGTCACCCGGGTCGGGCCGGTCATGACATCGCCCAAGGATTCCGGAGGAATGCCTTTGATCATGGCCCCCGAGATCCCTTTGGCCGTTCGCAGCATGATCTGACTGTAAGCAAAGGGGGTAACCGAGGCGATTCCGTCCATGGACCGTATCCGTTGGGCTTCACTTCGGTAGTCGGTCATGGGAGAGCCGTGTCGCAGCAACAGGATGTGGGGCTGGACGCCGAGAATCCGCTGGGTGATGTCGTATTCGGTGCCGGTCATCACGGCGATGACCACCATCAGGGTCATCACCCCCAGGGCCACGGCAGCCACGGAGAGCGCGTTGACCAAGGAGATGAAGGCCTGTCGCGTCCGGGTTCGGAGATAGCGGCGGCCGATGAAAAATTCAAAGCGCATGGTTGGTCTGACTCGTTAAAGTTGATGGTCTCGTAAGAAGTCCGAATTTACCACAAAGACACAATGGACACAAAGATTACCCCATTTAAATATGAGTACATCATTTCCTAAGCCCCGCCCTGGGGTTCGATCAGTTCGATCAGTTCGCTCAGAGCGGCTTCAGCCCGTTTGACGCAGGCCCAGCCGGCCTCGATGGCTTCGGCGGCGCGATGGACCTCCAGCAGGCCGATCTGGTCCACCTTGGGCCTGAGGCTCAAATCCGGCGGGTCGCCGGCCATGCGGCTGCGGGTGATGCGGTCCTGCATGATATTGATGGCGCTGGCCATGACATCGAAAAGCCCCGGCGTGTCGGTTTCATCGTGCCACATGCGCGAACGGACCGCTTCGACGCCGTTTTTCAGGCTTGTTTTGAGCCGTTCGGCCAGGCTCGCTTCTTCGGTCGGTGTTATCGGTGGGAGTTGCTTCGGGGGCCTGTCTTCATGGGTGGCCAAATGCCGGCTCACCAGGCGCCCGTTGAGGTTGACCGCGATGACTATGTCTGCCCCCATGGCCCGGCAGATGGAGATGGGCACCGGATTGACCAGGCCGCCGTCCACCAGCCACTGGCCGTCCTTTTGCACCGGCGCAAAGAGTCCGGGCAGACCCATGGAGGCCCTGACCGCATCGATCAGGGGACCGCGATCAAGCCAGATCTCTCGGCCCGTGGTCAGGTCCGTGGCCACGGCGGCAAAGGGGATTGGCAGGTCTTCGATGGCGCGGTTTCCGATGAAATCCCGAAAAACCCGGGTCAGGCGTTCGCCCAGAATGACGCCGCCACTGGTCAGGCTCACGTCAAAAAACCCCAGCACATCCATACGGTCCAGGCCGCAGAGCCAAGTCTCCAGTTCATCGATGTGGCCGGCGGCATAGGCGCCACCCACCATGGCCCCGACCGAGCAGCCGGCGATGATGTCCGGGCGAATGCCCATGGCAGCCAGGGCGCGGATCACGCCGATATGGGAGAGCCCGCGGGCGGACCCGCTGCCCAAGGCCAGGCCGATGCGAGGCGTTGACATGGGGTGATTTCCGTATGGAAGGTTGCGGAATTAAAAATTGATGCACTCATGACAGGAAAACCGCCGGCAATGGCCTTCAAACGTCGACCATCCAATGGCAGCCCTGTATGGGTGAACCAGCGTCTGGCGGTCATGGCGACCATCACCGCCGAACCCAGCGGCAAGATAAAGAAACGCCGCTGTAAAGTCAAGGTGGACGCCAAAACCCCGGGCATGCCGCCGGCGGCCGGCCCGGGGTTTTGGCGATGGGGGTTTTTCAATGCGTCCTGGGAATCCATGCCCTCAGGGCATGGTCAGAGTCAATTGGCTATGCCGATAGAATCGCCAGTAAATGCCTAAAATGCGCTAAAGTTTGAAATGCCTAATCCGCCAAAAGAAAAGGCGGACAAGAGTTGAGGAGTCGCTTCGCTCCGGTGTTTTAAGCTAAGATATGGCAGAATTCCTTCAATTTAGGCAATTTAGGCATTTCGAACTGGAATCGCAGTATCTCAGCCCCTTTCCAGGGGCAAACCAAAGCCATGTTCTATGGGCTGGCGTCTTTACAAAACCTGGCTGGGCTATGGGATCCGCTCCTGGATCTTGGCTTCGCGGATTTTCTTGTCGTGGCCGGCTTTTCGTTCAAGTGCCCCGGTCATTTTGGCAAGCAGGTCTTCGAGTTTGACCGGCTTGAGCAGATAGTCGAAGGCGCCCAACTTCATCCCCTCAATGCTGGTCTCCACCGAGGCGTGGCCGGTGAGCAGCAGCACTTCCACCAGCGGCTGCTTGAATTTGATTGCCCGAAGCACTTCGATGCCGTCCATGCCTCCGGGCATCTTGACGTCCAGCAGAACCACGTCGAAACGTTTTTCATTCAAGATCTTCAGCGCTGCTTCGCCGCTGGTGACCCCTTGGGCGTCCAGATTGCGCCGTTTGAGCCGTTTGACGATGGTTTCCATGAAGTCGACCTCGTCGTCCACCACCAGGATTTTGAACATGGTCATGGGAAGCCCCCCTTATTTTTTTTCTGGCAGCACAATGGGCAGACGGACCGACACCACCGTGCCGTGGGGCGGATTGTCGTCCAGGGCGATCACCCCGCCCATTTTCTCCACAATACCGAAACTGATGGAGAGGCCCAGGCCGGTCCCCTGGCCGGGTGCCTTGGTGGTAAAGAACGGATCGAAGACCCGGCGGCGCTGTTCCAAAGGGATGCCCGGCCCGTCGTCGGCGATGGCCACCACGATCCGGTCGGCTTCTTTTCGGGTGGTGATATCGATCCGGCCGTCCTTGCCGATGGCATCGACGGCGTTGTTGATCAGATTGAGAAAAACCTGCTGGAGCTGGGACTGGTCGCTGGCGATGACCGGCAGGTCCGGCGCCAGGTTGCGATGGATTTCGATGTTGTTGATGCGGGCGTGGTTGTCCAGCAGTTCCAGGGTCTGGGCCAGCACGGCGTTGATTTCCACGTCGTCTAAGTGCGGTTCCATGCGTCTGGCAAAGCCGAGCATGTTGTGGGTGATTTTCCGGGCCCGTTCCACATGGTTTTCGATTTTGTCGAGGGCCTGGACGTATTCCATGTGATTTTCGCTGTTTTGAAAGACTTCTTCGGCCAAAAGATCCCGCATCCAGCCGGCTTTTTCACCGATGACCGCCAGGGGGTTGTTGATTTCGTGGGCGATGCCGGTGGCCATCTTACCCAGGGCGGCCATCTTGTCCGACTGCATCAACCGGGCGTTGAGGACCTGGGACCGCTCGTCGGCCGTCACGAGCCGGCCGACGATGATTCGGGTGGTGATCACCGTGGTGAGGAAAATGGCCAGGAAGCCCAGGGCCAGAATAATCAATTCGCTGCTGCGGGCCTGAAGCAGGGCGGTCATTTCCTGCCCCGCTTCCTGGCTGATGACGAGCAGCCACTGATTGTCCCGCAGCCAGACACCGGCCGTATAGCGTGTGTGGCCGTTGAACCGGATTTTTTCGGTGACCGTGGCGCCCTGGCCGAACCGTCCGGTATCGAGCGGTGATGCGCCTAAAACCGGCCCCCCGAATCGCGGCGTGGTCTGGTAGATGCCGTCTTTGTTGGTGATATAAGCGTCGCCGCTACGTCCGGCCTGGGCCGTGCGGACCAGACGGTTGAAGACGTCCGAATCAATGGTGGCCCGCAGGATCCAGGCCCCCTGTTCGTCGCCGGACCGCACGGCGATGATAAAATGGGGGGCCTGGCGGTGCCCCATGAAGACGTCGCTGATATAGTGTCCCCGCGTCATGACGGCGCCGAACCAGGGCTGGCGGTCATAATTGAGTCCGGCCAGTCTGTAGGGTCCGGCGTAAGCGGCCTGGAATCCGTTGGCATCGATGACCCCCAGGTCCACCAGCCCTTCGGTGCGCCGGTTGACGGCGGCCAGGATTTGTTCCAGGGTGCCGGGCCGGGTCAGCTGGGCCCGGGTGTGGGTCGCCGCGATGGTGGACAAAATACTGGTGCGTTCCCTGAGAAACATCTCCACGCTGCTGGCCTGGGAGATGGCCAGGTGCTTGATCTGGTCTTCGATCTTGGCTTCGTAGACCTGGGCGAACTGGTGGTAGATGGCTTCGCCGAGAACGACCAGCGGGGTCACCGATACCAGCAGGGTGATGAGAATGATTTTTCGGCGCAGGTTGTTGAAATGGGATTGTTTCATGGGTCCTGTTTCGGTTGTGCCGATTTTGTTCCGGCGCAACATCTTGGTTTAAACATTCCAAATTTTGCGATTCGGTTACAGCCCCTTTTAGGGGTAGCCCCAGGCCACGTCTTATGAAGGCGATGCCGGCTGAACCGTTTCAGCGGGCGGTGTGAACAGATCCGGCAGCATGCTTCCGGTTTCCAGCAGGTTGCGGTGCAGTTCAAAGCAACGGCTGAGATCATGCCGGATATGGCCGGACCGGGCCGTTTGCAGGTATCCTTGCAGGTAGTCCCGGTAAGCCGGGTGGGCGCAGCGGTCGATGATCCGCGTGGCCCGCTGCATGGGGCCGAGGCCGCGCAGGTCGGCCAGCCCCTGTTCGGTGACCAGGACCTGGACCGAGTGTTCGTTGTTGTCAATGTGTGGGCACATGGGAACGATGGCGGAAATGAGCCCGCCTTTGGCGACGGACGGGGTCATGAAAATGGAGAGGTAGCTGTTGCGGGTGAACTCGCCGCTTCCCCCGATGCCGTTCATAATATCCATGCCGAAAAGGTGGGATGAGTTGACATTGCCGTAGATGTCGGCCTCGATGGCCGTGTTCATGGCGATGACCCCCAGGCGGCGGATGACACCGGGATGATTGGAAATCTCCTGGGGACGGAGCACGATGCGCTGGGAGAAAAAATCAAATTGGTCGAGAATCTGAGCCAGACACCCGGTGGTGATGTTGAGGGCCGTGGCACTGGCGCCGGTGAGTTTGCCGCGGATCATCAGGTCCACCAGGGCATCCTGAAAGACTTCGGTGTACATGGCAAAGGGGGGGATGTCCGGACAGTCGCCCAGAGCCGCCATGACGGCGTTGGCCACGTTTCCCACACCGGCCTGCAAGGGGAGAAACCCTGCCGGGATTCTCCCTGCGTGCATTTCGGCGGCGAGAAAGCGGGTGACGTGGCGGGCGATGTCGTGGCCGACACCATCGCTTGCAGTAAAGGAGGCCACATCGTCGGGCTCGTTGTTTTCCACGATGCCGATGACCTTTTTCGGGTCGACCACGGCATAGGGAACACCGATCCGTGTCAGGGGGTCGAAGATGTTCAACGGACTTCGGTGGGGGGGCGTTGGCGGAATCAGGATGTCGGCCATTTCTCGAAGCCGCGGCGACTGGTTGCGGTTGATCTCGATGATCACTTTCCGGGCATGGCGCAGGTAGGTGGGGGAGGCGCCGATGGAAGTGGTCAGGTAGACCCGGCCGTCGGCGGTGATCTCCGTGGCCTCCACCACGGCCAGGTCGATGGTTTTGAAAAAGCCGAAGGCCACGGTCTGGGGCACATGGGACAGGTGCATATCCACATACTCCACCTGCTGGTTGTTAATCTGTCTGCGCAGGGTTTTGCCGGACTGGTAAGGTGCCCGCCAGGAGATGGCTTCGGCCCGGGCCAGGCGCTCGTCGATGCTGAATCCGCTGGAGGCCCCGGTGAGTACCCGGATTTGAAAGGGATGGCCCTGGGCATGCCGGTGCTCGGCGTGTTCGGCCAGGGCGAAGGGGACGGCCTTGGCCGATCCTGCGGGGGTGAAACCGCTGAAAGAGACGGTGTTCCCGTCGTGGATCATGGCGACCGCCTCCTGGGCCGATAAGGTGGGGTATGGAAAGGCGTTGTTCATGAGTCTCTCCTGGAGAAAACGTCCGCTATCCGCTGGCCGCCAGAAGCGGCAGCAGGGATTGAAACAACAGGGTCAGGATGCAGACGGTCATGGCGATGATGGCCAGGGCCAGGCGTCGTGGCAGTCCCAGGCCGATGACCAGTCCGGTCCAGATCAGCCACCATTTCCACGGCTCGGTGAACCAAAAGGAAAAGGGAACCCAGGAAAAGACCAGGGTGGTGCCGGCGGCAAAGGCGTAGACGCTGAAAAAGCGGCTGAAGGTGACCCGGCGGCCGGCGGCCATAACCATCACCATGTGGCCGAGCCCCGCGCCGATCGCGGTCATGCCCAGGGCGTTGATCATGTGGATGGCGGCGGCCGGCAACCGGCCGGCGGTACCCGTGCCCAGGGCTGTCGCCAGGGTGGAAAAGAGGGCCGAAAGGACCAGAAATCGCAGGGCCTGGGGCTGTTCGGCGGCCAGGCGGCCAGGCCGGAAAAATTCTTTCGGCCGGCACAACAGGGCCATCAGGGCCGGGAGGTAGCGCTGTCGGGAACCGGTTTCGGCTCGGGAGAAGATCGCCGGTGCCATCAGCCCCCCGTTGCCCATACCACCACGCCCCAGGCCAGCATGGCCAGGGTCAGGTAGAAGAAGAGCCGGCGCTCGGCCCTGGCGGAAAAATAGGTCCGGGTGCCCCTGGGATGGTTGGCCGGGCGGACATCCTTGTGCCGTGCTGTTTCGGACGGTGACATCATGGCTCCTTTCAATACGCAGTCGGAATCCACGTCCTGTGGGCGCGGTCAGAGTCAATTGACTATTCCGTTCCATTCGTTGGCAAATGCCTAAAATGCACTAAAGTGTGAAATGCCTAAAATTGTGGAGTCGCTTCGCTCCGGCTCTTTTTAAGCTAAGATATGGAAAAATTCCTTAATTTTAGGCACTTTAGGCATTTTAGGCACTTCAAACTGCAAGCATTCAGGATAGCCCCTTCAAGGGGACACCAAAGCCTGGTCCTCTGGCCAGGATTCTTTACTCAGGGGCCGGTGGCGACCAGAGCCGCCGCCGACCCTTGTTTTCCGGTGTTAGAATCCGGGTAACCCGCTGAAGCCGCGCAGGCTCCAGTAGATCCCGGTGAGCACCAAAAGCAGGATATTGGCGGCAAACCAGACGGGAATGCCGATTCGGATAAAGTCTTTTGGTTCCAGGTAGCCGCTGGCGTAGACGATGGCGTTGGGCGGCGTGCCGATGATCAGGCAATAGGCAAAGGACGAGGCAATGGCTGTGCTCATGGCCATGAACGGCAGAAAGGTGGTGCCCGGATGGACCAGGCCGGCCATGTTCAGGGCAATGGGACCCACGGCCGCGGCCGCCGGTCCGTCGGCCATGAGGTTGGTCAAAACCGCCGTCAGTCCGTTGCTGACCGCCAGCAGGGGGAGCCCTGCGTCCATGCCCAGGGGGGCCAGGGCTTCGATGGCGCTTCGGGCCAGCCAGTAGGCCGCACCGGTGCTGTCCAGGGTCCGGCCGAAGATGATGGCGCCGGCATAGAGCCAGACCACGCCCCAGTCGACTTTTTCCTGGTAGTCTCGCCAGTTGACCACCCCGGCCAGCAGGTAGGCCACGGCCCCGGCCACGGCGATGACCCCGATTCCCAGGCGCACCGGATAGATACCCATGTTAAAGAAGGTTTTTTCGGTGAACCAGCCGAAAACCATGATGACAAAGATAATCAATGCCCAGAGCTGTTTCCGGTTCCAGCCGCCCATTTTTTCGGTCTCCCGGCGCAGGTGGGCCATGGCCGGGGCCAGGGAGGTGATCTGAGGTTTAAAACGCCAGTTCACCAGGAGCCATGTGATGGGAATCATTAAGAGCAGAAAGGGGAAACAGTAAGTGACCCACTGAAAATAGCCGATGTCCATGCCGAACATGTCGGTCAGGTAGGTCATCATAATGACGTTTCGTGCACCGCCCGAAGGGGCGCCGGGGCCGCCGATGTTGCAGGCCATGGCGATGGCGATCATCAGCATCTTGCCCAGTTCCGGGTCATCGGGGACCTCCGGGGACAAACTGTTCTGATAGAGCAGCATGCCGATGGGCAGGAACATGGCGGCCAGGGCGTGGTCAGAGATAAAGGCGGCCAGGGGGCTGATGATGATAAAAATAATCAGGGTAATCCAGCGTACGTCGGGAACGGCCAGTTTGCGAAACATCATCAGGCATACCCGTTTGTCCACGCCGGTTTTGACAAAGGCGGCGGCGAACATGAGGCTGCCCATGATAAACCAGCAGGCGTCGTCCCAATAGAGCATGGCCACCTGCTTGCGCGACACCACCCCGGTGAAGACCAGGATCAGCCCGATGCAAAAGGAGACCCCGGGCAAAGGAATGCATTCGGTGAGAAAGCACAGCACCACAAAGACGCCCATGGCCACGGCCACCTTGATGTGCCAGGCCCCCTTGTCCGCCGCCTTTTTATCCTGGCCTTGGAGATCTTCGTATTTGAGCCCGGTTTTTCGAAGTGCCATGGTCTTTTTCATCAACGATGCATAGGCCTCGTCGTCAACCTCTTCGGACACATAGGTGTGGGCCCGATTGAAATTTTTTTCATCCCCGGGGATTTTGTTTTTCTGAACCCATTTGAAATCCCGTTTGACGAACCGTTTTTTGGTCAGCGCCCCCATTTTCATGTTCTGTTCCATGATGCCGGCGACCAGGATTTGCCACTGTTCGGCATCACTGCTGGCGTGTCCAAAAAGTTCCGTTGTGACCAGGTTAATGACTTTTCCGGGGGCGACCCGGTATTCGGTTCCCACGTCCTTCATGCCGTAGGGGGTCGGCATGAACAGGATGACAAACAACAAGATTACGGGAATGCTGAACATCTTCCAGTCCACGTACTTGTCGTATCCGGTCACTTTCTTTTTTTTCTTTTCCATGGCGTGCGACTCCTCACATTAAAAAGCGTACCGGTCAGCCGATGATGCCGGCGATTTCAAAAAAGAGTTCCTGTTCCCGGACCACCCCGATCACTTTCCCATCACGAACCACACCGACCCGGCGGACCCGCTGGCTGACCATCAGGTCGGCCACCTCCATGAGATTGGCGCCGGCTGCAATTGTGACGGGGGTTTCGGACATGACGTCTTCCACCTTTTTTGACGTCAGGGTCTTGGCCTGAGAGGTGAACAGGCCGCTCCAGAAAAGGGTCGAATACTGCATGCTGTCGGCCATGGAGGGTTTGGGGGCGGAAAGATAGGCCGGTCGAAGGGCTTCGATCAGGTCGAGAATGGATAAAATGCCCACCAGATTGTTTTGGTGATCAAAGACCAGAATCGATCGATGCCCCGTCTCCATGATGCGGTTGCTGGCGACCAGTCCTTGAAAGGAGCGTTTGAGCTGGGCGATGGCTTCGCCGATGGTCTGCTCCGGACGGATGGTGGTGTAGTCTTCGACGCTGATCATGATGTCAGCGACGGACTTTTCTTCGGGTCGGCCGTCTGTCTGGGACGATGCGAAGGCGTCATTGATTTTAGCGGCCAGCAGGTCGATGTCACAGGGCTTGGAGAGATAATCAAAAGCACCTTCGGCCAGCGAGGTTCGGGCCGATGCCTCGGCACCGTGTCCGGTGAGCATGATGACGCGTGTTTGGGCAGCGATTCGGCGAATTTCGGCCAGTGCCTGGATGCCGTCCATGCCGGGCATGCGGATATCCAGCACGACCACATCGTGGGGCGTCTGTTTGAGGATGTCGATGGCCTCGGACCCGCTTGCTGCCATGGTGGTGGCAAAGCCCCGGCGGTTGAGGATCCTGGCGGTGGTGGTGCGAAACTGCTCCTCGTCATCCACCATGAGTACCCTTATCTGTTTGGTCATGGTCTTTCTCCCTTGTCAGTGGTGCCTGTGGACTCGTGGTCCGTCGGTTTCGGCACGGGCGGCCGAACGGCGACGGGCCCACGGGGCGATTACGATTTGTCCGGTTCCCGAAGGAATTCCCTTGGGAACCCGCTGGCTCAGCCAAGCTGGGCCACGCGGATTTTTTTATCCAGGGCCTGTCGTTTGAGAAAGGCCTCTTCGGCCTTGACCAAAAGGTCGTCGATGTCGACGGGCTTTATCAAGAAATCCGTGGCACCGGATTTAAGGCCATCGATGGCGGCTTCAACGGTGGCGTGTCCGGTGAGCATGATGACTTCCACCAGGGGGTGTCGGCGCTTGATCTCGCGCAGGGTGGCGATGCCGTCCATGCCCGGCATGCACGCGTCCAGCACCACCACATGGATACGGTGACTTTTGAGCTTTTCCAGCGCTTCCATACCACTGCCGGCGGTCTCGACCCTAAAGCCCTTTCTGGTTGCCAGTTTTTCCATGGTGACCAGAAACCGCTTTTCGTCATCCACCAGCATCAGTTTCATCTCCCCCATAATTCTCCTTACGGTGCCGCTCTGGGTATTCGGACCACAAAGGTCGTGGACTCACGGGGTGTGCTGGTCACGTCCAGCGTTCCGCCCATGTTTTCAATAATGCCGTAGCAGACGGACAATCCAAGCCCGGTTCCCTTGCCCACCGGCTTTGTGGTGAAAAAGGGAGAAAATATTTTTTTGAGGTTTTCCGGTTTAATGCCGATGCCGTTGTCGGTGATGCGAACCACGGCACGGCCGTTTTCATCGGACTCCGTGAAAATGGCGATTCGGCCACCGTTGCCGTTGTGATTTTCTGAAACGGCGTCCATGGCGTTGTTGAACAGGTTTAAAAAAACCTGTTGCAGTTGAACCGGGTCGGCATGAACCGTGGGCGTGTCCGAGGCAAATTTGCGATCCAAGGCGATTCCACGGAGTGTCGCCTGGTTTTCCACCATGGCAAGGACTTCTTCAATAAAGGTTTTTAGGGCCATGGTTTGCGGCTGCGGGTCGTTTTGGCGGCCGAATTTGAGGATGCCCCGGGTAATGGCAGCACAGCGGGAGACCTGAAGGCCGATCTGCGCGACGGCTTCTTTCAGCTCTTTGACGGCTTGATCCGGTTTTTCCCGGCCTTCTTGGAAATCGTCGAGAACAACGCCGATCATGGCCTGTTCGCTCTTGATGATCTGCAGCGGATTGTTGATTTCATGGGCGAAGCCGGCGGCCATCTCACCGATTTCGGCCAGGCGGCTGGCGCCGATGAGTTGCTGACTGAGGCGGTCGCGTTCGGCATCGGCTTGTTCGATGCGGCTGACGATGCGACCTGTCAGGACAAAGGCGACGGCCGTGATGCCCCCACCGCCCACGATGGAGATCAGTAAAATCAGATAGGCCGCGGCCTGAAGATCGGCAAAGGCGTCGCTTTTTTCCTGACGGACCACCAAAAGCCATTGCCGGTCCCGAAGCCAGACCGTGGTGTAGAGATAAGCGCCTTCCCCGGGGGGCTTGCCCATGAAGGTATGGATGTCACCGGTGGCGTTGGCCGGCTCGACCATATCTTGCGGCTTTTCCATCAGGCCGCCGCCCGATCGCCGGTCGGTTTGTAAGACTCCGTTGAGGTTGAGGATATAGGCCTCACCGGTTTTTCCCATGCGGACCCCTTTGACCAGTTCGTTGAACATCAGTGAGTCGATGGTGGAGCGCAACACCCAAGGGAGGCCGCCGTTTTGATGGACCACGACGGCGATGATGAAGTGAGGGACCTTGCGGAATCCGAGGAAAACATCACTGATATAAACCCCCTGATCCAAGACCTTTTTGAACCATTCGGTTTGGCTGTAGTCGCGCCCGGCCAGGTGGAAAGGGCCCTGATAGGCCACATGCATGCCGTTGGCGTCGAACACGCCCAGGTCGACGAATGCCGGAGATCGTTGCTGAAGCCGCGTAAAGACGGTTTGGAGGGTCTGAGGGCGGCTCAGTGCTTCGAAGGAATGGGTGTCGCCGATCAACGCCAGATCGCGCCGGCGTTCCGAGAGAAACGATTCGATGGCTTGCCGGTGGTCGGTGACAATCCGCCGCATGGTGTTCCGGGTTTGCATCTCCAGGGACCGGGAGAAGTAGAAAAACCCGGTGATCAAAGAGAGAACAAAGGGGATGACCGGTACTGCGATCATGCAGATCAGAACCATGCGACGGACTCGGGCGTAGTGGTTGGCTTTCATCAAGGCCTCATTGTCTTTACACCCTGTAAACCCGCTGATTCTGGCGTTTTCATCGGCGGGAAGCGGCATGGTGACCGGCGATTCGGCCTTCCAGTTCCGAAATAATCTGTTTGAGCCGTTCGATGCTGCTTCCCTGCTTTTCAACCACAAAGACGCGTCCTTGGCCCATGGGGGGAAACTCCTCCGATCGCAGGGTATGAATGATGATGGAGAGTTTCGGGAGCCGATCCAGCAGGGTGGCCAGGAGCGTTTCTCCGTGGGTGTCCGGCAGATCCGGATCGATGATGAGCAGGTCCGAGCCGTCCGTCCCGTAGACATCGGCCAGGATGGTATCGGCGTTTTCGGCGGTTCGGACCCGATAGCGCGCTTCGGTAAATTCCCGCTGAAGATAATTGCGGACATGGGGATTTCTGTCGGCGATCAAAAGGCTGAGTGCTTTTTCCATGTCCTGTCCTCACCGGCGGTTTCGAACGATCATGACACTGCAAGGCGCCCGGTGGACGATCCGTTTGGCGACGCTGCCGAAGATTACGAGACCCATGCCGCTGAGGCCGAAGGCGCCCATGATTGCCAGGTCGATGCCGGCCTCGGTCAGGTGGTTCAAAATTACGGTGGACACGTGGCCACTGAGGACCATCAGCCGGTGGTCCACAAGGTTATCCAAGCGGTCGCCGTAGGTTCGCTGCATCTCCTCTTCGAGGTTCTGAATCAGGGTCTGGGATGCTTCCTGGGAGATGCTGCCGCCTTCAGGATCCATGACAAAAGGATTGATCACGGGTGGCAGGACGTGAAGAACGTCCAGCGAGGCGCTGTATTGTTTGGCCAGATCCAGAGCCGCGTCAAAGGCCACATGGGCGTTTTCAGAAAAATCCGTGCAGATGGCGATCTTTTTTATGGTCATGGGGTGCTCCTTTCGTTGTTTAATGGGTCCTGGAAATCCGTTCTCTCAGGGCATGGCCAGAGTCAATTGGTCATGCTGTTCCATTTGTTGGCCAATGCCTAAAATGCGCTAAAATGTGAAATGCCTAATCCGCCAAAAGAAAAGGCGGACAAGAGTTGTGGAGTCGCTTCGCTCCGGTTTTTTAAGTTAAAATATGGCAGAATACCTCACTTGGTCATTGGACATTTATTCTCTTTCAGGGGCCACCTGAGGCCACTGGCTTTGCCGGTGGTAAAGCACTTCCGCTCCCCCCTTTTTCCAGGTCCAGGGTGAGTTCATATTCCGATGTTCCCGTTATCCGTTTGACGCGAAAACCGAGTTTTTTCCCCAATGCCAGCATTTGGGTGTTTTCGGACAGGACCGTGCCGTGCACGTGGACAATGCCCCACTGCCTGGCGATGTCCAGGCAGCGTTGGAGCAGGGCTGCCCCGATCCCTTTTCCCTGCCATCGGTCGGCAGCCACCACCGAGAATTCCGCGCGGTCGGGTGAGCGTTCGGTGATGATACGGGCCACCGCCAGCAGGGTTTCGCGGCCGTCGACGTCGGCAAGGGCCACCAGGGCGATTTCACGGTCGTAGTCGATCTGGGTGAATCGGGCCAGCATTTTAGGCGACAACTGTCGCATGGGGGTAAAGAACCGCCGGTAAACGCTTCGAGGAGAAAGCGAGGCAAAGTGTTGTTCCATCAGGGGCGCGTCTTCGGGTCGGATGGGGCGGATGAACAGGGCCGTGTCGTCCCGTGTCGTGATTCGGGTTTCGTACTGGCGCGGATAAGGGCTGATGATCAGATGCATGGGGGCTGCAACCGATGACGCGGAGAGTTGTACCCGGGTGCAAACCGCGCTGATTTGTGTGGGAGACACGGCCAGGGGGTTGATTTCCACCGCGGTGATTTCCGGGAAGTCCGAGACTAGTTGCCCCAAACGAACAAGGACTTCTTCCAGAAGGCCCTGTTCGGTGGTCACCCCCTTGCAATGGCGTTCCAGGAAGCGGTGGACCGGAGACGCCTCCACCATGCGTCGGGCCAACAGGCGGTTGAGAGGCGGCAGGGCGATGGCGAGGTTCTGGAATATACCGGTCATTTCGCCCCCCATGCCCAGGTACAGGACCGGGCCTAAGAGATTCATTTGAATGGCCCCGACCACCAGCATTCCTTGGGGTGGCGCACCGGTCTTGCTGTGCGCTGATGCCGGGTCGAGCCTCTCGACGGTGGCGGACAAAATGCCGTAGGCACCCAGCAGGTCTTGGATTTGTGAATCGGTCAGCTGGCCCCCGCTTTTGATGCCCGATTCGATGCGTTGCCGGGCCGTTGCGGTATCAAAGGAGAGTTCTCGGGGCAGGCTGGACGGGATTTCCTGAAGCATGGCCAGGTTTCGTTTGTATCGAAGCAGGTTGTTGAAGGCCCGGATGGCCCGTTCCGGTGTTTCGAAACTGGCGATGCCGGCTTCGTTTAAGACCCGCCGGCTCTCCTCTACCGCCGGTCCGCCCATCCACGAGGTGAAGACCGGCCGCCGATTGCCGGTTAAAAGGTCGGCGAGACTTCGGGCGACCGCTTCGGGTTGGGCGATGACGTGGGGCGAAAGAACGATCATCAGGCTGTTGACTTCCCGGGCGGCCAGGCAGATTTCGGCTGCCTGGCGATAGTGTTCGGGGGTTGCGTCGGCCAGAAGATCAAGGGGATTGGTCGGCTGAAGCTCAGGAAGCATGTGCGTCAGGTTGTTGAGCGTTTCCGCGGAGAGTTCGGCCGGTTTCAATCCGTATCGCGCCAGGGCATCGGCAGCCATGATCCCCGGGCCACAACCGTTGGTCAGGATCGCCATGGCATCCCCGGACGGGCGGGGCTGTTTGGCCAGCAGCTCAGCGCAGTCGAAAAGCTCTTCAAAGGTGTCGACGCGAACGATGCCGGCGCGTTGGAAGGCCGCGTCGTATGCTGCGTCCAGGTTCACCGGTGAATCCGGCCCCCTGCTGTTCCGGCGTCCGGCTTTCAGGGCGATGATGGGCTTGATTCGGGATACGGCGCGGGCCGCGCTCATGAAGGGGCGGAGTTTTCGGAGGTGTTCCACGTAGAGGACGATGCTACCCACCTTGGGGTCGTTGCCCAGGTAGTCGATGATGTCGGCAAAATCAACGTCCATCATGGTTCCGAGGCTGATGAAATGACTAAAGCCGATCCGTTCGCGGATGGAGAGATCCAAGATGGTTGCGGCGATGGTACTGCTCTGGGAAATGAAGGCGATGGAGCCGGGGATAGGCCGATGGCGGGCCGCTGACAAATAAAGGCCGGCGTGAGGGCATGCGAATCCCATGGAATTGGGGCCGATCAGGCGGATGCCGGTCAGGTCTGCTTCGGCCCGAATGCGGCTCTCCAAGGCGCTGCTGTTGTCGATGCTGTCCCGGCTTCCCGAGGAGATCAGGGCCAGGCGGCAAATACCCGCTTCGGTACAGGCCCGGACCGCTTTGGGCAGGTCAGCGGCGTCCACCGCCAGGACCGCCAGGTCCACCGGCCCGTCCAGGTTCTTGACATGGGGCCGGGTCGGAAGATCCCAGACCTTTTTTTCTTGGGCATTGATTGGGAATATCTCACCGGTAAACTGGCCGTGGATCAGGTTCCGCATGAGGGTGGCACCGATGCTGCCGGTTGCCTGGCTGGCGCCGATGACGGCGACGGATTTGGGCTGAAACAGTTTATCCATAAATCTCCCTCCGTTTTTCCCGGTGGTCAACCATGTAGAGCAGGGTTGCCTTGCCGGCCAATACCTCTTTGAGCCGGCCCAGGCTGGGGCGGTCAATGTCGACCACGCGGATGAAAAGGCGGCGGTACCCTTCGGGAACCCGCTCGTAGGAGGACAGAATGCTCGACACCCGCCCGCCGTAAGTCCGAATGGTGTCGGTGATGTCACGAATGCATCCCGGGCGGTCCAGAGCCTGAAACGCGAACTGAATGCCCCGTTTGCCGACACCGGTCAGGGAGATGATGACACGGAAGATATCGCTTTTGGTGATGACCCCCATGAGTTTTCCGGTGGTATCGGTCACAGGAAGCCCCGAGATCTTGTTGACCAGGAGGATTTCGGCCGCTTCTTCCATGGTCAGGTCTGCATGAATGGTGATGGGATGGGGCGACATGATTTCCCGGACCTGCAGGGTTTTCAGCAGTTCTTCGTGTTCGTGGGGCTTGAGCTTGTGATTGGGAGAGGCTGCCGCGCGCTTGAGGTCGCTGTCCGTGGCGATACCGGCCAATATTCGGTCTTCCATGACCGGCAGGAAGCTGATGTCATGCTGTCTCATGAGGTTGGCGGCGGCCTGTGGGGTCGCGTCCGCATCAATGGCGATGGCCGGCGTACTCATCCAGTAACGGACCAACATGGAAACCCTCCTTTTCAGCCGGTGGGTGGACACGGCGCCTTTTCGGCTCCGGCCATGCCCGACACCATGGACTTAGAGCAACAGCCATGCCAATCGGTGCTTCCTTAACGAAAGGATTCATTCATTAAAAACAACGGGTTTTGACCATCGTGTCAGGGGGGCGGATGCAAAATGGGGAAACGGGTGTCGAATTGCTTTACAGCGTGTAAAGATCTTGCCGGCAAATGCCTAAAATGCGCTAAAGTTTGAAATGCCTAATCCGCCAAAAGAAAAGGCGGACAAGAGTTGAGGAGTCGCTTCGCTCCGGCTTTTTAAGCTAAGATATGGCAGAATTCCTTCATTTTAGGCATTTTAGGCAATTTAGGCATTTCGAACTGGAAGCGAAGTATCGCCGCCCCTTCCAGGGAGCACCCAAGGCCACATCCTCTGGGAGAGGATTCTTTACTGGGATTCGGATTTCGGGTCCCGGGACCGATGGGGGGCGACCGGGGGGCGAAACGGCCATTGCCAGGCCCCTGCCGCTGCCAGCAACGCCGCCAAACACCAGATTCTGTGAATCCACGATAGCTGCCAGTGCCATCCCGCGAGCCAGACGATGAGTCCTCCGGCCACCAGGAACACCACGGTTTGCCGGGCCGAACCACGGTGGACCAACCCACGGATGTCGGTTCGGTTTGGCAGCGGGCCGTCTTTTTTGCATCGTCGGGCCCATTCGGTATGGGCGCCGGTGGCCACAACCAGGCCGGCCCCCTTGCCTTGGATGACCCGTGTTCCCATCCAGCCCATGGAGGTCATTTCGGGAAAATCCGCGCCGGAAGCGACAGGGACCGTGTATTTTCCCACCGGCTCGGCGCTGCCGCTCAGGGGTGTCTCGTCGACGGTCAGGTCGCAAGCCTCCATCAGGCGCAGGTCCGCCGGAATGATTTCCCCGGGCCCGATGATCACCACATCGCCGGGGACCAACTGAACGGGGTCCATGGACCTGAACTGGCTGTCACGGCGCACCCGGCAAAGGGCGCCGGTCAGTGAGGAACCGGAACGGAGCCGGTCCATGCCCAGGAAGATTCCCTGGCTGACCATTTCCACGACAACCAGGCAAAAGGCCTCGGAAAATGCGCCGGCAGCCAAGGCGGCCAGGATGGCAGCGGTCATGGTCAGGGTGCGGCCGTTGAGCAACTGCCGGCAGGCAACCCGGGTCCGGACTCCCCGGCCGACAGGGAAAGAATGGTTTTGTCCGTATCGTTCGCGTCGCGCGCGGGCTACGGCATCGTTTAAGCCGACACTCGGATCGGTGCCCAGCTTGGCCGCTACCGACTTGACGTCAAAGGCATGCCAGGCCAGGGGGCGTACGGGCGTCTTTCCCGCCGGCGCAGTGGTTTGGGTCTTGAACATGGTTATGGGCCTTTGAGGCCGTCAGAAATATATTTCCCGGCGGTTTTCCCGATGATCGACCATGTAGCGGAGCCGGGCAACGGCTCCAATCTCGGCCTGAATCGCTTCGAGCTGGCCCCGGTCCAGGCCGTAGATGCGGATGTAAACGTTTCGATACCCTTCGGGAGCCCGGTCATAGGTGCTTAAAATGCTCACCAGTCTCCCCCCGTGGGTCCGAATCCGGTCAGCCACCTCTTTGATGGCGCCCGGGCGATCCTCCAGTTCCATGGCGAACTGAATGCCCCGCTTGCCCACCCCGGTCAACGAGATGATGACTTTGAAGATTTCCGATGCGGTGATGGTGCCGACGACCCTGTCCTCGGCGTCCACCACCGGCACGCCGGAAATCTTATTTTCCAGCAGGACCTGGGCGGTCTCTTCGATGGTGAAGTTTTCCGGCACGGTGATGACCGGCCGTGTCATGATTTCATACACGCGAATGGTGGAGATCAGATAGAGCAGTTCGTGGATCTCCAGGGTCGTGGCGTCTGACGCCGATGCCCGTTTGAGGTCGCGGTCGGTGACGACCCCTACCAGTTTGCCCTTGCCCAGAACCGGCAGCATGCGGATATCGTGCTGTTTGAGCCGTTTAACGGCCTGGTCCATGGCCTCTTTTTCGTCGATGGTTACGGCCGGTTGCTTCATCCAGTGTTTGACCAGCATGGGAGACCTCCTTGTTGCCGATGAATGCCGATGAAAATTCCGAGAGACACGAAACCCGTGCAGCGGGTTGACGCATGCGCTACCGAGATGTCGGTGTTCCGGGGCGCTGTGGCCAATATTTGGATTAGCAAAGGGCGTGCCAGAAGACATTGAGGCGGAATAGAAGATAACAATCCGAGAAAACAAGAAAAATAGCCGGATTCAAACGATGGGGTGGCACGAGGCGCCGTCTCGTTCTGTTGGCCTGCTTTCCATGTTGTAAAATAGAGACGGGGTCAGCGTTCACAGGGCATCACGCCGAGGCGTGACTTTGTTCCCGGGCATTTAAAGTACAATGGGGTACGTCTGCATGCCCGGCGCCTTGCATCTACGGCACCCTGTAAACGCTTACGGTGCAAGGATTTTTAAATTTCTCAAGCGTTTCACACCCGTGAACAGTTACGAGACGGGGGCGGGGCGGGAGTGGCTGTGAGATCCGCTCCAGCGGCCTGAGCGTAAGGGGCGCCGGATGGGGAGGTGTTTTGCTGTCAGGTCGGGCTGCGAATTTCTTCCGATGCGAAACAAAAGGGGTCTCTGTCCTTGAAAATGTTCAGGCCCCGGCTATGGGTGATGGCGAGACAACCGCGGCAGACCACGGCCAGTCGGCAGGAGCGGCAGGTGTCACTGCCGTTTCGATAGCGCCGGGCCAGGTCCGAATGAT
Source organism: Desulfobacterales bacterium (assembly GCA_016342285.1). Classification (GTDB taxonomy): domain Bacteria; phylum Desulfobacterota; class Desulfobacteria; order Desulfobacterales; family JAEINQ01; genus JAEINQ01. The sequence goes on from JAEINQ010000046.1 coordinate 43,646, forward strand.
AGATCGCCATCAGATCGGTTTCAAAGATGTTGCCGATCAGAGACGGAAACTTTCTGCAGGCATGCACCTCTCCGTCGGGAAGCAGCGACACGAAGTTAAATGCCGCGCCGCAGCCATAGCCGGTGCAGCCGCCAAAGGGGGGCATGCCGTTTTCGGTCCGGATGATATTGAATAGGTTGTCTTTTAGTCCCAGGCGCGGATTTTTTCTGGCGGCGGCTTCATATTCCCGCAAGAAAGCCTCGAAGTCCTTGGGGTCCGGCATCATGAGCTGTGCGCCTTCCCCCACGGTGGACAGGCGGTTGAAGGTGAAGGCGTCGGTTCGATCCCCGAGAAAATCGCTGAGGGGAAGGATCTGGTTCAGGTTGTCGCAGGTAGCGGTGAGCATGACCATGGTGTAGATGCCCAGACCTCGCAGTTGGTCCAGGAAGTCAAGGGAGCGCTGGAAATGGCCTTTCCCGCGGATCTCATCGTTGTGTTCGGCCAGCCCCTCCAGGCTGATTTGAAAATACGCCGGCGTGGCGATTTGAAGCAGTTCTTCGATTCGATGGACGGGGGTGGGATTGCCGAGGATGGCCAGGGAGAAACCCAGGTCCGAGGCGGCGCGGTAAATGTGCATGAAATGGGGATAGAGCATGGGGTTGCCGCCAGTAAAGGTGACCTGGCCCTGCACATGCATTTGCTGGCAGAACCCGTAGAAATCTTCCAGGACAGCCATGGCCGTCTCTTTGGCCATGGGGGTGCGTTCACTGCGGTCGTAGCAGTGCTTGCATCGAAGGTCGCACGCCTGTGTGATGTGCCACTGGAGGGTGAACACATCGGCCTGAAGAAACGTGCCATAGGGGTCGGTTCCTTTCAGGTTGGAAAACCCATGACGCGCGATACCGGATTCGGGCGCCAGGAGAATGCCCTGGGAGACCGCTCGGTCCAACGCCCTGTGGATGGCCCCGACTTTCACCTGACCCGCGAAGGCCGCTTCGCGCGGATCGATTCCTTCGACAATGATTTTTAATGCCAGAAGGTCGATGCTGTCCGCTTCCCGGATTCGTCGTTCGCCGGTTTTCAAACAACGCCATGTCATGACCTGGACCGGTGAGGGGTCTGGCGCCGGCGGCTGTTTTTCCGGTTCGGCGTGGATCCGGGCCGGCAGATTTTTCCATGAGACAGGGGTCAGGGTGAGGGTTGGATTGGGGGTCAGCGCTTGGGGCGGTTGATGGATCCGTGTCGGATCTGCTTGGATGCCATGCCAGACCCATTCAATGCGGGCCAGGTCATGGATGAAATCCGGCAAGCCAAGGGGGGCGGTCAGGGAACGCAACGCGTCGGGGAATGTGTCCGGCTGACAGGTTTCACTCAATGCCGCCAGTACCTTGCCCCAGGCGTTGCTTCCTAAGGTACGGCGGCAATGGGTGAAGATTTCATTGAAACTGTCGACTTGCGATGGGTTCACGGTGCTTTCGTATCAGGTTGGAAATCGATTTTTCTTCGGGCCAAACCGGAATGGGGCGCGCAGACTGCGCGCCATCGCATCAGGATCAGCCGCTCTTGGCAGGTTTTTCTTTTTTCACGTCGGTGCTCCCGGCACCGGAAGTGTCCCCGCTTCAACCGCTTTTGGAGCTACCTGCTCCGGCTTTTTCGCCACTTCAGGCGCTTGTGCCGGCGCAGCCGCTTACAGCGAGCGTGGAACCTGCGATCAAGCCGGCAATGCAAAAGCCGGACAGGATCTTTTTCAGGTCATTGGCGTCCATTGGCGTCTCCTGTCGAGTTAAGGGTGAGATTCGTTGGCCATCCCCGGGGCAGGATGACGAAAAGCGAATCCATAAGGCAAGGATACCTGGCAACATTGATAAAAGCAATGGATTCGCTTTTCCATATTAACAATATCTATCAAATGGGAGGGGGCTCTGTCAATTGCGGGCGGGGCCGGGTTCGGTCCAGGACGCGCCGCACGATTTGCGCCAGGTCCCGAAGCACGATGGGCTTCATTACGAGTTCTTCAATGCCCAGTTTGGCCGATAGCTCCTCGCTGATGCGGTCGCTGAATCCGGTGCAGATGATCACGGGAATGTCCGGCCGGATGTTCATCAAGGTCCGGGCCAGTGCGTCGCCGGTCATCTGGGGCATGGTCATGTCGGTGATGACCAAATCAATTTCCCGGCTATTCTTTCGGAACCATTCCAGCGCCTTGAGGCTTTCGCTGAAGGTGTTGATGCGGTAGCCGAGCTTTTCCAGCATCTGCCGGCCCAGGTCCACCTGAAATTCCTCGTCGTCCACGAAGAGAATCCGTTCGCTGCCCGTTGGCAGTGCCGGGGGTGTTGTGGATTCGCCGGCATTCTTGGCTTCGATAACCGGCAGCAGGATGTGAAAGGTCGTTCCCTCATAGGGGCGGCTGTTGATCTCCATGGCGCCTTCGTGGCTATTAACGATGCCGTGGACCACGCTGAGTCCCATCCCGGTCCCCTCGTCTTTGGGTTTGGTTGTGAAAAAGGGGTCGAAAATCCGCTCCATGATTTCCGGGGCCATGCCGTGGCCGGTATCGGAAACGGTGATTCGGGCAACCCGTACCTGGCCAAGCCCCGGATGCCGGGCAATGGATTCCTCGTCGAGGGTTTCTTCTGTCAGCCGGATGTCGAGAACGCCGCCGGATTCACGCATGGCGTGAGCGGCGTTGGTACACAGGTTCATGATGACCTGGTGAATCTGGCTCGGGTCCGCCATGACGGTGGGTTCACTGTCCATGGTCAGGTTCATGTCGATGGTGGTGGGAAGGGAGGCGCGAAGCAGCTTGTAGGCCTCCTTGACGACGGGGCCGACCAGCATGGGCATCTTGTCCTGGTCGGCCTGGCGGCTGAAGGTCAGGATCTGCTTGACCAGATCCCTGGCCCGTTCACCGGCCTTGAAAATTTTGAGCAGATGGCTCTGCACCAGGGAACCCGGCGTGGCGTCGCTCAGGGAGAGTTCGGTGTATCCGAGAATGGCAGACAGGATGTTGTTGAAGTCGTGGGCGATGCCGCCGGCCAGGGTGCCGATGGCCTCCATCTTCTGGGATTGTCGGAGCTGGGTTTCCAGGTTTTTCTTGTCGGTGATGTCGATGATAAATCCCCTGACACCGATGGGGCGGCCTTCACTGACGGCGGCGATGGCATGCAGCATGGCAGGAAATCGGGAGCCGTCTTTTCTCAAGGCGGCAAATTCGGTCAAACCGAGCGGTTCTCCATGGGTGATGCGGCCGATATTGTCCATGGCCGCCTGCCGGTCTTTGCGGTCGATCATGTCGAAAGCGTTCAGCCCCCGGGCCAAGTCGTCCGATGAATACCCGAAGTAGTCGTACGCCTTTCGGTTGACAAAGGTCAGGCGTCCCTGGATGTCCATCTCGAAGATGGCTTCGGGGAGCAGTTCGGCCAGTTCGCGGAACCGCTGTTCGCTCTCCTTTTTTTCCGATTCGGCGGTCTTTCTGGCCTCGATCATCCGGTTGGCCGAGTCGGCCAGCTGGACGAATTCGGAGAAATGGACGGCGTTGGGATCGATGGTGGCCGAAGTGGTGGCCGCATCTTGAAAAAAGGAAGAGAACAGTGCGATGTTGCCGCCGGTCTTTTTCGCCATATAGCTTGCTGCCAGGGCGATGACGCCCAGCATGGCGACCAGGGCCAAAACCAGATAGAGCACCTGTTGCTTGAGTTCGCTGTAGATGATGGCTTGGCGCTCGGCGATGATCTGGTCGATATCGTCGAGGTAGACCCCGGCGCCCACGTACCACTGCCAGTCCGCGATGCCCATGGTGTAGCTGAGTTTTGGCGCGCTGCGTTTTCCGTCCAGCTCAGGCATGGTGTAGCGGACAAAACCACCCCCGGTCCTGGCCGCGGCGATGAGCTCCTGGACCACTTTGACGCCGTCGGCGTCGGTAATATGGCCCATGTTCTTCCCTCGGGCCGGTCCTGACAGGCTCATTCCGTCCCATTGGCCGGCGAAAATATAGCCGGCCTTTCCGTATTGTCGGCGTGAGATCCGATCCAGGACTTCCGCCTGAATGTCGGCGGTGACATCGTCGATGTATTCCCCGGTGCCGATGAACCAGTCAAAGGGCTCGAAATATTTGATGAAGGCGATTTTCGAATAATGTCGGCCTTGGGAATCGGGCTTGGTCCAGGTGTACTCGTAAAACCCCTCGCCATTGTTGCGGGCGATGCGGATCATGTCCTGGATGACGAATTTTCCATGGGTGTCCTGCATTTCCAGCAGGTTCAATCCTTCCAACTCGGGTCGGCCCGCAAAAAGCTGTTCGATGCCGTCGATCCCCGTGGCGAAATAATACCCGCGGTCGTTGCTGAACCGGATGGGGCGCAGGGCGTCTTTGACCATCTGCTCGATTTCAGCGATGCTCCGGTTTTTCCCATGGGTATTGTATAAATGGGTGGCGATGGCGTGGGCTTCGTAGGTCCGGTTTCGAATCTCCTCTTTCAGTTGGTTTTCCGTCTGGGATTTTTTGTACTGGATGAAGTCGATGGCCCGTTCCACTTCGGACCGAAGTATTTGGCGCTGGCCTTCCAGGAAACCTTCCCGAAGGCTTACGGCGTCCTCGCGAAACCGGCGAATCTCCATGGAGACCCACAGGTATCCGCAGATCGACACCGCCAGGGTCGCCACGACGATCATGTTCAGGGTAAAGACGCGGGTGATGCTACCGATTGGGCGTGTGGTCATGGGTTTGTCATTCCTATCCCGGGAAAACACCGTGTTCGTATAGGATCCTGATCCCGATGCCCAACAACACGAGGCCGCCGCCGACCTCGGCATAGCGGTTCAAGTAGGCCGCCCGGGCGATGCGTTTTCCCAGGTGCATGACGGTAACGGTAAAGATGCCGGCCACCAGTCCGATGATCAGGGCCTGAAACAATCTGAAGTGCCACGACAGCCGGAAGACCTGGCGGAAACTGATTTGGCGCAGCGTAACTGCTATTTCGCTTTGTCCTATAGTTTCAGGCTACTCGGGGAGCTTGAGACTTTCAAGATCTTTTATCGTCTGCGCCAGGATTCATTACAACGCTTAGTGACTAACGGCGGTTTCGATCTTAAGCCCGTATTTTTCGATTTTCGAATGCAGGGTCGGCCGTGACAGGCCCAGCAATTTTGCTGCCTGGGAACGGTTGCCTCCGGTTAGTTGGAGGGCTTCGCCAACGAGAATGCCGGCGATGCGGTCCATACACTGATCAAAGAGATGGTCACTGCCCCCGGCAGTCAGTTCCCGTCGGAGCAACTGCCGGATCATCTCTTCGCGGTTCTGGCCGACGATGGGGCTGCCAGCCGATTCGCCGCCGATGGCCTGGGCAAGGTCATCGGTGCCGATGGGCGCCCCGCGGCTGAAGATGACGGCCTTGTGAAGGGTGTTGGAGAGTTCGCGAACATTACCCGGCCAGTCGTGGGCGGCCAGCATGGCCTTGGCGCCGGCATCGACGGCCGGGGGGGCGATTCCGATCTCGGCGGCATGGCGGGCCACGAAGTACTCGGTGAGAAGCGATGTGTCGTCGGTGCGATGGCGGAGGGGGGGTAGGGTGATGGTCACCACTTTGAGGCGGTAGTAAAGATCTTCTCGAAACCGTCCGGCGGCGATGGCGCCCTCCAGATCGCGATTGGTGGCGGCGATGATGCGCACGTCCACCGGAATGGTTTGCCGGCCGCCGAGCCGCTCGACACTTCTTTCCTGGAGCAGTCTCAGGATCTTGGCCTGAAGGGTCATGGGCATGTCGCCGATTTCGTCCAGAAAGACCGTCCCGCCGTTGGCCTGTTCCAGTTTGCCCACCCGGCGGTGGGTGGCGCCGGTAAAGGCGCCCCGTTCGTATCCGAACAGTTCGCTCTCCAGCAAAGTTTCCGGAATGGCCACGCAGTTGATGATCAAAAAGGGCCGTTCGGCCCGCGGGCTGTGCTGGTAGACGGCCCGGGCGACCAGTTCCTTGCCGGTGCCCGACTCGCCGCGGATCAGGACCGTGGCATCGGTGGCCGCCACCCGGCCGATGGCCTTGTAGACCTGCTGCATGGCATCGCTGTGTCCGATGATGGCCTCGGTGGTGGTCTGGTCCGGACGGGCGTTCATGGCCACGGGAGACCGCATGAACCGACCGGCTTCCAGGGCCTTGGCGATGACGGAAAGCATCTCGGGGATGTCGAAGGGCTTAAGGATGTAGTCGTAGGCCCCCAGCTTGGTGGTTTCGATGGCCGTTTCCGTGGTGCCGAAAGCGGTCATGATGATGGTAGGCAGCTTTGGCTCCAACAGGCGGATGGCCTTATAGGTCTCCAGGCCGTTCATGCCGGGAAGCCGCATGTCCAGGATCACCAGGTCCGGTACGGACTGACGGATCTGTTCCAGGCCGGCTTCCCCGGAAGCGGCGCTGATGATCTGGTAACCCTCTTCGGTCAGCAGTTTGTCGAAGCTTTTTCGCAGCTGGTCGTCGTCGTCGATGATGCAAATGGTGCTCACCGGTTCACCTCTTCCTGATGCGGGTTTTTAGTGTCTCGAATGGGTAAGGTGATGATAAAAACGGTGCCCTGGCCCTCCACCGAGGTCAGATCCAGCCATCCGCCATGTTCTTCCACGATGCGTACGGCGATGCTCAGTCCCAGCCCCGTTCCTTCTTCTTTGGTGGTGTAGAACGGCTGGAGCACTTTTTCCTGAATGGATTCGGCAATGCCCGGACCGTCGTCTTTAATCCGGATCACGGCGGCCCTGCCCAGGGCCTGGGAATAGGCTTCTTCTTCCTCGATGGTCAGGTTGCCGTTATGGCCCATGGCCTCACAGGCGTTGACCACCAGGTTGACCAGGACCTCTTTGAGCTGTTCGGCGTCAGCATCGATTTCCGGCAGCGTTCCCTGTCGGACCAGGTGGATGGTTGCTTCGTAGGATTTGAGTCGGTGTTCCAGAAGTTGAAGGGCGGCATCCACCACCGCCGAGGGGCTGACCCGCAGCATTTTAAGTTTCGGCGGTCGGGAGAACTCGAGAAAGTTCTGGACGATGGTGTCCACATGGCGGATTTCGTCGGAGATCACCGCAAAGTCTTCCGTCTGGGGTGACGTCATATCCAGGGAGCGGCTCAGGGAGAAGAGCCGCATTTTTACCGATGTGAGCGGATTTCGAATACTGTGGGCCATGCCGGCGGCCAGTTTGCCCACCATGGCCATCTTTTCCGACTGAAGCAGGTTCTCCCGGCTGCGCTGGAGTTCGATGTGGGTCTGGCCGGCATCGGCGATGAGGTCGTGGACACTTCGGCTCAGGGCCTGAACGTCGTCGGGGTGCTTTTTAACGCTGCCGTCACGGTCGGCCGCCATGGCCAGCTTTCGGAGCGGACCGAGAATCTGCTGTGCCAGGACCAAGGCCAGGAGGACGGCGAAAAGAAAGCCCAAAATGAGCGCCACCACGGCGCTGCCGCGGATGCGGGCCGAATCGGCGTGCCATTTTTCCCGGGCCTGGTCAATCTGCCAGGTATGAAAGGCTTTGTAGGTTTCGCAGAGGGCCAGTAAGCCGAAAAAGCGGTTTCGAACCTCTTGATGAAGTCGTGCCCCGGCTTCGCGACGCCCGGCCTTGTAGTGGGCGATGACCTCGTCCTTTTCCTGAATGTATCGGACGTACTCGTTATTGATTCGGGCCAGCACGTCTTTTTCTTCTTTATGACGGGCCATGCCCTGGGCTTCTTTGAGCCTTTCGCGATAAATCTGCCGGTATTCGCCCAACTGTCTCAGCCAGTTGGGGTCTCCGTCGAGAAAGTAGTAGCTGACAAACCCCTTCTGGTTGATCAGGGCCGACTCCAGGGCCTCGGCGGTTTGAAACGCCCCGATGTCCTGTTCGATAATCGTCCCCAGAACGGTCTCCATCCGGTACGTGTACCAGACCGTGACCACGCCCCCCGCCATTGCCACGACCACCAAGCCTATCAAAAGCAGGTAGGTTCGGCTGCTAAGATTGATCCTTTCCCACATGGGTGTGTCCTTTTGTCTGCTGGCGTCGGGTGGGTCTGCTTTGCGTATATTCCGGTCCGACCCTTATATCTCCGGTGGCCCCTGTTCGTCAATCGGCCGATTGTGGTTTCACCAAGAATGGGTCTGGGTAAAAAAGCCATTCTGGACCGTTGGGTTATCGGGATGGTGCCCCTGTTAACGAAAGACCCCGTGTTGGTAAAGGATGTTGATTCCGATACCCAGCAGGACGAGCCCGCCGATGATCTCGGCCCATCGGCTCATGTGGGCCGCACCGGCAATGCGTTTTCCCAGGTGCATGCCGGTGATGGTGAAGAGGCCGGCCACCAGGCCGATGATCAGGGCCGGTGTCCAGATGGCGATGTTGAGCATGGACAGGCTCAGGCCCACGGCCAGGGCGTCGATGCTGGTGGCCACCGACAACATGACCATGGTCATCCCCCGGGTGGGGTCTTGGGCGGTTTCGGTGTCACGGTCTCCCCACAAGGCCTCGCGGATCATGTTCCCCCCCACAAAGCCCAGCAGCCCGAAGGCGGCCCAGTGGTCGTAGCTTTCGATAAGGCCCCGAACCGTCATGCCGGCGGCCCATCCGATGACCGGCATTAGGGCCTGGAACAGCCCGAAATGCCATGACAGCCTAAAGACTTGGCGAAAACTGATTTGTCTAAGGGTGACCCCGGCGGCAATGGAGACGGCAAAAGCATCCATGGCCAGGGCCACGGCGATGGCCACGATATTCAAAACATCCATAGGTTTCCAGCCACTAAAAAACCAAATCGTGGATGGGCACGAGTTGGTTAGTCCAAGATAAAGGCTAAAATAGCAGAATACCTTCCTTGGACATTGAGAATTGAAAATTGGATATTGGACATTAAGCCCTCCTAAGGAGGGCCACCTGAGGCCACCCGCTCTGTGGGTGGCGCATCAATTTACAGCGCACCCATCGTTTTCCCGCCACAAGCTACCCGGGGAGACCGAGACTTTCAAGATCTTTTTCCATCTTGCGGCGGTAATGGTCCACGGTCGGGCCATGGGACATGATCATGTCCAGCTGGCGGGTATGCAGGGAAAGGTAGCCGAGAATTTTAAGGCGTCGGATCATCTGCGGCCGGCCCAGCCCCTCGGCCCGGGCCAGAAGGTTGTCTTCACGGATTTCCACACGAAATCCATGATTTTCCATCAGATCGCCGATGAACGCCACCCGGCGCTGCCGGCGCGCGACATCGGCCGCCCCCCCTTTGAATTGAAATGAAACGTAGTTTTCAGACGGTCGGTCGTCCACCAGGGCTTCCATGATGGCGAAATGGTAGCCCAGGCGCGAATGGAGGCTGCAGTAATGGCGTGAGATCATGAAATAATTGCGGGAGGCGTAGCGTGATCGGATGCCGGGGACCAGGGACGGGTTGGCGGTTGATTGAAACATCACCGATGCCAGGCCCCGGCCGTCCACCGGGGGCGGGCCTTCCCAGGCAATGGCGGCGAATCCGTCCCAGAAGGCCCGCATGGGAATAGAGACGATGTTGTCCAGGTGGACGTATTTGCCGTGAACCTCCTCGGTGAATCCGTCGTCCAGGTTCAGGATCCACCATTGCATGGGGACCCGGTGGTAGAGCTGTTTGCCCGAGCGCTCGGAAAAGCCGTGGGTCTTGCCGAAACTAAACATTTCGTGGACTGATTGTTCGTGGACGAACCGGGTGATGTCGTGGAGGGTGCGGCAGTGTTCGGGGGCGAATTGGGGCGAAGCGGGATCGAGCAGGTTCAGGGGAACCACCAGGCGGCTGATTTGTTGGAGCAGGTCGTGGACCGGGCTGCCGGCCATGGGCGGCCGCTTGGTGACCTGTTTTTCCAGCAGCGCCTGAACCCTGCCCCGGTAGACGACCCTGCCACCGGCATCCACCGTGACGGTCTCTCCGGCCGCGAGCCGTTCCAAGGCTCCGGGCATGTCAAAGAGTGCCGGCAGGCCGAACTCCCGGGCCACGCTGGCCAGGTGGCCGGCCATACCGCCCTGCTCGGTGACGATGGCCGCGGCCCGGGCGAGCAGCGGGGCCCAGTCTGGCAGGGCCTGGGTGGTGACCAGAACGGCCCCGGTCGGAAAGCGGAGCATGTCGGCCCGTTTGGTCACCGGGTAAACCGGCCCGGCTGAGGCACCGCCACTGGCCGTCACCCCGCCATGGAGCAGGGTTTCGTGGTCCGGATGCGTATCCGTGGGCTCATTGATCGCCGCGGAGGGGGCCCATTGCAGGGGTCGGCACTGGAGAATGAACCGCCGGCCGCTTTTGTCTATGGCCCATTCGATGTCCTGGGGGGCGTCATAATGTGCTTCGATGCTAAGGGCCAGACGTGCCAGGTCCAGGGCCTGGTCGGCAGAAAGCACCGGTTGGCATCCCATGATGGCTGACAGTTCGGTTCGGGTCACCCCTTCGCCGGGACGGCAGTCGATCCGGTGGGTTTTGGGGCGGATGAAGGTGGCTGTCACTGTCAGGGAGGGCTTCCGTGAGACCACGGTCAGGTCGCCGGGGGTGCTGCCGTCCACCACCGCCGCGGGCAGCCCCCATACGGCGTGGATATGGACGGCGTCGTCGGTTCCCACCGGGTTGCGCGAATAGATCACCCCGCCGGCGGCGGCATCGACCATTTGCATGCATCCGACGCACATGGCAATGTCCTGCTCCCGAAAACCCCGGTTGAGCCGATAGGTGATGGCCGGCAGGCTGTACTGGCTCGCCACCACCTCCTTGTAGGCTTGCCAAAGGCTGTCCCGACTGACGTTGAGAACGGATCGGTACTGTCCGGCAAAGGAGCTTTTTGCCGAGTCTTCGGCCAGGGCGCTGCTGCGAAGGGCGACAAAGACATCCTGGCCGGTGGCTTTGGTCAGCGTCTCGTAGGCCGTTTCCATGGCCGATTGAAGATCGGCGGGGAGTTCGGCCCGCAGAATCAGCTGTTGCAATTCGGCGCTGAGGGTGAACAGGGCGGCCATGTCCTGAAGATCGGCCTGTTGAAGGCGCCGGTCGATTTCCGCGGGCAGGTCGTTGTGGGCAAACAGTCGACGGCAGGCCGCGGCGGTGATGACAAAGCCCGGCGGCACATCAATGTTGAGCCGGCCGCGGATCTCACCCAGGCGGGCCATCTTGGTGCCGGCCTGGTGAACTGTGGCGGCGTCGAGATCCTTCAGGGGGATGACCAGCGGAGCCATGGGGTCGTCGTCGGGCCGGTCGGTCAGCAGGGCATCGATTTGCTTTTGAATCTGTGAAAAACGCGGCCGCAACCGGTCATACTTTTCCGGTGACAGTTGCTCTAAGCTTTCCACCATTCGGTAGACGTTCACCGATACCGCCGTGGTGCGCGAACGGACAAAGGCCATGGCAAAGGGGTCGGGTCCGGCCAGGGCCTGCTCCATTTCGGCCATGATCTCCAGGGCCTTGCTGTTGGCGCCCAGCAGCAGCTTGAAGCTGTGATAGCGGGTCCTGAAAAGGGTGCGCAGGGTGTCGGTATCGTCGCCGGCTTTTTGGGGCCGCCGCAGCAGGCGGCCGATCCATTTTTCCATTCGGCTCATGACCGGTCCATTGCCAGAGTCATCCTTGGGTTAAAGGCTTGATGGTTCGGGGGGTATTAAACCACAAAGGCACAAAGTTCACAAAGACTGAATCCGTGGATTTCATGCCCAATGTTGACAGTCCCGTAGAAAGCCGAAAACCGTTTTTTCCGTCATTCCCGCGCAGGCGGGAATCCGGTCATTCCAAATGGTTCTGGATGCCTGCCTTCGCAGATCCTGCCCCTGCGAAGGCAGGGGCAGGACGGGATTTGGGACTCTTTACGGTTTCATCATATTGATGCTCTCGTAGAAAGTCAGAAAATGACTTTCTACTAGAGATTTGAGTGTTGGGAGTCAAGTTTTAACTCCCAAATGCCAGGACATGGGTTACCCAAGCTTAACGGCAAAAAATGCCAGGACATAGGTAACCCAGTCATGG
>JAEINQ010000131.1 GCA_016342285.1 Desulfobacterales bacterium
CCCTTCATTTCTTCGAGCTTTTCGGTCATTTCGGGCATGATTTCCAGGATGTCGCCCACGATTCCCACGTCAGCCACCTGGAAGATCGGCGCCTTGGCGTTCTTGTTGATCGCCACAATAAAAGGATTGCCCTTCAAGCCGCCCAAATGCTGGAATGCTCCGGAAATCCCCATGGCCATGTACACCTTGGGCTTCACCGTCTGGCCCGAAGTTCCCACCTGACGGGCATGCTCCAACCACTTGGAGTCGACAATCGGCCGGGAACAGGAAACGTCCGCGCCCATGATCTTGGCCAGATCAAAAGCCACTTCCAAATTGTCCTCGCTCTCGATGCCGCGGCCAATGGACAGCAGCACTTCGCTCTTGGTGATGTCCACATCGCCCACTTCCGCAGCCACCACTTCCAAAAACTTGCGGCCCACAGCCGGAATGTCCGCGGCCTTGTCCTCGATGGCTCCGCCTGCTCCGCCCGCTTCTTCGCCCGCAAATGCGCCGGGGCGCACCGTGATCACAGCGCCGCCCGCAATGTCCGCATCCATCTTGGCGTAAACCTGGCCCGAATACTCCTGACGGATAGCCGTCAGCTTGGTTCCGGCAAGACCTTCAAAATCAATGATGTCAGACAGGAAAATCCCGCCCATTTTCACGCTCAGGCCAGGCGCCACGTCCAGACCGAAAGAGTCATTGGCGAACAAAACCACCGATCCCGCAGGAATCAGGGAAGCCAGCACCGGACGAACCTCTTCGCCGTTCAGTTTGGCGAAAGAATCGTTGGCGACCTTCCAGACCTTGGGGTAGGTGTTGGCTGCTTCGGCGCATACCGCGTCCAAATCAGCTCCCGCGCCCAATACAACCGCCGTTACCTCGGCGGCGGCGTCGATTTTCTTGGCGGCCGTAATCAGCTCGATAGCGGAGTCGTCGGCCTTCCCACCTTTGTGCACTATATATGCATATACCTGTGTGGCCATTATCTGAGCCCTCCCTTGGATTTCAAGATTTCAATGAGCTTCTCGATCTGCTCTTCCGTGGTGCCTTCCAGGATCTCCGCGCCTTCGCCAAGCTCGGGCACAAAGTAGGTCTGACGGATGACCTTGGCGGCCACGTCGTCTGCGGAAAGGCCCAGGTCAGCGGCGCTCTTCACGGGGATCTCCACCGAAGCCACCTTGCGGATGCCGCGGATGCCCACATAACGGGGCTCATTGATGCCGGTCTGGATGGACACTACGCAGGGCAGGGAAATCTCATTCATTTCCTGGTTGCCGCCCTCGATCTCGCGGCCAACCTTCAGGTTGCCGTCGCCCACTTCGATCTTGTTCACCAAAGAAGCGTAGGGAATGTCCAACATGGCGGCCAGCATGCCGCCGATCTGGCCTGCGCCGCCGTCTGCCAATGCGCCGGTCATGATCAGGTCGTACTTTCCGGCGTCCACAACGCCCTTGATGGCGGCGGCGATGCCCTTGCCGTCGGTCTTCTCCAGCAGCTCGTCGGTGATCAGGATGCCGTTGTCCGCACCCATGGCCATTTCACGGCGGAGCACTTCCTCGCTTTCCTCGTCGCCCACGGACACCACGGTTACAGAGCCGCCCACGTTGTCGCGAATCTGGATGGCTTCTTCCACCGCGTAGTTGTCCCACTCGTTCACCGAGTACACCACATCATCGCGTTCGATGTCGCTTCCGTCGGAATTGACTGAAATTTCGTTTTCAGCGGTGTCAGGAACCCGCTTCACACATACCAAAATGTCCATGAAAACCTCCTTACAAAGTTGAAAAGGATGTTTTGCCCTGCCGGATGGCCCCGAAGGGGCGTTAAAGGTGTCCTGGCTCCCGGTGTGGGCAATATGTCGCCTGTTTGCGTCCTGTTTAAAACACGGGCAAGGCCCCTGCTGTGAGGCGGGAGCCCGGCCGGATTATCCTATATATATGTCGGGTTTTGGATGACTCAACCCAACTTGCGTCCTCTGCGGGCTGCCTTGCCCCTGAATAACGACCGGGGCAGGGTCCATCTTGCCGGGTTTTTCTTACTGCGCTAACGCGCCCTGGCAACAAGTTGCCAGGGTTACCCGACGACCTCACAAGGATAGACCGGCTGCCTTTGTGTTTCTGTAGGGGCAGGGTTTCCCTGCCCGAAACGGGCTTTGATCTCCCTGCCCCTTGACGGGGGAGGGCCGGGGTGGGGGTGATATTCACTTCCACCTTGCCCGCTTTCACAGCCTATATTCTTTACCCCCCATCCTGTCCTTCCCCCGCAAGGGGGGGAAGGGACGAAGATGGAAGGGTTTTCTCAATTATTCCCCGCCCAAGGCGCGGAGATCGCGCAACTGCAGGGCTGCGGGAACCGTGCAACTACCGGAACCCAAAGCAACTATGCCAAATGCTGATCCACCAGTTCCACCAGATCGATGACTTCCATGATGCCTTCCAGACCGCTGGTCTTGATGGCGTCCTCGATGTTCACCTTGCAGAACGGGCAGGCCGTGACCACCACGTCAGCTCCGGCTTCCTTGGCCATTTCCACACGCAGCTTGCCCATGCGGGTCTCTTCCTCTGGCTCGTAGAACAGCATGAGACCGCCGCCGCCGCAGCAGAAGGACCGGTCTCGGCTCTTGAGCATCTCGGCCCGTTTCAGGCCGGGAATGGCATCCAGCACCTGACGGGGATCCTCGTACAGCAGGTTGTGACGGCCCAGGTAGCAGGGGTCATGGTACACGTAGGTCTTGCCGGTTTCTTCGGACCTGAAGGTCAGCTTGCCCTGTTTCACGGCCTTGAGGATCACCTGGCTGATGTGCTCCACGGTGGGCATGTTCTCGTAATCCTTTTTCAGAGCGTTGAGGGCGTGGGGGTCGGCGGTCACAATCCGTTTGGCCCCGGAAGCCTCGATGGCCTCCATGTTCTGCTCCTTCAGGCTCATGAACAGCATTTCCTCGCCAAAGCGGCGGACTTCGTGGCCGGAGTCCTTTTCAGCAGGCCCCAGGATGCCGAAGTCGATCCCGGCGGCGGTAAGCACCCGGGCCGTGGACTGGGCGATCCTGCTGATCTGGTCGTCAAAGGAAGTGATGGAATCCACGAAATACAGGGTCTCGGCGGTCTCGCCCTTTTTGATGTTGAGCACCTTGACCGGGGTTTCCTCCTGGATTTCCTTGGTCCAATCGGCCCGTTTCTTTTCCATCATGCCGTAAGGATTGCCGCGTTTTTCCAGGGCGCTCAGGGGCTTTTGCAGGGACTGGGGCACGTTGCCCTCGTCCACCATGCCGCGCCGGAGATCCACGATCTTGTCGATGTATTCGATGAAAATGGGGCATTCCTCTTCACAGGCGCCGCAAGTGGTGCAGGACCAGATTTCGTCCTCGGAAAGCACGGTGCCGATGAGCTCGTCGTTGGGCAGAGCCTCGCCCTTCAGGGGAAAGGCGCCGAAGACTTTGTCCCGGCACTTGATGCTTATGAACCGGGGCGACAAGGGACGGCCCACGGCGTTGGCCGGGCATTGGTCCGAGCAGCGGCCGCAGTCGGCGCAGGAGTAGAAGTCCAGGATGTGCTTCCAGGTGAAGTCCGTCAGCTTTTTCACGCCCAGGGAATCCAGGTCGTCCAGGCCTTCTTCCGTGATGCCCCATTCCACCGGCTTGACCGAGCCCTTGTCCAGCTTGGACAAAAACACGTTGGGCAGGGAGGTGATCACGTGGAAATGCTTGCCCAGGGGCAGGATGTTCAAAAAGCTGAAGAAAATGACTTCATGCACCAGATAGGCCCAGGTGTTGGCGGTCTGGAGGGTTTCCACCGACGCGCCCTTCATGAACTGGAACACCCACCAGGTCCCGGTGAGGGGGATGAGCATCTCCGGCGTATGGCCGCTGCGGATTTCGGCGGCGATCTTGGAGCCTTCGAAAAAGAAGTCGCCCAGCATGAGGCCGGAGATCATGGCCAGCACGAACACTGCCTCGCCCGTGTGGTCATGGCCCAGGGCGGGCGGCACCGCATAGCGGGCGGGCCGGACAATGCCCCGGCGGATGGCCGCGATAATACAGGACACCAGCACGATGGTGGCGGCGATTTCCTTGATGAACTGATAGATGAGGCCGCCGATTCCGTTCAGCCCGGGAAACTGGAAGTCCGGGGCAAGGCCCCACACCACCAGACGGGTGGAGTTGACGGACAGGATCATGAAGCCCGCGAAAATCAGGATGTGCAGGACTCCGGCGGTACGGTACCGGGGTTGGCGCCATTGGCCGATGGCGAACTTGACAAGCCGCCATACCCGTTCGGGAAGCCGGTCAAAACGCAGATCCTGTTTGGCAAGGACCATGGGTTTGAGGCGGCTGGCCATGATGTAGGCGAACAGGCCGATGGCCACGGCCGGGATCACCAGAGCGAATATCCACACGGGAATGCCCAAAAAGCTGGCGTGGGCCGGAAGGTTGATGACCAGATCATGGGCAGCTTCCGCAAGGGTATCCACCGGTATGCTGGCGGCAATTTCTTGTGTTGTTTCCATT
>JAEINQ010000132.1 GCA_016342285.1 Desulfobacterales bacterium
TGAGAGCCTCTTCCGGGGCAAGCACTTCCCGGCCTTCCAACGGCGTGCCCGGAATGGGATGCAGAAAATTGATGGGCACAGACTGAACACCCAACTCCCGCAGCAAGAGGGCCAGCTCCACCCGGTCGTCCCAGGTTTCGCCAATGCCGAAAATACCACCCGAACAAACATACAACCCTGCCTCCACCCCGGTGCGCACTGCGTTCACATCATCTTCATAGGTGTGGGTGGTGCATATCTGAGGAAAAAAGGAAGCCGATGTCTCCAGATTGTGATGATAGCCTTTTAACCCAGCCTGTTTCAACGCTTTTAATTGCGAACGATCCAGGATTCCGGGAGAAAGATCAGGAGCAAGACCAAGTGAGGCAAGACCTTTCACGGCTTCGGCAAAACCCCTGAGATCGGAATCCCCAACCAGCTTGCCACTTGCAACCACACCGAAACGGGTCACACCATGGCCCTGGGCCGTGGCCCCGGCAGCCACTATCTCGTCTGCGGAAAGAAGCGGATATTCCGGGCTGTCGGCCTTGTGATGCCCGGACTGAGCGCAAAACGAACAATTTTCGGAACAGGTACCGGACTTGGCATTGACAATGGCACAAAGACCCAGACCATTGCCAAACCTGGCCGTTCTGATGTCATGCGAAAATCCCAGCAGTTCGCCAAGGCGATCCAGTGGCAACTCGATGATGTATCGGATATCTTTTTCAGCAAGGGATTTCCCTTCAAGGGCCTTGCCATATGCGGCTTTCAAACTCATGAGGAACGCATGGTGGCATACACTTCCTTGGCTGTCCAGCCCACCGCCCTTTCAGCCACCCGATGAGCGATTTCCTTGGGTTTTCCGCCTGCCTCGCGCTCTTCGTCAAGCATACTGGCAAGTTCCTCCTCGCTTGTGTCACCGGCCTCGCCTGCGGGCGCGATAATCACGGTCAGTTCGCCGAGCAGATCAAAATCCATATCCTCCAGCGACCCGAGAGATCCCCGGATGAACTCCTCATACTCCTTGGTCAACTCGCGGGCCACGCAGAATTCCCGATCCCCGAGTATGTCAAAGGCGATTTGCATCGTGCCCTTGAGGCGGGACTTCCGCTCGAAAAAGACCAGGGTGGCACCTGTATCACGATGGACCTCGAAGAGTTTTTCGGTCTGGCTCTTCTTGCGCGGCGTAAAGCCGAGAAATGTATAGGGCAGCGGCGGCAACCCGGAAGCGGACAGGGCCGTAACCGGCGCGCTCGGTCCTGGAACTGGTGAAACATCGATGCCTGCATCGCGACAGGCCCGCACCAGGGTGAAACCGGGATCGGACAAAAGCGGTGTCCCGGCATCGGAAATAAGGGCAATTGTCTGACCATCTTCAAGGGCTGACATCACCCGAGGCAGCCGCTTGTCCTCATTATGCTCGAAAAAACTCACAAGACGCCCATGGCGACCAAGTTCCAGCCGCTTGAAAAACAGCCCGGCCCGACGGGTATCCTCGGCCAGGATTATATCGGCATCGGTCAGGATTTCGCGAGCACGCGGCGACAGGTCGCCTGTATTACCCAACGGGGTCGCAACCACCCAGAGTTTTCCGTATTCATTCATATGGTCACCACCCGCCCTTGTGGTCGGTCAGATCAAATGCATTTTCTATGTGATCAACGTCCATGCCTGTCCCAGCATCAATGACAGCCGCCAGATCAAACCGGCACGGCTCATCCCAGAGATCATTCTTCGTCAGATACTGACTGGCCGCCTTGACCAGCCGGGCCTGCTTTGCCCGGTTCAAGGCATCTGCCGGAGTTCCCATGCTTCCAGCTCCACGCGTCTTGACTTCCACGAAAACAAGAGTGTCTCCATCCCTACAAACAAGGTCCAATTCCCATTGTCTGTACCGCCAATTACGATCAAGAACACGATATCCACGGCTTTCGAGGTATCGCGCAGCCGCGTCTTCGCCACGATCGCCACGCCATTTATTCGGTGTCAGTTTTGATAAGAACCCCATGGAGGGAATTGATAACACAGGGTCCGACGAGTTGCCAGAGGACAGCTTCCCCTTCCCCCTCCCGGCAAGTTGCGCTAACATTCCTGTCAAGGAGGCATACTCATGCTCAAATACGCAATGATCGGCGGCGGGCCCGGAGCCTTTGTAGGTGGCGTTCACAGACGAGCGCTGGCCCTGAACGGCACGGCAAAACTGGTGGCAGGATGTTTTTCCCGCGATCTGGAAAAAACCCGGGCCATCGGGCTGGAACTAGGCCTTGACGAAGACCGCCTCTATGCCACGCCAGAAGAAATGACCCGACTTGAAGCCGGTGATATAGATTTTGCCGTGGTGGTCACTTCCAACGAAGCGCATTATCCCAATGTCAAAACATGCCTGGAATACGGCATACATGTCATGTGCGACAAACCGTTCACCATCACTTCTGCCCAGGCCGAGGAACTGGTTGCCCTGGCCAGTGAAAAAGAACTGATACTGGCCGTGACATACACCTATGCCGGTTATCCCATGGTACGACAGGCACGGGAAATGGTCGAACGCGGCGACCTCGGGGACATCCGTTTCGTCAACTGCGAATACCCCCAGGGATGGCTGGCCGAAATGCTGGAAACCACCGGCCATACCCAGGCCTCGTGGCGGGCTGATCCAGAACGCGGAGGCACGACATTGTCACTCGGTGATGTCGGCAGTCATGTGGAACATCTGGTTCCATTCGTCACAGGTCTGAACCTGACGCGACTGGCTGCCAGACTCGACACTCTGGTGGAGGGCCGGACTCTTGATGACAACGGCGTCATCCTCACCGAATACGACACGGGCGCACGCGGCATGTACTGGTATTCCCAGGCCGCAACCGGCTGCGTCAACGGACTCAAACTACGGATTTTCGGCGACAAGGGCGGGCTGGAATGGTTTCAGGAAGACCCGGACCATCTGCGCTACACGCCCATAGGCCACCCCACACAGACCATCGTGCGCGGCATGCCGGAAATGCTGCCCGGTGCCATGCCCTACTCCCACACCCCGCCAGGCCACCCCGAAGGCTGGCTCCAGGCATTTGCCAACATCTACAGCACATTCTGCGCCACAATAGAACACGGCGCAACCCCGGATTTCCCCACCGGCAAGGATGGACTGCGAGGAGTCCGCTTCATCGAGGCATGCGTGGAAAGCTCACGAAACGGCACGACATGGATTGATTTGGGCTGAACAGCCACAAGACCTGAAAATCAGACAGGGCGGCTTACAACAGGCTGCCCTGTTTTTGTTCAACGGTCTCAGGCTTGACGCCCCGAAAGGTGAGACGATGAATCCGACTCGGACCAAGCTCCCTGATGGCGTCCATGTGCATTTTGGTGCCGTACCCCATGTGCTTGGAAATACCATATCCGGGATAGCGTCTGGCAAGCTTGACCATGAGGCGGTCGCGAAAGGTCTTGGCCATGATTGATGCCGCTGAAATGGCTGGAATCTTGCCGTCCCCCTGAATGACGCATTCCTGCGGAATGTTCATCTGGAGCGCATAGGCCGGAATGGTTTTGTTCCCATCTATCTGCAAGAATACAGGAGTCGCCTTCAATGCCCGGACCGCCTTTCCCATGGCAACATATGTTGCTTCCAGAATATTTATCCGGTCGATTTCAGGTGCCCACACAACCCCAATGGCCCAGGCCACGGCCTGATGTCGAATCAGGTCATAAAGCACTTCCCGCTTCCTTGCAGTGACCTTCTTGGAATCGTTCAGCCCCGGAAGGTCATACTCCTCGGGCAGGATGCACGCCCCGGCCACAACAGGCCCGGCCAGACATCCCCGTCCGGCCTCGTCAACGCCTGCGATCCCGACATGCTCATATTTCGCGTTCGAAAAAAAACTGCTCTGATTCATAAACCCTCCGCAATATCCCTGCCCGAAAAGCATGAGAAAAGCCACAAACCGCACCAGCAAATAATCACAGTAAATCCGATAAATTGTGGAGAAGTGGCTAGCTGCAAGGCGCAAGAATTGTTCAGGACCGCCGCGTATTCCCATACGCAAGGGTCTGAACAATTCGAAGCAACGCAGCAGATGGCCGCTTCTCCACAATTTATTCAACCACAAAAGCCCGGAACGTCAATGACGTTCCGGGCACATGATCACAGTAAATCCGATAAATTTTGGAGAAGGTGGGAGCTGCAAGAAGCGAGGATTATTCAGGACCGCCGCGTATTCCCATACGCAAGGGTCTGCATAATCCGAAGCAACGCAGCAGATGCCGCCTTATCCGAAATTTATTCCCAGATCTGCTTGGACTTGATGCGTGCTGCCTTACCGCGCAGGTTGCGCAGGTAGT
>JAEINQ010000133.1 GCA_016342285.1 Desulfobacterales bacterium
TGGTACGATGCCGTCAACCGCAAGATCGGTTCGGAAGACGCCGAAGGCGGCACCACGGTCTTCGACTATGACGCAAACGGCAACCTCATTGGGCGAACCGATCCGGTAGGCAGCACGACCCTTTACACCTATGATGCCAACAACCGCCGCACCAGCGAGAGGCGGGTGCTTGCGGATTCCTCCGAGGCCGAGACGGTTACCCAATACGACGAACTCGGCCGGATCGAGACGGTCACGGATCGGACCGGCACGGGAACCGAATTTCAATACGACAATGTCTTGAACCTGAAGCGCCGCGTTACCATGGCCCTCGGCACGGTCGACGAAGTCGCTACCGACTTCGGCTACGACGCCAACGGCCGCATGGTCGCCAAGGCCGAAGCCTACGGCATCTCGGATGAAGCGGTCACCCAGTACCAGTACGACGATGCCGACAACCTGACCGCCATCACCAACGCCAACAACGAGACGGTTACTTATACCTACGACCTCATGGGCCGACGCCTGCGGGAATACGACGCGGACGGCACCTACCTTCGGGCGGAATACGATGCCGCCGGCAACATGACCCGGGTGGTCAAGCGCGACGGCACCCAGATCGACAATGCCTTCGACGATCTCAACCGCAAGACCGCCGTCACCGTGAACAGCACCCTGGCCCAGACCTTTTCCTTCGATGCCTTGTCCCGCATGATCCAGGCCGTGGATCTAAATGAGGGACGGGCCACGAATACCGCTGCCTGGGAGTATGATTCCCTGAACCGCGTCACCGCCGAGGTGCAAAACGGGCTTCGGGTGGAAAAGGGCTACGATGCCAATGGCAATCTGGAGGTGCTTGCCTACCCCAGTTTCAAGGTGGTGGAAAGAACCTTCAATGCGGACAACACCCTTTACCAGGTCTGGGACGGTATTGGATCGATTGCCACCCACCAGTATAATCCCCACGGCATTCCGGCCCAGGTCAGCTTAGGCAACAGCCTTTTCCTCTCTCTGGCCCGGGATGCCGAAGACAAGGAAACCGGCCGCGGCTACACGTTGAGCGCTGCCACGGTTTACAGCATGGCCACGGTCTGGGATTTCAGGGACAATGTGGCCCAGGAAACCGAAAACCGGGGCGGAAGCGATATCGTAAAGGATTTTGCCTACGATTCCCTTGACCGGATTACCTCCGAGACCGTCGGCGCCCAGCAGTCCGTCTGGCAGTACGACGACGTGGGCAACTGGGTCTCCACCAACCAGAACGGCACCGCCGAAACCCGAACGGTAAACGCCGACAACGAATACAACTTCATCACGGGTCTGAACCCGGCCTACGATGCCAACGGCAACCTGGTCTCCGACGGCACCCACAACTATGTCTACGACTGGGCCAACCGGCTCAACGAAGTCTGGATCGGCGGGCAGAAGATCGCCGAATACACTTACGACGCCACGAATAGGAGGGTTTCCAAGTCTGTGACAGCATCCGCGGAAACCGTCACCTTCGTTTACAACGACGGCCAGGTGATCGAGGAATACCTCAATGGCTCACTGGCCCGCACCTACACCTATGGCGCTTATATCGACGATCCGCTCATGGTGGAATACGGCGGCCAGCGCTATTTTTGCCTCAAGGACCGCCGATACAGCGTCACTGCTCTGACCGATGCGGCAGGGGCCATTGTGGAACGGTACGAGTATTCGGCATACGGCCGCATGACCATCTACGACGCAGCGGGGCAGGACATCACCGCCTCCGGCAGCACCATCGGAAACCCGTATGGATTCACGGGAAGGCGATTTGATGCCGAAACCGGCCTGTGGTATTATCGCAACCGGATGTATTCACCGGTGCTGGGGCGGTTCCTCCAGCGCGACCCTGCCGGCTACGTGGACGGTTTGAACCTCTATGCCTACACCATAAACAACCCGTTGAGTTATCTTGATCCGGATGGTTTGGCTGTCCGGTGGGTCTCGGATAATATAGTTGAACCGGCCGTTGGATTTCTTTCAGATACAATCCAGGGAAACTTAGACACAGACCAACTTTCACAAAACCTTGACTGGTATTTAGGTGAAAAAGACACATCAGATGGCTTCAGAGAATTCCCAAGCTTTAATACCGGGCCACTTGGACCTAGTAATGATGATTTAAGCGTTATGAATAGTGGTATCGGCACTGCAATTTCAGAGGGAACGAGCGGAGCGATTTATGCATTTGAAGAATCAGTGCCGGCATGGGAAATGGCGGGACTAATTTCCCTCGGGGCACATACGGGGACAGCAATAAAAACAGTTGCCATTGCTGGAGGAATTAGTCTTGCTGCTGAAGTAGGACCAGTTGCTTATACTGCAGGTATGACTACTGCCGGGACTCCTCATGGACAGAATTTTATGATAAATGCATCCGATTTTATCGCCAGTTATGCAGTCCCTGGACCACCAATTTCTTCAAATCCCTGGGCTTATGCAGGAACAGTTGTCGATGTCATAAGAAATCCAAACAAATATTTTTATTTTGGCAAATAATCCTTAATCCTGTAGTGAGATTTATAATCATGTCAAAGAAAACAACGGAAAATCTTTTTACTCAACCGTTACTATATTCCTTGCTTGTATTTTTTGTGGTTGCTGTTTCTGAAAAGCTTGGCTTTAATAAATACTCGATACCAGCGATAGACCCAATTTCGTGGAAAATTTTTTTCCAAAAAGGGCTCCCAAAATCAATTGTTATTTCTCTTGTCTTTTTTATAGGATTGTCTTTATGGAAATTAGTCAAAGGAGGCAAGTCTAAATAAAGACAATAGGGGGCCGCTTTCAACATTTAATAAACTGGTAGGACTTGGTTAATTTTGTGCTGGTTTCAAAACAACGGCAACACCGTGCGCATAGCCCGTTACGACCGATATGACAACCTGCTCAACGAAACCCTGTTCGAGTACGACGGCCGGAACCTGCTAACGAAAAAGACCGATGCCGAAGGAAACGAGTTCACCTACCAGTACGACGAGTTGGGCCGGAAGATCGCCGAGACCGATCCCCGGGGCAACCGCATGGAGTTTTTTTACGATGCCATGGGGAACCTGATATCCGTTACCGACGACCTGGGCAATACCACCTGGCACACCTACGACCTGAACAACCGCCGTGTGAAAACGGAAAACGCCCTGGGCTACGTAACCGGTTACCGCTACGACAACGTGGGCAACCATTTGGCCGTGTTCGATGCCATGGGCCAGCGGACGAACTTCTGGTACGATGCCGTGAACCGGAAAATCGGCAGGCAGGATCCCGCAGGGGGCACCACGGTCTTCGATTACGACGAAAACGGCAATCTCACCGGCACCACCGATCCGGCCGGAAGCACCACCTTGTACGCCTACGACGCCAACAACCGCCGCACCAGCGAGAGGCGGGTGCTTGCGGATTCCTCCGAGGCCGAGACGGTTACCCAATACGACGAACTCGGCCGGATCGAGACGGTCACGGATCGGACCGGCACGGGAACCGAATTTCAATACGACAATGTCTTGAACCTGAAGCGCCGCGTTACCATGGCCATCGGCACGGTCGACGAAGTTGCTACCAACTTCGGTTACGATGCCAACGGCCGCATGGTCGCCAAGACCGAAGCCTACGGCACCTCGGACGAGGCCACCACCCATTACCAGTACGACGATGCCGACAACCTGGCCGCCATCACCAATGCCAACAACGAGACGGTTACTTATACCTACGACCTCTTGGGCCAGCGCCTGCGCGAATACGACGCGGACGGCAGCTATCTTCGCGCCGAATACGACGGCGCCGGCAACATCACCCGGGTGGTCAAGCGCGACGGCACCCAGATCGATGCCACCTTCGACGATCTTAACCGCAAGACCGCCGTAACCTTGGACGGATCCCTGGCCCAGAGCTTTGCCTTCGATGCCCTGTCGCGCATGGTCCAGGCCGTGGACCGCAACGAGGGGCGGGCTACGAATACCGCCGCATGGGAGTATGATGCCCTGAACCGCGTCAGCGCCGAGGTGCAAAACGGGCTTCGGGTGGAAAAGGGGTACGACGCCAATCACAACCTGGAAGTGCTGGCCTACCCGGGCGGCAAGGTGGTGGAAAGAACCTTTAATGCGGACAACACCCTGAGCCAGGTATGGGACGGCACCGGCCCCATCGCCACCC
>JAEINQ010000047.1 GCA_016342285.1 Desulfobacterales bacterium
TCAACCAAATGAAATAACAGCGTATACTGAAATATTTGCTCGTTAAATGCACTATTAGGAAATCAAGAGTTCTGAATCTAAAAACCGGTGCCGATTTCTTTTAGGTGCCTGAACCGTCGAAGCTCCAACAGCCGGAATCCCGAATACCGCCCCAGCAGCAGCACAATGGCCAGAAGGATCAGAAGCAGCTCGGGAAAAGTGAAAAAGAGGTGTTCCAGATAACGGACCTGCATGAGCAGGTAGACCAGAGCGGAAACGGCCAGGGTGCCGATCCCCTGGGAGATGGCTTCCCCCGGGCCGAGTTCTTCCCAGACCACGGACATGCGCTCAATGGTCATGGTGAGAATCACCATGGGAAAAAGGGCCACGGAAAGCCCTCGATCCAGGTCGAGAAGGTGGGTCACCAGGCTAAAGGCCACCATGAGCAGGACCACAACGATGAGCACCGCGGCCAGCCGCGGCACCACCAGCAGCTTGAGCCGATCCAGATAGAGCCGAAACCCCATGCCGGCAGCCACCAACAGGGAAAAGAGCACGATCCCCCACAGGAGCTGGGTCTCCCTGAAAGCCAAGGCAACGAGCACCGGCATAAAGGTGCCGAAGGTCCGGACCCCCACCACGTTTCGCAGCACCACCAAGGCGAGGATACCCACGGGCACCAGCATCAATACCCGGTAGACCGCCTGGGTTTGAATGGGAAGGCTGAACAGGGAAAACCGAACCAGAAACTCCCTTCTTGGAATGAGCCCGCCCGCCGTTGCCGCATAGAGGTTCTCTTCCTCGTAGGCGCTCGCCGTAAGATCAACGGATGGGTTCTTGACCCCCTTGAACCGGATGATGGGCTCCGTCCCTCTCCACCAGGATACATAATCGTCGGGCACGCCGGCCTCGGTGGTGGTCGGGTCGTAGGCACGCCACCGGCCGGCATCGAAGATCTCGATCCAGTGCACCGGCGCCGCCCGCCGGACCTGGGGCAGGATCCGGAATCCGTGAACAGCCCGGGAGGGGAGCCGGGCCATGGACAGCAGATCCACCGCCACCCGGACCCTGGCCTGGGCCGAATCCTTGCCGTCCAGTAGAATCTTGAGCTGGTCGCCGGGAACGGGCACGCCGATCCGCTTGAGCAGCTCCGAGGTAAAGCTATCCGCATCGGCCGATTTTTCGTGCATTTCATGAAAATCAGATCCTTGTCAGGCCTCCCCACGAAGCCGGACGCTGAGCACCGGCACCGGGCAGAGGTGAAAGAGTTTTTCCGCGGTTGAACCCACCAGGGCTTCCCGCAGGGCGC
This sequence comes from Desulfobacterales bacterium, assembly GCA_016342285.1. Lineage (GTDB taxonomy): Bacteria > Desulfobacterota > Desulfobacteria > Desulfobacterales > JAEINQ01 > JAEINQ01. The sequence continues at coordinate 1,289 of JAEINQ010000047.1, forward strand.
TCTTTTTTCCCCTGGCCCCCATGACCACCAGATCCACCTTGACCGCCTCGGCCATGAGTTCTTCGTGGGGCAGGCCACTACGGACCAGGGGCCGGATCACCGGGTGCGGGGACGGCAGGTTGGAAATCCGGTCCTTAAGCTGTTCGATCCGTTCCTCCAGGAACTGGCGGACCTGCTTTTCCGGATGGGCGTCCACGTCCACCAGCAGGGTCCGGTTGACCGCCTGTTCGATGGCCTCGATGTCCCGAGGATTGACCACCGTGATCAGGACGATCTCCGCACCGATCCGCCGGGCCAGATCAACACCGAAATCAAGAGCGTTGTCCGCCTGCTTTGAAAAGTCATAGGCAACCAGGATCTTTCGGATACCTTCGGAGTCAAAGGTGTTCATCGCGCCTCCTGTCTTGAGCCTCGTTCAATTCGCCCTTGGAATCCATGCCCTCAGGGCATGGTCAAAGTCAATGGGCTATGCCGAGACAGCCTTGTTGCAAGTGCCTGAAGTGAACTAAAGTTGGGAGTGAGCTAAAGTTGGGGTAAAAGCCGCATCTCCCTCCCCGTTTCGGCAAAAAGACCGGGCCGGGCAACAGGGTCAGGAGAACAGTTCCGGTGCGGGGTCGTATCCCAGCCCCGGCTTGTCCGTGGGGTAGAGGGTTCCGTTTTTGAGCACCACGGCACCGGCCGTGGGGTCGTCTATCATATCCAGGTGCCCGTCCAGGTCGGCAAAGGCGATGTTGGGCCGGGCCAGGGCAAAATGGAGCCCCGCGGCAATCCCTAAGGCCGCCTCGTCCATGCATCCCACCATGGCCTTGAGCCCGGCAGCGGTGGCCACGTCGTTGATTCGGATCGCTTCGAAAATACCGCCGACCTTCATGATTTTGATATTGACCATGTCGACCAGGCGCCCCCGGGCCAGGCGAAAGGCGTCGCGAAGGCTGACAAGGCTTTCGTCGGCCATGACCGGCACCGAGGCCTGGGCCGTGATCTCACCGAGAAGCTCCAAATCGTCGCGGCAGGTGGGTTGCTCGATCATTTCGAGCCCTCCCTTGCGGGTTTCGCGGACAAAGCGGATGGCCTCGGCAGCCGAATACCCCTGATTGGCATCGAACCGAAGCCGGATCGACCGGCCGAAACGCTCGCGCAGGCGCCGGACCTTCTCCATGTCCCGGTCAACATCGAGCCCCCCTTTTAATTTGAGGATGGAAAAGCCCTGGCCGACGAGGGCCTCGGCCCGGGCCAGGGTCTCTTCCAGCGGCAGAATCCCGATGGTCACGCTGGTGGGTATCCGGGTCCGGTACCCGCCGAGGATACGGTAGAGGGGAAGTCCCGCCGTCTTTCCCAGAACGTCGTAAAGGGCCATGTCCACCATGGCCAGGGTGGACGGACAACCGGGCAGCAGCGGTCTCAGGGTTTCAAAAAGCCGGGCCATTCTGAACGGGTCCGCACCTCGCAAGGCCGGTTCCAGTGTGTCGGCATAGCGGTTGGCCACGGTTTCAACGGTCTCTCCGGTGGCAGTGGGCGCCGCGCAGCCGTAACCCACCACACCGCCTCGAGTTTCGATCCGCAAAAAAAGGTTGGGCGCCTCGGTCACCGTCTCGGTGGCAATGGCATAGGGCTCGGTCAGCCGAAGGCGCACGGTGCAAAGCTCGGTACGAACAATCCGCATGTCAGTATCTCCTGTCGTGGATCGAAAACATCTTCTTCATCCATGGTTTCGAACGCCTGGCCGCAACGGTAAAAACAGGTTCCCCTATCCTTGAGCAAAGGGTGTGCCATAAATACAACCTATTGACTTGTTTTGGAATTTCATATAGGTTGAGGTGAAATCGGAAGCGGGGCTTCCGAACAAAACCACCGCATGGGAAGAGCCAGTCGCCAATGAAATCGATTCTCGTGGCATCCGCCAGGGGCGATATCGCGGACACCATTCGCTCCGCCCTCGGAGCCGGCAGCCGGGTTCGGCGGGCGGAGCGTCTGGATGGCGCCTTGAAACTGGCCCAGGAGCTCCCCTTGGACGGCCTGTTTCTCGACCTGAACCTGGTCTTAAACCGTCCAAACCGTCTCCTGGAAAACCACGGAAAAACCCTGTTTCAAGACGCTTTTCGCCCCCTCTGGCAGGCCCAGCCAACCCTGGACATCGTTTTAATCTCCCCGCCGGACCGCCTGCGAGAAACCATGCAGGCGATTCGGGCCGGAGCGGCCAGCTACCTGACCCTGCCGGTCCGGCCCGAGGAGATCCGCCTGGTCTCTGAAGAGCTGGTCCGCGAGCGCCACGTGCGTTCGGAACTGGAATACCTGCGGGATCATTTCTGGCGAAAGGACTCCCTGGAAACCGTCCGTACGGGATGTGCCGCCATGGGAAAGGTCTTAGGGCAGGTCCGCTCGGTGGCCCAGACCAAAACATCCGTCCTTTTGACCGGTGAGACCGGCACGGGAAAAAGCCGCATCGCCCGATTGATCCACCTGCACAGCCACCGAAAAGACGGCCCCTTTATTGGCGTCCATTGCGGGGCCATCCCCGACACCCTGCTGGAGAGCGAACTCTTCGGCCATGAAAAAGGGGCTTTTACCGGCGCTGTGCAGCGAAAACCGGGCAAGTTCGAAATCGCCCGGGGCGGCACGCTCTTCCTCGACGAAATCGGGACCATGACCCCTTCGGCCCAGATCCGCCTGCTCACCGTGCTCCAGGAGGGGCACATTACCCGGGTGGGCGGCGAAGTGGCGTTTCCCACCGATGTGCGCATCATCGCCGCCACCAACGCCGACCTGGCCGAAATGGTCGCCACCGGAAGCTTTCGAAAGGACCTGTTTTACCGCCTGAACATCTTTCCCATCGAAATCCCACCGCTTCGGCAGCGGACCGAGGACCTGGCCGACATGGTAGAGACCTTCATTGAGCACCACAACCGGTTGAACCCGGACAAATTCCTTCACGGCATTCATCCAGAGGCCCTGCGGGGGCTGGTTGCCTACAGCTGGCCCGGAAACATCCGCGAACTTGAAAACCTGGTGGAACGTGCCTGCATCATCGAGACCGGCGACACGTTGACCCCGGAAAGCTTTCCCAACATGATCACGGAAGGCATTGCGGCGGCGGCCGCGGTTGCGTCCACCACCCCGTCAACCCTGGCCGATACCAGAGAAAAGGGGCTGGCCGTGATCGAACGACAATATCTTTCGGCCCTGCTCACCCGCAACCACGGAAAAATCGCCACCAGCGCTCAAGAAGCCGGGATATCCACCCGCCAGCTCCACAACCTGATGCAGAGATACCGACTGCGAAAAGAGGCGTTCAAGGCCGGATCCTGATCCTCGCAAGGAAAGCGACCCCGGCCCGGCAGTCCTGTTTCCGTTTTTCACCCGGATCGGCAACCCGGTTTCCGTTTTTGGCACCAAACGGCTCAGCGTTGCGTCGGGGCTCGCTTTTTCGCACAAGGGATGGCCGTCGGGTGCCCCTTTCGCCGGTGCAAAGGCAGACAGCCGGACGGCACACCACAGCCAGCCCATTGGGCCAACAAAAAATGGCTTTTCAAAATCAACGTGGCATCGATATTGCTGATCCCTCAGGCCAGCGCCTCTGCAAGGGCCGGCTGTCGTCCTGCCTGCACGGGGCTCACCCCATACCAGGCGGCAACCTTGTTAAAAGCGACCGGCATCATAGTCCCGGCCCGGTGGGATGATCGGGGCAGGGTGGTATCCGTGGCCATCGCCACGTACACCGAGGCCCAATACCTGGTCGCCAATTTGGAAGCGGTGCCGGAACTGCTCGGCCACCAGAAACGGCAGATCGAAGCGACCGGGCGCCTGACCTCCTCAGAGGGGATCTCTGCCATTGTCATTGAACAATACCACCTCTACGACGACGGGCCCACCGACATCCTGGCCCCCGCCGGCGGCAGGGACACGTCCGGGGCCTCCCCGGAAAAGAAAGGGATCGTATGAAACGCAACGCTTTTCTTTCCGCAGCCCAAAGGCCCGAACCGAACTAAATCAATGACGATGAAACGTTTCCCCAACACAGCAACCCAGAAACCCGATGCTGTTTCAGGCCGGCTCGTTTGGTGGGTACTCGCCACCGTGGTCTCCCTGGTTTTCTACCTCCCCGCAACAGGGGCTGAAACCGCCGCCACCCCGATGGAAAAAGCGGTGGGGTTCGACCGTTCTATTTTCAGCACCCTGGAAAGTGCCCTGGCCGGCGAACGCAGCGCCTTGGAAACCGTCAAGGCTGATGCCGCAGAACAAGGCCTCCTGCAACGGGAGTTGGCCGCTGACATCAACGTCTACCGGGTACAGGCATCGGCCCACGGCAACCTGCTGCTGATCCCCGAGGCGCCGGTAGAGGACCTGGAACGGGCCCAGGGAATCAACCGGTCCGCCTTGAAGGAGCTGTCCCGACGGGCCGAGGCCCTGCGAGAATGGCGCGACCGGGCGGCATCGGCCTTGTCCCAGGCCCTGGACCAAATCGCCCTGGTTCAAAAACAGCGGGGAGACCTTCGAAAACCGGGCCTGTCCGACGACCTGCGCCGAAAGCTGGAAAATCAGACCCGGGACCTGGAAACGCTGCTGACCGCCCGACGAAAGATACTGGAAAAAGCGCTTTCCTCCGCGGACCGGAGCCTGGCGGCCCTCGAAGAGGTCCGAGGCCTCTATCAATCCCTGGTCGAAAAATACCAGCGACAGTTGCCTCAGCAACGGACCCAGGCACTCTTTGAGCGGCAAAAGGTTTTTCAAGGCATTTCCCATGCCTCCCTTGGCGATGAATACCGTCGCCTCAGAAACAACGCGGCCCCATGGCAGGACGCCAATTTCCGGCAATCCGAAATCGGCGCGTTCCTGGTCGCCAACAGCTCTTTTCTGCTGGCTTCCGCCTTGCTCTATGCGTTTGCCCTGGTCCTGATGGGCCGGCTGCGAAAGAGAATCGGCGTTTTGCTTCAAGACGGAACCCTTTCCCAGCAGCCCCAACTGGCCCTGGCCCTGAAAATGGTGCGACGGTCGCTCCCCCTGGGGGCCGCCCTGGTGCTGGTTTTGGTTCTGACCGCACTTCCGGGAAAAGCCGAACCCCTGCCGGCCGTCCCCCTGCTGGCGGTTCTTGTCCAGGGGTTGCTGATTTACCGATGGATGGCCGACGCCATCCGTTTAAACCAGGGCCAAGAGAAGCCGGTCTTTCAGGGCCGGCTTTCCCGACGGTTGAAAACCCTTGCCCTGGGTTACGGGAGCGTGGCGATTTTCCATGCCTGGGCCGCCCCGGTCATCGGCCAGGGCGCAGGCCTGCTCTTCTTTTTGCGCCTGCTGTCCGCCGCTGGATTTTTTCTGTGGAGCATGGTCTTCTGGCGCCAGATCCGGACCCAGGCGGGGGCATGGGTGACGATTGCCACGGGCCTCTCCCATGGCGTGGCCGTCGGCGGCCTTTTCCTGGATCTGGCCGGATGGGGCAACCTGGCCGTTCACTGGTACGGCGCCTGGACCTGGACGGCGGCGGTGGCGGTCTGGACCGTGGTCGGTCTGCGGGTGCTGCTGGAATGGGAGCGATCCTTTTCAGCGGCCAAAGAAGTGGTTGAATCGGAACAGGCCAAGCCCGCCGGCCCGGCCCGATGGGCATGGCTCCGGCTTTCCTGGTTGGCCTGGGCCACGGCAGGGGTCTTCGCCACCCTGGCGGCCTGGGGTGTCAGACAGGGGATCTGGGGCGGCCTCTATCATTTGCTGAACCGATCCTTTGCTATCGGGACCCTGAACCTGCACCTGCTCGGCGTTTTATACGCCCTGTTGATCCTCTTTGCCGTTCATGTGGCCACCCGCCTGTGGAAAACCGCCATCGCGGGAAAACTCCTGGCCCGCAGCCCCATGGACCGGGGCCTGCAGGATTCCATCACCACCATCTCGGCCTATCTGATCTGGGCTATAGGGGTCGTCATGGCCCTGGGCGCCGTGGGGGTTTCCACCACCTCCCTGGCGGTGGTTTTCGGCGCGTTGAGTATCGGTATCGGCTTCGGGCTGCAGAATATCTTCAACAACTTCATCAGCGGCATCATTCTGCTCTTTGAACGGCCCATTCAAGTAGGCAATGCCGTGGAGATCAACGGGGTCTGGGGAGAAATCCGCCAGATCAACGTCCGGGCGACCGTGGTACAGACCTACGACAACGCCTCTTTGATCATTCCCAACTCCGAGTTCATCTCCAGCCAGGTCACCAACTGGAGCTTCAAGGACAAACGCCTGCGCAGAAAAGTCAAGATCGGGGTGGCCTATGGATCCGACGTGGAACTGACACGAAAGACCCTGCTGGAAATCGCCGACACCACCCGGCGCGTCCTCAAGCACCCCCGGCCGGATGTGGTCTTTCTCGACCACGGCGACAGCGCCCTGATTTTCGCCCTGCGATACTGGACCACCGTTGATGAGGTCTTTACCTCCGAAACCGATGTCCGCTTCGCCATCGACCGGCTTTTCAGGGAAAGAGGGATCGAAATCGCTTTTCCCCAGCTCGACGTCCACGTTCGAAGTCTGCCCCCGGAGGGCCTTGGCCTTACCAGCCCCTTGGCCGACACCAAGGAGAAAGACCAAAAATAAGCGTTTCGACTTAGGAAAAAACCTATGGCTTCAAGCGATAAGATCGGCGGCACCGTCGCCACGGGGACCCTCGGCACCTTTGCCGGGGTCTTCACCCCCAGCGTCCTGACCATCCTGGGTATCATCCTGTTCCTGCGTCTGGGCTTTGTGGTGGGCAGCGCCGGGTTTTTGGGTGCCCTGGCCATCATCGGACTGGCCAACACCATATCGGTACTGACCAGCGTGTCGCTCTCGGCCGTAGCCACCAACCTCCGGGTCAAAGGCGGCGGGGATTACTATCTGATCTCCCGAACCCTGGGCCTGGAGTTCGGCGGGGCCATCGGCATCGTCCTTTTCCTGGCCCAATCGGTCTCCATCGCCTTTTACGGCATCGGTTTCGGCGAGGCCGTCGCCCCCATGCTCCCCTGGGTCGTGAGTCCGCGGCTGGTGGCCACGGGCGCCATCGCCGCCCTCTTCATCCTGGCCTGGCTCGGCGCCGACTGGGCCACCCGCTTTCAATTCGTGGTCATGGCCCTGCTGGTTGCCGCCCTGGTCGCCTTTGTCGCCGGAGCGGTGCCGCAATGGCACCCGGCCCTGATTCGGGCGAACGGGTCCGCGCCCGCCGGCGCCCCGCCCTTTTGGGTGCTTTTTGCCCTCTTTTTTCCGGCGGTGACCGGGTTCACCCAGGGGGTGAGCATGTCGGGAGACCTGCGCGACCCCGGCAAAAGCCTGCCCTTGGGCACCTTTGCTGCCGTAGGCATATCCATCATTGTTTATCTCGGTGTGGCGATCCTTTTTGCCGGCACCCAGACCAATGCCGACCTGGCCGCCGATTACGGCGCCATGAAGCGCCTGGCCCGGTTTCCGGCCCTGATCGACGCCGGGGTCATCGCCGCCACACTCTCGTCTGCCATGGCCTCCTTTCTGGGGGCCCCCAGAATTCTGCAGTCCCTGGCAGCCGACCGCATCTTCGGCTTTTTGGGGCCTTTTTCCAAAGGGGTCGGCCCGGCCAACAACCCCCGGCGCGGGGTGCTGCTCAGCGGTGCCATCGCCCTGGTCACGGTGGCCCTGGGCAACCTGAACCTCATCGCGCCGGTGGTCTCCATGTTCTTTTTGATCTCCTACGGGCTGCTCAACTACGCGACGTATTTCGAGGCCCGGTCCGCCAGCCCGTCTTTTCGCCCCCGCTTCCGGTGGTTCGACCGCCGGCTGAGCCTAGCCGGCGCCCTGGCCTGCCTCGGGGTCATGCTGGCCATCGACCTCAAGACCGGGCTGGTGGCGGTCTCCGTCCTCTTTGCCCTCTATCAGTACCTCAAACGAACCGCCGGGCCGGCCCGATGGGCCGACAGCCGCCGATCCTTCCATTTGCAGCAGGTGCGCGAGCACCTTCTGGCCGCGGCAAGCGAACCCGAGCATCCCCGGGACTGGCGTCCGGGCATACTGGCCTTGAGCCGCGACCCGGAGCGCCGGGAACGCCTGCTGCGTTTCGCCCAGTGGATTGCCGGTGAAAGCGGGCTGGTTTCGGCGGTGAGCTTCGTGGAAGGGACCGGCGTCGGCATGCTGCGCCTTCAGGCCAAAGCCGAAGCCGAGCTTCAGGCCGACATCACCCGTCGAGGCCACAGCGCCTTTCCCCTGGCGGTGATCGCACCGGACCTGGAAATCGGCGTGTCAACCCTGGTCCAGGCATACGGCATCGGGCCGGTCAAGGCCAACACCATCCTGCTCAACTGGTTTCAGGGAGACGCCCGTGAAGACGACCGGCGTCGTGACTTCGGCCGCAACCTCCGGGCCGCCTTTCGTCTGGGATGCAACCTGGTAATTGTCGACATCAAGGATCCGGAGACCTTGCTGGCCGAGGGCGAAAGGCCGCGACGCATCGACATCTGGTGGCAAGATGACGCCACCGGCCGCCTGGCCCTGCTCCTGGCCCACCTGATGACCCGTAGCGCCCCCTGGGAATCGGCCCGGCTGAAGGTGATCACCGCCGACGCCGAGGCGCCCGAAGACGCCCTGGAAAAACTGCGCCGGACCCTGGACGACGTGCGCATCGATGCCGACCCTGTGGTGATCGACGAAATGACGGCCGACACACTGGCCGCCGTCTCTGACGAGGCGGACCTGGTTTTCCTCCCCTTTCGTCTCCGGTGGCATGCGGTGGTTGACCCGTCCGGCACCCCCTGGGGACCGTTGCTGGAAAACATTAAAAACGCCGTGCTGGTCCTGGCCGCTGAAGACATCGACCTGGATGCCGAACCCGAAGAGGGGGAGGCCGCCTTGCGGGCCGAAGCCCAGGATGCCCTGGATGCGGCCAAAAACCGGACGCAAAAGGCCCTGAAAGCGACCGAAGCCGCCGCCGGAGCAGCCGAGGCGGCGCGGTCCGACCTGGAAAGGCTCCTGGCGGAAGAAAACCCCGGCGAAGACGACCCTCGCCTGTCAGCGGCCCGAAAAAAAGTCGAGGCCGCCGCACGCGAGGCGGAGAGCGCATCACGAAAGGCGGCCAAGGCCACGGCCGTGGCCGAACAGACCGAGCGGGAAGCCCTGGCCCGAGGCATCGCCGCGGATCCAGCCAAAGCCCCCGAAAATGAGGTCAGCGATGATTAAACGAAGTTTCACACTTTAGTGCATTTTAGGCATTGGACAACAAATGAAACGGCATAGCCACTGGACTCTGATCACACCCAAAGGACGTGGATTCCTTCTTCGAATTGAAACGCCATGAATTCGGTTGACAGAATGGCCCAAACGTCGTCTAGTCTTGGGAAAACCGTGTGATGAATGACGAAGCCCCCTGACCTGAGCCCACGGCAGACTGAGCGAAGACGGCGACCCGGCCCGACGCCAAATTCGAGCGATGACCCCCATTCCGTCACGACGCGTCACAGACCGACAAGCCATCATGTTCCCGACTTCGACCATTGATCGTTGCCCACCCGGAACGATTCGATGACGGTGACACGTTTCGAGGCCCTGACGGTCCCGAGACCCCCACCGACAAATCAACGGAGGCAGGCCATGGCCGGCAAAAAGCCAATGCAAAAGCGGCGGCGGGTGACCTTTCGCCTGGTGTCAACCGAGGCCAGCGAAATTTTCGTCGTCGGCGATTTCAACGACTGGGAGGCCAGGAAACACCCCATGAAGCCTGACGGCACCGGCTCATGGAAAAAGGTTCTGATGCTCAAACCCGGCCGCTATGAATACCGTTTCCGGGTCGACGGCCGCTGGTGTGATGATCCGGAAAACGACCATCGGGTGCCCAACTGCTTCGGGTCTCAAAACAATGTGGTGCAGGTGCCCGACTGAGCGGGCGCCATGGCGCCGATCGGTTCACCGCCTTGAAGAGGCAACAACTTAGGGGCCACGATTCGGCCACCCGTAACCGGATTCTCCCTGAAACCGAGATTACCCATGGAAAACATCGACGCCATGATCCAGGACCCGGCTCCCGGTACCCACCTGCTTCGGTACCAGGGAGACGAGCTGGTCCTGACCCTGGCCCTGCCGCACCCCACCGAGGGCCATGCCTTTGTCCGCAGCAATATCGGCCGGGGCGGCGTGGCCCGGGCCGAAATCATCGCCGAAGTTCATGAGGCACTGGCGCCCCTGGGTCGGGACTGGTTCGACCTTCCCATGAAGCCGGTGGCCCAAGGTCGATTTTCCCTGCGCCTTCCCCTTGTCGAAGTGGGTCATTTCGAGGCCAAGGCGTACTTTCTGCCCAAAGGCTCGGACCAGCCCCTGTGGCCCTTGGGCAAAAACACGGCCGTCAATGTCTCTTCGGCCACCACCTGTTGCGCCAACATCATCTACAACGCCTTTGTCCGACAGTTTGGGCCCAACAAGGCAGGCCTCGGGACCCTGTCGCCCGGGGTGGCCGACCGGGTCCGGGCACTGGACGGCCAAGGCTATACGGTCATTCCGCCATCGGGAACCTTCCGGCAGCTCATGGGCAATCTTGATTTCATCCTCGGCGAACTCGGCTGCCGGTTCGTCCTGTTGCTGCCGATCCACCCCACCCCCACCACCTACGCCCGCATGGGCCGGTTCGGCAGTCCCTATGCCTCTCTGAGCTTTACCGCCGTGGACCCGGCCCTGGCCGAATTCGACACCGCCGCCACGCCCCTGGAACAGTTTCTCGAACTGGTCGACGCCATCCACGCACGCCGGGGCGGCCTTCTCCTCGACATCGCCATCAACCACACCGGCTGGGCGGCGAGCCTCCACGAATCCCACCCCCAGTGGCTGATCCGCGGCGCCGGGGGGCACATTGAAATGCCCGGCGCCTGGGGGGTCACCTGGGCCGATCTGACCCGGCTCGATTATTCCCGAAAGGATCTGTGGCGGTACATGGCCGACGTCTTTCTCGCCTGGTGCCGCCGGGGAGTGGACGGATTCCGCTGCGATGCCGGGTACATGATCCCCGTAGACGCCTGGCGATACATCATCGCCCGGGTCCGGGAGCGCTTTCCGGAAACCATCTTCTTTCTCGAAGGGCTCGGGGGAAAGATCTCCGTCACCCGGGACCTGCTCAACCGGGCCGGATTCGACTGGGCTTATTCGGAACTGTTTCAAAATGACGACCGCGGCGCCATCGAACACTACCTCCCCGGGGCCGATGACATCTCCCAGGGCGAGGGGGTAACCGTCCATTTTGCCGAAACCCACGACAACAACCGGCTGGCCGCACGATCGACCACCTGGGCACGCATGCGCACGGCCCTGTCCGCCCTCTTTTCCCACCAGGGGGGATTTGCCTTTGCCAACGGCGTGGAATGGCTGGCCACCGAAAAGATCGACGTTCACGGCGCGCCGTCGCTCAACTGGGGGGCAGCAGATAACCAGGTGGCCTGGATTCAACGACTCAACACCCTGCTCCGGACCCACCCGGCTTTCTTCCCCGACACCGAACAACGCATGATCCAAACCGGCCAGGGCAATCACCTGGTCCTGCGGCGATGCCACCGACCCACCGGCCGAACCCTGCTGGTCGCCGTCAACCTGGACACCGAGCAGCCGGGACGGGCCCAATGGCCGACAGCCGAGATGGCTCAGACCGACCTGTTCGATCTACTCGGCGAAGAACCGGTGACCACCTCCCGGAAAGGCGGCCAAAGCCGGATCGACCTGGCTCCGGGCCAGGTCCGATGTCTCACGGCAGACACCGGGGATTCGCCGGCCCTGGGCCAAGCCCTGGCATCACCCGGCGCCCTTTCCGCCCGGGTCCTGGATCAGCGGCTGCGCGCCAAGGCCATGGCCGTATGGTCCCATTTCCGGGGACCCTCGGACCTGGCCGATTTTGACGCCGCGGCAGCAGCCCGGGACCTGGCTGCCGACCCGGCCGGATTCTGCCGGCACCTGGCTCCCGAAGGGGCGCCGCCGAAGGTTGTCACCTGGTGCTGGCCCACGGATCTTCAGCGGGAGGTCATGGTTCCTCCGGGGCACTTTCTTCTGGTGTTGGCCGAGACACCGTTTCGTGCCCGCATGGCTGAAAACGGTCCGACGCTCGTTTACGAGGAAAGCCTCGACGGCGGCAGCCGGGGTCATTTCGCCCTCTTTGCACCCCTTCCCGCCCGAAGTCGGTCGGTGGATCTCTTCCTGTCGGTGTACGATTCGACGGAAAACCGTCAGGCACGAGCGCGCCTTCGCTTTCTCCCCCGGGCGTCAGAGACCCGGGTTCAGGGGGTCTTCGGACACAAGGAGCTCCTCGATGACCACATGATCTATCTGGGAACCAATGGCCGGGGGGGGATGCTGCGGGCCGCGGCTGCCTGGGGCCGGATCTTCAGCCGCTACGACGCCTTGCTGGCCGCCAATTTCAATCCCGACTGGCCCGAAGACCGGTGGGTCATGCTGACCCGAATCCGCGCCTGGCTGGTCTACCAGAAATATTCCCAGGAAATCTGCGTCGACTGTCAGACCGATTTCCTGTGGGAACCGGGCGGGCCGGGCCGGTGGACGTTCGCCGTACCCACGGGCCAGGGGGAGCATGTCCGTATCTCCGTCGCCCTGGCCATGGCCGACGACGAGAACCGGATGGCCCTAACCGTCCAACGCCACCGGACCGACGAGGTGGCCGACCGGCTTGATGACGACCGACCGGTGACCCTGATCTTTCGACCGGACGTGGAAAGCCGCAATTTTCACGAGACCACCAAGGCGTTCACCGGTCCGGAAACGGCCTGGCCTGACGCGGTCCGACCGCGTCCCGACGGGTTCGTCTTCGACCCGGTGCCGGCAAAGGGGCTGGAGATGGCCATCGCTCCGGGCCGATTCGTTTCCGAGCCCGAATGGCATTACATGGTCCACCGGCCGGTGGAGGCCGAGCGGGGACTCGATCCGGATTCGGACCTCTTCAGTCCGGGATACTTTTCCCTGACCCTCGCCGGTGGCGAAACCGGCGTGCTCTCGGCCAGGACTCAAGAGGCGGCCCCGACGCCCGGCAAGCCCTGCCCGACCCTCGACGCCAGTCCGGGGTGGGATCCGGCGACGGTCCTGGCCAAATCCCTGAAACAGTACCTGGTCCGGCGGGGCAACCACGCCACGGTGATCGCCGGCTACCCCTGGTTTCTCGACTGGGGGCGGGACACCCTCATCGTCACCCGCGGCCTTATCGCCGCCGGCATGACGGCCACGGCCCGGGACGCGCTGATCCAGTTCGCCTCCTTTTCCGAAGGCGGGACCCTGCCCAACATGATTCGCGGCAACGATACCGGCAACCGGGACACATCAGACGCCCCCCTGTGGCTCTTTACCGCCTGCAGGGACCTAATGCGGTCCGAGGGCTCGACCGCGTTTCTCGACACCGACTGCAGCGGCAGAACCCTGGGCCAAGCATTGCTGGACCTGGGCGGTAATCTCATGGCCGGGACAGCCAACGGCGTCGGCATGGATCCGACCAGCGGACTCCTTTTCAGCCCGTCTCACTTTACCTGGATGGACACCAACCATCCGGCGGCCACGCCTCGCCAGGGCTACCCGGTTGAGATTCAGGCCCTTTGGCATGCCGCCCTGGGCCTTCTGGCCGACATCGACAACGGACCGGATTCAGGACGCTGGCGTCAAACGGCGCAGCAGGTTGAAACCGCCCTGAAAAATCTGTTTTTCCTTCCCCATCAGGGGTATCTGGCCGACTGCCTGGTGGCCGCGCCCGGGACCCCGGCGGCCGCTGCCACCGCGGACGACGCCCTTCGCCCCAACCAGCTTTTTGCCGTGACCCTGGGCGCCCTGCCTGACGCGGCCCTTTGCCGGCAGGTGCTTGCTGCCTGTGAGGTTTTGCTGGTCCCCGGCGGCCTTCGGAGCCTGGCCGACCGGCCCGTAGACCACCCGCTCCCCATCATTCACCAGGGACGGCTGCTCAACGACCCCCAACACCCCTACCAGGGCCGCTATGAGGGGGACGAGGACACCCAGCGAAAACCAGCCTACCACAACGGCACGGCTTGGACCTGGCTGCTGCCCACCTTCTGCGAGGCGTGGGCCGCCGTCTACGGTCCGGATGCCCACGAGGCGGCCCTGAGCTGGCTTGCCAGCGGGATCGATCTGACCCGGTCCGGCTGTGTGGGGCATGTCCCGGAAATCCTCGACGGCGACGCCCCCCATCGCCCCCGGGGGTGCGATGCCCAGGCCTGGGGGGTGAGCGAACTACTGCGTGTATGGAATAAACTCAACCCTTTGGATAAATAAGGACGACCCGAACATGAAGAACCTGCAAACCTATCAAGTCTACTCCAAATTGCCCGAACCCCTGGTTTTTCTCGAAACCCTGGCCCGGAACTACTGGTGGTCATGGAAGCACGACGCCGTGGACCTGTTCCGCCGCATTGACCGCCAACTGTGGAAAGACGCCGGCGGCAACCCCATTGTCTTTTCCACCCTGGTTCCCCAGCAACGGCTCGACGAACTGGCCAAAGACGAGAGCTTTCTCGCGCACCTGGCCAAGGTCCGCCAACACTTCGAGGCCCGGGTGATCCAGCGGGAGGCGCCGGTGGACGATGCTTTCGGCCCCAAAGATACCGTGGCCTATCTCTCCATGGAGTTCGGCATCCACGAAACCCTCCCGATCTTTTCGGGGGGGCTGGGGATATTGGCTGGCGACCACCTCAAGGCCGCCTCCAATATGGATCTGCCCCTGACCGGCGTCGGCCTTCTCTACCGCCAGGGATACTTCCAGCAGTTTCTCGATCACAACGGATGGCAGCAGGAAGAGTACCCGGATACCGATGTCTACGCCATTCCCATGGTGCGGGCGGTGGATGCCTCGGGCAGCGAACTGGTGATTCGCGTCCCCGGCCCCAACGGCGATATTCACGCCACGGTCTGGAAGGTCATGGTGGGGCGCACCCCCTTGTACCTGCTCGACACCTTTGTCGAAAAGAACGCGCCGGAGGCACGGGCGGTGACCGCCCGGCTCTACAGCGGCGGGACCAAGGTAAGGCTGGCCCAGGAGGTGCTGCTGGGAATCGGCGGGGTCCGGGCACTTTCAGCCATGGGGACCAACGTCAAGGTCTGCCACATGAACGAAGGGCACGCGGCCTTTTCGGTCCTGGAGCGCCTGGCCCAGACCATGGAACAATACGGGGTGGGCCTGGACGCCGCGCGGGAGATCGTGCCGAGAACCACGATCTTTACCACCCACACGCCGGTGGCGGCCGGTCACGACGAATTTCCGCCGGATATGGTGATGCCGATTCTTAAGGATTTCTCCCCCCGGTTGGGGGTCAGCGAAAAGGAGATCCTCTCCTGGGGCCAGCCGGCCGGTGCGCCGGAAAGTGCCCCCATGTCCATGTTCATTCTGGGGCTGCGTATGGCCCAGTTCTGCAACGGGGTGAGCGAACTCCACGGCAAGGTGGCCCGGCGGATGTGGTCCTTTGTCTGGCCGAACCGGGCCGAAGAGAGCGTCCCCATCGGCCACATCACCAACGGCGTTCACGTATCCACCTGGGTCTCGCCGGAAATCGCCATGCTCTACGAACGCTACATCGGCCCGGAGTGGTACATGGGGTCGCGAAAACCCGAGCAGATCGCACGCATCGACGAGATTTATGACGAAGAGCTGTGGCGGGCCCACGAGATGGGCCGGGCCCGGCTGCTCCGGGCCTGCCGCGAGCAGATGGTTCGCCAACACGGCCGGCGCAACGCGCCCAAATCGATGATGGAAGAGGCCGAACGGGTTCTCGACAAAAACATTCTCACCATCGGCTTTGCCCGGCGGTTTGCCACCTACAAGCGGGCCAACCTGCTCCTTCACGACCCGGACCGGCTGGAGGCGATCCTGACCCGGGAGTCGATGCCGGTACAGTTCATCTTCGCCGGAAAGGCCCACCCCCAGGACAACGAAGGCAAGGCCCTGATCCAAAAGATCGTCGAGTTCGCCCGAAGGGCCGGGCTGCGCCGCCGGATCGTCTTTATCGAGAACTACGACATCCGCATCGCCCGCTACCTGCTCAACGGCACCGATGTCTGGCTCAACACCCCCCGGCGCCCCTTTGAGGCCTGCGGCACCTCGGGCATGAAGGCGGCCCTCAACGGCGTCCTGAATCTGAGCATCCTCGACGGCTGGTGGGCCGAAGGGTACAACGCGGACTGCGGCTGGGCCATCGGCAAGGGGGAAGAGGGCGGGGATGCGGCCTATATCGACGCCGTTGAGGCCCATGCCTTCTACAATCTATTGGAAAACGACGTTATATCAACTTATTATGATCGAAGCAGCGCCGATGCGCCGGAACGATGGCTGCGCATGATGAAGGCCTCCATGAAAATGGCCATGACCCGCTTCTGCAGCCTGCGCATGGCCGGCGAATACACCGACCGTTATTACATTCCCGCGGCGCGGCGCATGGACGCCCTGACGGCCGAAGGAGCACGGGAGGCGCGGGACCTTTCCGTCCAGCACCTTCGTCTCACGACCAACTGGTCGGCGGTAAAGATCGAAAAGCCGTTGCGGGAGCTTGCCGGCCCCTTTCGGGTCGGCGACCGGTTTCACACCACCGCCCAGGTCCACCTGGGCTTACTCAACCCCGATGAGGTGGAGGTGCACCTTTTTTTCGGCGTCATGCGGGGGTTCGACAAGGTCAGCAGCGGAGAGTGCCTCATGATGGAGGTAAAAGAAGACCGCGGCAACGGAGACTTTCTCTACGGCGTCACCATGAAATGCCGGGACGCCGGCCGATACGCCTTTACCGCCCACATTGTTCCCCGAGGCGACGAATGGATCCGCAACACGCCCGGCATGATCACCTGGGCTTGAAAAAAACCGAAAGGAAACGCCCATGTCTATCAGGAAAAACCCGCGCGTTCTGGTGGTGACCCCGGAGGTCACCTATCTGCCGGACGGCATGGGGAACATGGCCAACTACATGACGGCCAAAGCCGGTGGCTTGGCCGACGTGTCGGCGGCGCTGATCAGCGCCTTGTTTCAACAGGGAGTCGACGTTCATGTGGCCCTGCCCGACTATCGAAAGCTGTTCAACACCAACCGCAGCCAGGTCCTGGGACGAACCCTGGGCGCCATTCGGGACGTGATGCCCGGCGACCGGATCCACCTGGCCGAAGACCGCGCCTTTTACTACCTGGACAATGTCTACTCCAACTACTCCGCAGAGAACGCCCGGATCGCCCTGGCCTTTCAGCGGGAAGTCATTAATAACATTATCCCCCGGGTCAAGCCGGACCTGATCCACTGCAACGACTGGATGACCGGGCTGGTTCCGGCCGTAAGCCGCCAGGCCGGTATTCCCTGCCTGTTCACCGTGCACAACATCCATTCCACCCGACTGTCACTGGCCCAGATCGAAGACCGAGGCATTGATGCCGCCTATTTCTGGCAGCACCTGTACTACCATCAAATGGCTTACGAGTACGAGGAGACGCGTTCAACCAACCCGGTCGATTTTCTGCTGAGCGGCGTCTTCGCCGCCCATTTCGTTAACACCGTCAGCCCCTCTTTTCTTCACGAAGTGGCCCAGGGACGCCACGGTTTTGTCGAGCCGCCCCTGGAGCGGGAACTGGCCAACAAGGTGGCCGCCGGTTGCGCCGTGGGCATCCTAAACGCCCCGGACCCGTCCTTTGATCCGGAAAAAGACGGGGCACTGGCGCGACCCTTCGGCCCCAAGGATCATGTGGCCGGAAAACGGGCCAACAAAAAGGCCCTTCAGGCCTCCACGGGCCTGGCCATAGACGACAGGGCCGCGTTGTTTTTCTGGCCCCACCGGCTTGAGAGCATTCAGAAAGGGTGCCAGTTGCTGGCCGATATCCTCTACCGCATGGTCCACACATACTGGGACCGGGGCCTTCAACTCGTCTTTGTGGCCAACGGCGAATACCAGCCCATTTTCCGTAACATCGTCCATTTTCACGGCTTTGCCGACCGAGTGGCCATCTGCAGCTTCGACGAGAACCTGGCTCGCCTGGCTTACGGCGCGGCGGACTTTGTCCTCATGCCCTCGCGGTTCGAGCCCTGCGGCCTGCCCCAGATGATCGGCTGCTGCTACGGCGCCCTGCCGGTGGCCCACGACACCGGCGGCATTCACGATACCGTGGCCGCCCTGGACGTGGACGCCCACCGGGGGAACGGATTTTTGTTCAACGTTTACGATTCCAACGGCCTTTTCTGGGCGGTCTCCCAAGCCATGGGTTTCCACGAACGCCCGGCGGCGGTCCGGGCCCGGGAGGTTCGGCGGATCATGAAAGAATCGGCTGCCGCTTTCAACCATTCGGTCACCGCCCGGCGGTATATCGATCTGTACGAAACCATGCTGGACCGCCCCCTGGTGGTCCCTCCGCCGGAATCAGGCCTCCAAGGCGAGTATACAATCAAATGAAACCGCATTTTTCCCCGGCTCACCGGATCCCCCTGGTCGACGCCGACCCGGCCCTTCGACCCTACGCGCCGGTCATCGCCCGGCGCATGGCCCGAACACGACAGACAGCCCGGCAGTTGACCGCCGGAAGCGTCTCCCTGGCCGAGTTTGCCGCAGGCCACGAATTCTATGGACTGCACCGCCGGGGCCGGGAATGGGTTTTTCGCGAATGGGCGCCCAGGGCCTCGGCCGTCTTTCTCATGGGAACCCATACCCATTGGCAGGAGGATCCGGCCTACGCCCTTCACCCCACGGGCTCGGGTGTCTGGCAGATAACACTCCCGAAGGCGGCCCTGGCCCACGGCGATCTCTACCGGCTGCGCATCCACTGGCCCGAGGGACAAGGAGACCGGATACCGGCCTATGCCCGGCGGGTGGTCCAGGACCCGGACACCCTGATCTTCAACGCCCAGGTCTGGGACCCGGCTGAGCCCTTTGTCTGGCAGCGGCCGGATTTTAAAAGACCCTCCGGACCGCCCCTGATCTACGAAGCCCATGTGGGCATGGCCCAGGACGCCGAAAGAATCGGCACCTACCGAGAGTTCACCGACCAGGTGCTGCCCCGCATTGTCTCGGCCGGCTACAACACCCTCCAGCTCATGGCCATTCCCGAACACCCCTACTACGCCAGCTTCGGCTACCAGGTATCGAGTTTTTTTGCGGCCTCTTCCCGGTTCGGCACACCCGAAGCGCTAAAGGGTCTCATCGATACCGCCCACGGGCAGGGCCTGGCGGTGATCATGGACCTGGTCCATTCCCATGCCGTGGCCAACGAAACCGAAGGCCTCGGCCTTTTCGACGGCACGCCCTACCAGTATTTCCACGATGGCGCCCGGGGGGTTCACCCGGCCTGGGGATCGCGGTGTTTTGACTATGGAAAGGGCGAAGTCCTCCATTTTCTCCTTTCCAACTGCCGGTTCTGGCTGGACGAATACCGGATAGACGGGTTTCGGTTCGACGGGGTCACCAGCATGCTCTATCGTCACCACGGTCTGGAAAAGACCTTTTCCGGCTACGACGACTATTTCGGACCGGAGGTGGATGACGACGCCCTGGTCTATCTGGCCCTGGCCAACGACGTGGTTCACCGTCTTCGCCCGGACGCCCTGACCATCGCCGAGGATGTCAGCGGTATGCCGGGATTGGCCGCGCCTCTGGAAGCGGGCGGCCTGGGGTTCGACTTTCGCATGGCCATGGGGGTACCCGACACCTGGATCCGCCTGGCCAAGGAGACCCCCGACGAACAATGGCCCATGGGCCACCTGTGGTACGAATTGACCAACCGCCGCCAGGAGGAAAAAACGGTGAGTTACGTCGAGTCCCACGACCAGGCCCTGGTGGGGGACCAGACCCTGATCTTCCGTCTGGCCGGCGAGGCCATGTACCATCACATGGGCGGTGAAGACGACCACCTGGCCGTGGACCGGGCCATGGCCCTGCATAAAATGATCCGGCTGGCCACCCTGGCCACGGCCGGAGGAGGCTACCTCAACTTCATGGGAAACGAATTCGGCCATCCGGAATGGATCGATTTTCCCCGGGAAGGAAACGCCTGGTCTTACCGGTTTGCCCGCCGGCAGTGGCACCTGGTCGACGATGGGGCGCTGAAATATCGACTCCTGGCCCGTTTCGACCGGGAGATGATCGTCCTGGCCAAAGCCCACGGCCTTCCGGGAAGCGCCGCCCCGAAGCCGATACGCCAGCATGAGCAGGACAAGGTGTTGGCCTTCTCCCGGGCCGGATTGCTTTTCGCCTTCAACTTTCATCCCACCCGCTCCCACACCGATTACTCCCTGGATGCCGCGCCGGGCGTCTACCGGTCGATCTTCAACAGCGACGACGCTGCCTTCGGCGGCCATGGAAGGGTTGCCGCCGGGCAGCGACATTTTGTTTTGGATGAGGGCGGCCGCCGGGTCATCCGGCTTTACCTGCCGACACGAACCGCCCTGGTTTTGCTTCGGGAAGAGACGCCATGATCGCATTGGAATCCTGGTTTCATGCGAGCGAACTGGCCTCCTGGCGGTCCGTGCTGGATATCGCCCTGATCGCCGCGCTGATTTTTTTTACCTACCGGACCCTGATCCGCATGGGGACATGGAAGATCGTCTCGGGGATCATCATCGCCGCCACGATCTTTCTTTTGTCCAGTTTCCTCGACCTGAAGGGGATCGCCTGGATATACAGCAATGTCAGCCAGGTGGCCGCCATCGCCGTCGTCGTGATCTTTCAGCCGGAACTTCGTAAGTTTTTCGAGCGGGCGGCCTCGGTCCGAAGGTCCAAAAGCGGCGACGCGGGAGACGATGTCGCCGGGCTGATTGCCGAATCGGCGTGGCAGTTGGCCCGGCAGCGTCGCGGGGCCATTGTTGTCTTTCCGGGAAAGGAGCCCGTCGGGGAGTGGCTGGCCGGCGGATACCCCCTGGACGCCAAACCGAGTCAACCGTTGCTCATGAGTATTTTCGATCCGAACTCACCAGGCCACGACGGTGCACTGATCGTTGAAAAAGGACGCTTTGCCCGATTCGGTTTGCGGTTGCCCGTTTCCGAGACGTCACGCCTTTCCGCCGATTACGGCACCCGGCACCACGCCGCCATGGGCATGGCCGAAAAATCCGATTCCCTGGTATTGGTCGTGTCCGAGGAGCGCGGCCGGCTATCTTTGTTCCAACGGGGCGTGTTCCGGCCCATTGACTCCCCGGCGGAGGCCGAAGAGGCGATTGAGGCCCACTGGAAAAGCATCGCCACCTACCCTTTTGAGATCCCCCCGGGCCGGGGCCGGTGGATGCTCTTGTCCCAGTTGGCCGCCAGCCTGGTGCTGGCCCTGGTGTTGTGGTCGACCCTGATCGTGGCCCAGAGCGAAATACTCGAGCGCGTCCTGACCGTTCCCATCGAATATACGGCAACGCCGGCCAGCCTGGTCATGATCGGCCAAAAGGCGGACAACGCCCGAATCCATCTGAGCGGATCCAAATCGGTTCTCGATGTGCTCCAGCCTTCGCAGATGAGCCTGAAGGTCGACCTGGTCAACGCGGTGGAAGGAAAGCAGACGATTCTGTTGACGGAAAAAAACATTCGTTTGCCCAAACGCATCACCCTTCTCGACGTGGAACCGGCCAGTATCGACGTCGACCTGGCCGCCATGGTGGAACGAGACATTCTCATCGTGCCGCAACTGGTCGGAAAGCTGCCAAAAGAGATCCTTATCCGATCCATCCAGCTCAATCCCGACCGGGTCCGGGTGACCCTGCCGGCCTCCCAGGGTAAAAAAAACCCGATCGTCATCACCACCACCCCCATCTACCTGGAAAGCCTTCAGGACGATATTCAGCTCTTTTGCAAAATCATCGCCCCACCCACGGTCCAGCCGTTGGCTAAAAACTGGCCGGATATCGAAGTCAACATCAGCCTCCAGCGTTGATCTTTCGCGGAAGCCTCAGCTTTTCTTGGCGCTGGAAGCGTTGGGGTGTTGAACCGGAAACAAGATCGGCAAAAACATCGGCATATAATTGCTTTACAAAACTATATATAATCGTTAACATTACGTTTATACAAGATTTTTTAGTTTTATAATCGGCAAAAAGGTCGGCAATGCTTACCCGAATTGATCAGATGACCCCATATTTCCCTCCCGGAGATGAAGCCTTGACCGGCCGGGCCGAAGACCTTATGGAGCGTTCGGCGCGTCTGGGTGGGATATTGCACCCGATCACCGGCCGGACGATCATCGCGTATCTGAGGATGACCAACTCGTATTATTCAAACCTGATCGAAGATCACCACACCCACCCGTTGGAAATTGAGCGGGCCTTGGCCGGCGACTACGCCCAGGACCCGGCAAAGCGGGCTATGCAGATCGAGGGCCTGACCCATGTTGAAGTCCAGGAAATGATCGACGCGAAGCTGGCCGGCGACCCATCGGTTGAGGTTTGCAGTCTGGATTTTATCTGTTGGATCCACCGCGAGTTTTACAATCGGCTGCCGGACGAAATGCTCGTGATCACGGACGCCGAAGGCAAGGAAAAGGCCAAAGTGATTCCGGGTGAGCTCCGGCGCCGAGAGGTTGAGGTGGCCAGGCATGTGGCTCCGAGCTGGGAGTCGCTTCCTGCCTTCCTGGGAAGGTTTCATGAACTCTACGAACCTGACCGGTTCAAGACAACCACCGCCAGGCTCCTGGCGGCGGTGACATCTCATCACCGGTTGGTGTGGATCCATCCGTTCCTGGATGGCAATGGCCGGGTGGCCCGGCTGATGACGGATGCCTATTTTCGGCGCATTGGGCTCACCGGAACTGGACTGTGGACGGTAAGCCGGGGCCTTGCCCGTCACCGTGACCGATACATGACCATGCTCGCCGAAGCTGACGCACCGCGCCGGGGGGATTTGGACGGCCGGGGCAACCTGTCCCAATCGGGACTGGTGGCCTTCTGCCGCTTTTTCCTTGAAACCTGCGCGGACCAGATCGATTTCATGGGCCGGATGCTGGACCTGCAGGGGCTAATGGACCGGATTCAGGGTTATGTAGCGCTAAGGGGTCAGAAAATGATCCCGGGCCGGCCGGCACTAAGGCCTGAAGCCGGACACCTGCTCCGTGAGGCCCTTCTTCGCGGTTCATTCCCCCGGGGCGAGGCTTCCCGGGTGACCGGGCTTGGGGAGCGCACGGCTCGGACGCTGATATCCCAATTGGCAGATGAACACCTTTTGACCTCCGACACCCCAAAAGGCGATCTGAAGATAGGATTGCCAACGCACATAGTGCAATACTATTTTCCGGATCTGCTGGAGACAATCGGCTCGCCCAGCTTATCGAAACCACTGACAGGCTAACGCGAGGGAACCATTAAGGCCGTACACAAGGATTAGGCGTTCTATGGGCAATACCAAAAACAGCGGAGAAAAAATCGATGCCTTGAAATAAACTAAGCGTATAGGTGGTTAATTAATGGCTAAAATAAAAAATCTGACTGAAACTGAAATCATTGAATCCGCAATTGAGGACTCATTAAGACCAGGTGACTACATCGGGTATAACTCAAGCTGGTCTTTCGTTTCAGAACTCGAAAAGGTCAAAAATAAAATTGACAATATTGTCAACCCAGAACCGATTCGAGCCATTGATCTGATTGAAACATTTATCGCTGCCTGTTATGAGAAAGCAGAAGAGATCGATGACTCAAGTGGATCATTCGGCGATTTTGTTGAAGAATTGTTTTGCTCCTGGATCAATGCCAGGCAGAAGGCCGACGTTGCAGCGAAAGAAACAGTTGAACGTCTTCTTGCGTGGATGGATAATGACGACTACGGTTTTACCTATCACTTGGAACGAAACGTTTCCAAGCTCCTCAACAAAAATGGCTTAAGAGAATTTGCCATGGCCATTCGTGCTCGGTATGATGCAGAGGGGGTAAAAAATAACCATCGTCGGCAATGGGGAGAAACGCTTAAAAGCATTTATGCTGCCAGCCGTGACTTCAAATCCTATATTTCAATCTGCGATGAGACAGAGCTCTTGCCTGTTGATTGGGAGATTTTGGCGGGAATGCTTCTTTCACGTCGAAAACCAGCAGAGGCATTAAAATGGGTAGAAAAGGGACTTGAAATACAGAGCAATAATCAACTGCGCCGGGGATCAGGCTATAAACTTGATACCATGAAACGTGGTATCCTCACCAAACTTGGGAGACCTGAAGAAGCACTATCGGATGCATGGCAACATTTTTCTAAGCACCCTGATGAATTCACCCACAAAGAGCTGCTAAAGCATATTCCAAAACAACAACGTTCCGAATATCATAACCGTGTCCTTGAAGCCATAAGTACCGCTGAATTGGGACCCGCCATTGGCTTGCTGATCAAATTAAAAGAAAAAGATGTGCTTATTGAAAGGTTGCGAGAAACTTCTGGTAGCAGTTTAGAATCTCTAAGCCATTATACAACCGAACCAGCTGCAAAAAAACTTACCAAAGAGTATCCTGACGTAGCAGCTAAGCTTTATCAGGCCATGGGATTACGGATAGTAAATGCCAAAAAGAGTAAGTATTACGACGCTGCTATATCTAATTTTGAACAGGCTAAACGCTGCTATGAAAAAGCTGGTCTTGAATCAGTCTGGCTTGAATTGGTTGAAGACGTTAGAACCAATCATTATCGAAAATATAGTTTCATGCCGGGATTTGAACAGGTAGCTGAAGGGAAAGGTCCAAGCACAAAACCATCGTTTATTGAACTGGCAAAAACAAGAGCCAAAAAAACAGGTGGTTCAAGTCATTAGCCCAACAATCCTGTGCTCCTGACTTCATGTTTCATTCATTTGGACAGGGATTAATGGCCACCACCAGCATGAAACGGGAATGATAGGAATGGGAGATCACGACCCGGGGAACGGACCCATCCCTTCTTGATGCACTCGTAAAAAGCTGTTCCAGGCCCAAAATGGCCATGTATCGGGAAAGAAACATGGCCCATGTCGGCACGCTTCCTTAGAAGTCCCAAAGTTCGTCATGCCTGCGAAGGCAGACATCCAGAACCATTTGAAATGACTGGATTCCCGCCTTCGCGGGAATGACGAAAAAAAACCGTTTTCGACTTTTTACGGATCTATCCCTTCTTGAATGCTTGATAAAAACGCATCACTTTTTCCACATAGCGGCGGGTTTCAGGGAAAGGGGGGATGCTGCGGTAGCGGTCCACGGTGGTGGGACCGGCATTGTAGGCGGCAAGGGCCAGGGGAAGCCGGCCATCAAACCGATCGAAGAGGGTTTTGAAATAGCGGGTGCCGGCCATGACGTTCTCCCGCGGATCAAAGGGGTTGGCGACCCTGAATCCCTCCAGGTTCTCGGGCATGATCTGCATTAACCCCATGGCACCGCGTTTGGAGACGGCCTTGGGGTCAAAGTCCGACTCGGCCTTGATGATGGCTTTTAGGAGCGAAATCTCGACGCCGTGGGCCTCTGCGGCCCGTTGAATCAATTTGTCGAATCGGGCCGCCGGCCCGGCGTTGAAGTCATGCTTGGGTTTTTCCCGCATGTAGAGCCGGTATTTGCCGTCGGTGGGAAGATTGGTGAAATGAAGAACCCCTTGGCTGTCGACGTAGCGGTAGATATCGGCATGAACGGTCGTCGCTCCGGTCAACGCCACCACCGCGGAAATGAGAATCGCAAAAATCGTTGTCCGGGTTCGTAATTCCATGATCCGCTCCGCCCTGGGGATGAGAACCTTGGGATCTCCGGGTCGACTAAAGCGAACTTCCCGGCCTTTCAGACCAATCTATATCGCTTCATACCTTGCTTTTCAAGGTTTTTCATCCAATTGGCCAAGGGAAACCCTTTATGGAAAACGATTTGGGACGAAGATAGTCTTCAAAGCCCCTCCTGTTGAAGGATTTGTCTTCGTCAGAAACGTTAGCGTCCATATTTCAATTCGAAGCAGGAATCCAGGCCCTCTGGGCTTGGTCAGAGTCATTAGATAATTTCAAAACCGGTGGTAATCTTCGCCACCCCCCGGACCGTGGCCGCCACCGAGCAGTATTTTTCTTCGGACAGGGCGATGGCCTGGGAAATGGCCGTTTCCGTCAAATCCTTCCCGCTGACCCTAAAATTGACGTGAATGGTCCGGTAGGGCCAGGGCGGTTCGGGGTCCCGATCGCCGGTAATCACAATCTCCAGGCTGGAAAGCGGCTTTCGCTTCTTTTCCATGATCATCACCACATCCACGGCGGTACAGGAGGCCAGCGCCACGAGAAGCATCTCCGACGGACTCACGCCGCCCTGGCTGTCGCTGCCGGAAAGGACCACGCTGTGTCCCCTGGAATCCGTTCCCACGAATTGCCCGCCTGCCACCCATTTTACCGTTGCGGTCGGCACGATCTGTCCCCTAATAAAAGTGCTCTGGCAATTGTATAATTAGTGCGCGTCCACGAATCGTTTTTTGAGCGGACGGGCACCCATGGACGTTTCCAATTCATAAATGTGAATTTTTGTCCAATTATGGATGGAAACGAATTAAAAGCCAAGATCCTCATTGATCAGCACCACCCTGATCCGCCCCTTTGGAAAGGACTTCTCGGTAATGGTCCAGTGGTTGCAAATCCGGTCGGGACTGCTGCACTCGGCGCAAATCGCTGTTTTGGCACAAGGCGTCTTTTTGTCCAGCCTTCGCGTGTTGACCGGTGCCGAATAACTCTTGATTCGAATCATGGCGTCTTCCAGGGAATTGACCAGTTTATTTCGTCCCAGAAGGACCACCACCGCCTTGGGCCCGAAGGTCAGGGCCGCCACCCGGTTGCCGACCATATCCAGATTGACCAGTTGGCCTGCCTCGGTGACGGCGTTGGTGCCGGTGATGAACAGGTCCACCAAAAGGGCCTGGCGTCTGAGTTCGTAGGCCTCCGCCGGAGACAGGGCTTTGTCAAAGGCATCGAGAACCTTCAGGTCCGATCTGTTTTTGAGGCTGTTGTAAAGTTTGGTCTGGTGCAGGGTCAGCGATCCGCCCCAGGAAATAGATTCCGGCTTCGCTTTGGGAATAATTTCCTCCAGCACGATGTCCCTGGCCGTGGCACTGTCATGGGCCAGAAAAACATCGAAATTGTTTTTTTCCAGGGTTTCTTTCAGATCGGTCAGCCTGCGGGTCCAGTAGTCCTCTATCGGTTTTTCCATCATCGACTCCTTTTTGGGTTGGCTTTGCCACACGTTCGCCGGGCATGGTCGGCTCAATTTCAGCGGCATTCGTTCCTCTTTTAGCCGATCCTCTTTCAAAATCAAACCACTTTCCGGTTTCGCCCCCGGGTCGATTGTGGTAGGGGCGAAGAATTTGGGCTCTTCGCTGTTTCATATGGGTAAATTTGGGTAAAATTTTTCCCGCCACGGCCAGGAGGGTGACGGTTCGCGGCTCGGAACTGTTTGAGCCGCTTAGGGCCCGTTACCCCGGACAGAAACACGTCCGGCGGCAAAACCTTCTTAACAATTCAAAATTTCAGCCTTTTCGACTGAAAGAGGGCGCTGTCCGGGGTTACGGTCGCTTAGCGATGAGTTTTTCGGGCCGCGAACCGTCACCCTCCTGGCCCCACACGAAATAGCGAGAAACCAGAAATTGGTGTTTGGGAGCGGAAATTGAAAATCAGGGGATATCTGCTCATCATGGCCGCCGCCGCCCTCTGGGGAATGCTCGGCCCTTTTGCCCGGCTCGCCTTCTCCAAAGGCCTGCTTCCCATGGAAGTGGCCTTCTGGCGGGCGGCACTGGCCTGGATCTTTTTCGGCGCCCATGCGTTACTGACCCGCCAAGTTCGCATGGCCCCCGGTGATGTGCCCGCCATGCTGGTTTTTGCCCTGACCGGCGTGACCCTCTTTTACGGATCCTACCAGGTGGCGGTTCAGCAAGGCGGGGCCGCCCTGGCCTCTGTTTTATTGTATACCGCGCCGGCCTGGGTGACGGTGCTGGCCCGGTTTTTTTTCGCCGAAGCCATTACCCGGGTGAAGGTGGCTGCCCTGGTCCTGACCCTGACCGGTGTCTGCGGGGTGTCCCTGGGCGCCGGCGGCACCGGGCTCCACGAATCCATCAGCCCAAAGGCCCTGGTTGCGGGACTGGCCGCCGGATTTTGTTATTCCATGTACTACTTGTTCGGAAAACGCTTCTCCAGCCGCTACAGCTCTCCCAACCTTTTTTTGTACATGCTTCCCGTGGGGGCACTGACCCTGCTTCCCTGGGTCGATTTCGTCCATAAAACCCCTGTCGCTTGGGCGGCCCTGGGCTGCATCGCTCTCTTTTGCACCTACGGCGCCTATTTTTGCTATTACAACGGATTGAAATATCTGGAGGCCTCCAGGGCCTCCATTACGGCCACATTGGAACCGGTGGTGGCTGGGGTGGTGGCCTTTTTGTGGTGGGGAGAAGCCTTTTCCCTGGTGGGATATATCGGAGCCGGGCTGATTCTTGCCGCGGTTTTGCTCATGGTTCTCGACAGCATCAAAAATTGACATAAGCTTTCACAAGGCACCCAGGCCATGAAGCTGACAATGCCGGTAAAGAACAGCGCAAAGATCACCATGGGCCCTTTGATCAGGGGCACAAGGGTCACCAACACCGGAACGATGATGGTCAGGATAGGCAGGGCTTTGATCAGGTCTTTTTGGCCAACGTAAAAATTCCGGCTGTAGGGTATTGACACGGATATGCATACGAAGTTACTTTTATGCATAAAGGAGGGGTATCATGAGAACCACCCTGGATTTACCTGAGGAGTTGTTGAACGAAGCGATGAAAGCGGCCCGAATCCATACGAAAACCGGCGTCATCATCGCGGCCCTGGAAGACCTGCTTAGAAAGTCCAAACTGACCCGACTCAAAGAGTTCAAGGGAAAAATAGACATGGATATGGATATGGATGTACTCAGGGGGCGGTGATGTCGGTATTGGTGGATACCTCGGTATGGGTCGATTATTTCAGGAGCGGGGAAAATTCAGAGCCACTCGATTTTTTGCTCGACGAAAATCTGGTCGTCACCAATGATCTCATCCTTGCCGAAATGATCCCCTTTCTTAAAGTTCGCAAAGAAAGAAAGGTCATCTCCTATGAATGTTGAGTTTTCAGGACCCGGTAGGTCCGAAGCACGTATTTTACCGCAAAATCGTCATGGGCGAAATATTTTCCGGCGTTGTCCAGGCAGGCGTCGCATAGGGCATTAAATACGGCCTCTTTTTCCTTTTCGTCGATAAAATTGCGCTCACCTTTTTGCTCAAATATAACCTTTGGTCCCAGGGCAGCAACAACGGCCTCGGGGTCGACCCCCCCGCCGGCCGGCGATGCCATGGCCTCGGCCACGTCAACCTCAATACGGGCCGACATGACGATCTGGTATCGGTCCCCGGCAATCTTTCGCGAGGCATCAAAAATTTCAAGCTTCAGCCCGTTTTTCAGTTCAACCGTGTGAACGCAGGTCTCTTCCATTACATTCCTCATTTAAAAATTGAATTCTCGCGGTTGGACATACCGCTCCCTTGATTAAAAAAATTGCCTTATATTTCACGGTTTTTTTCTGTGAAATATAAGGTTTAGAATAATTTCATCTGTACCTGACCGGGGTCCGGTTTCGGCGCCCAAGCCTCTTCCTGTTTTAATAGATTCTCCATATCGGCCAGAAACGGGGAGCCTGTCTGAGACTGCCGGCGGCCATGGACCGTGCGGTTCCGGGCCCGGGTCAGATACAATTCTTTCTCGGCCCGGGTCAAGGCCACATAAAAGAGCCGGCGTTCCTCTTCTTCATCGACTATTTTTTTACCGCTCCTGGAAAACGGAATGATCCCCGCTTCACAGCCGGAAACGAAAACAACCGTAAATTCCAATCCTTTGGCCGCGTGCATGGTCATCAGGGACACTTTTTCAACCCCGGGCATCAAGGTGTCGGAATCTTTACACAGGGCAATGTCGGCAATAAACCCGGCCGTGTCATGGCCGGCTTCCGAGGCCATTTCCATCAACCGGTCCAGGGCCTGACCGGACTTTTCGCTGAATAATTCCGTAACCTTGCTGTTTTTTAACAGGTAACGTATTTTTTCGGCCACAGGGATCGACCCCACAGCCTGCCCCAGGGTGAACAGGGTGCCGAGAAAATCATAGAGTCGCTGTTGGCGTTTTTGCGTCAACCCCGGAACCGGAAACTCGCGTACCTTAAAGCGCGCACGATCAACGGAAATTCGGTTTTTAATACACCACCATTTGAAACATCGGGCGCTGTCCCGGCTGATGCCCGGCCGGACAAGCCCTCGGATCCGCTCTAAATCGGTAAAGGAGCCGTTGCCGACGACGACTTTGAGTAAGGAGATTATTTCGGCTATCCCCTTTTTCCCGAAGAGGTTATCCCGGGCGGCCAGTTGAAAGGGGATACCGGCCGATTCGAACTGCTCGGCCACAACATCGAGTTGGTTCCGTGTTCGGGCCAGCACGGCAAAATCGGAAAAACCGAACCGGTCGTCTCCTCCGGTTTTACCGGCCTTGCCGAAATCCATGGCGTGCATGCCCAGTCCGCCCACCATGGTTTCAATGGCCTTACCGATGACCACCGCCTCTCCTGTTTCTGTTCCGGCTTCCAGAACAGTGACCCGCTTTCCGCCAGCGGAAAGGGAACCGGTTCGGGTATCTATTCCATCGCTATGTTGGGGGCGGATGACCTGGTAGGCCGCCTGGAGAATGGTTTCCACGGACCGATAATTCCGGGTCAGCCGAATCACCGCCGCACCCGGGTAGTCGGCCATAAATTGGGTAAAATATCGGCGGTCGGAGCCTCTGAATCCGTAAATGGCCTGATCCGGGTCCCCTATGACAAACAGATCATTCCCTTTTGACGCGAGTATTCGAATCAACCGGTACTGCCCGTAATTTAAGTCCTGGTATTCATCAATAAAAATATGCCTGAAGCGCTGGATGCAAGACGCCAGAAATTTGGGATTCGATTCCAGCCTTCGGACCACCTTAATGATCAGATCCTCGAAGTCGAGCAGGCCTTGTTGGGTCAGCAGGCTCTCATAGATGCCGTAGACCTTCTTGAATCCATTTTTTTCAGCATCGGGTGTTATTTCACCAAGGTCATCCTGGGCTGTCAGCAACCGCTGTTTGGCCTGGAGGATCCGGTCAAGATTGGTCTGAAGGCTCCCTCCGGCCGGATCACCTCGTTCTAAAACCAATTCCATGGCATCGCCCACCAAAGCCTTTCGATCCGCATCATCGATAATAGAGGCTCCGGTCACAACCCCTTCTTCCTTGAGCAGGCAGAGACAGAGTCCGTGAAAGGTTTTAATTAAAGGCCGGATTCCAGGACCGGGCATGAGGCGGCCAAGGCGCGCTGTCATCTCCTTGGCGGCCTTATTGGTGAAAGTGACCGCCAGAATCCGCTCGGGTAAGACACCCCTGTGCATCACCATATGGGCGATTCGTCGGGTCAAGGTCAGGGTTTTCCCGGTGCCTGGACCGGCAACAATCATCACTGGACCACTGCCGTGGGTGACGGCCCGGCGCTGCTCCGGATTGAGACCCGATGGAGAAAGGTCTTTAAAGGCGACTTTGGGCGGTGTTGCCACCCGCGGGATATCGGACGATGATTCTTCTGGCGGCTCTGGTGCAACCGAATTTTCTGATTTTTTGGGTATAATAAACAGACTTTTTTGACCTATCAAACGGTCGCGTTCATCGGTGGTAAAAATTTCAACGGTTCCGAACTGGCCGTCGAAGCCACCGTTGACGTGGATTTGTCCGAAACGCATGCGGTGGATCGCTTCGGCCAGCAGGGGAATACCAGCCCGGTCAAGGCTGGCAATATCGATCTCCGTTAGAATGGATAGTTCGCTTCCCAGGCTTTTCAACACTTTTTCATAGGCATGGCTCACTTTCTTGGATCCGGGACCCACCCGGTAAATATCTGCTAAAATATCCACCAGGGGGACCACGCTGGAAAAAGGGTGGGCTCCAGGCGGCTTTTCACCTTCGGGCCGGTCCGCCAACGCTTCTACCCGATAGAGCACCCCAAGGGTGAGCGGTTGCTGGCAGACCGGACAAATTCCGCGGGCTGCCACGGATTTTTGCGGGTGAAAGCAAATGCCGCATTTGCGGTGGCCATCCAGGTGGTATTTGCCCTCTTCGGGATAAAATTCCAGGGTTCCGAGAAAACGCCGGGGATCTCCGGTCTCCAAGGTGGAACGGATGTCATAAAAGGAAAGGTCGCAATCGAAAAGGTTGGCCTCCCGGCCGAGTTTGGATGGTGAGTGGGCGTCGGAGTTGGACACAAGGGTTCGACCGTCCAGGGCGGATACCCGCCAGTTCATGGCAGGATCACTGCTTAACCCCGTTTCCAGAGCAAAAATATGGGAAGAAAGATCTTCAAAACACGCTTCGATGGAATCGAAGCCGGATTTGGATCCCAGCATGGAAAACCAGGGGGTCCAGATGTGGGCTGGAATCAGAAAATTTCGCGAATCGGTCTCCAAGAGCAGTTCCAACAGGTTCCGGGCATCGAGTCCCAGAATGGGCCGGCCATCGGATACAATATTGCCTATCTGCCCCAGTTTTTTACTGAATCTTTCCGCCGTTTCCAGGTCAGGTGCGAAAATAAGATTATGATTTTTCCGGGTCCTCCCTTCTTTTTTATAAATATTGCTGATCTCGGCGCTCAGTATAAAACGGACCGGCCGCCGACATGGTTCCGGCACATGGCGATCACAACCGTTGGACAGATCTTCCCTGAGCCTGAAAAGGCCGGGCTCGGCCGGTACCAGTTTTTCGCGGATTTCGGCAAACCATCCGGGATGGGTGAAATCTCCGGTGCCGATTAACGTGATTCCCTTGCGCTGTGCGGCGACGTGTATATTTTCAAGATCTGCGTTTTTTGCTGTCGCCCGTGAAAATTTCGAATGAATATGGAGGTCTGCGATAAATTTCACAGTTTTTACCCGAAAGAGGACCAGATTTTGGTTTGCCCCTGAAAGGGACTGTGATACCGCGATTCCAGTTCGAAATGCCTTAAATGCCTAAATTGAAGGAATTCTGCCATTATCTTAGCTTTAAAAGCCGGAGCAAAGCGACTCCACAACTTTAGGTTTTTCACACTTTAGTGCATTTTAGGCATTGCACGACAAATGAAACGGCATAGCCAATGAACTCTGACCACGCCCAAAGGACGTGGATTACTTCTTCGAATTAAATATAACAGATTTTTAGCGTGGACAACCCTGTTAAGAAAGAGTGGAACAGTCTGTCCATAAAACAGCCCTTATGAACAAAATCCTCATCCCCTGTTGATAAGGCAGTGGTTATCCACAGCCTGTCGATAGCGTCACCAAAATTTTAAATATATATTATACCTCTTAAAAAACAATAAGTTAAAAACTTATTAGACTTATCAACACCCTATTGTTATTAGTATTTAATCTTTAGATTAAAAAACTATAGGGTAAACAGCCTTGTGGACAAGAGGGGGTTACCAATGATCATCGGATGACGAGATTTAGCCTTGTAAGGACCGGTAAAAAGGGCTATATATACCGATTGTTAAAAAAATAATACACAATATATTGATATGTTGCACCAATACCACCCGTCGCACCTGGAGACCTTATGGGACTGCTTTCCACATCGGTATCTGTAACCCGCTACCGGGTTGAGGGAAAACTCGACGATCCGGTTATGGAAACCGTCGCTGGCGCCTTGAGCGCCCACATTATCGACGATATCGATAATGAACCGACTGAGAAGGTCGTGGGATGGACCTCCTTTGAAACCCCGTTTATACCCAATTTTGATAACTTTGCCATCGGTACTCACTTTGTCTTCTCCCTTCGCATGGACAAGAAGACCATTCCTGCCAAGGTGCTGAAAAAGTATTTTGAATTGGAAATGACCCGGCTTTTGGCCGAAAGCGGAAGGGAGTTTATGGCCCGCAGTGAAAAAAGCCAGATCAGGGAACGGGTGATGGAGCGGCTTTACCTGAAGATACCGGCCACACCCAACGTTTATGACATCGTCTGGAACTACGAATCGTCCGACCTGTGGTTTTTTACCAATCTCAAGGCGGCCAACGAGGAACTTGAAACCTTATTTTCCAAAACATTCAAAATGACCCTTATTCGACTATTTCCCTTCACCATGGCCGATCTCACTTGCGGCCTTTCCGAATCGAGCCGGGATTCGCTCAGTCGCCTTTCACCGTCACGATTTACCGGGTAAAATATGCTTGATGTCAGTATCTCTTACAACCGTTACAAATTCCTTGGCCACGAATTTCTCACCTGGTTGTGGTATCGCATCGAAAAGGAACCGGACCGGATTTGTGGCCCGGACAAAGAAGCCGCCACCCTTGAAATCGGCAACCGCATTGTTATCGAAAACCGGCAAGGGGATGACAGCCTGGAGACCATTACCATCAAAGGGGATGACGCCGGTCTCGAAGAAGGGGTTCTCTCTTTGAAAAAAGGGGCGATGGTGACCGAACTCAACCTGATATACCGGTCCATGGAGAACGAATGGCGTTTTACGGTCAAGGGAGAGAGCCTGAATCTTTCGAGCCTTAAAACACCGGAAACCGCTCCGGCTGAATCGGACAGCGATATTGAAGGGATGGTTTTAGAAAAAATTTATCTCTATGACAAAGCCCTGGCAGTCATCACATTCTTATTTAAACAGTTCGTTGAACTCAGGGTCTCAGACGACTGGTTCGAACAGGGGGTTGAGCCCATGCGACGCTGGATTTCGGCCTGATCTTTTCCAGTGCTCCCCGAAAGACCCAAAACGCATTGAAATTAAAAAACAATTTAATTGACCCAATCCTTTGATGACGAAACCCCGGAGAGTCAATTAGGTATTGGATTTTTATCAATTATTGTAGTAAGTAAGAGGTGTTTACAATATTGATTGACAAAGGATGGCTCGAACCATTCCCGCAAACCGACATGAAATTTTTGAGCGGGTTTCATAAAGGTCTGTAAACGCCAGAAATAGAGGAAGATACAATGAAATTTTCAGTCAAGAAGGGCGATATTCTGGATGTTTTGTCAAAAGTGCAAGGGATTGCCGGACGACGAAGCAATCTGGCCATCACCACCAATGTGCTGATACGAACGGTCGAGGACGGGATTCAGATTGCCGCCACCGACCTGGAAACCGGATTCGAAGGCACTTACAGCGCCGACATCGAATCAGAAGGCAGTATAACCATCAATGCCCGAAAACTCTACGAAATTGTCAGAGAGTTTCCGGAAGATACCATAGTGGTCCACGAAAAGGACAACCGATGGATCCGTATCGGCAACAAGAGCGTGGAATATCACCTTTTGGGGATGAACACGGAAGATTTTCCCGAAATTCCCCAGATCGAAGGGGTCGTTTTTCTGGAGATGGCCTCTTCCGATCTGAAGCGAATGATAGAAAAGAGCCTGATGATCGGTGTTTCCGACGACAAACGGGCCCACATCACCGGTGTTTTTTTTGAAAAGGTCGAAACCGAGACCGGAAAAATAATCAGGATGGTCTCCACCGACGGCAGCCGGCTGTGCAAGGTGGATCACGCCTTCGATACCGATTTCGACCTGCCCGAGGAGGCCGCGCTGATCATTCCAAAAAAAGGCCTTCACGAGGTGGCTAAATTTCTCGATATCGATGGGGATGTGGGCATCGGCTTCAAGGACAGCCACTTTGTCATCAAACGGGATTATGAAACCATCATCATTCGTCTGCTCGAAGGTGATTTTCCCAAATATGCCGATGTCATTAAAAAAGGCGAAGCCAAGGCTGTTAAACTAAAAAAACAACCCTTTCTCAATACGCTCAAACGGATGTCCATTCTTTCTTCTGAAAACTACAAAGGGGTTATTTTCAGCTACTCGCCGGACAAACTGGTCATTACGTCGACCAATCCGGATATCGGCGAATCCAAGGAGGAGATGGCTATCGACTACGACGGGGATAGCATGGAGGTTGCTTTCAATCCGCGCTACTTCATCGAGACCATTAACGTAATAGACGGTGACGGTGTTTTGCTTCATTTGAAGGATTCGGAAAAACCCTGCCTAATTGAGGGCGACGACGAGGATTCCTTTCTCAGTGTCGTCATGCCCATGAGAATATAATGGAAAAAGACTACGATGCCAGCAGTATAGACGTTTTAGAGGGGTTGGAGGCCGTACGGCTCAGGCCGTCCATGTACATCGGTAATGTGGATGTGGCCGGACTCCACCACCTGGTTTACGAAGTGATCGACAATAGCATCGACGAGGCCATGGCCGGCTTCTGCGATCGGATTGAGGTTACCCTGCACACGGACAACAGTGTCAGTGTGAGGGATAACGGCCGCGGAATACCGGTGGGTATCCACCGTACGGAAAATGTGCCTGCCCTGGAGGTGGTGCTGACCAAACTCCACGCCGGCGGCAAATTCAACAACGACTCCTATAAGGTTTCCGGCGGCCTCCATGGCGTGGGTGTGTCGGTGGTCAACGCCCTGTCCAAATTCCTTGAGGTAGATGTCTACCACAAAGGCAGGATCTATCATCAGACCTACGCACGGGGACACAAGACCTGCGAGTTAACCGAAATCGGCGATACCCAGGAGCGTGGCACCCGAATTCATTTCGTACCGGACGACAGCATCTTTACCAACACCACGACCTTTACCTATGAAATTTTAAGCCGCCGGATCAGGGAACTGGCTTTTCTCAATGCCGGGATTCGGATCGTTTTGGACGACGAGCGTTCGGACGAAAAAGAAGAATTTTTCTATGAAGGCGGTATCGTCAGTTTTGTTGAGTATCTCAATCGGCGACATGGGGTACTTCACGATCCGGTCTTTATTAAAGGGGTCAAAAATGACGTTCAGATTGAAGTGGCAATTCAGTACAACGACACCTTTAAAGACAATGTTTTTAGTTTTGCCAATAATATCAATACGGTTGAAGGCGGATTTCACCTGATTGGATTCAAGGCGGCCATGACCCGTACCATTAACGCCTATGTGGCCAGCGGCGCCGTTCCCAAAAACCTCAAGGTCAAGATCAGTGGGGATGACATACGTGAAGGGTTAACCGCCATCATCAGCGTCCGAATCAAGTCTCCTCAGTTCGAAGGGCAGACCAAAACCAAATTGGGGAACAGTGAGGTCAAGGGGTTGGTGGAATCCCTGGTCAATGAAAAATTAAGTGCCTTTCTCGAAGAAAACCCCGTCATAGCGAAAAAAATTCTTTCCAAAGCCATTGATGCCGCCAGGGCCAGAGACGCTGCCCGCCGGGCAAGGGATATGGCCCGAAAACAAGGATCGCTCCTTGATTCCACCCTGCCCGGAAAACTGGCCGAATGCCAATCCTCGGAACCCTCGGAACGGGAAATTTTCCTGGTGGAGGGAGACAGTGCCGGTGGATCGGCCAAACAGGCCAGAGACAGAAAGTTTCAGGCTATTTTGCCCCTGAGAGGCAAAATTTTAAATGTGGAAAAAGCCCGGTTCGACAAACTTCTCAGAAGCGAAGAGATCAAAAACATCATCACCGCACTGGGAACCGGCGTTGGTGCGGAGGAATACAATATCGACAATATCCGTTATCACAAGGTGGTCATCATGACCGATGCCGACGTGGACGGATCCCATATCCGGACGCTGTTGCTGACGTTTTTCTACCGGCAGATGCCGGAACTCATCGATAGGGGATACCTGTATATCGCCCAGCCACCATTGTTTAGAATTGGAAAGGGAAAGAGCGCCATCTATCTTAAGGACGAGCCGGGGTTTAACGACCATGTGCTCAGGCGGGCCAGCGAACAGCGACAGGTCCGGCTGGCCGGCAGCGAAACAACACTTTCCGGACACACGCTGTTTTTGTTCATGTGCGACCTGGCAGAATATATGATGACCCTGGCACGCCTGGAAAACCGGGGCATACCCGAGGAACTAATCGAATGCCTGATCCGGTCCGATGTGGAAAACCGTTCTTTTCTTCAGGATCGAGAAAAGATGGAAGGGTTGCGAAAGCGGTTGATCCAAGCGGAATTTAAGGTCGGGGACGTGTTATGGAGCGAGGATCGGGATATTTTTGAGCTTCGATTGTCCCCTCCGGTAAACGGCAACCCGGACGAAGACTACGGTGATACCGGCCCTGTCGGGACCATTAAAATAGGCAGGGGACTCATTTATTCCGAAAACTACCAGAAATTGCTCGTCCTTGGAAAAAAGATCATGCCTTTCGAGGCTTCCGACTACGAGGTGTTCCAAGTGGAAAAAACCGACGACCCGGTAAGGGTGGAAGGAAAACGGGCACTGTTAAATCTATTGATCGAAGACGGCAAGAGAGGGATCAGTGTTCAGCGCTACAAGGGCCTCGGTGAGATGAACCCGGATCAGCTTTGGGAGACCACCATGCATCCGGATCAACGGATTATGCTTCAGGTAAGGGTGGATGACGTGGTGGATACCGACGAAATATTTACCATTCTCATGGGTGAAGAGGTGGAACCCCGGCGCGAGTTTATCCTGACCAACGCCCTTGAGGTCAGCACACTCGACATTTAACCATCCGATTCATAAATGTGAATTTATGGATGGAAAATAGACAGGCTGGACGCTTTGGGGTTCAGCCTGTTGTGTCTGGCCGCCGGAAAATCTCCGAATATTAAAGGAATGGGGCCATGAATATCACGGAAAATGCCCTGAAAGTCCTTGAAAAAAGATACTTTTCCAAAAGGGAAACCTGGGATCAGCTATGCGACCGGGTGGCGGCCAAGGTGGCTGGTGACGAAAAAACGGCAGATAGCCGGAAAGTGTGGCAAAAAAAGTACCGCCAAACCCTGAATTCCCTTGATTTTCTGCCCAACAGCCCGACCCTTCGTAACTTCGGCCGAAACCAGGGATCCGGGAGTGCCTGTTTTGTGCTCCCCATCAAAGACAGCCGCCGAAGCATCTTTCAGACCCTCTCCCATGCGGTGGACGTCCAGGCCTATGGAGGCGGTACCGGCATGGACTTTTCGACCCTCAGACCCGCTGGGGATCGGGTTCGGTCCACCGACGGCCAAGCCACGGGTCCCATCGCCATCATGGGGATATTCGACTACACCATCGGTGATATTATCCGGCAGGGGGGGACCCGGCACGGCGCCAATATGGGGATATTGCGCGTTGATCATCCGGACATCGAGGACTTCATTCGATGTAAGGCAATCGAGGGGAAACTGAAGAACTTCAATATTTCCGTGGCGGTATCGGATCGTTTCATGGAAGCCGTGTCCGCCGATGCCGCCCTTGAACTGGTCTTCAAGAAAAAGGTCCGCCGCACAGTGCCCGCCCGCCAACTCTGGAACCAGATCGTCGACGGCGCCTGGCGAAACGGTGAGCCGGGGATCGTTTTTATCGATACCATCAATCGCAACAATCCGCTAAAGGCCCTGGGCACCATTGCGGCCACCAACCCCTGCGGCGAACAGCCCCTTCTGCCCTACAGTTCCTGCAATTTAGGATCCATCAACCTGTCCCGAATGGTCACGGGAGATTGGACCCAGGGGCCTGCAGCCCTGGATGAGGACCATCTTGATGAGGCCGTGGCCATTGCCGTCCGGTTTCTCGACAGCGTTATCTCGGTCAACAACTACCCGTTGCCTCAGATTCGCGAAATGACCCTTAAAACCCGACAGATCGGTCTGGGCATCATGGGGTTTGCCGATTTGTGCATCAAGATGCACCTTTGCTACGGCTCTGATGCCTCAATCTCCTTGGCCAACCGGGTCATGGCGCAAATCCATGCCGCGGCCCACGAGGCCAGTGAGGCCCTGGGCAGGGAAAAAGGGGTGGCGCCGGTGTTTGAGACCCATGAGACCGATATCTCTCACCGGAGAAACGGAGCCCTGACATCCATCGCCCCCACCGGAACCCTGTCCGTGATTGCCGACTGCTCGTCGGGATGCGAACCCCACTTTGCCCTCAATTACACCAAGGCTTGCCTCGATGGGGAACAACTCCAGATGATGCCGCGGGTCGTCCGGGAATGGGTTTCGGTTCATGGCGAGGGAAAGCTGCCTGACTTTTTCGTACCCTCGGCCGAGGTGGCCGTTTTGGAACATATCGCCGTTCAGGCCGCTTTCCAAAACAGCGGTGTGGATGCCGGTGTCTCCAAGACCATCAATGCGCCTTACCAGACACAACGGGACGAAATTTCCGAAGCCTTCATGACCGCCTGGCGGTCAGGGTGTAAGGGGATCACTTTTTACCGGGACGGATCCCGGGACGCCCAGGCCCTGTATGCCGAGCCGCCCCGGGACGGCGGGGGGGCTTTAGACGGGCTTTGTCGCGGCGAACTCAAGGCCCGGCCCCGGGCGACCAACGGACCGAGCCTGAAAATGAAAACCGCCTGCGGCAATCTTTACGTGGATCCCCATTTTGACCGGGATGGGGCCATAGAGGTGTTTATCCGTACGGTCGGCGGTGGTTGTGCGGCCAACACCAAGGCCCTGGGGGTGCTCATGTCCTATTGCCTTCGGGCCGGCATTGCGCCTGAAACCATTATCCGCAGCATGAAGGCCATTGATTGCCCGGCCTGTACCAAAGCCATTTCCGCCGGAAAGAACGTGGAGGTCAATTCCTGTGCCGCCGGCATGGGAAAAGGGCTGGAGGTCGCCATGGAGAACGCGGATCTGTATTGCCGGCTGGCCGAACAGATCGAAGGGGTGGACCAGCATTTTTCCGGCGGGTCCAAGCCTCAGATACGAAGCCGGTGTCCGGACTGCGGCCATGTCCTTAACCGAGCCGGTGGGTGCGTGGTTTGCGCAAACCCCGAATGCGGGTGGAGCCGATGCTAATTTCCATCCAGAAATGGTCTTTTTGCCCAATCTCGGCGTCAATCGGCGCCACTGCTTGTGCGGCGTAGCCCGCTACGCCTCCGCGCAGTGGCACCGATTTCCTTGACCTTGGACAAAAATTCTCATTTCTGGATTGGAAATATCTAAAAAAATTTTTCGGAGAAAATTTATATGAAAATTCATTTTATTCAGGCCAGGGATCTGCCGGACCTCTGGTTTCAGGCCGTCCACGATATCCTGGACAACGGGCGTCGGTTCAACATCGACAGGGGCTCCTACGCTGGCCAGACCCGGCTGGAATACGATTATTTCTGCGGTCACGTGAAACACCCCGGCACCCTGCCGATCCTTCCGGATATTCCGGTTGCCTGCGGCATTCCCAACCCCGTTGAAGAGGCCTATATCTACGGGGGAGAAGGGTATGAACGGTCCTATATCGAATACCTCATGACCGGCGAAAAAGCGTCCGGTGAATCCTATACCTATGGCGAGCGATTGACCCGGGCACCGTTGGCCGGGCAGAAGTTGGCCTGGTGGGAAGCGGGCAACAGCGATATCATCGACCGCCGGGAGGTGGACGGAAAAGCGGTTTTTCAAGAGAAGGGCCAGCTCTACCTCAACCAGATCGAGTGGGTGATCGATACTTACCGAAACTTCGGCCACCGCAACAACCAGATGGTCCTCCAGGTCGCCCACCCCACGGACCTGGCCCTGCTGGACCCGCCCTGTCTGCGCAGCATCGATACCCGTATTCAGGACAACACGCTGCACTTTGTGGTTTATTTCCGCTCCTGGGACCTGTGGGGTGGCATGCCAGCCAATCTGGCCGGCATTCAGAACCTCAAGGAATACATGGCCGCCGAGATCGGGGTGGCCGACGGGGAGATGATCGTGGAGAGCAAGGGGCTGCACCTCTATGGGTATGCAGAAGACCTGGCCAAACTCCGCTGCTTGAGAACGTAACCGCGCTTTTTGCTCCCTGGCGGCGTTCTCCGCGGGTTTCAATCCTCGACGCAGGTGCCCTGCGACTCCGGCTGAAACCCTTGTGCGGCCTTGCCAGGAAACAAAAATCGCGATTACGTGAAAACCAGATTGTTGCGTCACTGCGGCGTATCGCGAAAGTACGGCCTCATTCCTCAGGCTTCGCAAGCCTTGCCCTATTTTAAGAGCGGCAAAGCCGCGAAACAGTTAAAATTGCCCGTGCAATTTCAACTTAAAATTCGATTACCCCCGGTGTTCGCGGAAAGGCGATGACATCGCGAATATTGGTGATGCCGGTCAGAAGCATCAGCATCCGCTCAAAGCCGAGGCCGAAGCCGCTGTGTTCCACGCTGCCATAGCGTCGGGCGTCGAGATACCACCAGTACGGTTCCTTGGGAAGGCCCGCTTCATCCATCCTTTTTTCAAGCACATCCAGGCGCTCTTCGCGCTGGCTTCCGCCGATGATTTCTCCGATGCCGGGTACCAGGACGTCCATGGCCGCCACCGTGGCGTTGTCGTCGTTTAAGCGCATGTAGAAGGGCTTGATGGTCTTGGGATAGTCATAGACAATCACCGGTTTTTTAAAAAGGGTTTCGGTGAGAAAACGTTCGTGTTCGCTTTGCAGGTCTTTGCCGTCGGCCGGTTCGAACTCGAAGTTCTGTCTGGCGCCCAACAGGATATGGACAGCCTCGGCATAGGGAATCCGCTCGAAATCCGAGTTGGCGATGGTCTCCAGGGTGGCCATGAGACCCTTGTCCACGAAGTTTGCGAACAAAGCCACATCATCCGCGCAATTTTCCATGATAAATCGGGTCAGATACCGGATCAGATCCTCGCCCAGGTCCATGTTGCCGGTCAGGTCGCAGAAGGCCATCTCGGGCTCCACCATCCAGAATTCGGCCACATGGCGGCGGGTGTTGGAGTTTTCCGCCCGGAAGGTGGGGCCGAAGGTATAGACATCGCCCAGGGAGAGGGCGAGCATCTCGGCTGAAAGCTGGCCGGAAACGGTCAGGTTGGCTTCGGTGCCGAAAAAATCCCTGGTGACATCGACGGTGCCGTCCGGGTTGCGGGGTACCTCGGGAAGCAGGGTCGTGACCCGAAACAGCTCGCCGGCCCCCTCGCAGTCCGATCCGGTGATAATCGGGGTGTGGACGTAGCGAAAGCCCCGCTCACGAAAAAAGTTGTGGATGGCAAAGGAGAGTTCCGAACGGATGCGGAAGACCGCCCCGTACTTGTTGGTCCGGGGCCTTAAGTGGGCGATGGTCCGTAGAAATTCGTCGGTATGGCGTTTTTTCTGCAGGGGAAAGGACTCCGGCGCCAGATGGAGGGTATCGACCTGCTCTGCCTGCACTTCCCATTGCTGCCCCTTGCCTTTGGAGGCCACCAGGCGGCCGGTGACGGTCACGGCGGAACCGGTGGAAATTTTTCGGATCTCTTCATAGTTGGCCATGGTTTCGTCGGCCACAACCTGAATGTTCTTCAGGCAGGACCCGTCGTTGATTTCAAGAAAGGAAAAGCCCTTGGCATCCCGACGGGTGCGGACCCACCCCTTGATGAGGATGGATGCCTGGGGGGCTTCAGACTTTATAAGGGTGACGATTTTGGCTCTTTTCATGATCGCTCCATCCAGCCGGATACCTCCGGCAGGGTTTGGGTTGACACGGTTCTGGCCACCGGGGCCTTGTCATATTGACAACAAGCCTTTTGTTTTGAACAACAGCCTCGGCGGCAAGAATCT
Source organism: Desulfobacterales bacterium (assembly GCA_016342285.1). Taxonomy (GTDB): domain Bacteria; phylum Desulfobacterota; class Desulfobacteria; order Desulfobacterales; family JAEINQ01; genus JAEINQ01. The sequence continues at coordinate 44,703 of JAEINQ010000047.1, forward strand.
TCTTATACGTTTTTAACGCGCTGATATCAATATTAAATCGAATCGAAATGCTTTTGGTATGAAGATTGCTCGAAACAGAGAGGTGAATATGGACAATGGATATTTTCGCTTGAAATACGAATATATATTCAATATATGACACTGAGTTCATAATTCGACGAAAGGTTCGCAATATGGCCATAAAAACCACCGATCTTTCCCGAAAGGAAAGGGAATTTTTTCAACAGAGGACCGAAGTTCTTGAGGCGGCCCTGGCACTGTTCGCACAGAAAGGGTTTCACCGGGTGACCATGCAGCAGATCGCCCGGAGGGCCGAATTTTCCGTGGGCAAGCTCTACAAATTCTTTGCCAACAAGTCAGAGCTCTATGATTGCTTGTTGGAGCAGACGGCAGAGGCCTTTGAGCGTCGGTTGACGTCGGCGCTGGCCTTGGGTGAAGACAGCATGGAGACCCTTCGAGCCTGCCTGACGGCGCGCATTGAGGTCTGGACCGAAAACATCGCGGCCATTAGTCTATATATGACGGAAACCCAGGGTTCCCAATTCGGCCCTCACGCCAACCTCGAAACAAAATTCAAGGTCCAGTACCAAGGAAGCCTGAGGCGGGTCGCCGAGGTCTTCCAGCGCGGCATGGAGGCGGGGCTCTTTCGACAGGGAGACCCCTACCTGTACACCCTGGCCTTAGACGGCATCACCCAAAACCTGCTGCTGGCCTGGATGGAGCATCCTTCCGAGCCGGTGGTTGAGGCGGATCAAGTCCTGGATCTTCTGGTCCGGGGTATCGGACGTCAAGGAGGATGAAACCATGAAACGGACCCATGGGGGCAAAGCCCTCGGGCTGGCTATGATTCTGGCGCTGCTCTGGACCCCCGCCGCCGCGGCCGGCGACCGGCTCACCCTTGACCAGGCCGTGACCCGGGGACTGGCCAACAATCGGCTGATACGGGCGGCCATGGAGGCCTCCCGGGCTGCCGTTGCCGCCCAAACAAGTGCAAAATCGGATTTTTTTCCCGATCTTTCGGCCACCTATCAATATACCGGCCTGACCGATACCCCGTTCATGTATTTCACAAAGGCGGTGGTCAACCCGGGAGGATTAACGGTCGGCTCCCAGCGGATCGAAGCCCCCACCGGCACCCGGGACAATTATGCCTGGTACCTTCGGCTCACCCAGCCGCTTTTTACCGGATTTGCCCTGACCACCCGGTATAAAATGGCCGAAACCGGCATTGCCGCAAAACAGGTGGAGCGGGCCCAGGCCGAACTCGACGTGATCCGTCAGGTTAGACTGGCCTACGTTCAGATCCTGGCCGCCCAACGGCGCCTGGCGGTGGCCGAAGAGGCGGTGGCTGGCCTTCAGGCCCATGTCAAGGACGCCGAACGCTTTTACGACCAGGGGTTGATCCCCAACAATGACCTGCTCCAGTCCCAGGTGGCCCTGGCCGCTGCCGAGCAGCAGCGCGCCGAGGTTCAGGGCCGGGTCCGCATGGCCGTGGCAGCCCTGAATATCCTTATCGGTTACGACCTGGACCGGGACACCCAGGTGGCTGAAATCGCAGTGGAATCAACATTCATTCCGGAACTGGACACCCTGAGACGGGCCGCCCGGGACCAGCGACCCGAACCCCAGGCCCTGACCCTGGCCATCACCCAGATCGACCAGGGGATCAATCTGGCGCAAAGCGTTTACTATCCCCAACTGGCCCTGGTGGGACAATACCAGCAGGAGGGAGACAACCCGGGGGCGAGTCGGAACAATTTTAGAAATGCCCAGAACGCCAGCATGACCCTTCAGGCCCAGTGGTTGTTTCATACCGGCGGAAAGACCCGGGCCGACGTGTCCCGGCTCAGGCACCAGCGAAAGGCGCTGGAGGAACGCCGGCTGGGCATTCAGGAGAGTATCGACCTGGAGGTCATGGATGTCCGGATCCGGCTTGAGGTGGCCGCCGGAAACATTGGCACCGCTGAAAAAGCGCTGGAACAGGCCCGGGAGAACCTGCGTATCACCACTCTGCGCTACCAGCAGCAGATTGCCACCTCCACGGAGGTTCTCGATGCCACCACGGCCAGAACCCAGGCCCAAACCAATTATTATGGCGCCCTTTACGGTTATGAGGCTGCCCGGGCAGAACTGGACCGCGCTGTGGGACGAAAAACGTTTGACCCTGCCAAAGGATGACAATACCCATGGAGAATCGTGAACCGAAAACAGGCAAGCTCGGCTTGGTGCTGGCCGCGGTGGCCATTGCGGCGTTTGTCGCCTTTACCGGGGTCAATGTGTACAAGGCCCGAACCCTGAAAATGACGTCCGAGGAAGGGGAAAAGCGCGTACCGGTGACCGCGACCCGGGCCCGGCGACAGTCCTTTGAACGGATTCTCGACCTGACCGGTGAGATCCGTCCCTGGAACGACCTGGTGGTCCTGCCCAAAATACCCGGTCAGGTCATTGAAGCGATTCTTCCCCACAAAGGCGACCGGCTGAAGAAAGGCGACCTGGTGGCCGTTCTCGATGACCGGGCGGTTCGTGCCCGAATCGCCGAGGCCGAGGCCGGCCTGGAAGCGGCCCGGGCGGGTTTTCATCAGGCTGAGGCCGGGCTGAAGGTGCTGGAAAAGGACCGGATGCGCCTGGAGGCCCTCTATGGGGAAAAAGCCGTGGCCCGGCAGAGACTGGACCACCTGGTCGGCCAGGTCGAAGCGGCCGAAGACGCCCGGCGTCTGGCCCAGGCACGGATCGGTCAGGCCGAAGCGGTGGTCCGTCAGCTTCGCATCGCCCTGGACGACCACCGGGTGGTGGCGCCCGAGGACGGAACCGTGATCGCCCGGTACCTCGATCCCGGGGCCATTTCAACCCCCGCCACCCCTATCCTGCGTCTGGCTGATGAAACCCGGATGAAAATCGTCACCTTTGTCACGGAAAAGGATTTTCCCTTTGTCGCTCTGGGGATGGCGGCGGAAATTCGGGTCGACGCCTATCCGGACCGGGTTTTTGCGGACCGGGTGGCCATCGTCAACCCGGCCTTCAGTCCGGCGACCCGCAGCAATGACATCGAAATTCACATGGACAACGCCGAAGGATATTTAAGGACCGGCATGTTTGCACGGGTCCGGCTTTACCTGGGTAAAAAACAGGTGACGGCCGTGGATCGCGAGGCCCTGATCCGTATGCCGGGAACCGGTAGCGATTTTCTATTCGAGGTGGTCGACGGGCGGGCCGTGCTGAGAAATGTTCAAAAAGGTGGCAGCTTCGATCGGTTTGTTGAAATTCTCGACGGGATTGTGCCAGGGGCCGAGGTGGTGGTTTCCGGCCACGGCACGCTCCGCGACGGAGACGCCCTGCTGGTGGCCCCTTCCGCCGAAGAGGCGGCTAAAAGCCCGGGGGGCGGCCAATGAAGCTTCCGGCATTTTCCGTTCGCCAACCCGTGGCCACCACCATGCTTTTTCTGGCCCTGGCCCTGCTGGGCGCCTTTTCGGCCTTTCGGCTCAGCGTCGACATGTACCCGGACATCGAACCACCGGTGATTTCCATCCTGACCTCCTGGCCCGGCGCCAGCGCCTCGGACGTGGAGAGCGAGGTGACCGAGGTTATCGAGAACTCGGTCAACGCCGTCAACAACCTCGACAATTTGACCTCCAAATCCATGGACAACCTGTCGCTGATTTCCTGCCACTTTGACTGGGGAACGGACCTGGACGTGGCCAGCAACGACCTTCGGGACAAACTGGAGTTCTCCCGGCGAAAACTCCCCGATGACGCCGACGCCCCGGTGCTGTTCAAGTTCAGCAGTGCCGTGGCGCCGGTCATGTTTATTACGGTGAGAGGGGAAAAGAGCTGGCCGCGGCTCCAGCACATCGTGGACAAGCAGGTCGGAGATGAACTCAAGCGGGTGCCCGGGGTGGGGGCCGTGATTCTGCACGGCGGGCTCAAGCGGCGGATCAACGTCTATTTTGACATGGCCAAGGTGGAGGGGTTTCATCTTTCCCTGCCAAAAATCAACCGGATCCTCGACATGGAGAACATGAACGTGCCGGCCGGCCATATCAAGACCGGCCGAAAGACCCATTTCGTGCGGGTCCCGGGACGATTTGCCGACATGGACGAGATCCGCAACACCGTGGTCGGTTATTTTGAGCAGCGGCCGGTCAGCCTCAAGGACGTGGCCCGGGTGGAAGACGGCTACATGCCCACGGAGGAGCGCATCTGGGGAGAGGGGGATCCGGCCATCCTGATGATGGTTCAAAAGCAGACCGGCAAGAACACCGTCGATGTCATTGACCGGATCAAGGCGCGCCTGGACCGGATCCGTCCCCAACTCCCTGCCGACGTTCGCATCGATATTCTCATCGACACCTCCGAAGACATCATCAATTCAGTCACCAATCTTCGGACCTCACTGTTGTGGGGAATCGGCTTCATCGTCCTGGTGACCGTGGTTTTCCTGAGGCGGATCCGGACGGTCTTTATTATTATTTTGATCATTCCCTGCTCCCTGGTGATCGCCTTTATCTTTCTGAACCTCTTCGGGTATACCCTGAACCTGGTCTCCCTCATGGCCCTGGCCATCGCTTCGGGGATGGTGGTGGACAACGGCATCGTGGTGCTGGAGAACATCATCCGGCACGTGGAAAAGGGTGAAAAGGTGACCGCCGCGGCCATCTTCGGCGCCAGTGAAATGGGCCTGGCCATCACCGCTTCGACCATGACCACGGTGGTGGTCTTTGTGCCCCTGATGTTTCTCACCGGCCTGGCCGGCATCATGTTCAAACAGCTCGGGTTCGTGGTGGTCATTACCCTGCTGGCTTCCCTGGTCACGGCCCTGATGCTCACCCCCATGCTCACCGCCCGATGGGTGGTGGCCACCCCGACGACCCTCAAAACCCGCAAAGGGGTTTTCGGAAGGCTCTACGCCGTGACCGAAAAGGGGTTTGAAGCCGCCGAACAGGCCTATGGCAGCCTTCTCCGGTGGGCGCTCGGCCACACCCGGACAGTGATTTTCCTGGCCCTGGCGATTTTTGTCAGCAGCCTCTCCCTGATTCCCTTTCTTTCCACCTCTTTTTTCCCCGTAACTGACACTGGCGAGATATCGGTGAATTTCCGGCTGGCCGAAGGAACCCGTATTGAAGAGACCAGTCGGGTCATCGAGGCAATCCTCTCAACCATCCCGAAAGTGGTGGACCCGGCCTGGATCCGGCATACCTATGCCAAGGACGGCGAGGACGAGGAGGGCTACGGTGTGGCCCTCGGTTTTGAGCAGGGGCCCAATGTCGGCGAAGTCCGCTTTAAGATCATCGACCGCAACCAGCGGGGGGAGCCGGTAGAGGCCGTGGCCGACCGGCTCAGGAGGGAAATCGAGCGCATTCCGGGGCTGTCCAAGGTTCAGGTGGGTACCCAGAGCGGGGTGGATAGTGCCCTGATGGGCGGTCGAAAGCCCATCAGTCTGGAAGTGCTCGGCTACGACCTGAGCCAGAGTCTTGGGTTTGCCCAACAGCTCGAAGCGGAACTCAAGGCCGTGCCCGGGTTGGTGGACGTGACCATTTCCCAGAAGGACCCCCGGCCGGAAGTCTGGATCGAAGTGGATCGGCGAAAGGCCGCCAGCCTCGGTCTCAACGTGGCCATGGTGGCTGCGACGCTGCGCAACTATTTTTACGGGGCCGAGGCCACTGAGTTCCGCGATTCCGGAGACAGCTTCAAGATTTTCACCCGGTTTTCAGAAGCGGACAAGGACCGACTGGCCAACCTGCCCGAGGTCCCGATCTTTGCCCCGGATGGACGGATGATCCGGCTTAAGGCCGTGGCCCGGGTGAAGGAAGGTCAGGGGCCCATTGAAATCGAGCGAAAGAACCGCCAGCGGATTATCAAGGTGGAGGGCAACACGTCGGGCCGGTCGTTGGGTGCGGTCAATGCCGACGTTACGGCCCGGCTGGCCGGACTCGTCATCCCCCCGGGCATCTCCGTTCAATCCGGCGGGGACGTTGAGGAGCAGAAAAAGGCGTTTACCGACCTGACCGTCCTGTTGATTCTGGGAATGGTCCTGGTTTACATGGTCATGGCCGCCTTGTTCGAAAACCTCAGGGATCCGCTGATCGTCATGTTTTCGGTTCCGTTTGCCTTTTCAGGCGTCCTGTACGCCTTCTACTTTACCGACACCAGCCTGGGGATGATTCCGTTCATGGGGGTCATCATGCTCATGGGGATCGTGGTCAACAACGCCATCGTCCTGCTGGACTACACGCTGTTGCTGCGAAAACGTGGCCTGGGCCTGGCCGACGCGGTCACCGCGGCCGGCCGCAGCCGGTTGCGGCCGGTGCTCATGACCACCCTGACGACTTTTTTCGGCATGGTCCCCATGGCGATGTCCAAAAGTGTTGGCGCCGAGGCCTGGAACCCGCTGGGCATCACCATGCTCGGCGGGTTGTCGGTTTCCATGCTGGTGACCCTGGTGCTGGTACCGACCATCTACTACCTGTTTGAGCGGCGCAAGGCGTAATGCCGGTAACAAAGGACGATAAGATGGAGATGAAAATGGTGATGGTGGTCTGCGATGCGGCTCATGAAGAGGCGGTCCTGGGCCTTCTGGAAGAGGCGGGGGTCTCGGGCTATACCCATTGGCCCCGGGTCCTGGGGCGCGGCCAGCGCTCCGAGCCGAAAATGGATACGGCTGTCTGGCCGGGTTTCAACGCCGCCGTGGCGACGGCGGTGGACGAGTCCACGGCAGGGCCCCTGATGGAGGCCCTGGCGACACTGAATGAAACCCTGGGCGGCAAGGGACTCAAGGCTTTTTGTTGGGTGCTGGATCGGGTGATCTGAATAATAAAAAAAGAGCCCCAAGGTTGATGAACCGTAAAAAGTCCAAATTTACCACAAAGGCACAAAGTTAATAGCTTGTTATCATAATATATATTTTTTGTGCGCGTTGTGTCTCGTATGTTGAAAGTTAATGAAAAGCCATGCAGGGAGGAGGAGGCGTTGCCCCCCATCCCCCAATGACGCGATCTA
>JAEINQ010000048.1 GCA_016342285.1 Desulfobacterales bacterium
GCCGGGGGAGACTTGGAATCTTCTATACCTTTCAATGTCAGGAATTTAGCTCTGAAAGTGTTTGACAAGGACAATTATGACAAACAGCGACTCGATATAGGCGCCAGCTCTTAGGGGTTTCAATTTTCTAATCAGCAATTTTTGCAGCCAGTTATACAAGCATTAAGAGTCCATTCCCATCACCGTTAAGCTTATCGGCTTTTCATCCATAAACTTGAGTGGCACTATCAATGCACCATCCTTGTATTTTTTCACAACACCGGAAATCGGAGATTGGGCGGGCATCCATTTATAGAAATTGGTGGAGCGGAGCGACTCCTCAACGTTAGCTCATTTTAGGCACTCCACACTTATCTGGGGCCAGTAACCCCACCCACTTCCAGGGGCAAAACAAAGCTTGGTCCTCTGGGCCAGGATTTTTTACTCGTCATAGATGTCAAAATCCGGATAATGCACCTTGGCGCATTCCCGGCAAATACTATGGCTGAATTCGGCATCGGAATGTTGATGGATATATGTTTCAATCTGTTCCCAGTACCCTTTATCATCGCGTATCTTTTTGCAGTGGGCACAGATGGGTATAATCCCTCTTAAGGTTTTAATTTCATCCAGCGCACGTTGAAGCGCTTCATTTACTTCCTGAAGACGGGCATTCTTGTCTTCAATCCTCTTTGTAAGATTCCTTAATATCAGGTGCGTTTCGACGCGGGCCAGCAGCTCTTCCGTCTGAAACGGTTTGCTGATATAGTCTACGCCTCCGGCTGAAAAGCCTTTCACTTTGTCAGTCACTTCATCCAATGCGCTGATGAAAATCACCGGCACGTCCTGGAGATGCGTGTCCGCTTTCAATGCTGCGCAAACCTGGTAACCGTTCATACCCGGCATGATGACGTCCAGCAAAATTAGATCAGGGGGCTCTTTCCGGGCAGCTTCCAAGGCAATCTGACCGCTCAGAGCCGGGCGAACCACATATCCTTCATGCCCCAAGGCGTCCACCAGAATCCTGAGATTCTCTTTGGTGTCATCAACCACCAGAATATTTCCGCTGCGTAAGCCCATCCTGTCGTCACTCCTTGTGCGCCCCTTTCAGCAGGGTCAAAATTGTCTCATATTGGAAATCATATGCCCATTCCTGTAACTTCACGGCAAGACGGGGATCATGATCTCCGATTTGTACGATCAACGGATCAATGGCCGCCATATCCGCACGCGACACCACATCTTCCAGTCTTTCCCGCAATTCAACCGGGAGAGGGGACATCCTTTTTTGCCAGTCGTCCGGCCCGTCGGCGGTTGGCCGTTCTTCAGGGCCGAACTCGTGTTCATACACCCAACGGACCCCCAGGTGTCTTTCCAATGCCTCATAAATATCTGCCTCCTGGAATGGTTTGGCAATGTAGTCATCACATCCGGCGGCCAGAATCGCCTCCTTTTCACTTTTTAAACTGCTGGCACTGACGGCAACGATCGTTGTTTGACCGCCTTTATCCGCGGATTTGATCCGTCTGGTGGTCTCAAAGCCATCCATCACAGGCATCCGCATATCCATGAAAATAAGGTGTGCACGCCATTTTTTATACAGGTCAAGAGCCTTTTTCCCGTCTTCAGCATTCTTCAGATCGAACCCGAAGGTCTCAAGAAGTCTGACAAGGAGCAGTCGGTTGGTGGCGTTGTCATCCACCACCATAATGCGGTATCGGGGTTGCCCCGGTTCCAGGGCAACGACCTTTGGAAGGGCTGCAATTGCTTCCGTTGCCACGGTCTGAGTCACCTTGACGCCGATGTCAAATTTAAACGATGCCCCCCTGCCGACCTCGCTTTCCACGCTCAGATGACCGCCCAGGAGTTCAACAAACCGCCGGCTGATGGTCAAACCCAGCCCTGTCCCTTCCATGGCCAGACGACCGGCCTCTGCCTGTTCAAAGGCATCGAAAATTTTCGGTACGTCTTCGGGGGCGAGCCCGGGTCCGGTGTCTTCCACTTCAAAAAGGAGTCCCAGAAGGGCGCCCGACCCGTCAGGGGATTGGCTATTTTTCTCCTGTACGTCCACGCGCACGGTGATACGGCCCTTTTCCGTAAACTTAAAGGCATTGTTCAACAGGTTGATGAGTATCTGCCTGAGCTTGACCGGGTCGGTTCGAATAAATCGAGGGACCTTGTTTCCCCGTTCAAAAAAGAAGTCCTGTTGTCTATTTGCGGCGGGGCTTCGGAACATGTCCTCCATTTCGTCCAGCAGACCGTAGAGGTCAAAATCATATTCCTTCAGGATCACCCGCTCCGCTTCGATGGTGGAAAGATCCAGGACCTGATTGATCAGAGAGAGCAGGTGGTCGCCGCTCCGACGGATGGTGTCGAGATACTCCATGTCATGGGAGGAAAGGGTCTTGTTTCGGGTCAGGAGCTGGGAAAATCCCAAAATGGCATTGAGCGGGGTGCGCAGCTCGTGGCTCATATTGGCCAGAAACAGGCTTTTGGCCTGGTTGGCCTTTTCCGCGGCCCGTCGGGCATCCTGCAGGGTGGTTTCGTATTCATTGCGTTTTTCGACAAAGTAGGAAACCGATTGCGCCATGCTCGCGATCTCATCCGCTCCTTCAACGGGAATGGGAATGGGATTTCCATCCACATGGGCTTGCATGCACTGCTCAAGGACCAGAATGCGGCCGATGACCGAACGGCGGATAAACATAAAAATAAGGATGGCGCTGATGACGATGACTACCGGAATCAGCAGGAAGAGTCTTCCGATCAGTTCTATCTCTTCGGTGACTTTTTGACTTTGCTGTTGGATCGCCTCGGAAACCTTTGAAAATACCTGTTCGGTTTGTTTGACCAGTTCACCTGACAAAAATGAAATTTGAGTCAGCTTGTCCTGAATAACTGTTTTGCGTCGCAAATGGGTTTCAGCCAGGGCCAGTAGGCCTTCACCGCCTGCGCCATAGCGTTCCAGGATGCTGGAATAGTGCGTGAATGGCGAGGCTTCAAAATGCCCTTTCCGCAATGCATCCTCAATCACTGTTTCTAATTCAAGGATCTGGCTCTGATATTCTTCCAGTCGCTGGCTGTCCGAAATGTTGGGTACATCCCGCAACAGGCTGAATATCTGTATGAACAATTCTCGAATGTGGCGTGACGATGCCGCCTGCTGTGGTTCACTTCCCAGAATTAGCGATTCCGATGTCCGCCGCATATGAATGGAAATTTGAAGGATTCGTCGGTCAGTTTCAACACCCTCTTCTCTCAGGTCCGTAAGATCCTGCAAATTCTTAAAGATTTGTTGAATTCGTCTTGACAGATCCGGCGCCTCAGCCACCTTTGCCGCCTTCAATTCAGCGATGAGGCCCTGGATTTTTTTAAGGTCCATCGCTATTTTATGTGAAAGCGATTCAAGGAGAAGAGAATTTTCAGTAAGAACAAGATCAGACCCGTTGGAGATCAACCCTTCGACTTCCTTTGCCAGTTTAGAGGCGGCAATGAGCAGCGGGAGCTGTTCCTTGGAAATCGTCTGGAACAGAGCCGCGGATTTGTCAAAATAGCGTTTGGCCACGCCGTTGGAAACAAATGCTACCAGGATGATCACAGCCAGCCCCAGGGACACCTTGAGCGAGATTCCCGGGGCAATTTTTTTCCAAAATAATTTCATTGGCTCACTGGTTTCCAATAGACCGTATCCAGGGGCGTCATCAACCCCCAGATGCTTTGATTGGTTCCGCCAAGGTTTTTATGATAGGCGAGTGCAAAAAAAGGCTGAAAGAGGGGGTAAACCGGAAGCTCGTCAATGATGATCTTCTGAAATTTTCGATACAGTGCATACCGTTTTTTAAAGTCAAGCTCCGAACCGGCCTGCGCCATGAGTGCATCTGCCGCCGGATTGCGATACCCTTGGGTATTGGACCAGATAACGCCCTTGCGGATATTTGAACTCAAATAGGTCCGGTGAACCCCGATCACCGGATCTGCCCAGTTGAACACATCGTCCATGGTCACATCGAATTCCCAGTTGGACACTTTTTGAACCCATTCATTGAAATTTTCAGGATGCTCGATGATGGCTTCCACCCCCAGGTTTCTCAAAAAGACTTCTCGCAGGTATCCAGTTATTTTTTGGTTAATCCCCGTTTTCTCAGGCATGTATGTTATACGAAAAGAAAATCTCTTCCCGGTTTCGTCACGGCGATACCCAGCTTCGTCCAGTAACCGGTTGGCTTTTTCAAAATCCTGTTCATACAGATTCACATCGGATGAGTAAAATGGATTGCCGGATGAAATCGGCCCGGTCTCAATGACGGTTTCTCCTTTAAACGTTGCGTCCACAATGAATTTGCGATCGATGGCATAGGCGATGGCTTTGCGGACCCGCACATCATTGTACGGTTTTTTCTGAAGGTTAAAAGCGAGCCAGTATATCGGCCCGATGCCTTTGAACCCGTTTTTAACGACCACCAGATGATCCAGGCTTCGCAGATGATTTAACTCGCTCAAATCCTGAAAACTCACCATCATATGGACGGCGCCGGTTTCGATAGCCAGGCCCTCTTCTAATGTATTGCGGATAATCTTGATGGTCAGGCGATCCAGGTAGGGACGACCCCTGATAAAAAAGTCGTTGTTTTTTATCAGCCGAATTTCTTTTCCGGGGACAAAGGCCTCCAGCTTAAAAGGGCCGGATCCGATCGGTTTCATATTGGCCGGATGGTTTTTTACATTTTCCACGCTTTTATAGATATGCTTCGGGAGAATCGGCAGGAGGGCTGGCGACATGGCCAGCAGGATTGCCGGATGGGGATTTTTCAAACGAATGACGACCGTGTGGGGATCCGGCGTATCCACCCGTTCCACCGGAGCCATCATGGATTTGAAAGGGTGCAGGGCCTTGACGGTCATGATGGAAAAGGCCACATCTTCGGATGTGATGGGCTTTCCATCGTGAAAAACCGCATTCTTGACCAGGTTCAGCGAAACCGACAAACCGTCTTTTGAGATCTCCCATTTTTCAGCAAGGTAGGGATGCGGGTGCCACTGGTTATCGAACCGAAGCAGCCCGGCAAAAATTTGAGCGCCTGGCAATGAGGTGGCCAGGCCGGATTGAACGGCCGGATTCAAATGGGGCGGCGTTGCATAGAGGCTCACCACAAGTTCACCGCCCGAGCGGGGAAGCGCGCCCTTTGATTCAGCGGCACCCATGTCCATCGGCACGATAAAAATGAATAAAAATGATGTGATGGCGGTTTTGATCAATAGCCTGCTGTTTTTCCCATGTTTCAGCATTGCCGAATCCTTTCACACTATTGTACCGGTCTGATCACCTCATTTTCCGACAATTATTCTTGAGTCGGGCTTTTTACCGCTGTCTTTTCAGGCGGAATCAAAACGTGTGACGTCCGTCAAGTGGAGAACTGACAAGATCGAAGTCGAGGTCAAAGCGGGCGTGGTGCCTCCAGTATATCAGAATCCGTTGCAGGCACAAGGCGTGCGGGGGCCTCGAACAGGAATCCGAGTTGGTGTTTCTTTCCATGACGCCATATTCTTGGGCTCAGACGTCGCACGGACATCTTTCAGGTATCGAGGCCGGCCAGAAATTCGCCCAAATGCCGATTAAATGCCTCGGGCGCCTCCACCGGCAGGCTGTGGCCGATGCCGGGCAGGGGGACCCATGTGGCCCCCAGTCGCCGGGCCAGGCCATGGGCCCCGTCTTGACTGACCAACCGGTCCTGGTCGCCCCACATGACCATGGCCGGTGTGTTGATTTTTCCGGTGAAGGTACTCAAGGGGGGGTAGTGATGCAGGGCCGTGAACTGGGCGACCAGGGCATCTGAGCGGTTTCGCATGGCCAGGGTTTTTTCCATGGCGGGCAGCAGGTGGTGGTGGCGGGCTATAAACGCGTTTCCAAAGGCGGATTCAATGAATTTGCGGGCCAGGTCGCTCAGTCCGCCGATTGCCAGGGCAGCCTGCCATTGCCGCAGGGCACCGAGTCTGTTGTCGCTGGGCGCATCGGCCGCTCCGGACAGGACAATTCCGGCGGTGCGTTGGGGCGTGGCAGCGGCAACGGCGCAGGCCACATAGGCCCCGTGACTCAGTCCCACCAGGACGGCCTGGTGAATATCCAAGTGATCCATCAAAAGGAGAAGGTCTTGGGCGTGGTTTTCAAGGGTCAGGGGCAGGTGGCCGATGTCGCTTTGCCCCTGGGCCCGGGCATCGTAGCACAGGATCCGGTAGCGCGAAGCCAGCTTCCGGGCAAAGGGGTGCCAGTAAAGGGTGGTCTGGGACAGGCCGTTTAGAAAGACGATGGTGCGTAGGGGTGAATCGGAGCCGGTCAGCTTGAAAAAAATGCGGCAATTGTCGGGGGTCGTGAAAAAAGACATGATCCAATTTTGGGAAAAAATTTCGACAGGATGAACAGGATCTGCAGGATGATGTCGTCAGACGTCTGCATGCCCGGCGCCGTCATCTACGGCACCCTGTAAACGCTTACCGTGCAAGGGTTTTAAAATTTCTCAAGCGTTTCACCCCCGTGAACAGGTATAAAAAACCGAGCGCCGATGGTGTCTTTGGCCGCCGGTCAGGAGATATAAATCCGTGGCACCCGGGCCGCGATGGCCGAGACCACCTCGTAGTTGATGGTTCCGGCGTGCCGGGCCAGATCCTCGGCGGTCAGGGCATCTTCCCCCTGGTGACCGATGAGCACCACCTCGTCTTCCACACTCGCTTGGGGAATATGGCCCACATCCAGCATGGTCAGGTCCATACAGACCCTGCCGGCGATGGGGGCGCGGCGGCCGCAGACCAGCATTTCGCCCCGGTTGGAGAGCAGGCGGCTGAATCCGTCGGCGTAGCCGATGGGCACCGTGGCGATGGTGGTGGGACGGGTCGAGTGCCAGGTCATGCCGTAGCTGACGGGAAATGCCGCCGGGACTTGTTTCAGGTGGATGATGCGTGCCTTCAAGGCCATGGCCGGCTTCAATGTGACTTGGCTAAGGTTGGTCTCGTCCGACGGCGGCAGGCCATACATGGCGATGCCGGCCCGTACCATGTCCAGATGCGACTGGGGAAAGTCGATGATGGCCGCACTGTTGGCGGTGTGGCGCAGCGGAATCTCGATGCCTATCCGGCCGAGGTTGTCGAGAAAATCCATGTACCGTTCGAGCTGTGCATGGGCATAGGTCTTGTCGGTGCTGTCGGCGGCGGCAAAATGGGTGAATATTCCCTCCAGGGCCAGTCCCTTTAAGCCCGCGATGGTCTCGACTTCCCGCAGGGCGTTTCCGGTCACCGCCTTGCCGGTGAGAGAGATCTGCTCAAGGCCTGCCACCAGGCCGAGCCGCCCCATGCCGGTATCCACTTTGAGGTGCACCTTCAGGGTTTTTCCCTCTGAAACAGCGGTTCGGGCGTAGGCCTCGGCTACGGGGCCGGCGAAGACCGTGGCGGTGAGATCGTTTGCCAGAAGATCAATGGCCCGTGCGGGGGGGGTGTATCCGAAGATCAGGATCGGCGCGTCGAGTCCGGCCCGACGCAGGGCAATCCCTTCGTCGATGCGGGCCACGCCCAACCACTGGGCGCCGGCGGACAGGGCCTGTCTGGCCACTCGTTCGGCACCATGGCCGTAGGCGTCGGCCTTGACCACGGCCATGAACCGGGGGCCGTCCCCGATGCACCGGCGGAGCTCGCCGATGTTGTGGGCGATGGCGGTAAGATCGATCTCAGCCCAACCCAGGGGCGTATTCAACTGCGTCACGTCACATCTCTCCGTCTGTCAAGAATCGGCTGCCTTGCCTCGTGCATCAGGACGGCAATATAACGAAAAGCACGTGGTCTGTAAATCATTGATGTCTCAAACACCCCCTCTAATAAAGCGTGCGGCGGTCCGTTGTCAGGTCCGCCGCACGGTGTTTTTCCGCTTGCCGATTACAGCAGGGTGTCGATGTTGGTGTATTCCAGGTCAAAGGCATCGGAGACGCCCTTGTAGGTGATCTTGCCTTGGATCACGTTGGCTCCCAGGCGGATCTCCTTGTTTTCGGCCATGGCCCTTTTCCATCCCTTGTTGGCGATTTCCACGGCATAGGGGAGGGTGGCATTGGTCAGGGCCAGGGTGGAGGTCTTGGCCACGGCGCCGGGCATGTTGGCCACGCAGTAGTGGAGCACGCCGTCGACGACAAAGACCGGATCGGTGTGGGTGGTGGCCTTGGAGGTTTCAAAACATCCCCCCTGGTCAATGGCCACATCCACCAGGATTGAGCCTTTTTTCATGGTGGCGAGCATGTCCCGGGTGACCAGTCGCGGTGCCTTGGCGCCGGGAATCAACACGGCGCCCACCACCACGTCGGCGACTTTGACCAGTTTCCGGATGGCGGCCGGGCTGGACATGAGGGTAAAGCAATTGGCCGGCATCACGTCAGCGAGATACCGCAGCCGGTCCAGGTTCATGTCGAGAAGATAGACCTTGGCCCCCAGACCGCAAGCCATCTTGGCGGCGTTGGTGCCCACCACCCCGCCGCCGATGACCACCACCGTGGCCGGTTCCACGCCGGGAACGCCGCCCAGCAGCACGCCCTGGCCGCCTTGGGGCATTTCGAGAAATTTAGCCCCCTGCTGGATGGCCATGCGGCCGGCCACTTCGCTCATGGGGGTGAGCAGCGGCAGGGACCGGTCGGTTTTTTGAATGGTTTCGTAGGCGATGTTGATCGATCCCGAGGCGATGAGGGTGTGGGTGAGTTCTTCGGCCGCGGCCAGATGCAGGTAGGTAAAGACAATCTGGTCCTTTCGGATCAGGCCGTACTCGGCCGGCAACGGTTCCTTGACGTGCATGACCATTTCGGCCCGATCAAAGATCTCCTTTGCCGTGGCCACCATTTCCGCCCCGGCCTTGGTGTATGCTTCATCGGAAAAGCCGCTGCCCAGGCCGGCGGCTTTTTCCACCAAAACGGTGTGCCCGTTCTGTTTCATGACTTCGACGCCTGCCGGGGTCATGGATACCCTGTTCTCTTCGGTCTTGATTTCTTTTAAGATGCCGACAATCATGATGCCCTCCCTATTTTTGGGTTGTTTCAATTCGCCATTGGAATCCATGCCCTCAGGGCATGGTCAGAGTCAATTGGCTATGCCTTTTACTCGAAAACGGGCAAGAAACCGGGTCAGTCGCCGATGGTCATGGGGATCGATTCAAGCTCCCTTTGAATCCCTTCGGGCAGCAGGAGCCATTTGCGGGTGGATTTCATCACCACAAAGGACTCGCTGGACTTGATGCCACCGACTTTGTAGAGCTGTTCGGATAGAAACCGGTGCAGCCCCACCATGCCGTCGGCTGAAATCACCTCCACGATGATGTCGTACTGACCGGTTACCACGCAG
Source organism: Desulfobacterales bacterium (assembly GCA_016342285.1). Lineage (GTDB taxonomy): Bacteria > Desulfobacterota > Desulfobacteria > Desulfobacterales > JAEINQ01 > JAEINQ01. The sequence continues at coordinate 9,340 of JAEINQ010000048.1, forward strand.
GCCCAGTGGACCTGGTCCAGCCTGGCGATCTCCTCTAATTTTTCTTCCAGTTGGTAGGTGTCGAGGCGAATGCCGACCAGGGCCGTGGTGAGGCCCCGGGCCTTGAAGGCGTCCACCAGGCCGGCCACCTTCAGGGCGCCGGCGCCGAGCAGGGCCTTGAGGCGGGTGCGGACCGTGGGTGTGGTGATGCCCAGGTTTTCGCCGATCTGCCCCACGGGCATGCGGCCGTCCTCGATGAGCTGGCAGATCAGGTCCTTGTCGATGGTGTCGATTTTGTCTTTGGCCATGATTGCCGATTCCTCATGGGGTTGTGAAAGATCCTTTCTCATAATGATAAATGAAAAAAAGAAAGTCAACAAATTTTTTTTAAGTAAAATTATATAAGAATATATTTTTCATTAATAGTGTTTAGGTGGTATTTCTATGTCGCCCCGCCCATAGGTGTGGCGGACTTAAAAATGGGGGCTCAGGCCGAGGGTCAGTCTCCCGATGCCGGGTGGCAATGCGCCAACTGCGGGGCGTTTTCCATGCGCCCTGGGAATCCATGCCCTCAGGGCATGGTCAGAGTCAATGGGCGATGCCGATGGTGGGTGGACACTAGATCGCTTTGTTTCCCTCGCCCGAATCGGTTTTGACCATGTCTTCGGCATGATAGGAACTTCGGACAAAGGGGCCGCTGGCCACCCGGTGGAATCCCAGGTCCAGGGCGATCTCTTTCCATTGGTCGAATTCTTCGGGGGGGACGAAACGGTAAACAGGAAGATTGGCCTTGGTCGGCTGAAGATACTGGCCCAGGGTCAGCAGGCGGCAGCCCTCGCGTTGCAGGTCTGCCAGGGCCAGTTGGATCTCGGCGGCGGTTTCCCCCAGGCCGAGCATCAGGCCTGACTTGGCGGGGATTTGCGGGGCCCAGTCGCTCACCCGTTTGATCAGGGCGAGGGATTGCTCATAATTGGCCTCGGGACGGACTGTCGGGTATAGGCGTGACACGGTCTCCAGGTTGTGGTTGAGCACGTCCGGTTCGGCTTCCAGCACCGTCTTTAGGGCCTCGGCGTTTCCCTGAAAATCAGGAATCAGGACCTCCACCTTGGCCCCCTCGATTCTTTTGCGGATCGCCCGAATGGTATCGGCAAAAATAGAGGCGCCGCCGTCGGGCAGGTCGTCGCGGGTAACCGAGGTGACCACCACATAGCGCAGATTCATGGCCGCGGCGGCCTTGGCTACCCGATCCGGTTCGTTGGGGTCCGGGTCGCCCTGGGGGCCGTGGGCCACGGCGCAGAACCGGCAGTTGCGGGTGCAACGGTCCCCGAGAAGCAGGAAGGTCGCCGTGTGGTGGGAGAAGCATTCCCACTGGTTGGGGCAATGGGCTTCCTGGCAGACCGTGTGCAGGTGGCCCGAGGCGATCATGGCCCGGACCTTTTCGTAGACCGGCCCGGTGGGCAGGCGTCGGCGCAGCCAGGGCGGTTTGGGGGTGCGAGACGGGTTGGGCATGGGGGTCCTTAAGGAAAAGGGTTCAAGGATTCCAGGGTTCAAGTGGAAGCGTTGGGGACCTTCTTCCCTCGGCTCCAACATCCAAATCAAAATCTGGATCGGGATCGCAATCGAAATCCATCGGGGGTCTATAATGGAATGCATTCGATAGCGATTTCGACCCCGAGGCAAGTGACGGCTTTGGGGTTTTTGTTCTTTCACTCGGCCCCTTGGCCCCTTGAATCCTCGGACCCTTCATGAATTTACGATCCGCAGCAGCGCTTCAACGCCGATCTCTTCCATTTCGACATCGAAAAGGTCGGCCATGTGGCGGGCAAGGGCCTGGCCCGCCTTTGCCATGGACAGATTGTCGCTGCCACTCTCCTGCCGAAGGGAGGTCATGGCCACGCCTGCCAGGCCGCAGGGGGTGATCCAGGAGAAGTGTTCCATGGACGGATCGACGTTTAAGGCCAACCCGTGAAAGCTTACCCCCCGTCGCACGGCAACGCCGATGCTGCCCAGTTTTTTATCCCCCATCCATACGCCGCGGTTGACCCGGTCGCGCCGGGCGGAAACGCCCCAGTCCGCGGCCGTGCGGATCATGGCCTCTTCCAGAAGGGTGACATAATCGGCCACCCCCATCCGCCGTCTTTCCAGATCCACGATGGGGTAGGCCACCAACTGGCCGGGGCCGTGGTAAGTGATGTTCCCGCCGCGTTCAGCCTGGACCACCGCCACCTTCTGCCTTGCCAGGAAGGATTCGCTGACGCAAAGATTCTCCCGGCCGCCCCGACGCCCCAGGGTGAAGACCGGCGGGTGTTCCACGATGAGTAAAACATCTTGTTTCAGGCGGCCGTCATTGCGGGCGGCCACCAGGGCATGTTGCAGGTCCAGGGCCTCGGTGTAGGCCATGGTGCCCAGATCGATGAAAAACCAACTGTCTTGTTCAACGCTCAACGTTCAACGTTCCAGGTAGGGGAGGGGTTCATCCCCTCCCGGATTACTTCACAATTTACCCCGGTGTTTGCCATGGATACGGCCTGTAGGGGCAATCCCTTGTGGTTGCCCTTGTTTCATCAAAACGGGCGATCCCATCGGCGCCGTTTCGGGTTTTCCACCCAGGGCACCCATAAAGGGCGACCCTACAATCCGAACGCAGCACCCCGCAGGGGAGGGTTGGTCTACTCCCGTGTTGCTAACCCGTCAGGCACGGCTTCCGGGCAGCGCCGGTTTCATCGAGCCGGCGCACTTTGGTGTTGACCGGTGCGTCGTGCAGGGCCTCGGGGTCGGTTTTGGCCTCTTCGGCGATGGCACGCATGGCCGCGATGAACCCGTCGATGTCCTCCTTTGATTCGGATTCGGTGGGCTCCACCATGATGGCGCCGGAAACCACCAGCGGAAAGTAAATGGTGGGCGGGTGGAATCCGTAATCCATCAGGCGTTTGGCCATGTCCAGGGTCGCCACATGGTGTTCGGCCTGATACTTGTCTGAAAAGACGCATTCGTGCATGCACGGCCGGTCGTAAGGCAGATGGAAAACGTCCTTGAGCTTTTCCCGAATATAATTGGCGTTCAACACGGCCAGCTGGCTGCTTTTTTTCAGCCCCTGAGGGCCCATGCTTAAAATGTAACTGTAGGCGCGGATCAACACCCCCACCTGGCCGTGAAAGGCGGAGAGTTTGCCCACCGACCGGGGAAAGTCTTCGCTCAGGGCGTATCCGGCATCGGTCCGGACGACTCTGGGAACCGGCAGGAAGGGCTCAAGGGCACGGGTCACGCAGATGGGGCCGGCACCGGGCCCGCCCCCCCCGTGGGGCGTGGAGAAGGTCTTGTGAAGGTTCAGGTGAAGGACGTCGATGCCGATGGCCGCCATGTCCACGATGCCCATCACCGCGTTCATGTTGGCCCCGTCGCAGTAAACCAGCCCCCCCTTGTCGTGAACGATTTCGGCGATGGATTGAATGTTTTCCTCGAAGAGTCCCAGGGTGTTGGGGTTGGTCACCATGATGCCTGCGGTCTCTTCGTCCATGACAGCGGCGATGGCTTCGGCATCGAGAATGCCGTCGGCGTTGGACGCCACGGGCACCGGACGGAACCCGCACAGGGCCGCGCTGGCCGGATTGGTGCCGTGGGCCGTGTCGGGAATGATGATTTTGGTTCGCCGCTCCCCCCTGGCCGCCAGTTGGGCGTAAATGACCATCATGCCGGTCAGTTCGCCGTGGGCGCCGGCGGCGGGTTGAAGGGAGACCGCGTCCATGCCGGTGATTTCGGCCAGGTAGCGTTCCAGTTCGCTCATCATTTGAAGCAGTCCCTGGGAAAGCCCGGCCGGCAGCAGGGGGTGGGCCCCGCAAAATCCGGGCAGGCCGGACTGGCGTTCGTTGGTCTTGGGGTTGTACTTCATGGTGCACGACCCCAGCGGGTACATGCCGGTATCGACGCCGAAATTCCAGGTGGATAGCCGGGTGAAATGGCGCACCATTTCCACTTCGCAAAGATCCGGAAAATCAGGTCCGTCGCCGCACAGGGCCGCATCCAGTTGCCGGACCGGGACGTCCTGGGCCGGCAGGCAATAGCCGCTGCGCCCCTTGCCGCCCCGCTGCCACAACAACGGTTCGTTGAGGATGAGGCCGGTTGTGCCTTGGGAATCCATCATGATGTCACCTCCTGCACCAGCGTGTCCATGTCGTCTCGTGATGCGGTCTCCGTAGCACACAGCAGGTAGCGGTCGGAGAGTTCCGGATAATACGGCGCCAGGGGAAGTCCGGCCACGATCTTTTTTTCCAGCAGCCTCTGGTAGACGGCGTCAAAGCCCGCCGGCGCCCGGACGACGAATTCATTGAAGGTCGGTGTATCAAACGCCGGGTCGAGTCCGGCCCGGGCGAGTCCGGCCTTGAGGTATTCGGCCTTGTCGCAGTTGAGTTGGGCCAGGTTTCGAAACCCCGTGCCCCCCACCGAAGCCATGAACATCACGGCCGTCAGGGCGCAGAGACTGGCGTTGGTGCAGATATTGCTGGTGGCCTTTTCCCGGCGGATGTGCTGCTCCCGGGTGGCCAGGGTCAACACGAAGCCGGGCCGGCCGGAAAGGTCGGTGGTTTTGCCCACCAGCCGCCCGGGCAGGCTGCGCACCAGGGCCTTGCTGCTGCCCAACATGCCGAGTCCGGGGCCGCCGAAGGAGCGGGCGAGTCCCAGGCTCTGGCCTTCGCCGCAGACGATGTCCGCCCCGAGGCTGCCCGGGCTCTTGAGCAGACCGTAGGCCAGGGCTTCGGTGAAGGCGGCCACGAAAAGGGCGCCTTTGTTGTGGGCCGTTTCCGCCGCCGCGGCCAGATCCTCGATGCAGCCGAAGAAGTTGGGGCTCTGGATGGCCACGCCGGCCAGATCATCCAGACCGTCTACGGCCGAAAGGTCGGTGACCCCGTCTTTTGTGTAGGGCAGCTCCACCACTTCGTAGCCGGTGGGGTCAAAATATGTTTTCACCACCCGGCGGTAATGGGGGTGGACCAGGCTGGAGACGGCCACCCGTTTTCGTCCGGTCTTGCGGACGGTCATGAGAAGGGCCTCGGCCAGGGCCGTGGCGCCATCGTAGTGGGAGGCGGTGGTCACATCGATCCCCATGAGGCGCGAGGCCAGGGTCTGGTACTCGTAGATGGCCTGAAGGGTGCCCTGGCTGATCTCCGGCTGATACGGTGTATAGGAGGTGACGAATTCACTGCGGTTGCGCACATAGGTCAGCGATGCCGGTATGAAATGATCATAACTGCCGGCGCCGAGAAACACTTTGTATTGGGGCGCCGTGGCCATTTGAGCCGCCAGGCGGTCCATGTGATCGTTGAGTTGCCATTCATTCAGCGGTTCGGGAAGGTCCATCGCCAGCCGGCAGCAGCAGCTCTCGGGGATGGTGGCAAAGAGCGCATCCAGGCTGTCGGCCCCCACCACCTGGAGCATGGCGTCGATGTCTTCCTGGGTATGGGGTAGGTATCGCATGGCTTATCCTTTCAGCATGGCCAGATAGGCGGCTTTATCCATGAGGGCGTCTATTTCGGCGGGATCGCCCGGTTTGATCTCAATCATCCAGCCCTGTCCGTGGGGATCGGTATTGACCTGTTCCGGGGCCTCTTCCAGGGCGGTATTGACGGCAACGATTTCGCCACCCACGGGCATGAAAAGTTCCGATACTGCCTTGACTGATTCCACGGTGCCGAATTCCGTCCCTTTTTCCAGTGCGTCGCCCACCTGGGGCAGTTCCACGAAGACCACGTCGCCGAGCTGGTCCTGGGCATAGTCGCTGATTCCGATCTTTGCCGTCTCGCCTTCGCTTTTAACCCACTCGTGGTCTTCGGCGTAACGGACGTCTTCGGGCAGGTTGAGTTGGCTGATCTCTTTCATCGACTTCCTCCTTTCTAAAGCATGGTGTGAATGGGCCTCCGGGCCGTCCGGTTCGGCCGGATATCTTTGACAATTTCCACTTTGACCGTTCGTCGGTGGTCTTTGAGCCAGACTTCGCTCTGGGGTGGCAGATGGGTGTCAGCGAAAAGAAAACCGCAGCATAGGCCCCTGGGGGTGAAGCCGTCGGGGCGATCCGGGCTGGTGATGCTCACAATGCGGCCGTCGATTCGATCAATGCCCATGTCGGTGGCACAGGTCAGGACCGTGCCGATGGATTTGCCCTCGCCGTCAAGGACTTGGGCGTTGTTGTCCGCGGTGATTTTGCGCAGGTCGTACCCGGCAAAGGGGAGGGTGTGTCGGGTCGCATCGGCCTTGAGCAGGGCCGCGGAACCGATAAAGTCCTTGGTGAACCCGATGCCCGCGTCATCGTAGGGCAGCGCAAAGGGCCAGGGGTGATGGACGAAGGGCCAGGGGCCGATGTCCTGGTGGGACAGGGGAAGGACGGCGCCGGTCCGCAACGAATCCCTGGCCGCCAGACCGCAAGGGAGCAGCCCTCTGGCTTGGCCCTCGGAGAGAAGTGCCGCCCAGAGGCGGCGTGCCTGGTCCGGGGCAATGAAGATTTCAAATCCGAATTCCCCGGTATAGCCGGTTCGGGAAAGAAGGATCGGGATGCCGCCGGCCAGTCGAACCGCGTTGCCTCCCTGTGCCGCGGGGTCGAAGTGCCCTTTGAAACTGAAATAGGGCATATCGGTCAGTACCCGTTGGCCGTCATCAAGGAGATCGATAAGAATTTCGGCCGAAGCCGGGCCTTGCAGGTCGATTTTGGCCACCCGGTCGGTGAGATCCTCCATATGGACGGTGGGAAAGTCTCGGGCGCAGTGGGTCAGATGACCGGCGATGGCCCCGCCCATGCCGGCGTTGACCACGATCAGGTAGCGCTGCTCTGCCAGGTAAAACACAATGGCATCGTCCATGACATGTCCGGCCTCGTCGAGGAAGGCGCCGTAAATGCAGCGCCCGGTTTTCAAGGGCTTTTTGCCGGCCCCCATGCAACGGGACATATCGTTGGTGAAGCAGCGCTGGAGGAGGTCGCGGGCACCGGGTCCGCTGGTGGTGACCAGGGCCATGTGGCTGGTGTCGAACAGGCCGGCGGCGGTCAAAACAGCCAGATGTTCCTGCTTGGCGCCGGCCTCATACCATACGGGCATGTGGTAGCCGCCGAAGATGGCCATTTTGGCGCTGCTGGCCATATGCCAGTTGTGCAGGGGCGTATGCTTGGCTTCCATATCATCTACTCCTTTCACCTAAACTGAGCGTTTCAAATTTCGAAAAAGAGAATAAGAAGCAAATATTAAGGGCAATTACCCTTATATATTTCGAAATTTAAAACCCCTCGGGATTGCCGATCTTACCGCACCTACAGCGTCAGATGCCTTCCCGCATAAAGGACTATAGCGGAAAAACATCTTCCTTGGTTCTGCGGCAACCTCGACAATCGCTCACCTTAGGCTTTGCTTTGCGGGACCGACAAGACCGTGGTGGTCAGAGAATATACGGAACCTTCTGGTTGTACCCTTTGTAGACCACAAAGGTTTCAACCGAGCGGACGTCTGCGACCCGGACCATGTCTTCGGTGTAGAATTCCAGCAGCCCGAAGCCCTCTTTGAACAGGACCACCAGAATCAGGTCAAACCTTCCGGTCACCACGGCCACCGAAACGACGCCCCGCAGTTTGCTGATTTCCTCTCCCTTTTTCACCAGATCCATGGATGCGAGTTTGACCCCCACCATCACCACCCGGTGTCCCGGCAGCGCTTCGGCATCCACCATGCCGGTGATGGCCAGAACCCCTTCTTCCACGAGTTTGTTGACCCGGCTCCGGACGGTATTTTCAGTGATGGATAGATCGTCGGCGATTTTTTTGTAAGGCTTTCTTCCGTCTTTCAGATGCTTGATGATGTCGATGTTGATGGGGTCCATCTTCATGGAACGTCTGTTGCCTCCTGTGGTTAACTTATGATACTATCAATAAACAATATTTATTTTGATGTAAAGCTTAATAATTGATGTAAATATGTATCATATGCGAAAAAATAGCGGCAGGCGTTCGGTCCGGGTCGACCAGGGCGGTTGATTCATCGTCTAAAACAGTGTTAACGAATATTATGCGCGGGCACAAGGCATGATCCGGTTTGGGGTTCGCGGGATTGTTTGCCGTTTCATCCAAGGAGGAGAGAGACCCATGACCATTTGCTTGTCCATTATCGGTGCTGGCCCGGGAGGCTACGTTGCCGCGGTGCGGGCTGCCCAGCTCGGGGCCCGGGTGACCCTGGTCGAAGCCGATCATCTGGGTGGCACCTGTTTGAACTGGGGGTGCATTCCGTCAAAGCTCATGAAGGCCACGGCCGACCGGATCGAGGCGGTGCGTCAGGCCCCGGCCTTCGGGGTGAGGCTGTCCGGGTCACCCGAACTGGATGTGGCGGTTTTGAACCAGCGCAAGGAGAAGGTGATCCAGACCCAGAGGAAAGGGATCGCAGGATTGATGGCGCACCATGGTGTCCGGTGTATTCAGGGGCGGGGCCGTATCCAGGGGCCCGGGCAAATGGCCGTCTCCCTGGCCGACGGCACTGCCGAGACCGTGAACTGGGATCGCCTGATTCTGGCCACCGGCTCGCGTCCGGCCCCGATACCCGCGTTTCCTTTTGACGGGCGCCGGATCATATCCAGCAACGAGGCCCTTTACCTGGAGGCGATCCCTGAATCCGTGGTCATTGTGGGCGGGGGGGTGATCGGTTGTGAGTTTGCCTACATCCTTTCAGCCCTGGGCTCCCAAGTGACGGTGGTGGAAACCTTGGACCGGCTGTTGCCGCTGCCTTCGGTGGATGCGGACTGCTCCAAGGTGCTTCTCCGGGAGATGAAGAAACAGAAGATCGCCTGCCACGTCAACCGGACCGTGACATCAATGATTCCCCTGGATGGTTCGGTGCGGGTGGCCATCGGCCCTTCGCCGCTGGCCACGGATCCCAAGGACCGGGGCCGGGCACCCGTGGAGTTGACGGCCAGTACCGTCCTGGTATGCATTGGAAGGACGCCCAACACCGACGATGTGGGGCTGGAGACATTGGGGGTGGAAACGGATGCGCGGGGGTGGGTTTGTGCCGATGGGCGAATGGCTACCCGTGTGGATGGTGTCTATGCCATCGGCGACGTCCTGGGACCCGACCGGGTCATGCTGGCCCATGTGGCCTCGGCCGAGGGAATGGTGGCTGCCGAAAATGCCATGGGCGGCCACCGGACGATGGAATACGCTGCGATTCCCGGCGCCATTTTCACCTCGCCCGAGGTGGCCACCGTCGGATTGACCGAGGCACAGGCCGTAGCGCAGGGGATCGACGCCCGGGCCGACACCGTGCTGTTCCGGGCACTGGGTAAGGCCCAGGTGATCGGTGAGCTTGCCGGACAGGCCAAAATTGTCAGCGACCGGATTGCCGGTCGGGTGCTGGGCGTTCAGCTGATCGGTCCCCACGCCACGGAACTCATCGCCGAAGGGGTTCTGGCCGTCGAGACCGGCTGCACCGTCGGCCAGTTGGCCCGAACCATTCACGCCCACCCGACCCTGGCCGAAATCATGTCCGAGACGGCCCACAAGGCGTTGGGTCAGACCCTGCACGGATAAGGCCGGATTCGAGACTTCCTTCAGCAGGCTGTCCAGGGCGATGCCGGCCGCCTTCTCATTGCCGAGATCAGGGGCCATGTCTTTGATCAACTCTGATTTGTTCATTCAAGTCTCCTTACGATGGATGTCATGATGTCCAATGGTTTTAAGAACTTCATACCGATTGAAATGATAGCGGATTCTCTTTGGAGGGGCATTATGTCGGAAGCTCGGGTTCCGCTCCCTGGAGGGACCGGAATCATTGGTTCCTGTTTCCCGGCTGGGGGCATGGGGGCGGGTTAGGCAGGCTGGTGCAAAACTATTGCGCTCGACAATACGGCGTTAAAATTCGGCTCAATATGCTCATTTATAGAACATAAACTCCGCTATTTCGCCGAATTTTGCCTTGTCTTGCCTTCGCTCATGACGTTTTTCAACACCCTGTTAGGACTTGTGATCTTCTTTCCGTATGTCGTATTTCTTGAGCAGCTTATGGAGCTGGCGGGTGCTGATGCCGGCCTCCCGGGCAGATTTGTCGATCCGCCCCCGGTTCACCGACAGGACTTCCTTGAGATATTGGCGTTCAATATTTTCCACGCCCCGGGCGCGAACCTCGGCCAGGCCCTGGTGCGAATTGAACGGGACCTGGGCGCAGGCCGTATTGGCGGCAAACAACTCACCGGGAAAACTCTCGGGCGAAAGGACGGGGGTGCTTTCGAGAATGTAGGAGCGTTCCATGAGGTTTTCCAACTCGCGAATGTTGCCCGGCCAATCATATGTTTTTAGGGCCTCCATCACCATGGGGTGAACCTTTCGGATCTCCTTATCGTAGAGGGTGTTGAGTCGATCCAGGAAAAAGTCGACCAGCAGGGGAACGTCCTCCCTGCGGTCTCTCAGGGCAGGCACTTCGATGGGAAAGACATTGAGCCGGTAGTACAGGTCTTTTCGAAACTCTCCGGCTTCGGACATCTTTTTCAGGTCGGCATTGGTGGCTGCCACCACCCGGGCGTCGGATTCCAGCGTGACTTGCCCACCCACCCGTTGAAAGGTGCGGTCCTGAAGGACCTGAAGCAGTTTGATCTGGGCCGACGCTGTAATGGTGCCGACTTCGTCGAGAAAGATGGTGCCCCCATGGGCGATCTCAAATTTTCCCGGTTTGCGTTTGTCGGCGCCCGTGAATGCGCCCTTTTCGTGTCCGTAGAGCTCGCTTTCCAGCAGCGTGTCCGGTATGGCCCCGCAGTGAATGCTGATGAACTGTTTCTGCCGCCTGTTGGAGCTGCGGTGGATAAGCTTGGCGATGACCCCTTTTCCCGTTCCGGTTTCACCATAGAGCATGACCGTTGTGCGGGTGGATGAAACGGACCGGATCTTGTCGAAGACCTTTGCCATGGTTGGACTCTGGGTTTTGGCAAAATGCAGCGACTCCTTGTCCCAGAACTGGTCGCGCAGGTAGTCGAGTTCAGACTGGCGCTTTCGGTCTTCCAGGAGGCTTTCGATGACGTAGCCGACTTCAGTCGGGTCAATGGGGTAGGTCAGGTAGTTGCTGGCACCGGCCTTGACGGCATCGACGGATTCCCGGATGGTGCGCTGATCTGCCATGATGACGATTTCGGCGGCGGGGGAGATCTGGAAAATCTTTTCCAGGGCTTGCCGGCAGGCATCCCGCCCCTGTTTCGGGGCGTCGGTCGATTGCAGGAAATGGATATCCACAAAGCTGATTTCATGGCGTTTGGCCTGAAACAATTTGAAAAAGTGCGATTTGTCCCTGGCAATCGTCACGGTGTAACGATCGCCCAGGCTCTGCTCAATCGTCCGGGGAGCCGCCGGATCCTTGGTCGCCACGACGATGCTCTTTTTCATATCAAGCCCTTTGTCTGTTCTACCTAAACTGAGCGTTTTAAATTTTGAAATAAATTATAAGTATACGAAATTAGAAGATAAACAATCTATTTTGTCTTTCAAAATTTAAAACCTTTCAGGATTGCCGATCTTAGCGCATCTACGGCGTCAGATGCCTTCCCGCATAAAGGACTATAGCGGGAAAATATCTTCCTTGTAGCTACGGCAACACGCCAAAGGCGGGCAAGCCTCGACAATCGCTCAACTTAGGTTCTACAGTCAGCCTCGACCGCCCGAGCGGTCCGGGTCCCATGTGGCCGGCAAAATCTCGTTGGATGGCTCCGTCGATTTTGCCGCTTCCATGGCGGTGAATCGCGCCAGTCGGTCACCTTTACAGATCCTTGGAAAAGAATGCAACACAGATGTGCTTGGCCGCCCGTTTTTAGGAACGGTCGTCATTTTCTTACGATTCAACTCGAATGGGGGAAAAACGGCAGGCATCCGGAAAGGGCGGGAGGGGGGCAGGGAACGATTACCCATGGGGTTTGGGCTCTGCAAACAACATTGCTGAACTTTGACAGCCCCGTAAAAAGTCGAAAACCGTCTTTTTTCGTCATTCCCGCGTAGGCGGGAATCCAGTCATTTCAAATGGTTCTGGATGCCTGCCCCCTGCCTTCGCAGGGGCAGGCGCCCAGGCATGACGGAATTTTGGACTCTTTACGAATGCATCAACTTTAGATCACTTCACATTTGTCCGTTGGGGCAACCCAAGGCCGCGGTTTTCGGGCCAGGATTCTTTGCGCGTTGCAGGACCATCACTCTTCAACGACATTATATGAGATCACCGTAATGATCTTGAGCCCATCGCTTTCTTCAATGGTTCCAATAATCTCGACCAGGTCTCCGTCGTGGTCGAGCAGCAGCTCATCGCCGAGGTCGGTCAGGGCCACCTCGTAGATGACGCCTTCCTCGGTGATGATGTTCTGGGTGTCAACCACCCGGCCGACGACCGTGGCTTCCTCGGCCGGTGATGGGCCGGCCAGCAGCACGGACATCATCAAGGTCAGCATAACGACCAGCGATATTCGGTTCTTCATTCTTACCTTCCCGCGTATCCTTTAATGACGGCAAGTTGATGGACCCGCATGCGCTTTCGCCCGCCATCGTATTGGGCGATACTGCCAAAAACTTCCACCCGGGACTGAATGTATTTGTCCAGGTTGATCCCTTCCAGGAGGTACTCTTCGTCGCTGTCGGTCTGAAGCGTCAGTTCCAACACATTGCCCCTTTCATCCCAGTTCGAAGGGATGACGATGCCCGTCTGTCGGTTGTTTGGGAGCATCTCGGGTTTCACGACGCCTTTTCTCCTTACCGGTTGTGTCTTGCCGTATTCAACCCAACCGGCCGGCCTCATGGAGACCATGTGTGCATCCGCCCCCCAACCGATTGTGTGTGATATCTAAAGCAAGCTTTGTGCCATGTTCGACCCCTGGTGCATCGGCGACCTCGGAACGACCCCCACCGAAGACGAAATTGCACCATGTCTGGTCCTGCGCCGGCATGGCGGTCTTTTTTTCGGAACCCGGAATTCCGTCGGTCCCCAGGGATTGCCGTTTACGGCTCCGTGGAAAAAGCGCCCCGGCCCCCCTGTTTTCCCGGATCGGCACAACGAGAACGCGTCGGTTCCGGATCGCCCAAAAAGTGGCAGGCTTTTTGCTTCTCTTTATTTTTCTTAAAGCCCCTCTTTCTGGCGATGGGAAGGGATAGAGACCTATTTTGGTGTCGGTTCTCAGTTCGCAGTTGGAAGTGAATCCATGGACAGCACGCAACTGGAATTTTTCAAAAAAATGCTTGAGGAACGGCGGGACGAACTCCTTGGCCGCGCTGACGCCACTGTCAGCGAGCTTCTTGCGGACTGGGAAGGCCTGCCGGATCTGCTGGACCGGGCCGGATTCGAGCGTGACCGCAACGCGCTGCTTCGGATTCGAGACCGGGAGAGCAAGCTTATCAGAAAAATCAGGACGGCGCTGGATGATATCGAAGACGGTGTTTACGGAACCTGTGAGGAATGCGGCCGGGAGATCCCCGTTGCCCGCATGATGGCCCGGCCGGTGACCCGGTACTGCATACGCTGCAAGACCCGGATGGAACAAAAAGAGAAGGTTGTCGGGTATTGAACACGCTGACATGAGGCCGCCACATCCAGTGGTGGACCCGGAAAGGTTGACCCGTTCCGGCGAGAGAACACCCCAGTGAATTCTCAATTTCCAATACTCAATGTTCAATTTTCAATCGTGGAAACGGAAGGATAGCAGCATGAATGGCATCAAGCGGTCGATTCAAAAAATTCAGGATGAAATTCAGCGTTTGATTCGGGAACTGGATCAGGTGATGGCTGCCATGGATGAGGGAGAGGCGAACCTTTCCGAAGACAAGGGTGAGTAATGGCGTCCCGAGAGCGCCCCATGGGGGCGGGGGCAACGAACAGACATAAAAACCGGTACACCAGCTCACGGAAAAAGAAAGTGAAATCGGGCAGGTCCTGCCGGGTCTGCGGGAAGGACCCTTATCCCAACTACTTTTACTGCCCGTCCTGCCACCACAAGGTCAGTGGCTGCGCCGATGGAGATAGCGCATGAACCCCGGGAGGGATTTCAGCTTGCCATTGAAATCCATGTCCTCAGGGCATGGTCAGAGTCAATTGCCGTAAGCATTCACAGGGCATCACGCCGAGGCGTGACTTTGTTCCCTGGCATTTGAAGTTCAATAGAGTACGTCTGCATGCCCGGCGCCTCGCATCTACGGCACCCTGTAAACGCTTACCGTGCGAGGGCATGGAACTTCTTGATCCTTTCAACCCCGTGAACAGTTACCAATTGGCTATGCCGTTTCATTTGTCGTGCAATGCCTAAAATGCACTAATCCGCCAGAGGCGGACAAGAGGTGCGAAATGCCTAATCCGCCAAAAAAGGCGGACAAGAGTTGTGGAGTCGCTTCGCTCCGGTTTTTTAAGCTAAAATATGGCAGAATTCCTTTATTTTAGGCAATTTAGGCATTTAAGGCATTTCGAACTGAAAGCGCAGGATCCCAGCCCCTTCCAGGGGCAACCCAAAGCCTGGTCCTCTGGGCCAGGATTCTTTACTTCGCCGTCCTTCAGGGGGGCGTCGGCGCCTCAAGGACCTGGCGCACGGTGACGGCCAGCTCCTGGCCAATGACCGGCTTTTGGATGAAGGCACGAATTCCGATTTTCCGGGTTTGGGATTCAGTCGTCTGCTTGCTGAACCCGGTGCAGAGGATCACCGGTATATCCGGCCGGATGGCCATGAGCGACAATGCCAACCGATCTCCGGACATACCGGGCATGGTCATGTCCGTGATGACCAGGTCGAACCGCCCGACGTCCTGGCCAAAGCGTTCCAGCGCTTCGATCGGGGTGGTGCATGTCTCGACCTGATACCCCAGGCGTTCCAGCCGCTGTTTACCCAGAGATACCAGCGCCGGTTCGTCATCCACGAACAGAATCCGTTCTTTGCCGCCGGGAAGCGCTGACGTTGTTGCCGGTTCGGGCTGTGTCGGCCGGGGCTGTTGGATTGCCGGCAGATAGACCGAAAAGACCGATCCCTTGCCCACGCGGCTTTCAACGGTGATATCTCCCCCGATACCCCTGACGATGCCCATCACCACGGCCAACCCCATGCCGGTTCCCTCGCCAACTTCCTTGGTCGTGAAGTAGGGGTCGAAGATGGAGGCCATGATTGCCGGTGGAATGCCGGTGCCGGTGTCCTTCACCGTGAGTTTCAGGTAGGGGCCATCGTCGAGATTCGGGTGTGGGCCGCTCGTTTTTCCGTCAAGGTCTGTATTTTCGATGGCGACGGTGAGGGTGCCGCCCCATTGGCCCATGGCATGACCGGCATTGGTGCACAGGTTCAAAATGATCTGGTGGATCTGGGTCGGGTCCCCTTGAATATACCCCGTATCCGAAGACATATGATGTTGGATCTCGATGGACGTGGGGAGCGTGGCCCTGAGAAGGTTCAACACTTCCTTGGCAATGGGAACGACCTGGACGGGTCGATTTTCGATTTTGCTTCGGCGACTGAAGGCAAGGATCTGCCTGACGAGTTCCTTTGCCCGGTGACTGGCGGCGAGGACCTGGGCCAGATCCTTGTGAACCATTGATTCGGGGGGAACTTTGGCATCGGCCAACTCGGAAAACCCGATGACGGCACTGAGAATATTGTTGAAGTCGTGGGCAATGCCGCCGGCCAGGGTACCAAGGGCATCCATTTTCTGGGACTGCCGGATCTGGTTTTCAAGGGATTTTCGATAGGAAATGTCTTCCACGACACCGTCGATATAGCCGGTCTGTTCTTGTCCGTCCGCGGATGCAACGGCCGATATGGCCGCTGTAAAAGTGGAGCCGTTTTGCCTGAGCATCAGCGATTCGACATTTTTAATGATGCCCTGGTCCATGACCTGCGCATAGAGTCGCAGATGGTCAATGGGGTCGCCAAAGAGGGTGCCCATTTTCGTGGACATGAGCGATTCCTTGGTGTCGAATCCCAGCATTTCCACCATGGCCGCATTGACATCGATAAATTTTCCGTCGGGTGCGGCCACCCTTCGGTACACGCCGATATCGAGATTCCCCATCAGTGCGTCAAGCTGGGTTTCGCTCTTTGCCCGATGGGCGATTTCCTTCTTGAGCTGGTCTGCGGTGAGTCGGTGCCGGGTTTCCGAGCCTTTCAGGCGAGCCAGGTTTCGGATCATTTCCAGGCGATAATCGGTGGCGGTTTTCTTGGCAAAATATAAAAGCAGGGTCACAATCAAAAAGGTCAGGTAAATCCGATGAACCAGCGCCGTCGTCAGTTCATTTTCATGGGGGCGCCAAGGGGTGTTGATGAGTAGCAGGGTCGCCAGCAGCGACAGGCACCAGAGCAGGCCGGTCCTGGGGCGGGTCAGGAAAAAAGTGGCCGCGGCAAACACGAAAAGCCAGGGCAGGCGGCTGGTGTTGGCGGAAAAGCCGATCCGGTAAACGAGCAACACCGAAAAACAAAAAAGGAAAATGTGGGCCAACCATGTGACGATCCGGCCCGTGCTGTTTTGATGGCCGGCCCGCTTGAGAAGGACATGGGCGATGACAGCAGCCAACAGCATGGCCAAAACCAGGGAAAGAACCGGGGTTGAGCCGGCCATGAATTCGCGGATCGCATAATAGCCGAGCAACGGAAATGCCGAAAGAAACAGGATTCTGCTCAAGTATCCCTTGAGGAGATGGTCGGATGCGACATCGAAACCTTCTGATTTCAAAAGTTTCGTTGGATTGTCGGGTATCTGTTCGTTATGTTTTTTGAATAAGGGCATTGGGTCCCTCCGCTTTTTGCGAATATGAAAGGAGGGGAACATAAGTCGAAACAGGAGAAAGGGAAGGCCCGGGAGCTGATTGGACCTTTAATCTGGAAAGGTTACAGCTTGCCGATCGGTGAGGAAATGAACGGTTTTCCCGCCGACAGAAGGTCTGCCGGCGGGCATTTTATGGATTCGGAAAAAGCCCTAAACCAATTCGATGGCCGTGGCCATGGCCACGCCGCCGCCGCCGCAAAGGGTGGCCAGGCCCAGGCTTTTCTGCCGCTGCTGCATGGCATGGAGCAAGGAGACCATGATCCGGCAGCCGGTGGCGCCCACCGGGTGGCCCAGCCCGATGCCCGAGCCGTTGACGTTGGTGATTTCCCGGTTCAGTCCCAGATCCCGTTCGCAGCCGATGTACTGGGCGGCAAAGGCCTCGTTGACTTCCACCAGTTCAAAATCGGAAATCTTCATGCCGCTGCGGTCGATCAGGTCCTTGACAGCCGGCACCGGGGAGAGCCCCATGACCGACGGGTGGCATCCGCCGCGACCGATGGCCCGGATTCGGGCCAGGGGAGTCAGCCCCAGTTCCCGGCATTTTTCGGCGGACATGATGACCATGGCCGCGGACCCGTCGTTGATGCCGCTGGCATTTCCGGCGGTGACCTTGCCGATTTTGGGCAGAAAGGCCGGGGGCAGTTTTTCCAGGGCGGCCATGGTCAACCCCGGCCGGAAGTGTTCGTCACGGGCAAAGATCAGGGGGTCTTTTTTCCGGCGGGGGATTTCAACGGGAACGATCTCTTTTGCGAAGCTGCCGTCGTCGTTGGCCCGCTCGGCGTTGTTCTGGCTCCGAAGGGCCACCTCATCCATTTCCTGTCGGGAAATATCCATATGCTGGGCGATGAATTCGGCCGTGTGCCCCATGATGTAAGGCTTGCCCTTGAAATAACTCAGGGGCGGCTGTTCGGCGTCCACCGGGCCGTCTTCCGGGTGGGGAATGATGTCCGAACCGCAACGCAGGCCGGCGATCATGGCGTCCACGAACGTCTGGTCCTGAAGACGGCAACCCCAGCGGGCGCCGGGCACCTGGTAGGCCACGCCGGACATGTGCTCCACGCCGCCGGCCAGAATGATGTCGGCCATGCCGGCCTGGATCATGGCCATGCCGGAAATCACCGCTTCCATGCCGGAGATACAGACCCGGTTGATGGTGACCGCCGTGACCGAATCGGGAATGCCTGCCAGCAGGGCGGCGGTGCGAGCGACGTTCAGCGCGTCGCAGGGTTCCATGCAGCATCCGTAACGGACATCGTCGATGATGGCCGGATCAATGCCGGCGCGGTGGATGGCTTCTTTCATGGTGATGCTGGCCAGGGTCGCGGCATGGCTGTCGCGAAGGGCGCCGCCGAAGGCGCCGATGGCCGTCCGGCAGGCGGAAACGATGACAACGTCTTTCATGTCATTTTTCTCCTTAGGATAAAAATAGTGTTTGGTGTTTCGTATTTGGTGTTTAGGCTCGAACCTTCAGCCTTCAACCTTCAGCCTTATTTCACAGCCCCCCGAAGGATTTTTCATCCATCTCCACCATGGCGTCGTCCATGCCGGAAATGGCCGCCATTTTGCCGATGGCCACCGGCAGGACCGAGCGGATGTAGTACCGGGCCGTCTTGACGACGCCGTCATAGAAGGCGGCGTTCTTGTTGCTTTGGATTTTTTTTGCGCGGGCCTCGTCGTCCAGGCCGTCCAGGAGTTTTTCCAGTTTCGGCATGGCCACGGCCGCCCGCCACAGGAGCATCCATGCCATGATCACATCGCCCATGGCATCAAGAAAGGGCAGGGCAAAGGAAAAGGCCGTCCGGAATTTTTCCGACGCGGCCGTCTTTCCCAAATTCAGGGCGGTGTCGCCCAGGCGGCCCGCGGCCCCTTCCAGGGCGTCGGCCAGCGGCTCCAGCCCTCCGACCTTCCGGGCCAGGGAAATGGTTTGCTGGATCTCCTCGAGAAAACCCATGAAGACCGCCCCTTTTTTCATGCCGAGCTTTCGGCCCAGCAGGTCCATGGCCTGGATGCCGTTGGTCCCTTCATAAATGGAGGTGATCTTGCAGTCCCGGGTGAGTTGCTCCACCGGATACTCCTGGGTGTAGCCGTAGCCGCCGTAAACCTGCATGGCCTGGACGCAGACATCAAAGCCCTTATCGCTGCAGTAGGACTTGACCAGCGGGGTCAGCAGCTCGATGAGTCCGGTGCAGCGGGCCTTTTCCGTTTCGTCCGTGGCGCATTCGGCCTTGTCGAAGCAATGGGCCACGAAATAGACAAAGGAGCGCATCCCCTCGACGTTGGCTTTCATCCACATGAGCATGCGACGGACGTCGGGGTGGCGGATGATGGGCACCTGGCCGGCATCAGGATCCTTGCCGGCGGCCAGGTCCCGTCCCTGGAGCCTTTCCCGGGCATAGTTCACTGCGTACATATAGGCGGCCGAGCCGTGGAGAAACCCCTGGACGCCCACGTCGAGCCGGGCCTCGTTCATCATATGGAACATGACCCGCATGCCCTGGTTTTCCTGGCCCAGCAGCAATCCCCGACACTGGGCTTTTCCGCCCAGGGTCAGCGAGCAGGTGGGGCTGCCGTGAAGCCCCATCTTCTCTTCCACGCCGGTGCAGACCACATCGTTGAATTCGCCGATGCTGCCGTCAGGATGGACCCAGTATTTGGGGACCAGAAAGATACTGATTCCCTTTGTCCCCCCGGGTGCGCCCTCGATGCGGGCCAGTACCGGATGAATGATGTTTTCGGTCAGGTCCTGGTCGCCGTTGGTGATAAAGATCTTGTTTCCCGAAATGGAATAGGTGCCGTCGTCGTTTTTCTTGGCCGTGGTGGTCAGTGCGCCCACGTCGGAGCCGGCATTGGGCTCGGTCAGGAGCATGGAGCCGCCCCAGTGCCCGGTGTATAGATTCTTCAGGAAGAGTTTCTTCTGTTCTTCGGTGCCGAAGATCTCCACCATCTTCCCGGCGCCGTGGCCCAGGGTGCCGTAGGCGGTGAAGGCGAAACTGGCGCCGACCAGGTATTCCGATGCGGCCTGGGCGATGACATGGGGGAGCCCCTGTCCGCCGTATTCAGGGTCCTCGGTCATGGCCAGCCATTCGTTCTCCACATAGAGCTGATGGGGGCGGCGAAAGCAGTCCGGCGTCAGGACCTGGCCGTTTTCAAAACGGATTCCCTGCCGATCGCCTTCGGCATAGGTGGGCAGGATCTCTTTGATGCCGAAATTTCTCGCCTCGGAAACGATCATGTCGAACATTTTCCGGTTCATGTCCGCGTATTTTTCGGTTTTCAGGAGGGCTTCGACCCCCATCTGTTCGTAGAGGACAAAGTCGATGTCTCTGCGGTCCGAAATCAATTGTGCCATAACGATTCTCCTTGGCCATGGGTGAGGATGGAAACGATGGAGCCCGATTGCAGGCACTGCTGATAACAGAAAAATGATAAAAATGCTACGTTATTCTGGATGGATACGCTGAATGTCATTCAGTGCGGGGAGAGTGGGTATCGGGTTTTCCCATTCCAACTGCCCGTTTTTCGGGCAGTTGGACGAGTAAAGAATCCACGCCCAGAGGGCGTGGATTCCCACTGCGTATTGAACCACAATGCGTGCAGGCTGGTTGTCGACAGGATCAGCGGCGGCGCAGAAAGAGGCGCTGGAGGTGGTAGATGAACTGGGTGAGGCTGGTTTTGTCTTTTCGGGGGAGATCGATGAATTCAAAGGCGAATTTGTGAAGGCCTTTTTCAGCCTCCTGCTCGATGCGCCGGACCGTGGCCTTTTTAACCTGGATCTTTCGATCGGCCACCCCTTCGTCACCCGAGGGAAGGATCAGGTCGACCTGGTGAACCGAATCGCCCATCTTCAGCAACGGCTTTTCCCCCATCTCTTTTTTCAGGCGGGTCAGGACGCCGAGGCAGCCCCCTTCGCTGATATTGGTCAGGCTGATTTCCCGTTGAATGCCCTTATGAGCAAAAAGGAACCGGCATCCCATGGGTGTTTCCATTCGAAAATGGCGACGCCGTTGAATCCGCTCAATGACTTCCGGAAAAGGGATGATGATATCGCCGCCTGATATCTCGCCGCCGGCGGTGGAAAAGATGTATTCGAGCTTGTCCGGTCCGTTGAACCGGAAGTTGAGTTTCCATGGATCGAGGTTTTTGACCACGATATCGAACCCGCGCGGTGGATCGATAACAAAAAGATCGCCTTCCGGGGTCGAGCGAACCTCGTTGACCATGGTCAGTCGCTCGTAGTTCTTTCCCGCAATGTGCAGGGTCAGCAGGGTGTTTTCTTCCTTCAGGGTTTCAAACAGTTCGCTTCGTTTGTCCCCTGTGATTTTTCCGCGTTCTTCCATGGTCGATAGGCCGCTTCCGTCTGCGCTTCAGGATTGCCAAGGTCCGGTCCGTCCGGATTCACTCCGATGGGCATGGTGATCCCGGCCTGTTCGCCGGCGATGCGTTTAAATCTCATATTTTCCGGCCATTGGCAAGGGGGTGTCCATGCGGTTTTTTACCAGCGGGCCGCCACTTTTTTTGCGCTGATCCGGATGATATCAGAATGCCTGTCAGCCTCCGGAAGGCAGGGCGGCGAGATTGATGAAATCGAGCCCGAGCCGTTTCAGGGTGGCCGGTTTCGGAATGCCGTCGGCGTCGAGGCCCCGAAGCCTGTAATAGATGGGCAGCATTTGATCCAGATCGACCCGCGATGCTTTTTTGCCCATGTCCAGCGGTTCCCGGGTAAAGCGGCCGGGGAGGTTGTCCTGGCTGCGGCCGATTCCCTCCCTCAGGTTAAAGAGGCGCTCGAGCAGGTAGCCCCGTTCTCCCACCTGAAAAAACTGACCGAAGTTCAAGGACATGCCGGTGGCCTGCTCGATGGCCCGGGTGTGCGGGAGCAGGGGGAGATGGAATTTCATCATCGCTGGCGGGAGCATGAGCAGGCCGTCGATCAGGGGCCAGGACCAGGTGAGCAGGCGGCTGACGATTTTCGACAGAACCGGGTGCGCGGCCAGGGCAAATGCCGGCTTGGGGACAAAGGTCCAGGAGGTAAAGAGGCAGTTGCCACCGGCGCTGATGGCGGCCAGCAGGTTCTGGTCCAGGATGACCCATCCGGGTTTGGAACGGAGATGGAGGGGATCCAGGGTTACGGGGCCGGTCACCTCCAGGTAGATCATGTATCCGCCATCCAGGTGGCAGGCCCCGCGATTGGCCGTGGCGTATCCCAGGGCGTGTCCCACCGAGGCCCGGGGTTCATAGGCCGCGATCTCCAGCCCTTTGACATGGGCGGCGAAATCGGCTCCGCCGTATTTTTCCGAGAGAAACCGGACTCCCATGGAGAGATCTTTGCCCATGCCGCGCCGGTAGGCGATATCGGTCAGTAGCGCGGATATCCCTTCAGTTTGGCCGAATTCGATGCCGTTTGGCCACAGCCCCTTTTCGTTGAGCTCGGCGGCGAACCCCAGGACGTTACCCACCGTGATGGTGTCCAGGCCGAGCCGGTCGAGTTCGGTGTTCCACCGAATGATGGCCTCCATGTCGTTGACGAGCAGATTGGAGCCCATGAGGCATAGGATTTCATATTCCGGGCCCTTGACCTCCTGGCCGTCGAGTGCCACCACTCGGCCGCAGCGGATGGGGCAGGAGACACAGCCCGAGTTTCGGATTAGAAATTCATCGGCCAGGCGCTCACCGCTGATCCGGTGGGCGTCCGCATAGGTCCCCTGCGAAAAGTTGCGGGTCGGCAGGGCGTGATTGCGTGAGAGCGCGGACAGGAAAAAAGCCGTGCCGTAACGGGGTGCCAGGTCCCCCGTGGCCGGATGATTTTTCAGCATGTCGATCCAGCGGCCGACCGTCGCCTTGAATTTTTCCGGTCGTCGCAGGGGAATTTTGTGGCTGCCCCGGGCCACCATTCCCTTGAGGTTCTTCGATCCCATCACCGCCCCCATGCCGGTGCGGCCGTGGCTTCTTTCCTGGGAGACAACCGTGGCGAACCGGACACGGTTTTCGCCGGCCGGCCCGATGGCCAGGGTGCCTCCCTTGCCCATGGCTTTTTGGGCGGCCTGGGTGTCCAGGCCCCAGAGATGATCGGCGGGCAGGATCCGGACCGACTCCCCATGGATGTCGAGATAGACCGGTCCGGCCGCCTTGCCCCGGACCACCATGCCGTCCCACCCGGCCCGTTTGAGCCGGATGCCGAAATTGCCGCCGCTGTTGGAGTGCCCAATGCCGCCGGTGAGCGGACTCTTGGCGGAAATGTCGTAACGGCTCGATGACGGGGCGCCGGTGCCGGTGAGCGGGGATGTCATGACGATGAGGATGTTGTCGGCGGAGAGGGGGTCCGTACCCGGCGCCAGCTCGTCCCAGAGGATCTTGGTACTCAAGAACCGGCCGCCGAGAAACCGCTCACGGTCGGTGTCGCTGACCGGGTATTCTCCGATATGCCCGGTGGTCAGGTCGATATCGAGAATTTTCCCGGTGTATCCATCGTATCGGCAAGCCATTGTATTTTCCCTTTTTGTCGATGAAAAAAACAGGGAACCACGAATGGACACCAATAAACACCAATAGAAAAAAATTCGTGTGGATTCGTGTCCATTCGTGGTTCAAGCTAAAAAGTCGAACTCCCATTTGCATGATTGCCTTGACCTTGGACAAAAATTCTCATTTATGAATTGGAAACGTCCATAGGTGCCCATCCACGAAATATGCAATTCGTGAATGGGCACTGATTAAGTGTGGCGTCTCATTGGTCCGGGCCGATCCAGAGGGTCGGGGCCCCGTGAAGGATAAAGGGGGCCGGATTGATGCTGCCGCCTCCGATGCCCATGTAGCCCATGCCGATGAAAAGGGTTGAATGGATCTTTCGGATCTCGTCGTGCATGGTCTTCACCGCCCCGCTGTTGTGGGGGGCGTAATCCAGGTGAAAGCTGGGCCGGTCGTCGATGTTGGACCGGGCGACGTAGGTGCGCATCTTTCGGGTCCGGGCCAGAGCGGCATTGCCGTCTTCCGCCTTTTTTACAAAGAGATTGTAGCCCCAGCCCCTTTCCGGTTCAAAGGGGAAAAAGGCCTTGCCGATCCAGCGGCCCGGTCCGAAGAGGTGATGGGTAAAAAAATCCGCTGCCGGGGCCAGAATCCCCACGTTGAGGGTTTGGGCCTGGTATTCGCCTTTCATGCGGGAGAATTCGGGCGCCGGGGCCGCCAGGAAAAGCTGCATGAGCTGCGCCTTGGAGAGTTTTTCCACATCGGCCGGAGACGCTTTCTCCGCCGCGACCCCGAGAATCTGGGACATGTTTTCTCCCTTCCATCCCCCCAGGCCGTTTTGAAGGATGTTGATGCCGGTTGCGGCCAGGTTCAGGCCCAGCACAAGGGCGATGACGACCAGGGTCCGGCGTATCCCCTTCTTAAGCGTCGACACCGTCTCTTTTTCGACCGTATCCCCCTGGCGCCCCTTCCAGCTGTCGTTGGCGTTCCACATGCCCAGAACGCGATTGAGCTGATCCATCACGCCGATGGGGAGCAGCACCTTGGTCAGCGGGGTGAGGATTTTCACCGGAAGGGAAGGGACCGCCACCATGGGCCGGTTTTTCCGTATGGCCGCAAGAATGGGGCGGGTCACCTCTTCGGTGGCCAGCAGCCGCGTGCCGGTCACCATTTTTGAGCCCTGGAACATGCCGGTCCCCACCGTGTTGGGACAGACCATGGTGACGCCGATGGCCAGCCGCTGTTTTTTCATCTCCTGGCGCAGGGCATCGGTGAGGCCGATCACCCCGAATTTGCTGGCGCAGTAGGCCGACAGGTGGGGAATGGCCAGGATGCCTCCGGCTGAAGCGATGTTGACGATGTGCCCTTCGGGCTGGGCAGCCAGTTGGGGGATGAAGGCCTTGCAGGTCCAGAACTGGGCGGTAAGGTTGATGGAGATGGTCTTTTCGATGACCGAATCCTCCAGTTCCATCAGACTGCCGGCCCTGACGATACCGGCATTGTTGACCAGGATCGATGCCGGCCCCATGGTTTCGGCCACCTGGCCGGCCAGATCGTAGACCGCCTCGCGGTCGGCGATGTCACAGACAAAGGGTCGACACTCCCCCCGGGCCGAAAGGGATTGGGCGGCTTGGGCCAGCGCCTCGCCGTTGACGTCCACCAGGGCCACCCGGCAGCCGGCGTCCAGTAAAAGGCCGGCCAGGTTTTTTCCCATGCCCATGGCTGCGCCGGTGATCACGGCCACTTTCCCCGTCAGGTTTTTCATCGCGTCGTCTCCATTAATTTGTCGTTGGAATTCACGTCCCGTGGCCTTGGTCAGCGTCAGGCCATGCCGATAAAATGGTCGGCAAAGGCCTTAAGGTTGACAGTCCCGTAAAAATTCTATTTTTTAACCACGAAGGACACGAAGGATTATAAAAATTTATAATGATTTCAGCTTCGTGTGCTTCGTACTCTTCGCAGTTGATGAGAAAAGGCATGTTTGAGCCTTTGTGGTAAATCGTTGTCTTTTACATGGCCATCAACTTTATCGATCCGGGTCTTCTTCGGAAACCGACAGGATCTTTTCCAGGTGCCGGGCCGTCTCTACAAAAGCGGTGATCTTTTCATCGTCGAACCGGTCCAGGTTGGCGCTGATCGCCTCAAAGGTGTGATCCTCTACCGCCCGGACCACCGATTCGCCCTCGGGGGCCAGGGACACCAGCATGCTTCGCCGGTCGTCGGACCCTTTTTCTCTAGATACCAGCCGGCGTTTCTCCAGCCGGTCCATGAGACGGGTAGCGGTGCTCACCGGCTTTTTCATCTCCAAGGCGATGTGGCTCATCCGGGCCGGTGAGGCTCTTCTCAGGAATTGCAGGAGATAGATCTCTTCATAGGTCAGGCCGAAACGGCTGACCTTGGTGCGTTCGAACTGGTAGACAGCCCTCAGCGCGCGGAAGAGCAGGGTGTCGAGATCTTTTTTGGGAATGATCATGATTGCGCCGCCGTCAGTAAGAGGTGATGCATGTGGGATTCTCTGGCACATGTAGTTGCATATTGCAAGTAAAAAACTGAATGCTGTTCATTTCTTCAATGCAACATGTGAATCTATTCCTTAATTTCAGGCACTTTAGGCATTTCAGGCACTTCAAACGTCAAGATCGGTTGAATTTGATTCGAAATTATAATTCACTTCGAAAAAGCCTTGACAACGGTCGGTCGCTCATCTATTCGTGGCCCAAGTGCTGAATCAAGTTCGAATTTATAATTCGCTTCAAGCCGCTGCCGGGTGCGCGCATTTTTTTCCCGGCGACCGGTATTGCAGAGGCGGGAACCATCGGCTGGGAAACGGCGATGCCGGCACGGACGGCATGCAGGAGGGGTCATGGATTTTGAATTTACCAGGGAACAGTTGATGTTCAAGCGGGAAGTCGTTCGATTTGCCAAAAAGGAGATTGTTCCCCGGGTACAGGACTTCGACCTGAAGCACCAATTCGACTTCGAATCCTTCCGCAAGCTGGGGGCGTTCGGTATTCTGGGCATGCATTTGCCCGAAGCCTACGGCGGCGAGGGGGCCGATGTCATTACAACGGTCCTGGCCGGCGAGGCCCTGGGTGAGGCCGGTGTCGACGGCGGTCTGACCCTGGCCTATGGGGCCCACAGTTTTCTTTGCGCCGATACCCTTTACCGGCACGGCACCGAGGCCCATCGCAAGAAATACCTGCCCGGGCTGTGTAGCGGTGAGCAGATCGGCTGCATGGGGCTCAGCGAACCCGACGCCGGATCGGATGTGGCCGCCATGACCACCACAGCCGAAAAACGCGGGGACAGCTACGTGCTCAATGGCAACAAGATGTGGATCACCAACGGCCCCATCGCCGATGTGGCCGTGGTCTACGCCAAGACCGACCCCGAACAGAAACATGCGGGCATTTCCGCCTTTATCGTGGAAAAGGGGACGCCGGGGTTTACGGCCGGGAATCCCCTGATCAAAATGGGGGTCCGGACCTCCCAGACCAGCGAGTTGATCTTCAACAACTGTGAGATTCCCGCCGAAAATCTCCTGGGCCAGGAGGGGGAAGGCTTTTTATACGCCATGCAGACCGTGGAATGGGACCGCAGCGCCTTGCTGGCCCCTTTTGTCGGCTCTACGACCTTTCTGCTGAAAAAATGCGCCGATTATGCACGGGGACGGGTCCAGTTCGGACGGCCCATCGGCCGGTTTCAGGCCATCAAGCACAAACTGGCCGATATCCGTATCTTTGGCGAGGCGGCCCGGGGGCTGGTCTATCGTATCGCCTGGTGCAAGGACCTGGGAAAGCCCCTGAATCATCTGGAGGCGGCCGTGGCCAAGCTCTTCGTGGGCGACTGGAGCCTGGCTGTGACCAACGATGCCGTGATGCTCCACGGCGGTTACGGGTATACCCACGAATTCGACGTGGAGCGGATTTTTCGCGATTGCCGGTTGGCGCCCATCGGCGGCGGAACGTCGGAGATTCAGAAGATGATTATCTCCAAGCTCATGTGAAATGGGTTTGCCGGTTAAGCCGGTTAACCATATTAGGAGATCCCATGGACTACGATTTCAGCAATGGAGAAAAGACGTTCATCGAAGAGATAAGAACCCTTATTGCCGACCTGGCCAAGACCCGGACCCTGGAGTCCGGCGATCCGGTCCAGGCCGAATCCGCCATCCGCTCGGCCCTGGATCGTCTGGCACCGACCGGCTATCTCCGGGCCGGATTTGACCCGGATGCCCCGGGCCAGGTCGCTCTGATGGCGGCCATGGAGGCCGTGGCCGGCGTGTCGCCCTCGCTCCTTCTGGCCATGGAGAGTTCGACCCGGGTTTTCGGCCGTGCCGTCAACACCTGGGGAGATGATGGCGTCCGGAGCCAGTGGCTGGTCCCGCTGACCCAAGGGCGGCTGTTGGGTGCGGTGGCCCTTTCCGAACTGGCCATGAACGTGGAGAACGATCCGTTGGCCACCGAAGGGCACGCCGAAGGGAGCGACCTGGTGATCTCCGGCCACAAGCAGTACGTGGTCAACGCGCCGGTGGCGGACTGGATCGCCGTGGTTGGGCGGATTGCCGATGCTCCGGCGATCTTTCTGGTGGAAAAGGGAACGCCTGGGCTGTCAATCGATCCGCCCATGGAGACCCTGGGTTACGATGGGGCGATGATCGGGGCCCTTCGGCTCGAAGGGTGCCGGATTCCCAGCGATCAGGCGCTGCTCCCCGGTATTGATGCAAGGGCCATGCTTGACCAACTTCGAATGTGGGAGAACCAGGTCCTGATCGCGGCCAGTCTGGGGATGATGGGCGCCTCCTTTGAGGCGGCCCGGGATTATGCCAAAGGCCACAAGAGCGGCGGGCGTCCCATCATCGCCTACCAGGAGGTCGGCTTTAAGCTCAGCGAAATGCTGACCCTGCTGCAGACCTCCCAGCTCTATGCCTACCGCACCGCCTGGACCACCGAGAAAAAGCCCAAAGAAGCGGCCTCGCTGACCCGGTGCGCCAAGGTGTTTTGCAGCGAATCGGCCGAAAGGGTGGCCGGGCAGGCCCTTCAGATCCTGGCCGGCAGCGGCTTTCGATCCGGCCATGCCGCTGAGCGGGCCTACCGGGGTGCCAAGTACAACCAGATTGCCGGGACCTCCACCGAGATCGCCCGGGTGAATATTGGCGATGAGGCTCTGGGATACGTCTAAGTGTACATTGTCAGAAGTTTGGAAAGCTTCGCCCCGAAAAGCGGCCTCTTGGGACCGGCCAGGTCGGCCGGTCCAAAAAAAGTCTGCGGGTATCTGCAGTTAATAAAATAATATGTCACCGTTTGCTTTGCGAACCTTTGAGGCGAGACAGCCCATGAAGAAAGAGAAAGTAAAAACCGAACCCGCCACGTCCGAACCCCTGTCCAAGAGTGCCATTCGGCGACAGCGTGAACGGGAACAGCGCTATCAGACCATTTTAAATGCCGCAGAGACCCTGTTTGCCCGTGAAGGGTACCACAAGGCCAGCATGGAGCAGCTCGCCGACATGGCCGAAGTCTCCGTCGGCACGGTTTACTTTTATTTTAAGAACAAGGAAGACCTGCTGATCAACCTCATGGACGAGATCGGTTTCAAGCTTCGCAACATGCTGGGAGAAGAATTCAAGAAATCGGACTTCTCCATGGAGGGTTTCCGGCGTGCCGGACAGATCTTTTTCGAAGACTTCTGTTCCAACCATCCCGAGAGCCTCTCCATTTTATTCCGGGAGTCGGCAGGCCAGAGTCCCCTGGTGGAGGCCCATCGAAAGAAGATCTTCAACAAGCTCATCAATGACGTCAAGGCGGCACTGTTGAGACTGGAAGAGAACAACGGGGTCCGGTTTCAGAGTCCGCTGTCGGCCGAGGTCATGGCGGTTTGCATCATGGGAATGTACGAGCGCATTGCCTATCAATATCTCATCTGGCAGGACGACCGTTCCATGGACCTGAAAACCATCGGTGAGGACGCGGTGGCCTTCATCGTTGGAGGCATTGGCAATCTGTGCCGTTAGCTGTTTTCCATCCATAAATGGCCTTTTTGCCCAACCCGCCAGAGGCGGACAAGTCTCTGTGTCAATCCATCCAGGAGGCAAACGATGGCGTTTGAATTTTCCACCCAGTCGACCCTGCAGCAGTATTTCGGCAAGGCCCATGACCTGGTCCGAAAATCGGTGCGGGATTTCGTCAAGAAGGAGATATTGCCCCATATCGACGAATGGGAAGAGGCCGGTGAGTTTCCCCTGTCCCTTTATCGCAAGGCCGCCGATGTGGGCATTCTCGGCATCGGATACCCCGAGGCGGTGGGCGGAACCCCGGGGGATATTTTTTTCAAGGTCGCCGCCAGCGAGGAGTTGATGCGTTCGGGCTCCGGTGGTCTGGCCGCCGGCCTGGGCTCCCTGGACATTGCCATTCCGCCCATTGTCCGGCACGGCACAGACGAACAGAAAAAGCGGTTTGTCGAGCCGGTGCTGGCTGGCGAGCGGATCGCGGCATTGGGCATCACCGAACCGGGCGGCGGGTCGGATGTTGCCAACCTTGCGACCACTGCCGTGCGCGATGGCGACCATTACGTGGTCAATGGCAGCAAGACCTTCATCACCAGCGGCTGCCGGGCCGACCAGGTGACCTGTGCCGTGCGTACCGGCGGCCCGGGGGCCCACGGGATCAGTTTTATCGTTATCGAAAAGGGCACCCCAGGGTTTTCCGTCTCCAACAAACTCAAGAAAACCGGTTGGTGGGCGTCGGATACCGCTGAGCTGTTTTTTGACAACTGCCGGGTACCGGTGGAGAACCGGATCGGAGAAGAGAACAAGGGGTTTTATCTCATCATGGAGAACTTCCAGAGCGAGCGGCTGTCTCTGGCCGTCATGGCCAACATGACCGCCCAGCTGGCTCTGGATGAGGCTACGGCCCATGCCAAGGGTCGGAAGGCCTTTGGAAAGCCCCTGGCCGGCTTTCAGGTGACCCGGCACAAGCTGGCCGACATGGCCACCCTGGTGGAAGTTAGCCGCGAGTACACCTATCGGGTGGCGGCCTGCATCGATGCCGGCATCGACCAGATCAAGGAGGTCTCCATGGCCAAGAATTTCGCCTGTTCCGTCAGCGACAGGGCGACCTACGATGCCGTTCAGATCTTCGGCGGCTACGGGTACATGCGCGGCTACCTGGTGGAACGGCTGGCCCGGGACAACCGAATTTTGTCCATCGGTGGCGGCACCACGGAAATCATGAAAGAGATCATCTCCAAATTGATGTGAGAAAGGATTCGAGGATTCAAGGGTTCCAGTGAAGGAACCGGGTCATGTTTGGTTTTCCTCTGCCCCTTGGCCCCTCGAATCCTTGAACCCTATCATAAATGAACAACCCTACCGGCTCGGTAGCGGAATGGAATTTTGACAACCCCTGCAAAGGATACCCAAGATGGCCCAGGAACTGGCAGACCGGCGTGATGTGGATTTTGTCCTCTTCGAGCAGCTCGATACCGAAGCACTGCTGAAAAACGAAAAGTTTTCCGAATTCAACAAAAAGACCATCAACTTGATTGTTACCGAGGCCCGCAAGCTGGCCATCAAGGAAATTCTACCCACCAATGCCCCGGGGGACCGGGAAGGGTGCCGGTTCGAAAACGGCATCGTCAAGGTTCC
Source organism: Desulfobacterales bacterium (assembly GCA_016342285.1). Classification (GTDB taxonomy): domain Bacteria; phylum Desulfobacterota; class Desulfobacteria; order Desulfobacterales; family JAEINQ01; genus JAEINQ01. The sequence continues at coordinate 40,188 of JAEINQ010000048.1, forward strand.
CGATTCTTTTCATCGTGCCTTCAAACTCTTTTGTGAGGGCGAGTGGATCGCCCCCTCGGACGATCCGGAAGTGGGGGGCCAGGGGTTGCCGGTGGCGGTGACTGCCGCGGTATCGGAATATTTTGCCGGTGCCAACACGGCCTTTGGCATGTATCCCGGACTCTGTCACGGGGCCGGGAAGCTGGTCGAAGTGTTTGGCACCGATGAACAAAAAGCGCTCTATCTGAAAAAGATGTATGCTGGCCAGTGGGGCGGCTCCATGCTGCTCACCGAACCCGAAGCCGGTTCCGATGTGGGCGCCTTGACCACCACGGCCGTGCCCAACGGAGATGGCACTTACAGTATTTCCGGAAGCAAGATTTTTATCACCGGCGGCGAGCAGGATCTGACCGAGAACATAATCCATCCGGTGCTGGCCCGCATCCAGGGGGCGCCCGAAGGAACCCGTGGCATTTCGCTCTTCCTCGTTCCCAAGATCCAGGTCAATCCCGACGGTTCGTTAGGCGAGCCCAACGATGTGGTCTGCACCGGCATCGAGGAGAAGATGGGGATTCACGGCAGCGCCACGTGCAGCCTCACCCTGGGCGGCAGCGGTCGGTGCCGGGGGGTGCTTTTGGGCGAGGAGAACAAGGGGATGCGGGCCATGTTCCACATGATGAATGAGGCCCGGTTCGGGGTGGGACTGCAGGCCCTGTCCATGGCCAGTGCTGCCGCATCCTTTGCCGTGGGTTACGCCAAAGAGCGCCGGCAGGGCAAGAACCTGATGCAAATGATGGATCCCGATGCGCCCCAGGCCGCCATCATCGAGCATCCGGATGTACGCCGGATGCTCATCTGGAACAAGGCCTACGTGGACGGCATGCGCAGTTTCATGTATTACACAGCCCAGTGCTTTGACCGGGCTGAAATCGCCGAAACCGAAGCGGATCGGGAAAAATACCAGGGCCTGGTGGAGATCCTGACCCCCATCATCAAGGCTTACTGTTCGGAAAGGGGCTTTGAGGTCTGCTCCCAGGCCGTTCAGGTTTACGGCGGCTATGGCTATACCGGGGAATACCCGGTGGAACAGTACATGCGCGATTGCCGGATCACGCCCATTTACGAAGGGACCAACGGCATTCAGGCCATGGACCTGCTGGGTCGGAAGATGGGCGCAAAAAAGGGTAAATACTTCATGGACCTGCTGGGCGAGATGCAGGCGACCATCACCGAGGCCAAGGGTGTGGCCGGTCTGACTGACCTGGCCGGCAGGGTTGAGATCGCGGTCAACCGGCTCGGCGAAGTGGCCCTGCATCTGGGCCAGACCGCCATGAGTCCCCAGGTCCTTGCCGCCTTTGCCTTTGCCCATCCGTTCATGATGGCCATGGGGGATGTGATCCTGGCCTGGATGCATCTGTGGCGGTCGGTCAAGGCCGCGGCTGCTCTGGAAAAGGACGGGAAGAACAAACAGGCCGCTTTTTACGAGGGGATCCTGGTCACGGCCCGCTATTTCATCCGCTCCGAACTGCCCGTGGCCCTGGGCCGACTCGATGCCGTGGCCGTCACCGATGACGCGGCCATTACCATTCCCGATGCGGCCTTCGGGCTTTGATCGTTTTCAATCTGAAGTAGGAATCCACGTCCTTTGGGCGAGGTCAGAGTCCATTGGCTATGCCGTTTCATTGGTCGGAAAATGCCTAAAATGCACTAATCCGCCAGAGGCGGACAAGAGGTGTGAAATGCCTAATCCGCCAAAAAAGGCGGACAAGAGTTGTGGAGTCGCTACGCTCCGGTTTTTTAAGCTAAGATTATGGCGGAATTCCTTCATTTTAGGCATTTTAGGCATTTCGAACTGAAAGCGCAGGCTCGCAGACCCTTCCAGGGGCAAACCAAAGCCTGGTCCTCTGGCCAGGATTCTTGATTTGCCCCTTGACCCCTTTTGTTTTCTGATTTTATACTCCCGTTTAGATCAAAAATTTTGACAGGCTCCGCTCCAGCCCGTCTAAACGCACGCCTCCCATCCACCTGCCGGATCAACCAAAGGACATGCAACATGACCCAGAACCATGAAAATCGTGGGCTGTTGTTTCGGCTGTTTCCATTTCTGTCATGGCTTCGCGGATATGGGGTGGCGACATTCCGAATCGATGCCGTTGCCGGACTGACCGTGGCCGTGGTGCTGATCCCTCAGTCCATGGCCTATGCCATGCTGGCCGGCCTGCCGCCGGTTTATGGCCTCTATGCCGCCGCGGTGACGCCCATGGTGGCGGCCCTGTGGGGGAGCCTGCGCCAGTTGGCCACCGGTCCCATCGCCATCATGAGCCTGCTGGTGCTGACCTCGCTGACCCCTCTGGCCGAACCCGGCAGCCCCCGGTTTATCGAGCTGGCACTGCTGCTGTCGCTGCTTGTGGGGATCCTCTACCTGGGGATCGGGCTGTTCCGCATGGGCATTCTCATGGCCTTTATTTCCCATTCCGCCGTCAAGGGATTTACCTCGGCAGCCGCCCTGATCATCACCGCCACCCAGTTGCCCCATTTTCTCGGTATATCCATGGGTCACCATGAATCGGTGGTCCTCATGGCGGTGGAACTCGTCAAACACATTCCGTCGATCCACCCGCCCACCCTGGCCATCGGAATCGTGGCTTTTGTGATCATTTACGGCCTGAAGAAGATCAAGAATACCCTGCCCGCCGGCCTTATCGCCATGACGGTCACCACCCTGGCCGTGGTGCTTCTGGGCCTGGATGACCAGGGGGTGGCCATTGTCGGGGAAACCGCCAGCGGCCTGCCGGCGTTTCACCTGCCGCCGGTGGATCCGGATTATTTGAGTGATCTGTTGGGGCCGGCCATCGTGATCGCCCTGGTCAGTTTTGCCGAGACCTATTCCGTGGGAAAGGCCATCTCCGGCGAGACCAAGCAAAAGCTCGATGTGGACCAGGAATTCATCGGCCAGGGGCTGGCCAACCTGGTCGGGGCCTTTTTTCAGAGCTACCCGGTCAGCGGCTCTTTTTCACGATCGGCCATCAATTTTGCCGCCGGCGCCAAGACCGGGATATCCAGCGTGATTTCAAGCTTCGGCGTGATCATCGCCCTGCTTTTCCTGACCCCCCTGCTGACCCATATTCCCAAAGCGGCCCTGGCGGCCCTGGTGATCAGCGCCGTGCTGATGCTCTTTCATCCCCGTGCGGTTTTCGCCCTGTGGCGGATGAACCGCCACGACGGGATCGTGGCGGTCACGGTCTTTGTCCTGGCCCTGCTGACCAAGCCGGATTATGCGCTGCTCATCGGTGTTGTGGTTTCACTGATGTTCTTTTTATGGAAGACCATGCATCCGCGCATTGTGAGGATTTCCAGAGATCCGGAACTGGAAATGTTTGTCAACGCCGATACCCTGGGTCAGCCGAGTTGCCCCCAGATCCTTCAGCTGCGATCGGACAACGCTATCTATTTTGCCAACGCCGAGTACACCATCGAGCATATCATCAAGCGCCTGGACGAGCAGGAAACGCCGGTGCAATTCCTTCTGCTGGACTTTCAGGCCATGGGCTTTATCGATGTGACCGGCGTGGACGAACTGCGGATGTTATTGGAGGAAATTCGGGGCCGGGGCATGGCGCTGGCCCTGATGGAGGTCCGCCAGCCGGTGGTGGCGGTGCTGGAGAGCACCGGTTTTCTGGCTCAGATTCAACCGGGGCATCTGTTCCAAAAGAGGGGGGATGCCATCAGTTTTCTCTTTCAGCGGATCGACCACGGGTATTGCCGGAAAACCTGTCCGCACCGGCTTTTCATTGAATGCGGCACTGTCAAATAGTTTCCATCCATAAAAGGAGTTTATCATTGCCGCATCGATTTCTGGCCGTTGTCATTTTGGTCTGCTTGTTTTCCTTCACGGGCGCCCGGGCCGAGCCGTGGCGCCAGGTTCCTGGGGTTCTTCATGTCCAGACCCGTTTTGATGGGACCGGACGCTACGATCTGGATCAACTGGTGGCCCTGGCCAGGGCCAGGGGGATAGAGATTCTCATTCCTTCGGACCACGACTACCAGGCCATGGAATACGGGGTTCCCCCGTTTCGTAATTTGATCAAGAAACGGGAGCGGCGCGATTCGGTGATCGGTATCGGACCGGAGAAGTTTCTGGCCAATATCGCCCGGGTCAATGCCGGGCAAAAAGATGTCCTGGTGATTCCCGGGGTCCAGTCCTCGCCTTTTTACTACTGGAGCGGCATCCCCTTCCGGGATGACTTTACGGCCAACAACTACCGCAAGGAGCTTCTGGTGGTCGGGCTGGGCAAGGCCGCGGACTATCGGAACCTGCCGGTCCTTCACGGACCGCTGTCCACCGAATACACGATCCGGCTCCTGCCCCGGGTCCTGGTGCTCCTCGGGGTGTTTGTCCTGTCTTTTTATCTCATTGCCCAGCGAGGGGCCATGCACTATCTGGGCATCGGGGTCGCTGTGGTCAGCGCCGGTCTGGCGCTAAACCACCACCCGTTTCAAAGCTCGCTCTTTGACCCTTACCACGGTGACCAGGGGGTCCGGCCCCACCAGGCGTTGATTGACTACGTCAACCAGCGGGGCGGACTGGTTTTCTGGCTCCACCCCGAGTCCAATTTTGGCGCCAATGGCGAAAAACTCGGACCGGTAAGACTGCAAACCCCTCACTATGTGGATGACCTCATAAATACTGTCGACTATACCGGGTTTGAAGCCATCTACGGTGATACGGTGAGAATGACGGATCCGGGCAAGCAGTGGGACCGGATCCTCAACCAATACTGCCGGGGAGAACGGGCCCATCCGGTATGGGGTTTTTCCGGTGCCGATTTTCACGGGGACCGCCGCGGAGAGGTCATCGACGAGTATCAAACCATTTTCCTGCTAAAAGAAAAAACCTCCGAATCGGTCCTTGATGCGTTAAAAAAAGGGCGCTACTATGCCGTGCGGAAGTCGCCGCCGGGGAGAATCGTGCTGGATACTTTTTCTGTCTCCACCACGAAAACCGATGCCACCGCCATCATGGGCGAAACCCTGACAGCCGCCGGGGTGACGGTGATCCGGGGCAGGGTGTCGGACCCCAACGGGGGAAAATATCGGGTACGGTTGCGGCTGATCCGGGGCGGAGAGGTTTTTCAGGAAATGGAAGGGGATCTGCCCATCGCCTTTGACTTCCATGACACCGAGCCCCGGCAGGGCATGACCTATTACCGGTTGGCGGCCTCCGGGGGGGGGCGCCGGATCCTCTCCAATCCCATTTTTGTTCGGAAGCCGTAGACCGCGGTTTTCCACCAATCTAGCCTCTCCATTCCATCAAAATGCCGCCGGAGCCGAGGAGTCGGCCTCAACGGCCGAGGCAATGAGCGCCCAGGCCGAAGAGATGTACAAAATGGCGGGTGGCCTGGTTTCCCTGGTGGATGGGGCGAAAAACCGTGGCAACCAACGGGCACAGGGGAGACCCCGACCGGTTTCTTCGGCCTCCCGGGGCAAGGCGGTATCGGCTGCTTCGGTGCCACGGAGCCCGAAAGCCAAGCCATCGCGGATGATCCCCCTCGATGACAACGACGACTTCAGCGATTTTTAACACCAAGGTGGAATAAACGAACATCAATGCGCGCAGCCGATTCGGCTGCGCGCATCTTTTTTGAAGCGGGGAAAGAATCGATATCCGCTCATTCCTCCAACCCGACCCAAGGTTGACATGCAACTCAATATCCGCCAGATCAAATTATTGGCCAAACGGTTCCAGGTTTCGCCCGCCGCTTTTGTCTGATGTCAATGATGGAAAAGATCGTCCGTATTTCGACGTGAAGCCCCGATAACAGGGCTTTCAGCGTGGTCCGACCCCGATTTGCCGATTTGGCCGAATTGACAACTGGCTTGAGATTCTTAGGTTGATCATGGTGTTTTTAAATACCACAATAAAAATAAACCATAGGGAGGCGGCATGAATAAGACAAAAAATGTTTGGACAATGATGGCTGTTGTGGCAAGCGTTTGTTTTTTGCTGATGGCCGGAACCGTTTCATCCGCTGCAGCGGCTGATGATTGTAAAGCCTTTGAGAAGAAGTTCACAAAAACGGCTGGTCAATACCAGGATGCCCTCAAGACGGCTAACAAGCTTGCTTCGAAAAAGAAGCCCAATATCGGCAAGCTTAACGCAGCCGCTAAAGACGCAAAGAAATCAAAGCGAGCATTCCTGCTCACGATGGAACGAAACGAAGGGAACAAAGAGAAGTGCGCCAAGGAGTGGTCGAAAGCGGAAAAATCAGTAAAGACAATTGAAAAATTGTCCGAGAAAAACAGAAAACTGCTGGCAAAAATCAAATCAAAGCAGAGCTAGGAAGCCGGTCTTCAATCCGAAGGCCTTCCGGCAAACCTTCACCCTAACGTTGCAAAAGCCGGAGGGCTCCAGAGCCAAGGCGCCAAGGGTGAAGTCGTCGTGTTTTACTGCGAACCCTTTGCAACGCAGGATCTGGAGTTCTCCGGCTTTCCCGACCTGTCGGGCGTAGCCGTAGGCGAAGACTGAAGGGTAAAAAACACCGGAGAAATCATTAGGCCTTCTGGGACGACCTGGCCGCATTCTCCTTCCGACTCTTTCAAAAAGGCCTGACCGTACCCCTGACAGACACCGCCATCGCCCTGCACTGCATTCAGAACAACGCGACCCTGTTTCACCGGGACCGCCATTTTGATCTCATCGCAGACGTCAGCGATTTGGAAATCGTCGCTTTGCCGGAAAGATGAGGGTCAAAGTCTGTTGTTTTGCTTTTCTCGTGCTTCGTCCACCAGCGTAAGGGATGCTTTCCATGCCTCCTTGCAGAACTCGATAATAGGTCGCAGCTCCATGGTTTCCGGAACCAGTTCATTACCGGGCCGGATCTGCCCCACTGAAAAATGATATGCCGACAAGGCGTCGATGTATGCCTTTCTCTGTTCTCTGGGGATGATGATGGGGGGAAGCCCGGTTTTCAAAACCGGGAGGTTCGCAATCAGCCGGGCCAGCCGGCCATTACCGTCAAAAAAAGGATGAATCCGGACGAACCCCATGTGCAAACGGACATAGGCGTTCAGGGCCTGCTGGTCATCTTCCGGTTGGATGGCCTGAACCAAATCATGATACAACTCAAACCACGCTTCCATCAGCAGGGGGACATCGGCGGGTCGGCCGTATTCGAATATAACCTGTTTGCCGTCAACAACACCGACCGTTGAGTTGGGCTCATTTTTCCATCGGCCGACAGGTTTGTAAACATCCACCACAACCTCGGTCTGCACCGCCTTGTGCAACGCGAATAGAGTCGTTTCGGAAAACGTTTCCTCTTTTGCAAGGCAGTCGTAGATCAGGTCGATGGCCCGGGCATGCCCCACCACCTCCTGATGGTCCTTGAGCGGCTTGCCGGAAACGGTCAGACCCTCTTTCAGAACAAAGGCGGTTTCGCCCAGGGTCAGCGTGTTGCCTTCGATGGCCGTGGATGTATGGGTCCACAGGTCCCGCAATTGAATCCGCAAGGCTTGGCGAATGTCGTTGTCCAGGCCTTTAAGAAATTCGAACATGGTTGATATTCCTTCTTTTTTAAACCTAATGGGCGACCCCAATTCAGTGTCATATCGACGGGCTATTGGGGCTTTAGGTTGTCAAGATCAGCGAGATCTTGGGGCCGGCCTGTCGATGCCTTGTTCTTTCGCAGGTTTTCCAGGTCGACGAAATCCGTGGGAATGTCATCGATGGTGATTTGCACCTTGCATTTATAGGCATCTTCGAAATCGACCCCTTTTAGGGAAGTGAGAAGATCGATGCGGTTTGGCGGGTATCCCAGTTGAATGATCTGGTCGGGGGTTAAGAAATCGTCCGGCTTCAATCCCAGGGAGCCGAATCCGAATTGGTCCAGGGCGCCAATGAGCCTGTTGGCGTTTTCACTGTCGGCATGGATCCAGATGTCCAGATCCTTGGTATATCGGGGATGTCCGTGAACGGCCACCGCATACCCGTCAACGATAAGGTATCTCACCTTATTGCTGTTTAACAATTGAATAAACTCTCTGAAGTCTTGGGACAGCATCGAATTTCCACCGGTGATATTCGGAACGGATTTCTTCAAGCGCTGCCAACCGGGCGAGGGGGGGCTGGGACTGCCAGAACTCAAAGTCGGACCTTGGTTCGTCGATTTTTACAATGCGAACGGTTTTTTCGATTCGTCCGGACATGGCAAGGCCCGTTTTGTCAATATCATTTAAATCGTTGTTGTTTCCGAAAACATATCATGTCCGGCCATATATCTCAATCGGCATTTACACCATTCAAACAGGCAACTAACTGAATATATTTGCTTATAAGTATTGGCTCATCCATGGAGACCGGCACGGCCGGTTTGAACGGATTGCTGTGGAAAAGCCATCGGATTCTTTTGGTAACGAAACCCTTTTCGCTACCAAAGCGTTGAACGATCAGCTCAGATGTTAAGTGTTGAGAGCTGACCCCTTTGGCCTCAGATCAGCCTTCGGACAATTTTTCCTGCCGGCTCTCGCGAGCGGCATCTTCAGGGTGGATACGCCATGTGAACAGGGGTGACAATAAATAGAGGATCATATATCCCAGACAAATCTGCCCGAAAACGGGGGTGAACACAATGATGGTCAGCAGGAGCAGGTTCGCGCGGCCAAACCACGGGTGGCGGCTCATGGTCCGTCCCAGGTGGATGTATCGGATGGGGTAAAGGTTCATGATCACCCCGGCAAACAGCATGGTGCCGGTTGCAACCCACCCCCAGAAAAGGATCCGTTGAGAAGAGAGCGCCAGGGCATGGTCGAATATCACCAGTGGTGACAGGACCAGCATGGCCGCCGCAGGTGAGGGCAACCCTTTGAAAAAACCGGGTATCGGCGTCTTGTCCAGGGTAAAATAGACCAGTCGGCCCACACCCATGACCGCATAGAATACGGCAATCCACCCCACGGGCAGCTGCACGAAGCGGTCTTGTCCAAACCGGGTCAGAGTGACGTAGAAAATCCAGGCCGGCACGATGCAAAAGCTGATGGCGTCAGCCAGATCGTCCATGATGCCGCCCATGTTGATTTTCTTCTTCGGCGGTTGATCGGGAAGGGGCTCCGTCAAGCCCAACCGGCGGGCCAGGGCACCGTCCAGCTTGTCGAACGTAGCTGCTCCAATCATCATCAGATAGGCTTCCCGCATCCGTCCCTGATAGGCAAAAAACACGGCGATGAGCCCCATTAGGGCGTTCATCACCGTCAGGGCGTTTGGAAATACCGACAGGATTTTCCGTCTGAGCACGTCGTCCCCGTAACACAGTTCATCCAGGCAGGCGGTGCCGTATTTGCGGCAATAGCCGGCGATAGACCCCAGATTGATGATGAGAAACAGAATTTCGATGAAAAACAGGATTCGCAGGGGGAGGTTGCCAAGGTAGGAGATGCGAAAATAGATCCATGACTCCGGCCCTTCGGGGATATAAAAAGCGTATGCGTAAAGCAACGCGCTGACCGGTGCAGCCACGATGGTTCGCATGCGGTTGTATTCGCTGCTCTCCGGCTCTACGCCCTGGCGGATGGCGAACCCGCGCATAAAGGACGCAAAGCTGTCCCGCACCAGGACCGTCACACAAAGCACCAGGACAAAGATTGCATGCATCAGCTGGCCATGGGTGGGATCTGTCTCGGACACCAGCAAACGCCACATCATACCGGCGGCGATGACCGGAAAGATAATGGAATAGACCAACTTGTCTGTGAGCCGGTCCGCCAGGGGGGCAAGCGTGGCGTTGGGCCTGAAGCGGGCCGAGAACCAGCCATCCACCAGATCGAAAATCATTGAGAGAATCAGAAATGAAACCCCGACGGTATAAACTACCGGGTTTCTACCCCATATGACCGCTATGGCACAGATCATGCCGCCAAAAATCAGGACAGGGCGGCTGTAAACAAACATAGCGGCCAGCCTCGTCGGCAGCGGAATTTTATCGGTCATGGAAACAATGCCTGTTGGCCTGAAAAATATTGATCGGGACCGGCAATTATCAAGTCGCCGGTATCATAAAGGGATTGCGCACGCTAGTCAAGCTGCGAACGACCGGGTATCCGCATCGTCATCAGGACATGGTGCAGACATGGTGTCACGTCTTGAATATGAAGGCGGGCTTTATCATATCCTGTCCCGGGGGAATGAAAGGAAAGACATCTATTATGATGATCAAGACCGGCTGAGCTTTCTTGATATTTGCCAAAGGGCATTTCCATCCGGGCCAATTCAAGCAAAACCGCTGGATCTGGTGTGCACCAATGTCCTGGTTCATTTAGCTCGCTGTTTTTGTAATGGTTTCAACTGGTTCTGTCCGGAATGCTATCCGCAAAAATTACGGATAGAATTCCGGATAGAGACCTGGCGTAGTGCATTCTTTTGAAAAACCGGCTGTTGTTTGGGTAAAAAGACGCCTTTCGCCACACGGTGTTGAACAATCAGGCCAGATGTCAAATGTTGAGACCTGACCCTTTGCTTTTTGCGGAATATGCCAAAGCCTGGATAATAGGGCATCCAGTTGGCGACCCCGGTTCCAGCAGTAAGGCATTGGTGTTACAAAGCGAAAATACGAAATTTGACAAATACGGATTATGTCATTATCATCACGAGTAATAAATTGGCATAAATCGTAAGGAGGCGGACATGCTGATCACTATTGACAAACGCGGCAGTATCAATCTGCCCCTGGCCGTTCGGAAGGAACTCGGTCTGGATCCGGGCACCTATTTTGACCTCACCGTCGAAGATGGCGGCAACATTTCCCTGCATCCGGTGGCCATCTATCGAACGACGCGACTCAGTGAACAGGGGATCGTAAAGCTGAACGAAGCCCGGAATAGTGGACGCGGTGATTTGCCGGACTGGATGCGCCAGGAGATGCAAAATGCCGGAACTGATCCCAACGAATAAGTTCATAGAAGACCTTGAAAAGTTTCGGCGGCAGGCGGCCCTGAGAAAGAAAATCGCCAAGGCCCTCATTCATCTCGAATCCAACCCCCTTCACCCCGGCCTGCACCTGGAACGCATCGTCAATGACCCTTCTGCCTGGTCGATCCGCATCGACCGTCGCTATCGTATTTCCCTGGACATAGAGGTCCACCTCGACTCCGGCAATCCCGACTGGACTGCCCCGGTTCTGCTACTACGGGTGCTGGACCATGACGATCTTTATAAAAGCCCCCGGTGACAGCCTTGAGCAAGAGGTCAAGGTGCTGGAACCGGTGGCTTAGCTCACAAAACCACAATTGCGATGACATCATATTTCATTAACCGCAGACCCGCGCCGACCCCCGCAGACCCGCCGTCGCTATCGCTATAGCGTGCAAGCTTTTTTGGACCGGCCGACCTGGCCGGTCCCTAAAGGTCACTTTTAGGGGGCGAGGCTTTCCAAAATGACATGCTTTGCCGCCCATGGCATGCGCATCTATTCGCGAAGCGATGCGAATTTGTTGGCGGTCAGGTCGACCGCCAACAAGCTTTTCCGTCTGCGATGGT
>JAEINQ010000049.1 GCA_016342285.1 Desulfobacterales bacterium
TATCCAGCATCCAGTATCCAGCATCCAGTATCCAGCATCCAGTATCCAGCATCCAGTATCCAGCATCCAGTATCCAGCATCCAGTATCCAGTATCCAGTATCCAGCATCCAGTATCCAGCATCCAGTATCCAGTATCCAGTATCCAGCATCCAGTATCCAGTATCCAGCATCCAGTATCCAGCATCCAGCATCCCGCCCCCATCTCCTGTCAACACCTTGACACCGGGGAATCGAAACCCTGACGAGAATTTGCGTGTCGGAGAACCGTTGCCCCCCTTAAAGAAGGGCCATTGGCTGCGTGGCCGGGTTCCGGTGCGCATTGGGTTTCAGTGGCATGCTATTTGCGTTACGACGATGTGAATCGATTCAAACAGCAGGGCGTATCCGATTTAATTCGAGAGAGGAATCCACGTCTTTTGGGCGTGGTCAGAGTCAACTGGCAATGCCGGTAAGATTGCCGGCCGATGCCAGCGGACGAGACGCAACCGTTCCGGTTCTTAGAAGGTGGCGGTTGCAGAAAGAGCCCATGAACAGCACACCGATTTTGTGGATCGACAACGACCCGGTGATCCGGGAAATGCCTGCCCACATGCCCGTTCTTCAGGACCGTGGCGTTCGTTGGGCCGATGGCGGTACCGACTTTCTCGCCGATATCGGTGCGGGCCGGTTCAGCCTGGTGATCGTTGACGAAAGGGTCTGCCGTTGCCCGGCGATGGCTGTGGTGAAAGCGGCCGAGACCGCGCAGCCCATGACACCGGTGATCTTGACCACCGCCGAGGGCTCGGTCCGCAATGCCGTGGCCGCCCTGCAGGCCGGAGCCGCCGATTATCTGCTTAAACCCTTCAGCCCGGACATCTTGTCGGCGGCCATTCACCGTATCGGTTCTCCAGAAGGCGCTCCCCCCCCGGCAACAGGGGCGACGTCGCCGCGTTCGGGGCTGACCCCCACCGACAAACCGATTCTTACCACCAACGATCTGATGGCCAGGCTGTTGGACATGGCCCGCAAGGTAGCGCCGAGCCTTGCCACCGTGTTGATTCTGGGAGAGAGCGGTACGGGAAAAGAACTATTGGCCGCATTTATCCATCGTCATAGCCGCCGGTCGAACCAGCCTTTTGTGGCCATGAACTGTGCGGCCCTGCCCGACACCCTGGCCGAAAGCGAGCTTTTCGGCCATGAAAAAGGGGCCTTCACCGGGGCGATCCATCGAAAAATCGGCAAATTCGAACTCGCCCACGGCGGCACCCTGATGCTGGACGAAATCAGTGAAATGCCTCTGGGACTCCAGGCCAAGCTGCTCAGGGTGCTTCAGGAGCGCCTGGTCGACCGGGTCGGCGGCAAGGAGCCGGTGCCGGTTGACGTGCGGGTCATTGCCGCCAGCAACCAGGATCTGGCCCAGGCAGTGGCTGACGGTCGGTTTCGCGAAGATCTTTATTACCGCCTCAATGTCATCCCCTTGACGCTTCCGCCCCTGCGCCATCGTCGGGATGACATTGCCATGCTCGCCGACCATTTTTTTGAGAAATACTGTCGACTCAACGACCGGAAGCTGGCCGGTCTCTCCCCCGAGGCATTGGCGGCACTGGCACGACACCGGTGGCAGGGCAATGTGCGGGAACTGGAAAACGTCATGGAGCGGGCCGTGCTCATTAGTGCCGGGGATCGGGTGATGCCGGATGATTTGATGCTGGGGCCCATCGTGGCCGGCAACCGAGAAGCCGTCGTCGCCATCGAAGCCGGCGTTTCGGTAAGGGAAATGGAACAGGCGCTGATTGCATCGACCCTGTGCAAGGTCAACGGCAATCGCACCCATGCGGCGGAAATGCTCGGGATCAGCATCCGTACCCTGAGAAACAAGCTGCAGGAATACAAGGAAAAAGAGGCGGCCTGACACCGCCCGGGGCATCGGCAAAAATTGCCTGCCTGCAATGGTGACCCGTCCGTCGATGGCGATCGTTTCACATTATCATTAGGATCACTTAACCCCTTCCAGGGGCAATCCAGCGCCTGACCCACTGGGCCTGAATTCTTTCATTTGAAACGCTCAGTTTAGGAGGGTGTCGGTGGATCTTGACAGTCAGCGTCGATGGTACGGTACTTGCAAAGTATTCTCTCTACAGTGACTTAACCCAAACGATTGAGGCGAACCCATGGAGTCAACCCCGCTGTTCAAAGGGACCCTTTCCATCCTTGAAAAAGCCCTCGATTTCCGTTCCCGTCGCCATGAAGCAGCGGTTTCCAATATCGCCAATATGGACACGCCGGGCTACAAGGCCTTTGACGTGGTCATGGACGAGGCATTTCAACGGGGCGGTGAGACCGGTGCGGTCCCGACTCTGAGCCGGACCCATTCCGGGCATTTTTCCGGCGATGGGGCCGGTTCTTCCCAAAACTTGACGCGCACTGTCAAACAACCGGCTGTTGTGGCCAAGGCGGACGGCAACACCGTGGATCTGGACCGTTCCATGGCCGATCTGGCTGAAAACAATCTCATGTACAACACGTTGGCCCAGATGGTTTCCAAAAAATTCAGCTTTCTACGCAGTGCCATTCAAGGAGGTAGCCAGTAATGAACTTTTTTGACGCCCTGAAGACCAGCGCATCGGGAATGAGTGCCCAGCGGATCCGCATGAACGTCATTTCCAGCAATCTGGCCAACATCAACACCACGCGTACCCCCGAAGGCGGCCCCTATCAGCGCAAAGATGTGGTCTTTGCCGCCGGTGGCCCCGACCACGCTTTCCGGGACATGCTCGAAGCCCGGCTGGCCGGCGGGTCGACCCCGGTGGAGGTGGTGGGCATCGTCAACGACACCAAACCGCCGTTGCTAAAATACGACCCGCAGCATCCCGATGCTGACGAAAAGGGGTATGTGTCCCTTCCCAACATCGACCTCATGGAAGAGATGGTTAATCTGCTTTCCGCCACGCGCAGCTATGAGGCCAATGTCACCGCCATCAAAGCCAGCAAGAGCATGGTGCAAAAGGCTCTGGAGATCGGAAAATGATGAACGACATCCAACTGTCAAAAGGGATTGAACAGGCCATGCCGTCAGCGGCACCCGGTCATCGCCAGGCCTCGGCGGAAACCGGATTCGGAGAGATGCTGGGAAAGGCCATCGAGACGGTCAATCAGCATCACCTGGAGGCGGACCAGGCCTCGGTTGATCTGGCCACCGGACGCAGCAGTGACGTCCACCACGCCATGATCGCCATTGAAAAAGCCGATGTCTCGTTTCGAATGCTGATGCAGGTGCGCAACAAGATTGTCTCCGCCTATGAAACCGTCATGAGAACCCAGATCTAATCCACGAGGAAACCGATGGCATCAAACGATTTTTTCGGACAGCTCAAAGCGTTGTCAGAGAACCTGAGCCCGGGCAAAAAGATCACTCTGGCCGTACTGCTGACCGGTACCTTGTTGGGGTTTGCCGCCATCATGCTCTGGGCCGGCCGTCCCGATTACCAGGTCCTGTATTCGGATCTGTCCATGGAGGATTCGGCGGCGATTTTCCAGCGGCTCAAGGAACAGAAGATTCCCTACCAGCTTTCGGCCAATGGCAAAACCATCATGATTCCCCGGGACCAGGTCTACGAGATGCGCCTGGACCTGGCTTCCCAGGGGCTTCCCCAGCAGAGTTCGGCGGGGTTTGAGCTTTTTGACGAGACCAAGCTGGGGATGACCGAATTTCTTCAAAATGTCAATTACCAGCGCGCCCTGCAGGGGGAACTGGCACGGACCATCGGCCAGTTCGACGAGGTGGAGAGCGCCCGGGTTCACCTGGTCATGGCCAATAAGAGCCTCTTTGTCGAGGATCAGGAACCGGCCACGGCATCGGTGATCCTCAAAATGCGTTCGGGGAAATGGCTCGGCAAGGAGCAGGTTCAAGGGATCGTCCACCTGGTTTCATCCAGCATATCGGGTTTAAAGACGGAGAACATTACCGTCGTGGATGGCAATGGCAAGATGCTGGCCGGATTTAACGACAGCAGCGGGGTGGATGGCGTCACTTCGGACCAGTTGGCATTTCAGGAGAAAGTGGAAAAGAGCCTCGAAACCCGGATCAGGACCATGCTGGAAAAGGCCCTGGGACCTGAACGGGCCGTGGTTCGGGTATCTGCCGACATTGACTTCAGGCGGCACGAAGAGACCGAGGAGCGGTTCTATCCGGACAACCAGGTCGTTCGCAGCGAGAAACGTTTCAATGAGAATGCCGCGGGCCCGGCAGGAACGGCCCAGGGTATTCCGGGGGCCGTGCCCAACATGAGCGACCGGGGGCAGGGCTCCAGTGCCGCCGGCAATTCAGCTTTTCAGAAAGAGGACCGGACGGTCAATTACGAAATCGGCAAGATGACCAGCCGCACGGTAACCCCGGTGGGCGTCATTCAGCGGGTTTCCGTGGCCGCCATGGTGGACGGGACCTACCGGGAAGTGGCCGGCAAAGGCGGCAAAACCGAAATGAAATACTTGCCTCGCGCCCCGGAGGAACTGGCCAAGTTGGAAAGCATCATCAAGGGAGCGGTCAATTTTGAAACGGCCCGGGGGGACAAGGTGGAAGTGGTCAACATTCCCTTTGCAGCGACTCCCATGACGGCCGAAGGAGACGGCGATGTCCCTGCCGAGGTGCCGTTTTATAAAACCTATGCCCCGCTTTTTAAATATGGCATCGTTGCCATTTTTGTCCTGCTGAGCTTCATCTTCGTCATCCGTCCGCTGGTCCGGTGGCTAACGGCCGGTTCCATGGGTGATGTGGAGATTCTCAAACAGCTTCCCATGACCGTGGGGGAGATCGAACGCGGGTATGGCGAAGGGGGCGGGTTCAAGGATCAGGCCCTTGAAATGCTCAACAAAGACAACGAGACGAGCCTGGGGGTGATTCAGGAGTGGCTCAAGGAGACACCCTGATCCAGCGAGGCAGGGATATGAAGAGCCACCGGTAATCAGAACCACCGGTGGAAAAATTGCGACCGATCAACTTTAGTTGCTTTACACTTATCGGGAGCGGCAACCAAGCCCCTTTTCGGGACACCCAAAGACCGCGCCCCCATGGCGCGGCTTATTGACGAGCCCGCTGACACCCAATGACCGGATGGATTGAACCCATGGACACCAACAACCTGGCCGGATCGATCAAGGTTGCCATTTTAATTCAGGCCCTGGAATCTCAGACCAGGGAGGGCGTGCTCCAGAGTCTGAAGGAGAACGACCGAAAGAAGATCAGCGACCATCTGGCTGAACTGGGACCGGTCTCTCCCGATCTGGTGGAAAAAGTGGCCAAAGAATTTGCCCGCGCCTTGAAACTGAGAAAAACAACGGCTGCAAAGCCTCCGGCCCAACTGCCCGGATCGACGAAAAAAGCGAACGAAAACAAGGCCAAAAGTGCCGAGCCGGGCAACCTCAACAGCCTGCTCAGCCTGGATCCGGACCACCTGGCCCAACTCATCCGTCATGAACACCCCCAGACCATTGCCGTCATCCTGGTTCATTTGAAGACCGCCATGGCCAGCGAGGTGCTGGGAAAGCTGCCCGAAGATAAACGGACTGAAGTTGCACTTCGCATCGCCAGCAGCGAGAAGATTGTGTCGGGCATGATCGAAGAGATTGAGAAAGCGTTTCAGGATGTACTCGCCGGCGAAGACGGGGCCACCACCCATAAGATCGGCGGGGTGGGACGGCTGGCTGAAATCCTTAACCAGATCGATGGCACCTCCGCCCAGATGATTCTCGACGAGATCGAAGAGGACAATCCGGAATTGGCCGCCCAGGTCAAGCAGTTGATGTTCGTCTTCGAAGACCTGGTCCTGGTGGACGACAAGGGGCTGCAGGCCCTGTTGCGCAAGGTCGAAACCCGAGAACTGGCCGTTGCACTCAAGGCGGCCAGCGAAGAAGTCAAGGATAAAATTTTCCAGAACATGTCCACGCGGGCAGCCGATATGGTCATGGAGGAGATTGAAGCGGCCGGGTCGGTACGCATGCGGGAAGTGGAGAACGCCCAGCAGGCCATTACCAAGCTGATTCAGGACATGGAAGAAAAGGGAGAATTGATCATCAGCGGTCGTGGAGGAGAAGAATTCATTGCCTGATAAGTCCATCCACAGCAACAGGCAGGTGAGCTGCGGTTTCAAGCCACACTGTTTTCCCAATATCCCCCTTGAAAAGGAGTCTGGGGACGCGTCTGTCGCAGGGGGCCGTTCCGACGGTTTCCAGTGTTTTCAATCAGACAGCCTGCCGGGCGATGGTCGCGGTTCCACCACACATGCGGCCAAAGAACAGGCCGCCATGGAGGCCCAGGCCCGGGATTGTGAACAGGCCGCCCACGCCCGTGGATACGCCGAGGGTGAAAAAGCCGGCATGGACTTAGGGCGACAGTCGCTGGACCCGGTGATGACCCAGATGCGCCAAACCCTGGTGGAATTGGAAAAGCTTAAAAAGCGGCTGGTCTCCGATGCCGAGGCTGAGGCGGTTGCGCTGGCTTTGGCCATCAGCCGAAAGATTGTCCGCCAGGAAATTGCCACCGATCCCCAGGTGGTGCTCAACACCGTTCGTGCGGCCCTGGAAAAGGTCGTGGAGCGCGATCGTATCCGGATCCGGCTCAATCCCCAAGACCTGGAAGCGGCCCGGGACGCCTTCGGCCAATTTTCCCAGTTGACCGACGGCATGGAATCGGTCTCATTTGATGCCGACGCTTCCATTTCTCCCGGGGGGTGTCTGGTGGAGACCCAGTTCGGGGACATCGATGGGCGCATTGACCACCAGATGGAATGGCTGGAAGAGACTTTTATAAATGAGATCAACAAGGCCGCAAAAACGGGGCAGGGGAAGGGGCCGTGACCGTCGGACTGAATCTGGATAACTACCACGGTCTGCTGGGGCGGACCAATTCCATCGTTTCCAAAGGCCGGGTGACCCAGGTGGTGGGCCTGGTGACCGAGGCCAATGGTCCGGCATCCCGGCTGGGAAGCATCTGTGAAATCCGGACCCAGGGCAGGCAAAAGGGGATTTTGGCTGAAGTGGCCGGATTCCGGGAGAACAAGGTCCTGCTCATGCCCTTGGAGGAAATCCGCGGCGTGGGACCGGGAAGCCGGGTGGTGGCCCGGGAGGAACAAGCTTCCATGCCCGTGGGCGACATGCTCCTGGGTCGGATCATCGATGGCCTGGGACACCCCATCGACGGAAAAGGTCCCATTGTCAGCCGCACCGCCTATCCCATCTACGCCAATCCGGTCAATCCCCTCTCCCGCAAGCGGATCAATCAGCCACTGGACGTCGGAATACGGGCCATCAACGGTCTGCTCACCATTGGCTGCGGTCAGCGTATGGGTATTTTTGCCGGCTCCGGCGTCGGCAAAAGCGTATTGCTGGGCATGATCGCCCGGTATACCAGTGCGGACGTCAACGTCATCGCCCTGATTGGCGAACGGGGTCGGGAGCTCAACGACTTCATCGAAAAGGAACTGGGACCTGAAGGCCTTCGTCGCTCGGTGGTGGTGGTGGCCACATCCGACCATCTACCGTTGATCCGCATGCGAGGTGCGTTTATTGCCACGACCATCGCCGAGTATTTTCGAGACCAGGGGATGCACGTGAACCTCATGATGGATTCGGTCACACGGTTCGCCATGGCCCAGCGGGAGATTGGCCTGGCTCTTGGGGAGCCGCCCACCACCAAGGGGTACACCCCATCGGTTTTTACCCTTTTGCCCAAGCTGCTGGAGCGGGCCGGCACCTGTGATAAGTATGGGACCATCACCGGTCTCTATACGGTCCTTGTGGAAGGCGGCGACATGGACGAACCCATCGCCGACGCCGTCCGGTCGATCCTCGACGGACATATCGTTTTGACCCGGGAGTTGGCCATGCAGAATCACTACCCGGCCATTGATGTGCTCCGCAGCATCAGCCGGGTCATGACCGACATCACCACCGACCGCCAGAAGGAGCAGGTGGCCCGGCTCAAGTCCATCCTGGCCACGTATAAAAACGCCGAGGACCTGATCAACATCGGCGCCTATGCTTCGGGGAGCAATCCCAAAATCGACGAAGCCATCCGGCTGAACGACGCCATCAACGGATACCTGAGCCAGCCCATCGACGAAAGCGTTCCCTTCGACGATAGCCTTCGCCAACTTGGGGCTCTTTTTGCCGACCCTGCACCTTCGGCCAAGGGCGGACAGGCGGTTGGCAAACCGATCAACCGTCGTGCCCCGGAACGGGTCCGGTGAATTTTCAATGTACCGATTCAAACTCGAGCCCCTGCTCAAACACCGAAAACACCTGGAAGAGGCCTGCCAGAAAGAACTGGCGGTCCTGCAGGAGGCCCTTTCTATGGAAACGGACCTGCTGGGTCGTCTGGTGAACCGAAAGGTCGAACAGGAACGCTGTCTTCGACGTCTCCAAAACGGACGGCCCGATATTGATGCCATCGTGGCTGCCATTGCCTATATCCAGAGACTTGGGCAGGAGATCGTCGCCCAACAGGGGGTCGTCAAGTGCGCCCAAAAAGCCTGCGACGATCAACGCTGTGATCTGGTCAAGGCCCTGCAGGGGCGAAAGATTATGGATAAACTCAAGGAGAAGGGGCAGGTGGCCCATAAGGCCGAAGAGGTCCGTTCCCACCAGAATTTCATGAATGAGATCGCCATCAACCGTTTCAACCGCGACCGTTAAATCTCTCCATTTTCATTCTTTTTCATCCCTCTGAACAAACACCGGCCATTTGCCTTCCAACAGATCGAAGGACTCCCACCGAGGAAAAGTTTGCCGCGCCTGGAAAAAAATGCCCCTTGGGACCCCGGAAAAAAGGAAGTCAGACCTCCCCATTCGATTGTCAACGGATTGCTTAAAAATTTATAACTACCCGAAATATATTGTAAAGTTATGATTTTTCCTGGATTCTGATTTCGGGATCGGGCGTTGGCACAGGCCATGCAAAACCCCGAACCACAGTCCCACGGACACCCATCGACCTTCAGGAGATCTCATGACACCGACCCTGTCCCCATTTGAAACGATCATTGGTTCCGAAAGTGGCACTAGCGGACCCAACCGGACCGAAACGCTTAAGGCCGATTCCAAGAACCGGCAGAACTCCAGCCAGACGGCCGGCTCCGAGAACACGCCGTCCCAGGATTTTTTGGCCACCCTGCTTACCGTGATGGCGGGCGACGGCATCGGGGATACCCCATCTCCTATCCCTGACACGGCTTCAGCAGCCCTTGCACGGCCTTCTTTCGATACGGACGGACTTTTGATGGCCGACGAAGATGGTCAGACGGTGGAAGATGCCCTGCTGCTCGCCGATCTTGCCGCAATGATGACAGAGGACAGTGTTGCCGCGGCCAATGCGAATTCGGTTGTTATGGATGCAACGCCGGCTGTTCCCGAAACCTTAACCCTTGAGGCCCGGGGTCAAATTGATTCGGCACAGTCCGCCCGGACGGCGCCCTTACCGACAGGGGGAACGGAAACGGCTGCCGTTGTAACCGATGGGGTTGAAGAATATGGAAAACCGGCACCCGTGTTGTCGCTGACTGCCGATGACAGCGCCCATGGGGATGCGCCGAAGGCAGCTGCCTCTCAGGCGGTTGAACCCCGGACGCTTGTTTCGGCGCTTCCGGATTCCGAGAAGACAACCGCCCTAGCCGACTCGACGTCGACCCCAACGGCCGCCGAAGGGTTGTCGCGGGAGGTCGAACCGCCGGTCGGCGAGACCGGGGCAAATGATGATGGGCGACAGACGATGCCGTCTGATATGGAAAAACCGGCCCGGCATGGAGATGAAACCGTCCGGGTCACTCCGGAATCGATGGTCAGAGCCGGAGAGGAGACCGTCCGGGTCACTCCGGAATCGATGGTCAGAGCCGGAGAGGAGACCGTTCGGGTCGCTCCGGAACTGACCGGTGAGGCATCCAAAAACCGTTTCAAGGAGGACGGGGCCGGACAGCGCCATGCACGCCGGGCCGATTCCGACGAGCCGGACCGATCGGCTTCCGAGGACGCATCGGTCGACGGCGAGGCCGATCCCTTTTCGGTGGCTGCCGTTGAGGATGAGAATGAGACCGGGATAAAGGCCGAGGAAACGGCTCTTCGGTCTCAAACCGGCCGGGGCAGTGGCGGAAGGATCGACCCGCCCCACCCGACTGTCAAGGCAGACCCCATCGAAGGGGGAGGAGCCGAACGGACTGCGGCAGGACCGCACCCCCATGCCGAAAAGGCCTCATCGAGCCCCGAAACGCACCATGCCCCAGCCGCCCCTCGGTCGGTTCAGAGCAACATGGTTAACCAGATTGTGGACCGGGCTGTTTTTCTTCAGCGCAACGGTCAGTCCGAAGTGCGCATGGATCTCAAGCCCGAGCATCTGGGCCGAATACAGATGAAGATATCGACGGAAAACCAGCGGGTCACCGTCCGAATGCTGGCCGAAACGCCCATGGCACGGGAAATCATTGAGGCCAACCTGGGACAGTTGAGGGCCGATCTGGCCAGCCAGGGACTGGAAGTCGACCGTTTCGATGTGGACATGTTCGCCTCCGACGATTCGGGCCGCCAGGATGCCGACACCCTGGGCCAGCGACGCGGACCCTCGGGTGCGGCGACGAGGCGGCGTCAGGCGGGTATCTCCACCATTGTCCCGCCTTCCCTGGGCGGTCCGGCGTCCCGGACGAGTGATCGGTCCGTCGACTATTTTGCCTGAAGAATTGGTTGAGCCACCGGGCTCTTCATTAAAAACAAAGGAAGCCAGACCATGACCATCAGCGCCGTCCAATCCGCCATCTCCCCAGAGGCCCAGAATGTCGCCAGTGACAACAGCGCCATGGGGAAGACGGAATTTTTAGCACTGCTCATCGCCCAGTTGCAGAACCAGGATCCGCTCAATCCGGCGGACAGCACGGAATTTACATCCCAACTGGCCCAGTTCAGTTCACTGGAACAGATGACCAATATGAACGATGCCCTGACCGGGATCGGGGAAAGCCTGGGTGTAAACAACAATTTCCAGGCGGTGACTTATATCGGCAAGGAGGTCGTTGCCGAGGGCAAGAGCCTGCTGGTCGACGCGGACGGGATCGATCCCATCCTGGTCAGCCTCGACACGGACGCGTCGACCCTTAATGTCAACATCTATGACCATTCCGGCGCTTTTGTCCGCCGCATCGAAGCCGGTTCAGTCGAAGCCGGCAGCCACAGCCTCGGCTGGGACGGCAAAAACAGCCTGGGCAACACGGTAAACGAGGGCTGGTATTCCTATGAGATTCA
Source organism: Desulfobacterales bacterium (assembly GCA_016342285.1). Lineage (GTDB taxonomy): Bacteria > Desulfobacterota > Desulfobacteria > Desulfobacterales > JAEINQ01 > JAEINQ01. The sequence goes on from JAEINQ010000049.1 coordinate 11,258, forward strand.
GGCCGAGGACAGCGACGGCAAGGCGATTGATGCCCAGGGCTTTGTCAGCGGAACGGTCTCCTCGGTGGCCTATGAGGGAAGCGTGGCATATCTTAACATCGGCGGACGACAGGTATCGATGGCCGATGTGATCGAAGTGACAACGGTCGCCGGTGAATGACCTGTGCCCAACGGAATTTAAATGCATCAACGGACCCCCGGGTCCCATATCAAGGAGAACATCATGATCGGATCTTTGTACGCCGGAATCTCAGGGCTCAACGCCAATGCCACCGCCATGACAGTGATCGGTGACAATATCGCCAACGTCAACACCACGGCCTATAAGTCCAACAGTTCCAGTTTTGCCAATGTCTTGAGCCAGGCATCGGGAGGCTCCGTCGGCAACGTCGGCCGGGGGGTGGAATTTCAAGGCACCACCGGATCCTGGACAGACGGCACCCTGGAAGGGACCGGCAACGGTACGGACCTGGCCATCAACGGAAAGGGTTTCTTCATCGTAAACGACAGTTCCGGTTCCTCCTACTATACCCGGGCCGGTGGTTTCGAGTTCGACAAGAACGGCGACCTGGTTAATCCCAACGGCCTCACGGTGCAAGGCTATGCCGTCAATCAGACCACCGGCGTCCTGGGCGCCCTGGGTGACATTTCCGTCTCCGCTGGCAGTTCGCCCCCCAGCGCCACCACCGAGACCACCCTGACCATGAATCTGGATGCCGATGCCACGCCGGTCACCGGTTCGGCTATGACCCTGGACAGCGCCAATGCCCTGGCCGACGTCACGGTTACGTCGGCAACGGCCGGGCTGGCCGGAAACGCCACCAGTGTCGCGTTCACCGACCCGGCCGCCGCCAGCCAGGCCCTGTCCGTTTCGGTCAGCGGCACCGCCATCACGGTCAGTCTGGCCACGGATGCCGGGAGCAACATCACCTCCACTGCCGCCCAGATCGCCGCGGCCATCAACGCCGATCCGGCCGCCTCGGCCCTGGTGAGCGCTGCCCCCGAAGGGGCCGGCACCGGGGTGGTGGACGCCACGGCCCAGGTCAACCTGACCGGAGGCATGGATGCCGATACCTTCTCAAACGCACTGACCGTTTACGACTCCCTGGGCAGTCCCGTGACCCTGACCATGAATTTTTCCCGGACCGCTACCGGATGGGACTGGACGGCCAGCCCGTCCTCGGGGACTTGTGCTTCCACGGGGACGATTGTCTTTGACGCCGACGGCAATTTGACCCTGCCGGCCTCCAATCCGACCCTCGATATCACCACCCTGGCCTCGGGCGCCCAGGACCTGGCCATCGAATGGCACCTGGTCGACAGCAATGGCTCGGTTACCGGATACGCGACAGATTCGGCCACCACCAATCAAGAACAAGACGGATATTCGGCCGGCAGTCTCCGTGATCTGGTGGTCAGCGAGGAAGGGTTTGTCACCGGCATCTATTCCAACGGCCAACGGCAAAACCTTTATCGGATCGCCCTGGCGGACTTTCCCAGTTACCAGGGATTGTCCAAGGCCGGAGGGAACCTGTACACCGAATCCCTGGCCTCGGGCCAACCCCTGGTGGGAACGCCGGGAAGTTCCAAGCTGGGCACGATCAGCCCCAGTTCCCTGGAAGGGTCAAACGTGGACCTTTCGGACGAATTCGTCAAAATGATTACCACCCAGCGGGCCTTTCAGGCCAATTCCCGGGTCATCACCACCAGCGACGAAATTCTTCAGGAGCTGATCAATCTCAAACGGTAATTAGTTTCCATTTATGAATTGGAAACATCGTTGGGTGCCTATCCCCGAACTGCGTATTTCGTGAATGGAAAGCGGTTAACGGCACCATGGATCGAAAACAGAGGCCGGCAGTCAGGGATCGTATCCTGCCTGCCGGTCGTTGTTTTTTTGGGGCATTCGGGTGTGGGGGCATTTGACAAACAACGTCAATGCCTTGACAAATTTGTTTTTGCGGTGGGGCCGACGCCTGTCGGCTGCAGCCTGGCTCCGCTATGTTTGAACCATTCGTAAAAAGCCTTTCTGAACCACGAGTTAATCCGTGGAAAGTCAAGGGTCAATTTGGGGGTATGTTATGCCCAAAAATAATGTCAGGCCCGAGTACGGATTAACTGTAAAAAAGCATTTGATGACACAAAGAATAAAGGCTAAAAATTAAGGATGTTAACTTTGTTCCCGTTGTGTCTTTGTGGTAATCTTGGACTTTTTACGGGGCCATCCGGTTTGGCTGATATAACCCGAATCCGCCGCGTTTTGGGGGTGAAACGCCGTTATCGGCGGATATAAGGTCAGGTAGAGATGGCACCGCTTTTGCATTCTTTTCAGGCGAAACCCATGGACCATCCATCGACCATCCAGCGGGCAGAGGAACGCAGACTTGGATATCGCAACACTTACCGGCATCATCGGCGCTTTCGGATTGGTGCTTACATCGATTCTGATGGGCGGCAGCATGGCCTGGTTTATCAACGTGCCGTCCCTGCTGATCGTGGTGGGCGGCACCATGGGGGCGACCCTGATCAATTATCCCCTGGCCGAGGTGATGGGGGTGTTGCGGGTGACCAAGAACGTTTTTCTGACCCGGAACCAGCCGGCCGACCAACTTATTCCCACGCTGGTGGATTTTGCCAAGCAGGCCCGGCAGGAGGGAATGCTCAGCTTCGAGTCCAAGCTCGATGAAATCAAGGACCGCTTTTTGGCCAAGGGGATCCAGATGGCCATTGACGGCATGGAGACCGGGGCCATCGCCGATGTTCTGGGCACGGAGATCGCCTATGTGGAGGAGCGCCACCGGCTCGGGGCTGACATCTTTTCAACCATGGGCACCTTTGCCCCTGCGGTGGGGATGCTGGGCACCATTATCGGGCTGGTCCAGATGCTCATGCAGATGGAAGATCCGAGCAATATCGGTGCCCCCATGGCCGTGGCCCTGTTGACCACTTTTTACGGTACGCTCTTGGCAAACCTGCTTTTTCTGCCCATCTCCGGAAAGCTCAAAATCCGCAGCAAACAGGAGATGCTGGTCAAACAGGTGATTCTCGAAGGGGTGATATCCCTTCAATCCGGGGACAACCACCGGGTGGTGGAACAAAAGCTCAAGGCCTTTGTTTCGCCCAAGGCGAGGGACGATGGTTCGGAATAACCGGCGCGGAAAATCCGGACAGCCCCCGGAGTCCGGCGGCGGGGGGTGGGAGGTCGTCTATTCCGGTTTTGCCCTGATCATGCTCTGCTTTTTTATCATGCTGGCCTCTTTTTCGACCATGGAAAAGAAAAAGATGCTTCGCTTTGTCCGGTCATTCAGCGATGCCATGCGCCTCCTGCCCGGTGGGGTCGGCTTGCAGGCCGGAAAGGCCGTGATGCCCGACCCGCAAATCGTGGCGGACAAGGGGGGGGAGATGGATGAGCTATATAGACAATTACAGCGCCTTGTGGCGCAGGAAGGGTTGTCGGACCAGGTGACCATCCACCGTCCGGGCGACGGACTGGCCATGCGATTGTCCGATACCGCCGTTTTTGCCGCCGGGGTGGCTGACATCTCCCCCAAAGCCCTGCCGTTGCTCGACCAGATCGGGACCGTTCTCCAACGCACCGGATATGCGGTACGCATCGAAGGGCATACGGACGATACTCCCATTAAAACAGCGCGTTTCCCGTCCAATTGGGAACTGTCCACGGCCAGGGCTGTAACGGTGTTGCGCTATTTCATCGAAAGACACCGGATTCCCACCCAGCGGTTGTCAGCGGCCGGTTTCAGCCGGTTTCAGCCGGTTGCGCCCAATGACGGGCCCCTGGGCCGGGCAAAAAACCGGCGGGTGGAAATCGTTCTGTCCCGACCGGCCGATGATCCGATACAAACGGGGGCCGGTTCATGAAAAAAAGACCCTCCACCGGTGCGCCGGCCCAGGCAGGGGGCGCCGGATGGCTGACGACTTTCAACGACCTGGTGACCCTGCTCATGGTCTTTTTCGTCCTGCTCTTTTCCATGAGCACCATCGACACCGGCAAGATGAAGGGCTTCCAGGAATCACTTCAGTCGGGACTGGGCGTGCTGGAGAGTGGAGAGGCCGCTTCCGTGGGTGTTTTCGACAACAATCGCCTGCCGGCACTGGCCCGATTCGTCCCCGGTGCAGCCGATCCGTCCCCGGCCGACAAAAAGGCGGAAGCCGCAGCCGATCCGGTCCGACAGGCGGCCGGCCTGCTCGAAGCCATGGACGGCCTTTCCGTAACGCGCGAGGCCAGTGCCCTGAGGATTCGAATGGAAGGGGGCCTGCTCTTTGCCTTGGGCAGCGCCAAAATCGATCCCCGGGGAAGGGGGCTGCTTGAACGGGTGGCTGCCACCATCGGCCCCCTGACGCGGCCAATCCGGGTCGAGGGGCACACGGACAACGTGCCCATACATACACCGGCGTTTCCGTCCAACTGGGAACTCTCCACGGCCCGGGCGGTCAATGTGGTCAAATTCATGATCGACTCGGGCATGATCTCGCCCCAGCGGCTCTCAGCCGTGGGGTACGGAGATGCCAAGCCCCTGGGTGATAACCAAATGCCCGACGGACGGTTGCTGAACCGCCGGGTGGAAATCGTTTTGGAACTGGAGAAGGGATTAGAATATGTCTAAGAAAGTCATCATCATTGTGGCCGCGGTCTCCGTACTGCTCATAGGCGCCATGGGGGCCGGTTTCTTCGTGATCTGGTCCAAGGTCTCAAACATGGCCACCATCCCCCCGACTGAGCAGGCGGCCGATGAAAAGGTCGCTGAAGAGGCCGAGGCCAAAACGACCATCGGCCCTATTTTCTCGCTGGAGTCTTTTGTTGTCAACCTGAACGAAGATTCCGGCAAGCGATATTTGCGGGTCACCATGGACTTGGAACTGAGCACCGAAGCCCTGTCCGGGGAGATCACCAAACGGCTGCCCCAGGTGCGTAATTCCATGCTGATGATTCTTCCCAGCAAGAAATACGAAGAGATCAGCACCATCGAGGGAAAGAACAAGCTTCGCGATGAAATCGTGGTTGCCCTCAATGAGTTTTTGCAGAGCGGAACCGTAAGCAATCTTTACTTTTCGGAATTTGTTGTTCAATAGCCGAGGTCTCCCATGTCCGAAAATGTTCTGAGCCAGGAAGAGATCGATGCCCTGCTTACCGCCATGGATCGGGGCGAGGTCGACCTCGAGACCGAAGAGAAAAAAGCGGAGCCCAAAAGAGATGCCAAGTCTTACGACCTGACCTCCCAGAGCGCCATGCTGCGCAACCAGTTTTACGCTCTGGAGGAGGTCTACGACAAATTTGCCAGCCTGCTGACCCGGGGGTTGTCCTCTTCGCTTCAAAAAACCATCGAGGTGGAACTGGTCTCTTCGGAGATGGTCAAATACGGAGAGTTCATCCAGGCCTTTTCCAATCCGACCAGTTTTTCCATCTTCGGTATGGATCCGCTGATCGGATCGTCGCTCATGGCCGTCGAACCGAACCTGGTCTTTTCGCTCATCGATTGCATGTTCGGGGGGGAGGGGAAGCCCATCGGCGAGATTCGTGAGTTTACCCTCATCGAGCAGCGGATGATGCGCAAGTTTTCCATGGAGGTGTTGAAGAATCTCGAAAAGGCCTGGGAAATTGTCTATGCCGTAAACATCGGGGTGAAAAAGACCGAGACCAAACCCGAATATGTTCACCTGGTGCCTCCGGACGAACTGATGATCATCGTGGTGCTGGCCCTGGAGGCCGAAGAGTTTTCCGGAAATATTCATCTGTGTGTGTCGTATCGCATGCTCGAGCCCATCAAAGACAAACTTTCATCCCGGTATCTTCGGGAAAAGGAGATGGAGCATGTCTTCAGTGCCCAGCTCGAGGGGCTTATCCTGGATACCTGGGTCAACCTGACATCGGAGCTGGGGCGGACCCGGTCTTCGGTGCGAGAATTGTTGAGCCTGTCCGTGGACGATGTGATCCGGCTCAACAACGGACCCGAGGATCCGATCCGTATCAATGTGGAAAAAGTGCCCAAATTTCTCGGACATCCCGGCATTGTCAAAGGCAATCGGGCGGTCCGGATTTCATCCATGATCAAATGATACTGGATGCTGGATACTGGATACTGGATACTTGATACTGGATACTGGATACTTGATACTGGATACTTGATACTTGATTATTCAGAAACCAGCATTCAGAAACCAGCATCCAGAAACCAGCATTCAGAAACCAGCATCCAGTAACCAGAATCCAGAAACCAGCATCCAGTAACCAGTATCTTGTTTGTAAAGGAACCCATGATGGAAGCCAATAACCCACCCGACACCACCGCTCAAAACGATGCCGGCGACGAGGCCCGTTACGAATTTTCAGATCTCAACCGCGGCAAGGGGCAGCAGGACCTGCACGGAAACCTGGACTTTATTCTGGACGTTCCCCTGGAAATCACCATTGAATTGGGACGAACTTCCATGCCGATCAACGAGCTGCTAAAGTTGGGGCAAGGATCGGTGATCGAACTGGCCAAACTGGCCGGCGAAACCCTCGAAGTGCTGGCCAACAGCCGGCTCATTGCCCGGGGAGAGGTGGTCGCCATCAACGAAAAATACGGGGTGCGGTTGACCGAAATCATCAGCCCCATCGAACGGATTGAAAGGCTTCGATAACATGTCTGCCGATATTACAGCCACTGCCCTGACCCTGCTGGCCGCATTGGCGGTGTTGCTCGGGGGCCTTTGGGCGGTGCTCTACGGGGTAAGGCGCCTGACGGCCCGGGGAGGCCCTTCAGCCCAGGGGCGGACCCTGCGGGTTCTGGGTTCTACCTATGTGGGCGTCAAAAAGACCGTTATTTTGGTGGAGGTGCCCGGCGCTGTTCTGGTGCTGGGGGTGACACCCGAGCGGATCAGCCTGCTGAGATCCATCGAGGATAAGGCCCTGTGCGAAAAAATCACCGGTACCGATGCCGCCGGGCCGCCGGCGATTTTCGCCAGCCAATTGCAGAAGCTGATGCGGCGGCACAAGGATGGGGATTGAACGCAACAGGGCAACCCCCAAGGGGTTGCCCCTACACCCTTTTGACCATCACTTGCATTCGACCATTCATTTCACCCCGTACCGGCCCGTCATTATTCCCACCGTTACTGTCAATGCCTTGGCATTTTTTCCAACGACGCGAATTATTGAACTCGCCCTGCCGACGACCACTTGTTGAATACAGATATAACCAACTGAAATAAAACGTTATGCTTAAGCGTTCGATTTTTCTTGGTCCATCTGCCTTGGACAATGGTCCGGTTGGCACGTCGCTTGCGAGAAACAAGAGACGAGTTCCCATACTTTAAGGAAAGAAAGCATGACCATGCGAAGTGCAAAGACCGCGGGTATTCTTCTCGGCCTCTGGCTGCTCATCGGTTGGGCCTCACCCGCCGTAGCCGAGACCCAGAGCGTGACCACGCCGTTTTTCAGCATCGGCCTGGACACGGCAAAGACCCCGGGGCAGACCGCCGTGGTGCTGGAAATATTTCTGCTGATGACGGTTCTCTCCCTGGCGCCGGCCATCCTGATCATGCTGACCGCCTTTACCCGTATCGTCATGGTGCTTTCCCTGCTTCGCCAGGCCATGGGAACCAACCAGATGCCGCCCAACCAGGTCATCATCGGGTTGTCGTTGTTCTTGACCTTTTTCGTGATGACTCCGGTCTGGAACAGCGTCCAGCAGGAGGCCCTTCAGCCCTATATGGACAAACAGATCAACGCCCAGCAGGCCTTTGAAAAAGCGCTGGTGCCGCTCCGGGCCTTCATGTTCAGACAGACCAAGGAAAAGGACCTGGCCCTTTTTGTTGGGATCGCAAAAATGAAGCGGCCGCAGACCATCGACGACATTCCCACCACCGTGCTGGTGCCGTCCTTTATCATTAGCGAGGTCAAGGCGGCCTTTGAGATCGGCCTGCTGCTCTACGTTCCGTTTCTGGTGGTGGACATGGTGGTGGCCAGCGTGCTGCTTTCCATGGGCATGATGATGCTGCCGCCCATCATGGTGAGCCTGCCTTTCAAACTCATGCTCTTCGTTCTGGCTGACGGCTGGCACCTTATCGTGGGGTCGCTGGTCAAAAGTTTTGCCTAACCCCAAACCCCTGAAAGCAGGAAAGACGACATGACCGCGGAATTTGTGACCGGCGTTTTTCTCCATGCCATCAAGACAGCGGTGCTGCTGGCCGCGCCCATGCTGCTCAGCGGCCTGGCCGTGGGTATTCTCATCAGCCTGTTTCAGGCCGCCACCCAGATCAACGAGATGACCATGACCTTCATTCCCAAGATGCTGGTGGTGGCCCTGGCGCTGCTTTTGTTTTTTCCCTGGATGATTCAGACCATGATCGATTTCATGACCATGCTCTATTCGAGCATTCCGGCCCTGGTGCGGGGATGAATCGGGTAGAAGGTGAAAGACTGAAGGCTGAAGATAAAAGGGTAAAGTAAAAATGATGGGTAAATTGACGAATTGTCGAATTCTGGAATTGTCGAATTTTCTCCTCCAATCCGCCAATCCGTCAATCCGTCAATTCGCAAATTCGAAAATGCGGAGCCATCCATGACCACCCTGACCATCAGCCTTGCGCAGCTTCAGCTTTTCCTCTTTGTTTTCGTGCGCGTGGCGGCCATTCTCATGACCCTGCCGGTCTTTTCCGGAAACGCCGTGCCGACCCAGTTCAAGATCGGTATGGCCATGGCGGTTTCAATGGTCTTGTTCCCCCTGCTACCGCCCATGGCCGCGCCGGCCGCAGCCGGCCCCGTGGCGCTCGCCCTGGGCCTGTTTCGTGAAGTTGCCCTGGGCGCAGCCATTGGCCTGGCGGTCAAGATATTTTTTGCCGGCGTACAATTGGCCGGACAGACGGTCGGTTACCAGATGGGCATGGCCATCGCCAATGTCATGGACCCGGCCACCAGCGTCCAGGTGCCGATCCTGGCCCAGTTCAACAACCTTATCGCCGTCCTGATTTTTCTCATCATCAATGCCCACCACTGGTTCATCCGTGCCCTGGCGGAGAGTTTTGGGCGGATCCCGCTGGCCGGGTTCAATATGGGTCCGGCCTTTTTCGACCACCTGATCCGGCTCTCCTCCGAGATGTTCGTGGTGGCGGTGAAGGTCGGCGCCCCGGTCATCGTGGCCCTGCTGCTGACCAGCGTGGCGCTTGGGCTGGTGGCCCGGACCGTTCCCCAGATGAACATCTTTATGGTGGCCATGCCGCTGAAAATCATCATCGGCCTGGTTTTCATGGGCATTTGTCTGCCCCACATGGTCTCTTTTCTGCGCCAGCTATTTCATCATCTATACAACAGCGTGTTGGCCATCATGACGCTGGCGGCCTGAGGGAGGCGAAACAATGGGCAAAGACAACGACCAGGAAAAGACCGAACCCGCAACATCGAAAAAACGCGAGGAGGCACGCAACAAGGGGCAGGTCGCCGTGAGCCGGGAGATCCCGTCGGTGATGATCCTGCTCAGCGCCCTGGGGGTGTTTCTCTTTGGTGGCGGCTGGATTTTTTCCCAGATGTCGGGGTTTATGGCCGGATATTTCGGAGGGCTCCATACCCTTCATATTGATGACCTACAAACGGCTCGATCCCTGCTGGCCTCTATTTTCGGCCGGGTCGGCATTATTCTCGCTCCGGTGATGCTGGCCGTACTCATCGCCGGTGTGGCCGGCAACGTCATTCAGGTGGGATGGCTCTTTTCCACCGAAACCCTTCAGCCCAAGCTGGAAAAACTCAATCCCCTTACCGGCATCAAACGGATGCTCTCCCTGAAGACATTCATGGAGACCGTCAAATCGGCGGCCAAGGTGGTGTTGGTCGGTTCCCTGGCCTATGTGGTGGTCAACAGCCGACTCGACGATATTCCCGGACTGATGCAATCCGACGTGGCCGAGATCGTCTCCTTTGTCGGACAGGTCAGCCTGCGCATCGCCTTTTATATCTGCCTGGCCCTGATTGTCCTGGCCGTGGCCGACTACACGTTTCAGCACTGGCAGCACGAAAAAGAGTTGCGCATGACCAAGCAAGAGATCAAGGACGAAGCCCGTCAGACCATGGGCGATCCCAAGGTCAAAGCCAAGATCAAACGGCTTCAGCGGGAAATGTCCATGCAACGTATGATGCAGGCCGTGCCCAAGGCTGACGTGGTCATCACCAACCCGACCCGGCTGGCCGTTGCCGTGCGTTTCGACCCTGACACCATGGATGCACCCATGGTCCTGGCCAAGGGAGCGGGACACATGGCACGGCGCATCCGCGAGGCAGCGGCCGAGCATCAAATCCCCATGGTGGAGCAGAAACCGTTGGCCCGGGCCCTGTTCAAGTCCGTAGAAATCGGCCAGTTTATCCCCGTGGACCTCTATCGTGCCCTGGCCGAAGTTCTGGCCTACGTCTACAGCCTGCGGGGCAAGCGTCAGGCTTAACCCCCCCACGGTGCCGGTTCCATGACGGCCCGGCCTGTCCGATTTTCCCGTTGACCGGCTTCGGCCCCTGTACGATTTTTTTTTGAGGTGCCCGCCGCCCTTTGAACGCATCGGATTCACAAGTGATTTTCCATGGGAGGCCCGGGGTGGCCGTCGGTCTATGACGAAAGGGACGGGGAAGGGCGACAGCGGCATGAAAAATGCAATAGTCTCTGGCGAAAATAGTCATCTTCTTGCGAAAGGCGCTTTGATGGAAATAGCCAAAAAGGGTCAAATGCCGGGCGCAATTCCCGACATCGCCAAAAAAACCGATTTCATCATGCCCATGGGGGTGGTGGGGATTCTCATGATCATGATCATGCCCCTGCCCACCTTTTTGCTGGACATGCTCCTGGCCCTGAACATCACCATCGCCCTGGTCATCCTGCTGGTGGGGATGTACATCCTGAGGCCCCTGGAGCTGTCCGCCTTTCCGTCCATCCTGCTCATTACCACATTGTTCCGTCTCTCCCTGAACATCGCCTCGACCCGAATGATTCTGCTTCACGGCAACGAAGGGACCGCTGCTGCCGGCAAGGTGATTCAGTCCTTTGGCGGGTTCGTTGTGGGCGGCAACTTTGTGGTGGGAATCATCGTCTTTTTGATCCTGGTGCTGATCAATTTCATGGTCATCGTCAAGGGGGCCGGACGTATCGCGGAAGTCGCCGCGCGTTTTACCCTGGACGCCATGCCCGGCAAACAGATGAGCATCGATGCGGACTTAAACGCAGGCATCATTGAAGAGAATGAGGCCAAGGCCCGGCGCATCGAGATCACCCGCGAGTCGGAGTATTACGGGGCCATGGACGGGGCCAATAAATTCGTCAAAGGCGATGCCGTGGCCGGCCTCGTGATCACCGCCATCAACATCATCGGGGGGCTGATCATCGGTGTGTTTCAGAATGACATGTCTTTTTCCGCCGCCGCCCAGACCTACACCCTGCTCACCGTGGGCGATGGCCTGGTGAGCCAGATTCCGGCCCTGATTATTTCCACAGCGGCCGGCATCATTGTCACCCGGGCCGGTTCCGAGGCGAATCTCGGCCAGGAGATCTCCGCCCAGCTCCTTTTCCAGCCTCGGGCCGTGGGGATCGCCTCGGTGGTTCTCTTCGGTTTCGGCCTGGTCCCCGGCATGCCGACCGTTCCCTTCCTGGTCCTGTCCGGACTTGCCGGAACCCTGGCGTATTACTTTCGTCGCGTCGGTTCCGCGACCGATGAGGTTGTCGATGCCGGGAGCGTCGATGCGGAATCCGCCGGACTGCCCGACACTTTCCGGCCCCTGCCGCCCGTGGACCTGCTTTCCCTTGAGGTGGGCTATGGCCTGATTCCATTGGTGGATGTGGAACAAAACGGTGAACTGCTGGACCGGATCAAGGCCATTCGGCGCCAGGTGGCCGAAGACGTGGGCATTTTGGTCCCTTCCATCCATATTCAGGACAACATGCAGCTGCGCCCGGGTGAGTACGTCATTCACCTCAAGGGCAACCATGTGGCCCGGGGTGAACTGATGACCAATTACTACCTGGCCATGAACCCGGGTGCCGGCGAAGCGCGGATCGAAGGCGTGCCAACCAAGGAACCGACCTACGGACTGCCGGCCGTCTGGATCAAGCCTGAGACCCGGGAAAAAGCCATGGCCGAAGGGTACACGGTGGTGGACCTGACCACGGTGGTGACCACCCATCTCTCCGATGTGATTCGTCGCCATGCCCACGAACTGCTCGGTCGCCAGGAAGTCCAGCAACTTCTGGACAACCTCAAGGAGACCCATCCCAAGGTGGTGGAAGAACTGGTGCCCAATCTGCTTCCCCTGGGTAGCGTGGTCAAGGTGCTTCAAAACCTGTTGCGGGAACAGGTACCGATTCGGGACCTGCTGGCCATTCTCGAGACCCTGGCCGACTGGGCGCCGACCACCAAGGACCTGGATCTGCTGAGTGAATATGCCCGTCAGGCCCTGGCCCGGACCATATCCGGTATGTACCAGGGCCCCGACGGCAGCCTGCCGGTGCTGGTCCTGGACCATAGCGTGGAACAGATTTTGTCCGAGGCCATGCAGCAGACGCCCCGCGGCCATTTTCTGGCCATGGAGCCGGGGCAGGCCCAGCAAATCGTCAACGCCCTGACCGGCCAGCTTGATGCCGTGGCTACCGCCGGTGTCCAGCCCGTGGTGTTGTGTTCGGCCCCGGTTCGCATGCCGTTTAAAAAGCTGGCGGATCGGGCCGTGCCCCATCTGGCCGTGCTCTCATATGACGAGGTGGCCAGCGCAACCGATATTCAATCTCTTGGGACCGTGAGAATATCCGATGCAAATTAAACAATTCAAAGCGCAGGACATGACAGCGGCCCTGGCGAAGATCAAAAAGGAGTTCGGCCCTGATGCCGTGATCCTTTCTGCCCGGGACATTCGGCAACGAAAAGGCCTGTTGGGGATGCCCCGCATCAGTGGGGTGGAGGTGACGGCCGCCATCGATTTGGCGCGTCCGCGGGTTCAGGGCGATGTCCAGCCCGCCATGGTTCCCAGGGGCACCGTTGAAGATGTGGTCCGGATTAACTCGAAAAAGGGGTTCATGCGGTCCCTGCAAAGCGGCATGACTGTTTTTCAAAAAAGAGGAGAGGCCATGACACGCAAACAACCGTCCGATCCGGTCCGCGCCTCAGCCGAAGGCGAGCGTCTGACCGGACGGCTGACCGCCCAAGGGGTGAGGCCGGATGTGGCATCGAAGCTGGGCGATCAAAGGCGGATGCTTTCATCGGCCGGAACCGTTGGCGACCGGGTGATGGGACGTGAGGGGCTTGCCGGTGTCCTCGCAGCCCTTGGCCTGGCCGTTGAAACGGCGAATTCGGTCGAAGGGGATCGGGTTACGGTTCTGGCCGGACCGACCGGTACCGGTAAGACCACGGTGCTGGCCAAACTGGCAGCCACACGGAGAGCCGCCGGCCTCCGGGTGGGCCTGATCACCCTGGACCAGCAGCGCATTGGCGCGGTGGCCCAGTTGCGGGTCTACGCCGATATTCTGGGCCTGTCCCTGGAGATGGCCGCCGATGCCGCCGAACTGACCGCTGCCCTGGCACGGCTGGCCGATTGCGATTCGATTCTCATCGACACCCCGGGACTCAGTCCGAAAAGCGCTTTTCAGATCCATGCGCTCAAGTCGACCCTGGCCGTGGCCGAGCCGGCACGGACCCTGTTGGTGCTCAGTGCCACCACCAAGGACGAGGACCTCGACCAGGCCCTGGAGCGCTACCGGATTTTAGGCGTCGATGCCCTGGTCTTCACCCGGCTCGACGAGAGTCTTCGATTTGGAAATCTGATCAATGCGGCCGTGGCGGCGGATCTGCCCGTGGCCTACCTTTGCAGCGGCGTTCAGGTTCCCGATGATCTGGAGACCGCCACCGCCGGACGGCTCGCTGACCTGCTGTTGAGTCCCGACACCAGTAAACCGGTACGCATCAGCCGCAGCCCGGCGCGGCCCCGGTCAAAGGACGCGCAACGGCCGGTGGCCGTGGCCGCGGAGCGTGAACCGGTGCCATCGGTTTGCCCCCAGGAGGCAGCGCGGTTCGTGGCCAATTGCAATTCGAACATCTTCCATCGGCCCGACTGCAAATGGACCCGAATTATTAAACAGGACAATATGGTGGTTTTCAGGAGCGTTGAAGAGGCCAGGGCGCAAAAGTTCAGCCCCTGTCGTTACTGTACGCCGGTGACCGTCGAGGCGTTTCGGCCGATTCGGCAAACCATGGAGAAGCAAATCGCCGGCGGCAATGGATAGCCGGTCCTCACAGGAGCTGTAGCACCCATGAACCACAAGCAACCGCCGCGTAAAATCATTCGGATCACCGACAAGATCGCTGGCAGAAACGACGCTGCCCATGTCAACCGATCCCCATCTCAGCAGAATGACCGAGGCGCCCGTGTCATGGCCGTCACCAGTGGCAAGGGCGGCGTTGGAAAGACCAATATCGTTGCCAATCTTGGATATGCCTTGACCCGTCTGGGGCAACGGGTACTGCTTTTGGATGCGGATATGGGGCTGGGCAACATCGACGTACTTCTGGGAAAGGCACCCCGGTATAACCTTTCCCATGTCATCGCAGGTGAAAAAAACATGGACCAGGTGATTCTGGAAGGTCCCGGCGGGATGAGCATTTTGCCGGCCTCTTCTGGTATTGACGATATGACCCGGCTTTCCCCGGATCAGCGAGGACACATTCTCCAGGCTTTGGACGGCCTTATGGACAGCTTCGATATGTTGCTCATCGATACGGCCGCCGGCATCTCCTCCAACGTAATGTATTTCAACGTGTCTGCCGACGATATTATTGTGGTGGCCACACCCGAGCCGACCTCCATCACCGATGCCTATGCCCTGATGAAGGTTTTGTCCATGAAGTATGCCGAACGGCGATTCAAACTGCTGGTCAACATGGCTCCGGAGCTTGAGGATGCCAAAGAGGTCTATCGCCAGTTAAGCCTGGTGGCGGGGCGATTCCTAGACATCGAACTGGTATACGCGGGTTGTATTCTCAGAGACGAAGGGGTCGGCCGGTGTGTCATGCGCCAGCGGGTGCTGACCGAAATGGACCCTGAAAGCCGAGCCGGGCGCTGCTTCATGGACCTGGCCCGATCCCTGGCCCATGGACCGGCGCCGTCCGACGGGAACGGAAGGGACAGACGGTTCTGGAAATTGTTGCTTGAAAACAAATTTGAAAGGCAGGATCGAAACTAATGCAGACAGATGCCCATCAACATTATGCCATGGCTGCAAATGGCAGAATGAACGGATTCCTCGGCGGTGAGCCGTCCGGTTCGTATTCGGTCGAAGTCCAGTCGGAACGCGAGAAACTGATTTCCGAATACCTGCCCTACGTCAAACGCATTGTTCACCGAATCGCCGTCCACCTGCCTTCCCATGTGGAGATCGATGACCTGATCAACGTCGGGGTCATCGGCCTGATCCAGGCCATCGACCGCTACGATTCCTCCCGGGACAACAAGTTTCTCACCTATGCCGTCTTTAGAATCAAGGGGGCGGTCTTAAGTGAACTTCGCTCCAGGGACTATCTGTCCCGCTCGAACCGGCGCAAGGTCCGGGAACTGGACAACGTCTACATCGATCTCGAGCAGAAGCTGGGGCGCGTTGTGGCGGACGAAGAACTTGCCGAGGCCATGGGGGTGAAGCTGGATGATCTGTACCAGATCAAGCGCATGTCCAGTATCTCCTTTGTCAGCTATGAGGAACTCGGTGTTTCTGCTGAAGAGGAGAAGGCCGGTTTGCTTGGGACCCTGATGGGCGGTGAGACCGAGGACGCTCTGGCCATGACCCGAATCAAGGAGATGCAAAAGGCCCTGGCCGAGGCCATCGAGGATCTGCCGGAAAAGGAGAAGATGGTCGTTTCCCTTTACTACGTCGACGAGTTGACCATGAAGGAGGCCGGTCGCGTGCTGGGCATCACCGAATCACGGGTCTCCCAGATCCACTCCCAGGCCATCATTCACCTGCGGAGCAAACTGCGCAGGACAGGGTTGATTTGACGTTCCCGCCTTGGCGGGACTCACTTTAGTCACTCCACACTTATCTGGGACCAGTAACCCAGCCCCTTCAAGGGGCAAACCAAAGCATAATCCTCTGGGCCAGGATTTTTTACCATTGGCACCCATATGACAAGGAGCCGCCATGACCTACCAAACCATCGCATGGATTGAATTCGCCATAGACGCCTTCGGGCTGGTTTTTTGCCTGACGGTGCTGGCCTACGGGCTCCGGTACCGCAAAACCCCGTTGGTGCTCCGTCCCGCCGAACGTGTCCGGGTGCCCGGGACCGATGCCTTCAACGCCGAAATGCGGCTGCAGACGGTCCAGCAGCAGGCCGAGGCGGCCCTGGCCGCGTTAAATACCGCCATGGCTGGCGTGCCGTCACAAGGTGGCCTGGGCCGGTCTCCGTCGTTGGACGCGGTCGATGATCGGCAGCCGGCGCAGAACCGTGCCCCGTTGGGGCGGCTGTCGCCGGAGCCGACGTTGCCAGAGTCGGTTTTGCCGGGCCGGATGTCAGATTCCGAGTCCCCCTACGAAACCGTCCGGGAATTGGCAGACCAGGGTCTGGACGTGGATGCCATTTACCAAAGGCTGCGCATTCCCAAGGGGGAAATCCGTCTTGCCCTTCATCTGCGCGAGGTGGACGGGTCTCGGCTTCGGGTCTTGGGGTGACCCTTCCGCCGCCGGAAGGCAAAACCTGCCGTCGAGCGGCAAAAAACTGTCACTTCCCAGTGCTGTCGAATCCGGCAATATCTATCAATACAGATAGATATCAGAAATCTTCAGATGGTACAGAGCTTGCATAATTGCTTGGCTACCGGCTGTCGGTCCATGCAGCTGGCAACAATATCGCAGGAGACAGCGTTCCCATGAGTGATGCCATGTACACCGCCGGCACCGGCGCCATGGTTCAGCAGATGCGGTTGGATCTGCTGGCCAACAACCTGGCCAACGTCAATTCTCCCGGATACAAGGCTGACAAGGCCCTTTTCCGTTCCTATTTGACCACGGCCGAAGGAGAGGCACCGTCGATGGGTGTTGCCAATCACCACGTGCGTTTTGACGGCTCCCGGATCGATTTTTCCGCCGGACCGGTCCAGGCCAGCGACAATCCCCTGGACCTGGCCGTTGAGGGTCAGGGTTTTTTCTCTGTTCAGACCCCGGACGGTGTCCGGTATACCCGCGCCGGTAATTTTACCCGCAGCAGCGACGGGGTTCTGGTCACCCAGGACGGACACCCCGTGCTGGGTGACGGGGGGGAAATCCGGTTGGGTAACGGGTCGGTGAATGTTGACGCCCAAGGCAACGTTTCGGTAAGCGGTGCGGCCGTCGGACGGCTTGCCGTCGTCGACTTCCCTGAACCGGGCAGTTTGGAAAAAGCCGGCAATACCCTGTTTGCCCCGGTGGGCGATGCCGCGGGCGAGAGTCTGGGGGAAAGGGCGGCGGTGAGACAAGGATTTATTGAAATGGCCAATATCAACCCCGTCCTGGCCATGACCGAAATGGTTGAGGTGCTCAGGGCCTACGAGGCCTACCAGAAGATGATCCGGACCATCAGCGAAATCGACACCAAATCCATCAACGACGTGGGACGACCGGTTTAGTGCCGGCCCCGCGACAGACAAGGAGCCAACCATGATTCGAAGCCTTTGGACAGCGGCCACCGGTATGCAGGCCCAGTCCCTGAACCTTGATGTTATTTCCAACAACCTGGCCAACGTCAATACGTCGGGATTTAAGCGCAGCCGGGCCGATTTCCAGGATCTGTTATACGAAACCCTTCGTTCGTCCGGTACGGCCTCCTCGGCCACCAGCCAGGTGCCGGTGGGTATTCAACTGGGCCACGGCACCCGACCCGCCTCGGTGCAAAAGATCTTTTCTACCGGTGATCTCCAGAATACCCAGAACGAACTGGACCTGGCCATCGAGGGGGACGGCTTTTTTCAGATCCTGCAGCCCAGCGGAGAAACCGCCTATTCCCGGGACGGGGCCTTCAAACTTGACAGCCAGGGCCGGATCGTCAATTCCGACGGATTTGTTCTGGAACCGGGCATCAGCATTCCGACCGATGCCGTATCGGTTTCCATCGGCATCGACGGGACGGTCTCGGTGCTTCAAGCCGGCCAGGAGACGCCCAGTGAAATCGGGACCGTCGAACTGGTGCGGTTTCTCAACCCGGCCGGCCTGGACAGCGTTGGCCGCAATCTCTACAAGTCCACGGCGGCTTCGGGTAGCGCCATTGCCGGCACCGCCGGTGAAAGTGGCATCGGGACCATCTCCCAAGGGTACCTGGAAATGAGCAACGTCAGCGTGGTGGACGAGATGGTGAATATGATCACTGCCCAGCGTGCTTATGAAATCAACAGCAAGACCATTCGCACGGCCGATGAGATGTTGCAGATGGCCAACCAGATCAAACGGTAATCCATGAGCAAAATACATTCCATATTGACGACCGCCACCGGGACTGTCCTGGTGGCCCTGGCCCTGATCATGGCCGCCGCCCCTTGGGCACTGGCGGCACCGGGCCGTGTCGACATTCGGATCCAGGAGGCTGTTTTGGTTCCGGCGGACCGGATCCGCCTGGTGGCCATCGCCCGGATCGACGCCGACGATCCGCGTCTCGTCGAAACCCTCGGGGCACTGGAAGTGGGGCGGGCGCCTCAACCGGGTCAGAGCCTGCAACTGGGACGGCAATCGCTTTTGCTTCGGCTCAAACAGGCGGGGCTGGACGAACGGCAGATCCGGTTTTCCGGGGCCGAAAGCGTGACCGTCACTCGGGCCACGGTGACCCTGACCGAGGCAAGTATCGCCCAGGCAGCCACAGACTGGGTGCTGGCCCACCAACCTTACAATCCGGAGCGGGTTCGGGTCACCGGTGTTCAGACCGCCGGCGATATGGACCTGCCTTCGGGCAATGTCACCTATCGGGTCGAGCCTCCCGAGGCCATCGATTTTCTAAGGCCTGTCCCCCTGTCCATCGAATTCAGCGTGGATGGAAAGCCCCAGAAGCGGGCCTGGGCCACGGTCAACCTGACCATCATGGCCCCGGTGGTGGTGAGCCGCAACCCCATGGCCCGTTACCAGACCGTTGCGGAAACCGACGTTGATGTCGAACTTCGTGACCTGACCACCCTGTCCGGTCTGGTGATTTCCGACCCGGCAGAGGTTGTCGGGCAGCGGATGCGGCGAAGTATCGGGAGCCATACCGCCATGCGGAGCGATCTGGTGGAGTTACCGCCGGTGGTTCGACGCGGCGATGTGGTCACCATCGTGGCCGAGTCCGGAGGCCTTCGGGTCACGGCCCTGGGAAAGGTGCGTGGACTGGCGAGGCGAGGCGAACGCATCGGCGTGGTCAACCTTGGGTCGGGAAGAACCGTTCATGCCCGGGTGATCGACGCCCGGACAGTGACTGTCGACTTTTGAACATTGAACATTGCTTCCCCCTCTGGGGGGGGCCTGAGGAGATCCGTATTGATGAAATCATCCCTGGCCAATCGTTTTCGAGCCATCTGCCGTCCCCTGGTGCTGCTGGCCGCGGCCGGCCTGCCCTGGGGGTGTGTGACCACCGGCCCGGCGCCGGTCGTCGTCCCTCCCTCAATGGTCGAGGTGCCGGCACCGGCACCAGCACCGCCCGCAGAGGGATCCCTGTGGCAGGACAGTGCACCGCTTAACGACATGTTCGCCAATGTCAAGGCCCGACAGGTGGGCGATATCGTCACGGTTCGCATCGTGGAATCCGCCAGCGCCAGCAATAAGGCGACCACGTCTGCTGGCCGCAAGTCGTCCATCTCCGGCGGCATCGAGAGCTTTTTCAACCTGGAAAAAAAGTTTCCCAGCACCCGGGATACCCTCAGCCCCTTTGGCTCGGTCGCGGCGAGCCTGTCCAATGACTTTGATGGCGACGGTGAAACCACGCGAAGCGGTGATCTCACGGCCTATGTATCGGCCCGGGTGACCGGCATCACAGCCAACGGCAACCTGATGATTGCCGGTTTTCGGGAAGTGACCGTCAACAACGAACAGCAGTTGATTTCTTTAACCGGTGTGGTCCGGCCTAAAGACGTCACCCCGGACAATGTGGTGCTGTCAACCTACGTGGCCGACGCCCGGATCGTCTATAGCGGCACCGGGATCGTCAACGACAAACAGCGACCCGGATGGCTGGCCCGAACCCTGGACCAGGTCTGGCCGTTTTAGGTGATGCCGTGAAAAAACGAGAGATCTGCCGATCCATGAACCTGCCAGCGACCCCTTTCAGGTGGCTGATGGCGGCTGTCGTGCTTCTGGCCCTGGCGGCATCGCCGGTCTCGGCCACGCGCATCAAGGACATTGTGGACCTTCGCGGTGTGCGGTCCAACCAACTGGTCGGATACGGCCTGGTGGTGGGCCTGGATGGCACCGGGGACAAGGGGGCGGCATTTACCGTCCAGTCCATGTCCAGCATGCTGGAAAAGATGGGTATGACCGTGGATCCCAAGAACATCGCCGCCGACAACGTTGCCAGTGTCATGGTAACCGCCAACCTGCCGGCCTTTGGCAGGGCAGGTAGCCGCATGGACGTGCTGGTCAGTTCCATCGGCGGTGCCAAGAACCTTCAGGGCGGCACCTTGCTCTTCACACCTCTTAAAGGAGCAGACGGCCGGGTTTACGTCGTGGCCCAGGGGCCGGTGAGCACCGGTGGGTTTTCCGCCGGTGGAAAGAGCGGCGCCAGTGTCCAGAAGAACTTTCCCACCGTGGGCCGGGTCGTGGGCGGGGGGACCATCGAACGCAGCGTGAAAACCGCCTTCGACGACCAGAGCACCATCGCACTGGCCCTTCACCGTCCGGATTTCACAACGGCCGCCCGGGTGGCCGATGCCATTAACCGGGCCTTTTTCCAGCCCCTGGCCCACAGCGTGGACGGGGGAAGCGTGGAGGTGCAGGTGCCGGAAAAGTACCTGGGCAACGTCGTTGCTTTTGTCACCCAGGTCGAGGCACTGGGCGTGACGCCCGATACCCATGCCCGGGTCGTGATCAATGAACGGACCGGCACGGTGGTCATGGGGGCTGACGTGCGAATCTCCACCATCGCCATTGCCCACGGCAACCTGAGCATTCAGATCAGTGAATCGACCCAGGTGTCCCAGCCCCTGCCCTTTTCCCAGGGCCAGACCGTTGCCGCCCCTCAGAGCGATGTCTCGGTATCCGAGGAACGCGCCCCGGTCTATCTCATGGAACCGGGGGTGAGCATTGGTGAAGTGGTTCGGGCCTTGAACCTTTTGGGGGTGTCGCCCCGGGACTTGATCGCCATCTTTCAGGCCATCAAGGCCGCGGGCGCCCTTCAGGCAGAATTGGAGATTATATGATGACAGAGAGCATTGCCCCGTTAACTGCGGCCGGTGGATCCTTGGGACGAACCTTGTCAAACACCGGCATTGCCGCGGTTGGACCGGCAACAGGCGCGGGAAAGACCGATCCTGCGCCCCGTCGTCTGGCGTCGGCCTGCGCGGAACTCGAGTCCTTGTTTATCAAGCAGCTTTTTGAGCAAATGCGGGCCACGATTCCCAAGAGCGGTCTTTTGGGCGGCGGTAGCACCGAGGCCCTGTTTACCTCCATGCTGGACCAGGAAATGGCCAAGGAACTGGCTGCCCGGGGCGGCATTGGGCTGGCGTCCCTGCTTCGTGATCAACTTGCCGGACAGGAGATAACCAAGGTGGACGGCAATGATTCGGTGGGCAGGGATTGACCTCAAACGAAAGCGTTGCTCAAAAAGATTGTTAAAGAAACGGCGGGAATCTGCCGATAGTGGATAGGCGGGCCCGATCGAAACATAGATGTGCAAATCGACCCCGGCCGGACAAGTTGCCGGACGTTGTGAGGAACCCATGGAATCAGACGTCATGGAATTGACAGCCTTGCTGGAACGACAGGCCAGCCTTTACGGTCGCATGGTTTCGATTTTGCGGCGGGAAAAGGCGGCGGCCATGGCGGCGTCACCGGCTGTCCTGGAAGAGATCCGCCTGGAGAAAGAGCCCCTGCTGGACGCCCTGGCAGCGGAGGAACGGCAACGGGCGGCACTGGTGGACCGGATAGCCCGCTCCATGGGTCTGGACCCTGATGCGGTCAATGTGACCGCACTGGCCCGGGTCCTGGGCGGACTGGCCGGCGAGCGGCTGGACGCCTGCCGACAAAGCCTGACCCGGCGGCTGGAGACGGTGGGGCGGCTTAACCGGGAAGTCGGCGATCTGGTCGCCTGCGGACTACGGTTGGTTCAAGGAACCATGGCCCTGATTGGCCCATTGACTCAGCCCGGGCGTATTTACCACCGTAGCGGCCGATTTTCCCCCGGAAGGGGCAGTGGACGAATTGTGTCCGGAAATATCTGACAACAGGGGCGCAATGCCCGAGTCACCCAACCCAGAACACCCCCCCTGGCTTAACCGCCCAGGGAGCGACACAGGACGGGACATCGATTATGGCGACTATGAAGAAAACGACTATGAAGAAGACGACTATGAAGAAAAAAAAGATCCAGGTGGTGAGAAAGATCAGTGAAGACATTGATACCTTAAACCTCAACGACCAGGATTCATGGTTGGCCCTTGCGACCGAACTTCAGGCCGTGGTTGGGGAGGACGTCGATGGCCAGCCGGAAATCAACGCCCTTTTGACCCGTTGCGCCCAGGGGATTCAGGCCGTGGCCGACAAGACGGCGACGGATCGGTTTGCCCTGGTGGATGCCCTGGTGGATGCCCTTGCCTCGGCCGAGGCTGTTTTGGACAATGGTGACGGCGTTGAAGGGCTATCAACGGCCAACGCTGCCCTGGCCAAGGTGCTCAACCCGGACGATCCAGGAGCCGATGTTCAGGCCGTGACGGTGTTGTCTGTGGATGATGTGGCGGCCCTGCTGGTCCAGGCCGAACCTGACGATGTCGAAGCGCTGCAGCAGGTTGCCGACGCCCTGGCACAGTTTAAAGCCGGTGATGGTTGTCCCCCTGACGGCCAGTCCTTGGTGGTCGAAGCGGTCGAGTTGCTGGAAACCCTGATGAGCGGGGTCAGCGACGATCCCGATGCGGACCTGACGAAAATCGGCCAACTGTTGGAAGCGGTCATGGCAATGGTTGAAGGCGGATCGGCTGCCAACCCGGCGACTATGGATCCCCCCCCATCGGTCCCTGACACCTCTGTTGATGCCCGGGCGGTTTCGAGTTTAGGCACTGAGGCCGAAGCGTTTTCGTCGACAGATTCCGTGCCGGTCGCCGCTGAAGCCATGGACTACATGCCCGAAGATCCCGATCTGGAGCTTCTTGGTGAGTTTGTCACCGAAGGGATCGAATTGATTGCCAGTGCCGAGGACGCCCTGCTGACCCTGGAAAACGATCCTGAGGACATGGATGCCGTGGGCATGGTCTTTCGGGCTTTTCATACCGTCAAAGGGACCGCCGCCTTCATGGATCTGACCCTGATCGCCGAAATGGGCCATCATGCCGAGAGCCTGTTCAGCCGGGTCCGTGACCGGGAAATCCGATATAGCGGCGGGTATGCGGACTTGTCCCTTCGCGCTTTGGACATGATCAAGGAGTTGGTGCTTCGGGTTCAGAACGCTCTGGGGGGCAAGCCCCTGCAAAAGCCCAGCGGCTACGACGAACTGATGCGGGTGTTGGAAAATCCCGAAGCGACCGGTGTTTCCGAAGAGAGCGATGACATTTCCTCGGAAATGCCCCTGCCTCGGTTGGGCGACATTCTGGTGGCTCGGGGCAAGGCTGACCGAAAGAAGGTCGAGGCACTGGCATCGGAAACCTCCGAGCAGCCGTTGGGGATGCGTCTGGTCAATACCCAGGCCGCCACCCTGGAGGACGTGGGACAGGCCCTTCGCTCCCAACGCCAGATCAAGAGTCCGGCCAAGACCGTGGAGACTTCCATTCGGGTCGGCACCTCCCGTCTCGACCGGCTGATCGACATGGTGGGCGAGCTGGTCATCGCCCACTCCATGGTGTCCCAGGACGAGGTGGTTATCAGCAGCAATCACCACGATCTTCTCAAAAAGGTCTCCCATACCAGCAAGATCGTCCGGGAGCTTCAGGGCATGTCCATGTCCATGAGGATGGTGCCCCTGAAAGGGACATTCAGCAAAATGGCCCGGCTGGTCCGGGATCTGGCCCGGAAGGTGGGTAAGAACGTCAAACTGGTCACCGAAGGCGAAGAGACCGAAATCGATCGGAATCTGGTGGACATCATCAGTGATCCCTTGGTGCATATGGTCCGCAATTCCGTGGACCACGGCATCGAATTGCCCGAAGGCCGGCTCAGTAGCGGCAAACCCGAATACGGCACGGTGTCTCTTTCCGCCTACCACAGCGCCGGCAGCGTGGTGGTGGAGATTCGTGACGACGGACGGGGTTTAAACCGCGATGTGATTCTGGCCAAGGCCAGGGAAAAGGGGCTTGTCGCCGAAGGGACCACGCCGAGTGACCGCGAGATCTACAACCTGGTTTTTGAACCGGGCTTTTCCACGGCCGAGGCCGTTACCGACGTTTCCGGCCGGGGCGTGGGCATGGACGTGGTCAAAAAGAATATCGAATCACTGCGCGGACAGGTGGAAATCAACTCGGTCATGGGCCAGGGGAGTGTTTTTAAAATCACGCTGCCCCTGACCCTGGCCATCATTGACGGCATGGTGGTCCGGGTGGGGCCCGAGACCTATGTGATTCCCACGGTCTCCATTGTCCGCTCCATCAAGCCCGCCCGAAAAGACATCAGCACGGTGATGGACAGGGGAAAGATGCTATCGCTTCAAGGCAATCTCATTCCGCTATTCCGACTGGCCGATCTGTACAGCATTGCCGGTGCCGAAGAGGATTTTAACCGAAACATCGTGGTGGTGGTGGAAGACGATACGGGCCAGGTTGGGCTGATCATCGACGAACTGGTGGGGCGCCAACAGGTGGTCATTAAGTCTCTGGGCGAGGCCATGCGCAACATTCCGGGTATCTCCGGCGGCGCCATCATGCCCAACGGGCGGGTGGGACTTATTTTAGATGTGGGCGAACTGACCAAATTTGCCAATGCGGGTGCCGAGGAGATGATGGGAAAGGTGGCTTGAGGATGGTCTTTGGCCAGCCAAAATTAACGAGCGGATCCATGACTGTGGGTGGGCGCAAATGAAACTAGTTGTCGATGTCAGTGACATGAAGGTCGGAAAGAATGGTGACCTGCTGGTGACCCATGCACTGGGAAGTTGCCTGGGGCTGACCGTCTACGATCCGGTTGCCAAAGTCGGGGGAATGCTCCACGCCATGCTGCCCATGTCCAAGATCAACCCGGAGAAGGCAAAGGACAACCCTTACATGTTCGTGGATACCGGCGTGCCGAGAATGTTCAAGGAACTCTACGCTCTGGGTGGCCTGAAGGGGCGCATGGTGGTCAAGGCCATCGGATGCGGTAACCCCTTGGGCAGAAACGAAACGTTTAAGATCGGTGAGCGCAACTACACCCTGCTCAAAAAGCTCCTATGGAAGAACAATGTGATGCTCAAGGCAGAAGACTGCGGTGGTACCAAGAGCCGAACGGTACGACTCAATACCGATACCGGCGAGGTCATCATCAGCAGCTGCGGAACGGAGAGTCGGTTATGAGTTCCAATCGGATTGACGAAATCATGGCATCGGTGGCGACCTTTCCCAGCATGCCCGGTGCCGCGGCCCAGCTTCTGGCCATGCTGGATGACCCGGCCATCTCGGCGACCGAAGTGGAAGAGGCGCTTCGATTTGATCCCGGACTTACGGCCAATATCCTGCGGCTGAGCAATTCGGCCTATTTCGGCTTTGCCGCCCAGGTGGGCAGCGTCCGTCAGGCCGTGGTGCTGCTGGGCGCCAAACGTCTGATGCAGGTGGTTACCGCCACCTGTGTCAACGCCGTTATGGACCGGCCCGTTGAGGGCTACGGCCTCTCTTCGGGTGAACTGTGGCAGCATTCCATCGCGGTGTCGGTGGCTGCCGAGCTTCTGATGGGTGAACTCGGCCTGCCCGACGATCCGGAGATCTTCACGGCAGCCTTGCTTCACGACGTGGGCAAGCTGGTGCTGGGACAGTACATTCAAGACGAAGCGTCGGGCATTCAACTGGGAACCGCTGATGGGTTGTCGTTCCAGATGGTGGAACGGCGGGTACTCGGGACCGACCATGCCGAGGTTGGCGCCCGGATTCTAAAAGACTGGGCCTTTCCGGACCGGATTGTCAATGCTGTACGCTGGCATCACGACCCGAGCGGTTCGGATCCGGCCGATGCCATGGTCGACTTGATCCATCTGGCCAACGTGTTGTGCCTGATGATCGGTATCGGGGTCGGAAACGAAGGGCTGCAGTATCAGCCCGAACCCGAGGCCAGTGATCGGTTGGGTCTGACCACCACTTACCTGGAGCGGGTGGCCAGCCAGACCCTTCAGTGGGTGAACGAAATGTCCGAACGACTCAATCCCGGCACGAGCCGGATCGAAAGCTGATAAAGAGAGGAAAACACATGGCGCTCAATGTCCTTATTGTCGACGACAGCGGAGTGATGCGGGCAATGATCCTAAAGGCGTTGCGCATGACCGGGCTTCCTCTGGGAGAGACCTTTCAGGCGGGCAACGGCCGGGAGGGGCTCGATGTCCTCGATGCCAACTGGATCGACCTGGTGATCGCGGACATCAACATGCCGGTGATGAACGGTGAAGAGATGATCGACCAAATGAAGGCCAATCCCGAAACCCAGGATATTCCGACGGTGGTGGTCTCCACCGAGGGAAGCGAAACCCGCATTGAGCGGCTTCAGCGCAAAGGGGTACAATTTGTGCACAAGCCTTTTTCACCAGAGACCATTCGGGACACCATTGTGGCGATCACCGGGGTGAGCGCCAGTGACCAAGGAGATATGGATGACGACAACAGCGCATTTTAGCGAGATTCTCTCCCGTGAAGCGGCCGATACCATGGAAAAACTGGCCTTTGTCTTTGCCGTTGTCGGCGATGAACGCATAGGGTTCGACGATGGGTCTGCCGTGGCCGTGAAGGTGCGCTTTGCCGGCCCCTTTGGCGGGGTTTTGCTCATGCTGGTCTCGTCCGGCATCCTTCAGGAATTGGCCGCCAACATGCTTGGCGTCGACGAAGACAAGGCCATTGAGGACAGCCAGAGGCACGACGCCCTCAAGGAGACCCTCAACGTCATCTGCGGCAATCTGCTGCCGGCCATTGCCGGTCGTCAGGCGGTGTTTAACATTGATGCACCGGAGATGGTTATTCCGGCTGTTGAGCCGGATGAGGACCATTGGGGAACCCCGACGGCCGTGGCACGTCTAGGGCTGGATCAGGGTAGCTGTGACCTGTTTTTATATGTGGCCGGGGATCTGCCCGAAAACTTGCCGGGGAATGCCGGGCAATGACAGGAAAACGCGCATGAACAGGGAGAAGAAGGTTATACGGGTGCTGGTGGTGGACGATTCGGCCGTGGTTCGTAAAGTGATCTGCAGAGAACTGGAGCGCTTTGCCGACATCGAGATTGTGGGTACTGCCGTAGATCCCTATGTGGCCCGGGACAAGATCGTCAAACTGAGGCCCGACGTGATCACCCTGGATATGGAAATGCCGCGCATGGACGGCCTCTCCTTTCTCGCACGCCTGATGAAGCATTTTCCCCTTCCCGTGGTGGTCTTGAGTTCGCTGACCCCGAAGAACAGCGAAACCGCCCTCAAGGCCCTGGATCTGGGTGCCATCGAAGTCCTGTGCAAACCGGGGGAGGCCTATTCCACCAAGGACATTGCCGGACCCCTGGCCCGCGCCATCCGAGCGGCAGCCGCGGCCCGGATCGAACCGAGAAACGGCAGCCGGGTCCCTGTGACGAAAGCATCCGTGCCGTCGATGGGATCCCTGTCGCTGCTCAAGGAGACCACTCACAAGGTGATCGCCATCGGGGCCAGTACCGGCGGCACCAAAGCCATCGAGGCGGTGCTGACCTGCCTGCCGGCCACAACCCCGGGGATCGTCATCGTCCAGCACATGCCGGAAAGTTTCACCACCAGCTTTGCCCAGCGCCTCAACGAGATTTGCCGCATGGAGGTTCGCGAGGCCAAAGACAACGACCACGTGGTCCCCGGTGTGGCGCTGATCGCCCCGGGCAATTTTCACATGGTGCTGCGCCGTAGCGGCGCCCAGTATCTGGTACGAATCAAGGATGGCCCACGGGTGCACTACCAGCGGCCCGCTGTGGACGTGCTCTTCCAGTCGGTCTCCAAGGTGGCCGGAAAGAACGCCGTGGGCGTCATTCTCACCGGCATGGGCGCCGATGGTGCCAAGGGCCTTTTGGCCATGCACGATGCCGGGGCTTACACCATGGCCCAGGACGAGGCGACCTGTATTGTTTTCGGCATGCCCAAGGAAGCCATCAAACTCGGCGGGGCGGACGTCGTCCTTCCGCTGCAAAAAATTCCCCATGAGATCGTCAAGGCCCTTCAGAAATAGGGCCGGGGGAGACAATAGGAGAGACCCGATGTCCGGCATCAGCAGCATATTCAATATCGGCAGGGAGGCGCTGATCACCCATCAGCAGGCTGTGGATGTCACCGGCCACAACATTGCCAACGCCAACACGCCGGGGTTTTCCCGCCAGCGGATCAACCTGCAGACCAATGTGCCCGCGCAAACCGGCTCTGGTCTGAGCGGCACCGGTGTGACCTTCACCGAGATCCAGCGCATCTCCGATCGGTTCGTGGGTGGGCGGATCAACAGTGAATCCCAGGAACGCGGACGATGGCAGGCCCAGCAGGAGGCCCTGGCGCAGGTGGAGGCCGTTTTTGACGAATCGGCCGGGTTCGGTCTCAACTCGGCCATGAGTCAATTCTGGAACTCCTGGCAGGACCTGGTGAACAACCCCGGTGGACAGACCGAGCGGGAGATCCTTGCCGCCAACACCGAAACCCTGGCCAGCACCTT
Source organism: Desulfobacterales bacterium (assembly GCA_016342285.1). Classification (GTDB taxonomy): domain Bacteria; phylum Desulfobacterota; class Desulfobacteria; order Desulfobacterales; family JAEINQ01; genus JAEINQ01. The sequence goes on from JAEINQ010000049.1 coordinate 40,209, forward strand.
TGGAAAACTCGATACCAACCTGCGGAAAAATCAGACGGACTTGGACAAAATGATTGCCGGAACCGTGGGCGAGGTGAATCAGATCGCCGCGCGGATCGCCGATCTCAACGACAAGATCAACCAGAGTGATGCTTCCGGGCTCAACCCCAACGACTACCGGGACTCCAGGGACATGCTGCTCCAGGACCTGTCCGGGTTGGTCGATTTTAGCAGCTACGAAGGTGACGACGGCAAGGTCACCGTTATGCTGGGCGACGGCCGGAGCCTGGTGGGAAGCGGCGCCGACGGCCAACTCACCACGGTCACCAACGTTACCACGGGGTTCCAGGACATTGCCTGGACCACCGATAAGGGCACGGCCATCAATAGCGACATCACCGGCGGAAAGATCGGCGGATGGATCGAGGTGCGGGACACAGGGATTCCCGGCTACATTGATGACCTCGATGAACTGGCTGCCGGCATCATCTCGGCGGTCAACGACCAGCACCAGCTCGGTTACGATATCAACAACCAGCCAGGGATCGCCTATTTCACCGGCTCTGCGGCGGGAGACATCGCCTTGAATCCGGCCATCGCCGCAGACACCAACCTCATCGCCGCGTCAGGAACCGCCGGCGGTGCCCCGGGCGACAATGCCAATGCCGTGACCATCGCGGGCTTGCAGCAAGACCGGATCATGAACGGCGGGATGGCCACGTTTGACGATTTTTACGCCTCCCTGGTCAGCTCCGTGGGGATTGATGTGAAAAGTGCCGCTCAGACCGCCCAGTTCGAGGAGAACCTGGTTACCCAGTTGGAGAACTACCGCGAATCCGTGGCCGGGGTCTCCCTGGACGAGGAGATGATCAATCTTGTTAAATTCCAGACGGCTTACGATGCCGCGGCCAAACTCATAAAGACCGCTGATGAGATGATCAGCACGGTCTTGAACATGCTCTAACCTGAATCAGGAGAAAACCATGCGTGTCACGACCAAGATGATGATCGGCAACGTGGGCCGGGACCTGTTCCGAAACACGGAAAAGCTCAGCGCTGCCAACCAGAAGGTGGCGTCCCAGAAAGAGATCGCCAAGGCATCGGACAACCCTCTGGGCATGGGCCGGATTCTTGATTACCGAAAGACCATCTCCACCATTGACCAGTACCAGGAAAACATCGCCCAGGGGAAGGCCTGGCTCGAATTCACCGAGTCGACCCTGGATCTGGTCAGCACCCTGCTCAGCGAGGCCAGGGAGGTGGCTTCCGGTGAACATTCCCTGAGCCCCTCTGCAGAAGACATCACCCAGGGCGGCGATGCCGCCAGCCATCCGATTTCGATCAGCATTCCCCTGCCCGAAGCGGTCACCGTCGGTGTGGCGCAGTTCCAGGCGGACTATGCGGCCGGTTCCGGAACCTGGAGTATCTCCAACGGCCTGGCCCAATACCCGACTGCCCAGATCAGCGGTGACGCCGACGGGTTCAGCGTTGACCTGGACAACGACGGCAAGACCGATATCGCCGCTACCGCCGACGGCAGTCTTTCCGCCGATGCCTCGGTCTCCTTCGACCTGCGTTCCCTGACCACCGAGGCCGAGCAGGTCAAGGGGCTCTACGACCAGATCATGGGTCTGGCCAATACCCGGCTGGGAAGCAGTTACATCTTCGCCGGACACCAGACCGGGTCGCCCCCCTACAGCCGGGACGCGGATTACAACATTACTTACAGCGGTGACGACGGGGGCATTTCCCGGATCATGGGTGCGTCCGAGACGGTGCAGATCAACGCCACCGGCAACGAGATTTTCAACAAAAATGAGGATGTCTTTTCCATTCTGAAGGATTTGATCGACGGGCTGGACGCCAATGATGAAGCCGTCATCAACGCCCAGACGGAAAAGCTCCAGAACGCCATGGTCCAGGTCAACAATGTGCGCATCAAGGGAGGTCCCAAACTGACCCGCCTCGAGACCACGGACAATTATTGGACCAATTACAGCCAGCATGTGCAGGAGGCGCTCAGCGCCACCGAGGATGCGGACATGGCCACGGCCATCCTGGAACTCAAGGCCCAGGAGACCGCCTACGAAACCGCATTGTCCGCGGCTGCCCGGGTCATTCAGAAGTCTCTCGTCAATTTTTTGTCATAAGGTGAATATGCGATCGATTCCATGGGTATTGGCCGTCCTGATGATGGGTGGGGTTTGGGCCGGCACGGTCCTGGCCTTGAGCCCCGGGGACTGGGTCCGCCTCCAGAAGGCCGGCGTCGGGCCGGGAGTCATCGAAGCCCTGGTTCATGAAAAAGCGGTGGAGACCGGTGCTGTGAGCATGGAGGACGTGCTGGCCTTAAAGGCCGCCGGTGTCACCGACGAAACCCTTTGTCTGGTGGTTCGGGCCGGCTCCTTTATTCGTGACCGCAAGCCGCGGGTTTACGGCAGCGGCATACGGCCTGTCCACCTGGCCACGATCGGCGATTTGCTGGAATTAAAGGCGGCCGGCATGGACGAGCAGACCCTGCGGGCGGTGATCCTGTCCGGGGCAAGGGACACCGAAGCGCTTCGGCGCCAAGAAGCCATGGCGTGGATCGAAAAGATGGGGTTGCGGATCGATATGCGTGCGCCCCAACCCTGACCCTGTCATCTTGATGGCATCGAGGTTAGAAATTTGCGTCAAAAGACATGTTTAGGTTCAAGTGATCAAAAAAAATGCCGATAGGGGTATTTAGAAGGTTTTCCGGAGATATGCGACGCGATGCCACGGCCCCGGCCCGGCCTGGCAGGTGCATGCCAGACCCAGCGTTGAGCGGTGAACGACGTCTCCTTTTCAGGATACCCGAAACCTCCAATCGAAACCCATGGCCAAGGAGTGAAAACCATGAAAGCACCTGAAAAATCAATATCCGTTACCCAGGCCGCGGTCCTTTGCGGGGTCGGCAGAACCACCGTGGGATACTGGATCCGTTCGAGAAAACTACGCGCCAACCGGGTCGGCCGCAATTACACCGTTCCGGTGGAGGAATTGATTTTTTTTCTTAAAAAAACCAATGCACCGATTCCGCCGGAACTCGCTGAAGACCAGACCTCCGGTCCCTGTTTCAGGAGTTTCCAGAACTGCTGGCAGTACCATGCCGGTACGGAGCACGGCCGGCAATGCAGCGGCTGCATCGTCCACAAGAACCGTCTCGATGCCTGCTTTACCGCCAGGGACGGCGGCGGTCTTGGTTGCCCGGAAGCCACCTGTAACCAATGCCTGTACCATCAGGAAACCTATATGGCCCGGATTCAGTTCATTCAGCAGATTGAACTGCCGGCGGCCATCTACCGAGGGCTCTATTTCTGGGGCGCCAATCGGCACTGGGCCGCCCTTTGTGGTCGCAGCGAGCCGGAACTCATCGGCCTGGGCATTGAGCATGTCTTTCATTCCCAGTCCCTGGAGGCGGTCATTTCGGACACCAAGAAACGTGACCTTGGCGATGCCACGGTGTCGCGGCGGTTCAAAGTGTTCTTGCGTAGCGGAGACCGGGAAAAAATGGCCGTCCGTCTCGGGGCCTACCCCCTGAACGAACCCGAAGGCACCTTTTTGCTGCTGGCGGAACCGGATACCGAGGCCCCCTGAGGACTCTCGGCGATGGCCCTTGTCGTGAACCCATAGCCAACAATCAATAGCGAGACAAAAGGAGTGGATCATGGAAAGTGTAACCCGTACCATGGATCAGGCCGTTAAGGCCATCAAGGACCGGGAGGGTAAATACCTTACCTTCACCCTGGATAACGAGGAATACGGCATCAGTATTCTCAAGATCAAGGAGATCATCGGCATGATGTCCATCACCCCGGTGCCGCGGACCCCCGAATTTGTCAAAGGCGTGATCAACCTGCGGGGCAAGGTCATTCCCGTGGTGGACCTGAGGTTGCGCTTCGGCATGGAGGCCATTGACTACACCGAACGGACCTGTATTGTGGTGGTGGAGATCGCTGGCCAGGCCGGCACCATCCTTATGGGTTGCGTGGTGGATTCGGTCTCCGAGGTGCTCAACATCAAGGCCGAAGACGTCGAGGATACCCCCTCCTTCGGGGCCAGACTCGATACCAGCTTCATCCTCGGCATGGCCAAGATGGAAGGCGGAGTCAAGATCCTGCTGGAGATCGATCGGGTGTTGAACACCGAAGAGACCGCCTTGCTGGAAAAGGTCGCTTGATCTCTCTGATTCAATACGCAGTCGGAATCCATATCCTGTAGGCGTGGTCAGAGTAAACTGGCTATGCCGAGACCGCTTTGTTGCAAGTGAGCTAAAGTGAACTAAAGTTTGGAGTGAGCTAAAGTTAAGGAATTCTGCCCATTATAAAAAAATGGTGGAGCGTAGCGACTCCTCAATTTTAGCTCACTTTAGTCACTTCACACTGATATGGGTTCGGTAACCCAGCCCCTTCCAGGGGCAACCAAAGGTCACGTCCTCTGTGTGTGGATTCTTTACTCCTAAATAGGAATCCACGTCCTCTTACTGTCTCTTTGAGATCCTGCCCGGTCTTGCATCGCCGGTCGGGTTGGGCTGCAGGGGTGAAACCGGTTGCCCCCGCGGCACAATGCCGGTATGATGGCACGCCCGACCCAATGGACGAGGTCCGCCCATGGAAACCCCTGCCAGTCTTCATGCACTCGCCGAGCGGATTGACCGCCTGCCGCTGATCGACAGCGCCGTCAACGAGATCCTTTCCCTGCTAAACCGGACCGACAGCAACTTTACCCAGATCGCCGATCGTCTATCGCCGGATCTGGCCCTTCGTTTTCTCAACATGGCCAATATCGCCCATCCCGAGGCCGGGGTGCGGTCCCTGAAGCACGCCATGGGGCTTCTTGGTTATGCCGAGATGAAACAGATCCTGACCACGGCGGTGATGGTTGACCATTTCACCGACCGGCTGGATGACTTCCGGTTCGACCGGTTCCAGCAACAGGCCCGGTTTTGCGCTGCTGCTGCCACCATGCTCGGCACGGTCATGGCCTACCCGCACTTGGAAGACCTCTTCACCGCATCCATCCTGCACAATGTCGGAAAGCTGGTTATTGCCGTCTACTTTCCCGAAGCCCATGGTCGGATCGTTGATTTAAAATGCCGGAAGGGGATGTCGACCTGTATGGCGGAGATTCAGGTTCTGGGACACGGACACGCTGAAATCGGTGCCTTGGTGTTGCGCCGTTTCAACGTGCCGGAAGACATCTGCGAGGCGGTCCGATTCCACAATGTCTCGGATCGGGCCATTGAGGCATCGGCCAATTTTCAGTTGGAATTTATCTGCCGGGAGGCAGCGCGGCTGGTGGGTCGCTTTGCCCTGCCCGATGCAGCGAAACTGGCTCGGTTGCGCCAAGAAACGGCGGTTGACCTGGACCGGGAGCGTCAGGCCTGCCAACTCACGGTTCGGCAGGCCCTTCGGGAGAACGGGTTTGTGACTATCTTTGTCCATACCCTGGTCGACGCCAGCCGTCGGGTTGAAGACATTCTTACCCGCCACATTCCCCTTCGTACCATTGGCTCATAGCTGGTTTCTATCTACGCACTTTCTTCTTCTTTTCGCTGAACATCTGGCAGTCCATTCCCGGGGTGCTGGCCCGTACCGCTTCTATGGGCAGTCGGCGGCTCTTAAACCTCAAGGCGAGGCAACCGTGGGGGCGGTCCTTGTCCCAGGTGATGTGGTAGTGCAGGCACTTGTGGCAGGTCGGTTTCACTTGCAGTACCCGTTCTTTCTTGCCAGTTCCAGGTTGGTGCAGTCGCCCAGGTTGCATGCCTTGCGGACATCTGCGCAGACCCCGTCCCGATTGCCCATCAGGTAGTAGGTGTTTCCCCGGCTCACGTAGGCCATGGGATTGTCCGGGTCGAGTTTGATGGCCCGGGTGAAATCGGCTACCGCCTCTTCCAGCCGTTGCTGCTCCAGGCGGATGCGCCCTCGGTTCAGATACCCCCATCCATCTTCGGGGGCGATGCGGATGGCCCGGTCGAAATCGGCCAGGGCTTCATCGAATCGGTTTTGCTGGGCGTAGGCGCCGCCGCGATTGACCAGGGCGTTGAGATAATTGGGATCGGCGGCCAGTGCGCGGGTGTAGCTTTGAATTTCCCGATCCAGATCCCCCGTTTCCCGATATACGAGACCCTGTCCGAAATAGGCGGCGGCGTTGTCGGGGTCGCGGACCAGCACCTGGCGAAAGTCCGCCATGGCCCGGTCGTAATCGCCGGAAAGGCCCCATGCCTCGGCCCGCTTCAAGTAGGCGGCGATAGGGTCCGGATTCAGACGGATCACACGGGAAAATTCGGAGGCCGCTTCCTGATGTTGGCCGAGCCGGAGCAGGGCCACCCCTCTGGCATAGTGAGCCTCCGTGCGGTTCGGAGCCAGTGCGATGACACGGCCGTAATCGTCGGCCGCTTCAGCCCACCGGTCCATGTCACTGTAGGCGTTGGCCCGATTCTGAAGAGCCCGGGTGTCCGAGGGATCGATGCGAGCGGCCCGGTCGTAGTCGTCGACGGCGTCCTGAAGCCGTCCCATCCGTCGGTAGACGATGCCCCGGTTGATCAAGGCGCGGATGTCTTCGGGAGCCAGGGTTACGGCCCGGTCATAATCGTCCAGGGCCTGGGTGAGGCGGCCGGTCAGGCCATAGAGACGGCCACGGTTGAACCAGGGTCCGGCATAATCCGGGTCCAAAGTGATTGCCCGGTCCAATTTTTCCACCGCGGTTTCCACGGCGTCGGGAAGGGCGGCCAAAAGCGTCGATAAGGCCTCTCGTTCCTGAACCACTGCACTGAGGCCAAAGAGCAGACGGTTGTGTTCGGACGGTGTTGGCGCGGCGGCCAGCCGTGACGCCAGTTCCATTTCCCGATCCACGTTGACGCGAAAGGAATCCATCATGGGGCGGTCAGACAGGATCTGCTTCCAAATTGCCGCGGCATTCAGGTTCTGAGGATTTGCCGCGGCTGCCAAGGCTGTTCGGTCGCGCTGGTCAAGTCCGCGAATGGCCGTGTCCTCCCCGGCCTTCATTCCCTGGGCTGCCTGCAAGAGGTCATGGTGGATTTGCCGGACCTGTTCCACGGACAAGGGAGGGGGGCTTTTGTCAGGGAGGCCTTCCTTAGCCAGGCCGGGGACGGCGACCGTCAAAATCCCTGAGAGAATGAGCATGGCGATGAAACGGGCGTTGGTCACGGGATGCGCTCTTTTCGTATTGGGGGTGGTTCGAATTGTGGCCCCGGACAATTGGATTCGCAAAAACCCTACACCGCTCCTGGGAGCAAAGTCAACGCATGGGGCCGGACAAGACAACCCATTGGAAGCGATGTTGCTCCCGCGGGGTGAGTGGCATCCGCTATCCCCTTACACGCGGCAGATGGAAATCGAGAATACCAACTGCCGACCGTTTTCTCGTAGCACGACGGTAGAATCTTGATGGATTCGCAATCTTAGCTTAAAAAACCGGAGCGAAGCGACTCCACTTTGTGAAAGGGTGCGATGGGCCGAAGCAGTCGCATCATGGCAGGACCCAAGAGGGTGTCGAACCGGATGCCGTAATAATCGGCCGGGATCCGGGAGACCGGAACATGACCTTCGCGGTCGCGGCCGCCCAGATGCTCCAGAGCCCGAATCAGCCGATTCAGGTATCGCCGGGTTTCGGTTGTCATGGCGCCGAACATGATGCCGTAGCCGTTTTCGTCTCCTTTTCGGACCACACGTCCGATGAAGCTCATTTCGGTACCGGCGCATGAGATGACCACCCAGACCCGTATTCCGATTTCAAGAGCGTGGGACATTTTGATAAAGCATCCCGTGGCAGAGATGTCAGCCAGCGTTTCCGCATCGGCTTCCCCATTCTGGGTGAAAAGTCGCACGGCCAGATTAACACGGTAACGGGCCGCGGTCTCCCACCATCGCAGACGCGGGTTGAAGTAGGGAGAATAAAGGTGGCGACGGAAAACGACAGCACAAAGGCCGGCAACGGACACGATAAAGAAAGCCCCAAGTCGGGTCCCATAATGGGCGTTGGCGAAGAAGAGGATCCAGAAATTATAGCTCACCAGAAGGGTGGAAGAGGTTACAAACAGGTACCATCCCCAGCGGCGGACCGAATAGATGCCGGCGGCTGCCAGGGGAAAGAGCGACAATGCCAGCCAGTTGCTCAGGGACAAATGGGCGACGATACCGCCGCTGCCCCACAGGGGGAGGTGATTGACCCGGGCTGCGATGGCCAGGCCGGCCAACGGTTCAAGGAAATAGAGCAGGGCGATGATGGTGACTGACAGGGGTTTGCTTTTCATGTTCATACTCTCCGTGGCAGAACGTTCTGTTCAAACGGACAGGGGTTATTCCGGCGGGGGTGGGCTATTGCCGGACAGGCGTGCCATAGCCCCGACGCCTTCTAAAATGTTTATCGGCAATTCAAGCCGAGGCTTTAGGCAAACGGGGGAATCCGTAAAGAGGTTCCCAGGGAAAAACAGAAAAGAAAGAAGCCGGCCTTTGCCTCTGGACAGTTTTATTGACCCCCGGTGGCGGCAGTGGTATCTTACACGGCATTAGGCATTTCACACTTTAGTGCATTTTAGGCATTTGCAGACTAATGGAACGGCATAGCCAATTGACTCTGACCACGCCCACAGGGCGTGGATTTCTACTGTGTATTTAAATAACTATGCACTTTTTCGAAATTTGGAATGCTCAGTTTAGGTAAAACCATTTATGGACCAGACCTCGCCGAAAACCTACGACACCTATATCAAGGCCCTGACGGATATCAGCCGGGCCATTACGTCGGATCTTTACCAGGAGGATATTCTCAAGCTCATCGTCATGGTGACGGCCAAGGTTACGGGGGTGGAGATATGCTCCTTGTGGCTCATTGATGAATCGGAGCGGCCGAATAAGATCCGGCTTAAATCCTCCCAGGCCATCGATCCGGATTACTTGAAGGACCGGTCCCTGAACCTGGACGAGGGGGTGGTGGGATATGTGGCGACCCACAAAAAGCCGTTGATCGTGCCCCATGTGCTGGAAGAACCCAGGTTCAAGGAAAAGGAGATGGCCAGCAAGCTCGGCCTGGTTTCCATGCTGGGCGTTCCCCTGCAAGGCCGGGACGGCAAGGTGATCGGTGTGCTGAACTGCTTTACCGCCGAACCCCACGATTTTACCGACACTGAGATCAACCTCATCACGGCCGTGGCCAACCAGGCGGCCGTGGCCATCATGAATACCGAGTTGATGGTCAAAACCCACGTCATCAAGGAGGAACTGGAAACCCGGAAGCGGGTGGAACGGGCCAAGGAGGTGCTCATGCGCCGGCGCAGCATCACCGGCGAAGAAGCCTTTCGCTGGATTCAAAAGCGCAGCATGGACTCGCGAAAATCCATGCGGGACGTGGCCGAGGCGATCTTGCTGTCCGAAGACCTGGGATATTATTCGAGTATTCCCCATGCGTTAAAGAACGAAGGCCTGTAGACGGATCAAATACCGGCTTGACAATCCACTTTAGTACTGCTAAAAGACACGCCAGAAATAAGTTGTACTCACACAACGGCGTGTGAATCCAATTTAGAATCGACAAAGGCGTCCGATTCCCCAGAGGTTCAGGGTAGGCGCCTTTTTTGCGTTGACGCAAAGCTGCCTTTTCCCGGAACCGGGGAAAAGGCAGCTTTATTTTGGGCCTCTTGGGATGAGAAACAATTGCACCATCCGGTGGCGGCTCAACTTGGTATCCAAACGAAGAATAGATTAGAATGCGGAGAGGATTATGAACCTGCACAGACCCAACGCAAACGAAGCGCTAGAAACCAAAAACCGATCGCGTGATGTGGCTCCCCAGTCAGGGCTTTGCAGCCGATGCATCGACGGATGCAAGGGCAACTGCGATATGTTCCGGGCCACGTTCAGGGGAAGAGAACTTCTTTATCCCCAGCCTTTCGGCAGCATCACCGCCGGTGCTGACAAGGACTACCCCGTCGACTATTCCCATCTCAATATCATGGGGTACGCCATGGGGGCCAAGGGGGTCGCTGCGAATCCGGATGAGGCCACCTTTCCCAATGTGAGCACCGAAACCGCCTTTGGTGTCCGGGACAAGGTGAAGATGAAGGTGCCTATTTTCACCGGAGCCTTGGGCAGCACCGACATTGCCAGAAAGAACTGGCGGCATTTTGCCATCGGTGCAGCCATCAGCGGTATCACCCTGGTTTGCGGGGAGAATGTTTGCGGTATCGACCCCGAACTGGAATTCAACAGCGACGGCAAGGTGGCCAAATCCCCGGAAATGGATCGCCGGGTGGCTGAATACCGCCGCTATCACGAAGGATACGGCGATATCCTGGTCCAGATGAACGTGGAAGACACGCGAAATGGCGTGGCTGAGTATGTGATCGAAAAACTGGGGGTCGAGACCATTGAGCTCAAATGGGGACAAGGAGCCAAATGTATCGGCGGGGAAATCAAGGTCAATTCGATCGAGCGGGCCATTGAGTTGAAAAAGCGCGGCTATATTGTGACGCCGGATCCGGAAAACCCCGCGTTCCAGGCGGCCTTCAAGGCCGGCCCCCTCAAGCAGTTCGAACGCCATTCCCGGCTTGGTTTTATCGACCAGGAAAGTTTCATGAACGAGGTGGCGCGGTTGCGCAAACTCGGAGCAAAGCGGGTGACCTTGAAAACCGGCGCCTACCCCATGCGTGAACTGGCCATGGCGATCCGCTGGTCCAGCGATGCCGGGATCGATCTGCTGACCATCGACGGGGCTCCGGGCGGCACGGGCATGAGTCCCTGGCGGATGATGACCGAATGGGGCATCCCTTCGATCTACCTTCATTCCATGGCCTATGAATTGTGTGACCGGCTGGCAAAAAGCGGGAAACCGGTTCCGGACATCGCTTTTGCGGGAGGGTTCTCCTCCGAGGATCATGTCTTCAAAGCCTTGGCCCTTGGTGCCCCTTATTGCAAAGCCATATGCATGGGGCGCGCCCTGATGATCCCCGGTA
>JAEINQ010000134.1 GCA_016342285.1 Desulfobacterales bacterium
CCTTTTGGATGAAGTTGGTTTCGTCGAGCATGTGTTTGACATGCAGGATCAGGGATCGGCGGCCTTCGTTGAACTGAGTGCGGCCATGGTCCGTGGAAAATGTGGAGCGCAGGAAGCATCCCCGTTTTTCCAGATCGTTCATGACGGTTTGGCCATCCCCGGTTTCAAAGAGCCGCTTGTAGGCGCGGTGCAGTTCCAATGGATTAACCGGCATCGCGCACCTCTGCTTCGGCGGTTTGCCGGGGCATTCCGTCTTCAGGCTGGACAGGCTGGTTGGCCTGCCCTTGCAACAGGTTCGAGATGGTGCCTGTGTCGCCTCCGAGCATCTTCCAGAGGTCGGTGAGCACGTTGGGGCGGTCGGTATGGGCCTCGGTCAGGGTTTTGGCTATGGCGGCTGCGTTGGCAATGGTGCTTGTTGTCTGAGCACCTGCCATGGCCTGACTTTTTTGTCCGCGTGAGGCTTCCACATCCTTTTCCGGTTTCATGTAATCGGATGGGGTTCCGAACAGTTCGGCTACGTGGCGGGCCATCCGGTCGGTGTCGAAGTTGTCCATGATGCCGAAAGCGTCCGAGTTTCCTACCAGCGGGGCCAGATATTCCATGGTCTGGGCCAGTCCCTGGGCCTCGTATTGTTTCTGGGCGCGGGCCACGGGCGAGGTGTATCGGACTTCCAGGTCATTCGGCTCCAATCCCTGCGGGAATTCGGGCAATGCGCCAGCCCGCAACATGATGCGGAAGACGCGTTTGATGAGCGGGCTGAGGAGTTCGGTCTGGAGTCTGCCCAGTACCGGGCCGAGCACCCGCATTTTTTCGCTTTGTCGGAGCACTGCCTCGGTGGCCGTGACTGCCGGGCCTTCCTGAGAGAGCTGGTCCCCGAGGAATATCCTGCGGATGGACTCTCGCCGCTGGGCCATCATGTCTTCGGTGGCACGCAGGTCCACGCGAATGGGCAATGCCTCGATGCGGTCGGTTGATCCTGCGCGGTAGTAGGACAGTCCTCCGGGGCCGGAACGAACCGGGCCGAGAAAGCCATCGTCCGGGACCATGAGCGGCGGGTCTGACATCTTTTCCGCAGCCATGAGCGCGGTACGTCCCATGGCATTGAGCACGCGGGTATCTGACAGGGAGGTTTGGCCCGGCCCGCGTCCGTATGTTTCGCCTGCTGCCTTGGCCCAGCGCGGGACCATGTATGGCATTTCAAGGTAGCCTGATTCCTCCAAAATATGGGAGGCTCTGGTTTCCAGATAGATGCTGGCGTAAGGAAAGTGGGCTGCACCGATGGCAAAGGGGTCGCGGTCTGTGCGAGGGAAAACCGCATGAAGGATCTCGACTTTTTCCTCGGGCTTGTCTTCGGCCTTGTGCTTGGTTTCGTCCGAGCAGGATGCTCCCCATTCACGGATGGCCTGACGTGCCGATATCTCGTAGCGGCGGTATACGGTATCCACCATGCCTCGCATGGATTCAGCCACATGGACTTCACCGAGGGGGCGGGTGGAGAACCGGACCACGGTTTCCGGGTCGGACTCCACATACATGATTGCCGTGCCGAGCAGGGCGACATCCAGATAGAGTTCGTGGACATGGGTCTGGAAACCTGTGTCTTCGGCGTTGAACAGGCCGATCATGCGTTCTCTGGCCTGTTGCAGGAAGGTTCGCACCTCCTGACTGTCGCCCATGTCCCGGTTTCTGACAGAGATGTCGAACCAGGGCATGGCCGGGTTGGTGAGCAGCCCGCCCAGGGACGAGGCCAGCAATTCCAGTGCGTGCATGGGCGTGGAATCAAAGATGCGTTCGTCTCCGGTTCGCCCGCGCATGGAACTGTTCAGCCCGGTGCCTGTGAAACTGTTCTTGCGTGGTAACATGTATTCCGTCAGCTCCTGCCATGGGCCGACCCATGGTTGGCGGGCTTCCTCCAGCCCCTTGAGTCGGGTGAGCAGGGATTGTGCAAGTTCGGTTTTTTCCATGCTATTCTCCCAGCTTGGTCTTGAGGCCAGCCGTTCCCACGCTGGCCGGGGTTTTCAATCCTGCACCGCCGCCTGCCAGCGTGGTCTGCCGGTTCGATTCCGGAGTCATCCGTTTCTTTTCAAGCTGTCTGGCCTCGGTCACTTTTTCCCGTTTGCGTTTGCGTTCGTCCGCCTCCTGTCTTGCCAGTTCGGCTTCCTTGGCCTTTCGTTCTTCGGCAAGTTGTGCGGAGTTGTCCGGCGGCCCTTTGGGTTTGTTCATCGAGCTTATGGCTGTGCTAGCCACCTGTGTGAAAACGCTTGCCGCAATCATTGCTGCAGATCCTCCCATGATTGAAAATCCTCCTGTTAAAGTGTTTGTCAGGAAGCATAGCCCCGGTTTCCGGGGCAGGAGGAAAACGGGCGTCAGAGGGGCAAGAAAGACCGAAAAAAGGGCAACTCTTCCTGTTGACAGGATTTTGAGGCGGGATTGTTGTGGACTGGCAAGGGAACAAGACAAGACGGATATTTCATGCACCCGAGTGAATGATTATACCCCTTGACGACATTTTTTCAGGGCGTATATTAGATATATGCCAAAATGGTCCCACACGGACCTTGACTGGACCAGAGAAGGTCTATGTTGGCAGGGAGAGATAGAGTGTCCATGTCGAGCGTAACCGATTTCATTGTGGCCGGGCCAGCCGGTCAGGTGACAGCGGGTCCAGCCGGTTCATTCATGGCAGGCCCGGCCGGGCAGATATTCACGCAACAACCAGGTCATGTGCCGATCGATACCACTCCGGCACGCGTCATGATCGATACATCCATGGCTCGTATTCCGTATTCCGCGCTTTCTGGTGGCAACGTCAATGCTTTTGCCGGAGCCTCGGTCGGTGGTGGCGGCTTCTTTGGTGGTGGTTCCAGTTCCTCTCACATCGGCGGTGGTGGCGGGGGTGGCTCTGCTGTGGGTGGTGGCTCCAGTGCCGCGCACATTGGTGGCGGTGGTGGTGGCGGCATGGCTCAGAACAATACCGGCGGCAACTCTGTTGGGCAGTCCACTGGCGTGGGCAGTTCCGGCCAGACTGGCAGCGGTAATGCCATTAGCATGGGCACCACGGGCGGCGGTTCTGGTTCCGGTGGAGCCAACGTGCCCATCTCGACCGAATCGGGCAAGCCTCCCATTTCGCCATCCACAGGAGGCGGCGGAACTGGCGGCGGCGGTGGGGGAGGTCTGACCCAGGAACGCGGAGGGTCTACGGATTCGAAGTCTGGCCATGTGGCTATTGCACCCAATCTCGGTGTCATGCCCATTTCTCCGGCTGGTTTCGTGCCCATGACGCCCAAGCTGGGGTTTTCCATGCCAACCCTGACCGGTTTTGTGCCATCGACCCCTGCTGGCACTATTCAGGCCAACAAGATGACTTCGCCTCATGGCATGTCTTTCGGACATACCCAGCATTGGCCCAGCGATGTTTTCAACCACACCACACATTCAGCAGGCTATGATCCCAAGCGGATTCCCATGGCTCCATGGATTCCGACAGCAGACGGCTATGCCGAACCATTGAACATGCCCAAGCTCGATCTTGACGAGAATATGGGGCGGGGCAATCCCCTTGACATGAGTTCCACGTTCAACATGAATGTTGACCAGACCCAGAATATCGAACGCATGCAGCAGGTGACGAATAACGAAAGCGTGGACAGGTCCCTTGATCAGTCCATGAATTCGGTCATTCATCGCAGTGATGCGGTCATCAATCAGAACTCTATAGACAATTCCAGTTCAAGCAGTCAGGACCTGAGCACGGACAGTGTCGTGGAAAACGCCAACTCGGTCAGTCAGGTCACCAATCAGGAAAACGTGGTCAACTCCAATCGTCAGGTGGTCAATGAGCCGGATAATTCCACGACTCTCAATGTGTCTGAAAACAGGCAGC
>JAEINQ010000050.1 GCA_016342285.1 Desulfobacterales bacterium
CAAGCCGGGGGAGACTTGGAATCTTCTATACCTTTCAATGTCAGGAATTTAGCTCTGAAAGTGTTTGACAAGGACATCGCATATGTGCGCATTTTCCACAAAAAGCTTCGTGCCGGTAAGGATGGCATCTTCCCCCCGTGACTCGATTTTCGTGCGCATGCGTTTGGATCCATAGCCCATGCCTGGCTCCATCCAAGCCATCGAAAGGATCAATCTTCCGTCGGCCAGCTTGGGCAGCAGCTTCTTTTTCCAGGATTTTGATCCGGCCCAAAGGAGCGTCATTCCGCCCAGGACCACCGTTGAGAAAAATGGCCCCGGGCAGCAGACCTCACCCATGGATTCGAGAAGGATGGCAAGATCGATGAAATCGCCTCCGGTACCCTCGTATTTTTCCGGTATGTTGATACCCATCCAGCCCAGTTCCGCCATCTTCTTCCAGACATGGCTTGAAAAGCCTTTGTGGTCGACCCGCATCTCCCGCATCATGGAAGGCAGGCATTCCTTTTTTAAAAAATCCCTTGCTGATGCCCTGATGATTTGTTGTTCCTTTGTAAATCCAAGTTCCATGACAATGCTCCGTTGGTAAAAGAATAACTTCGGTTTTAAGAGGTTCCACGCCTATGCCCGGAGATGCGGTCCGCGGTAACTGTTCGCGGGGTTGAAACGATACGGCGTTTCGAAGCCCCCGTAAGGTAAGCGTTTACAGGGTGCCGTAGATGCAAGGCGCCGGGCATGCAGACGTACTATTTCGTACTTCAAATGCCCGGGAACAAAGTCACGCCTCGGCGTGATGCCCTGTGAATGCTTACGGTCCGCGATTGAATCATTTGGCCGGCAACCCCAGCCCCCTCAAGGCGATGATGTTCCGTTGGATTTCCGACGTACCGGCGCCGATGGTGGCTGAAATGCAATCCAGGTATCCTCGTGGCGACAACCCGTTGAAAGGTGCCCATTTGGAACCGGGCATGAGCAGCCCATGGGGACCCAGGATCTCCATGAATACATTCGCCATATTCCTGCTCAGCCCGGTGGTAAGAAGCTTAAGGGCCGAAGACTCGACACTGGGAATCTGGCCTTTGTCCAGCATCTCCGCCGTTCTCCAGAAGAACAGGTAGGCGGTTTCAATCTCGATGGCGATCTCTGCCATTTTCCGACGCATGAGGGGATCTTTCCCCAGGGGAGCTCCGTCTCGCTCCGTTTTTTTGATATGGTCCAGAAACCGCTCGAAAACGGACCGGAACCCACCGACCCCGACCAGCAGGCGCTCAAAATCAAGGGCCGTCATCAGATAATAGAACCCCATGTTTTTCTGGCCGATCATGTTTTCTTTGGGGACCCTGACATTGTCGAAAAAGACCTCGTTGAAGGAATGCTCGCCGGCGATATTGATCAGGGGTCGGATGGTGATTCCGGGTGTCTGGTTGTCCACCACGAAGAGGCTGACGCTTTTATGGCGGTGACCGGTCGGATCCGTCCTGGCGATGAGCCAGGCATAATCGGACATATGCGCCATGGTGCTCCAGGTTTTCTGCCCGTTGATGACATACTCGCCGCCATCTTCCGTGGCCGTGGTCTGAATGCCGGACAGATCCGATCCGGCATTGGGTTCGCTGTACCCCAGCCACATTTCGATTTCGCCACTGGCGATTCTCGGAACCCAGTCCTGTTTGTTTCTTTCCGTGCCGAAGTGCAAAATGGAAGGGCCGGCAATGCTCGTGGCAATCCCCCACCCCGGTGCCCGATAATAACTGATCCGTTCATCATAGATGGCCTGTTCCATATAGGAATGGCCATGGCCGCCGTATTCCTTGGGCCAGGCAATGGTAAGCCAGCCCTTTGCAGCCAGCTTTTGTTTAAAATCGCGGCTGATTTTCTTTTTCTCCTCATCACCGAGTTCCATCGTGCCGTATCCGCCCGGCCAGTGCATTGAATTTTCCGCCCAGTCGGCGGGCAGTTCGGTCTTCAAAAATCGATCGACCTCTTCCCTGAAGGCTTCTTCCTGTTGCGTAAATGTGAATTCCATAAAACACCTTTCCACTATTGAGTGATCTTGAATTAATACGCCGGATAATTCGAACTGAATACAAGTCAAGTAATGAACGACTACAAGATGTGTGCCATTATGGTTTATGCTGTTATTCCAGACTGTTTTCAATTTTGCATTGAATTTTCCCGCCGTATATGACAGCATATTCTTTCATATTTGACGGATCCTTCAAATAAAGCTGATTTCAAAAACGGTTCGTTTTTGATCCTCCTGATCCGCCAGGCCAGCAAGTTAACGCTATTGGGGAAAAGCTTAACCGGACAGCAGTGATCGGATATGTCAATAAACGGCGACAACCCAAAGAGGCGATGATGAGCACGGAACAAAATCGGTTTTTCCAGGAAATGACCCATCACATCATGAACAGCGTGGACATTGAGCAATCACTGAGTGACCTGTTTCAATATATGAAAAGTTTGTTCCCCTTGGATCATTTGTCGTTCGGAATTGTGGATAAGAGGCAGATTTCCATCCACTACATGGCGGAAGCCGATGCCAATGGCGGTCGAATTATCGATGACTACATGGAATATTCCCAGGCCGTGGTCGAAGAAGGCCTCGCGATCCTGAAAGACAGGTTCATCATATTCAACGATTCGGATAAAAGTCCGTATTGCCTGGAAGCGGCGGACTATTTTTATGGGAATACGCCTTTTTCGATATTCTGCATGGCCATCGACATTTGTGGCCCCCTTTTCGGAATCTTCGGCATCATGTCCAAGGGAAAGAACCGGTATAATAAAGACCATATCCGCAAATTGCGGAACATCGACAAGTTGATATCCAATTACGTGGTGAACCTTCTGCATCAAAGGGAAACCACGTTATCCAATGAACGCCTGAAAAGTGAGAATAAAGATCTGTGGAAAAGGTTGGGATATGCACCGGGAAACAGGGTCGTCGGCTCAAATCTGGGTCTCAAGGAGGTCATGCAAAATGTCAGGCATGTGGCGCCCTTGTTAAGTCCCGTGATGTTGATCGGAGAAACCGGCGCCGGCAAGGAGGTCATCGCCAAAGCCATTCATCATGCTTCGGACAGGGCCCGGGGACCGATGATCAGCGTCAATTGCGGCGCCATTCCGGAAACATTGCTGGAAAGCGAACTGTTCGGGTATGAAAAGGGCGCATTTACCAATGCGATTCAACAGAAAAAAGGATATTTCGAGAGATCCAACAACGGGACGATATTTCTGGATGAAATCGCCGAGCTGTCACTTCAGGCCCAGGTTAAATTGTTGCGGGTGCTTCAAGATATGAAATTGGAAAGGATCGGCGGAAGTCAGACCATAGCCGTCAATACCCGACTCATCGCGGCGACCAATCGGGACTTGCCCGCCATGATCAAAGAAAGACGTTTCCGTGACGACCTCTGGTTCCGGCTGAATGTTTTCCCGATTCGGATTCCGCCCTTAAGAGAACGAAAGCAAGATATCCCGGAGTTATTGCGTCATATCACCTCGCACAAGGCCAGGGAAATGAACCTTAAGGCCCTGCCCCGTTTCGCCCCGGAAGCAATCGGGCAATTGCAGGCCTACGACTGGCCCGGCAATGTGCGGGAGCTGCAAAATGTCATTGAACGTGCCATTATTCTTCATCAGGGAGAATTATTAACGTTCCCGACCCTGGACAATCTTGAGGTCTTCAAACACAGGCAAAAGCCAGGCGATGCCTTCGATGCCATCCTCACCATGGATGAGGTGATCGTCAACCATATTCGAAAAGCGCTGGCCACCGCCAAGGGACGGATTGAAGGTCGCGGCGGCGCAGCCGAACGTTTGGGCATGAAGCCGTCCACCTTAAGGGGCAGGATGCGGAAGCTGGGAATCAAACTCGAACGTTCCGTGGCTAAAAATGTCCAATGACATCATCAACAGCTTCGCTATGCACACTTCGTCCGGCACCTGTTCGTCATCGCCGGTACGGCATGTCATGTCATCGCTGTGTTGAGATACGCGGTCTGACCATGCAAATTCAGAAACGATAGAGGGATCAAATCTTGAATCTTGAGTCAATGATAGTCGGTGATTTCACCGCCATAAGCGTCTCCACCGGCAAAGGCAAAGCAGATCGGCAGATGAAACGCGCCGCCGGTATTGACATCGGCCACAATTCCATCGGATAGCCCATGGACCTGACCGACAACGGCCCATGGATCCCAAAACCTATTCCTCGGGGGTGTTATAGGTGTAGCCGTACCCCTTGTAGATGGCATCGAATCGGTTTTCCCGCCCCATGGCTTGTACAGCCGCGGCCATCTTCTCCATGAGTTCCGGTTTCTTGTATGTTTCCGACGCCTTGGAAACCACGATGTGAAGGCCGAAAATCGGCCGGAGCGGATGCGGCAATTTCACGACCTCGTCGGTCAATCCCATTTTCGCGATATGATATTGAAGGACTGGGGTGGGGGAAGCGACAATGTTCACCCGGCCCCAGACAAGCTTTTTCAGAAGGGCTTCATAGGTGGAGGCATCTTCCAGGATGATCTTGCCGGCCGCGACCCCTGCGTCGAATTCATTGCCAAAAACCAGGCCCCGGACGCCACCGATGGTCCTGCCGAAAAGATCTTCGATCTTCGTGAAAGGGAATTCGTTTCCCCGTACCACAAAGAGATGGGCGTCCAACAGGCCGATGGGGGGATCGAAAAAAACCGCGATTCGATCCCGCGATCCCCTTCTGGAGAGTCCAAAGGCGCCATCGATCTTTCCGGCCGCCAGGTAGGCATCGATCCGTTTGGCCGGCAGGGGGACAAACACCGCATCAACGCCGGACCGCCGGGCCGTTTCGGCCATGATGTCCATAATGGGACCGACACCGTTGCCGTTCTCCTTCCATTTGAACGGAACGGCATCGGTATCGATATAAGCCATTCTCAGGGTGAGGGACCCGGCCCAAGAGGACACCGAAAACCCCATCATCAAAAGAAGGAGAAACACCCATCTGGTCGTTTTCGACATCTCCCCGCCTCCCATGGACCCACCAAACCCGTCCCCTACCCCAAGTAGTCCGCCACCATCGCCTCGGTAACGCCGTGGTTTCGGCAGATTTCCGCGTAGAACGCGCCGCTCTTGCGAATCCGCCGCGCCTGGGTGGCGTAGTCTACCTCGATCAGCCCGAAGCGGGCGCTGAGCCCCTCGGCCCACTCGAAATTATCCATAAGGCTCCAGTGGAAATAGCCGCGTACATCCACCCCGGCATCGAGGAGATTTCTCACTTCCCGCAGGTGATCGTAAATAAAGCGGGTGCGAAAGGCATCGGCCTTATCCGGGGTGCCGTTTTCAGTGATCATCACCGGTTTTTGATACCGCCGAAAATACCGGTAGCACAGGTCGAACAGCCCCTGGGGATAAATCTCCCACCCCAGGTCATTGACCAAAGCCCCTTCTTTGACCCGGGTATCGCCGAAGAGTTGAAGGGGCTTGGCCGGGTTAAAGACGATCATGTCCCGGGTGTAGTAGTTGATGGCGACCATGTCCTGATACTCCCCTTTGCCGTAGGGGTATCCCCTGCCGATGGGAAAAAGCAGCCTCCCCGTAGCCATCCCCTCAAAGAAGATGTCGTGAAAGAGTCGCTCAAACGCCCGGCAGATCCATTTTTCCGCCAATTTGCCCCGGGCCGGTTCAAAAACCCGCAGGTGATGGGCTGCCGACACTTTCGGCGCGGACCGCCGCTGTCCCTTGGCCAGTTCGTGAATATTTTCGTAGGCGGCAATGTGGGCGGCAATCAGGTGCCGGGCGCCTTTGAAATAATTTAAAATGCTCTGGTCCCCCGGCGGCCAGTCACCCCAGATATGGCCGAAGGTCAGATAAACGCTGGGTTCGTTGATGGTGATCCAGTCGCGGACGAGATCGCCCAGAAAGGTGTAGACATGGGCCGCATACCGGGCAAACTGCCGGACCACGGCCGGATTGAGCCAGGCCCCGGCATCTTCAAGCCAGAGGGGATTGGAGAAGTGGTGCAAGGTCACCATGGGGGTAATGCCGGCGGCGACAAGCTTTTCGATCTCGTCGCGGTAATGGGCCATGGCATCGACATCGAACCGTCCCGGTTCCGGTTCGATGCGGCTCCACTCGATGCTCAACCGGTACCCGTTAACGCCGAGCCGCTGCATCAGGGCGGTGTCTTCGGCCACCCGGTTCCAGTGGTCATCTGCTGTGGTACAATCGCTGCCGTCGGCGATATGGCCGGGCTGACGGCTCCAGCGGTACCAGCTATTGTTGGTATCACCGCCTTCGATCTGGACCGAAGCCGTGGCGGTTCCGAAAATGAAGTCGTCGGGCAGGGTAAACGGGGTCATGGTGTATTTCCTCCTGGGGAACTTTGATTAAAAAAACAAAAGATAATATTTACCACGGAGCACCCAGAGAACTCAGAGGAAACAAATTGATGTCAAAAGCAATTCTCTGCGTGCTCAGTGGTCTCTGTGGTGGAAAAAACCCATCCTGCCCAGCCGGCGCGGATACAGCGCGAAGTCTGGATGATCCTGTTAATCCTGTCGATCCTGTCTAAAAAACGAAATGCGCGGTTAAAACGGCCTAACGGGAATCATCCCGTCCGTTCTGCGGACCGTTATCTTCCCCGGTAAATGCCACGGCCACCGTTTCGACCCCGGGCAAGACAGCAATGCTGTCCACCAAAACGCCGTTGGACAAGTACGGTCCGGGCGTCGGCACCCGGACCCACACCGTGCCCTTACCGCAGGCCCGCTCATGGAGCCGCACGTCGATCCGGTCACCTTTCAGGGCCACCGCAGCCACCTCGCTTCCGGGAAAAAGATGAATGGTGCTGCCGGCCACGCCCGGGGTACGGTCTCCGATTTTCAGGTAGCACCGGGACGCGAAGGGGTTGAGAAGGACCGGAGCGTCGCCCTGGACGAAACCTTCGGTGGTGGTGAAATATTGCCCCGGATCGAGAAACACCGAGCATGGTTCTTCGCTCAGGTTGGCCAGGACCCGGTAACCGAGATCCCCGATGCGGACAACGGCGGCCAGGATTCCCCGATCCTCGGTTACCTTGAGGATCTTCTTGGCCCTCACCGGGAACATGGAAAGAAGAAGCGCCATCTGCACTTCGCCATACCGGGAGATATCGTCGGAGGTAAAGACCAGGGACCCGAAGAGATTGTTGATCAAAAAAAGAGTATGCCGCTGGTCGGCGCTCATGCGGTTGTCGTGGGACCGAAGGATAAAGACATCCGGATCGTTGCCGAAGGCCCGGCCATCCAGGTGGTGCCGACCGATGGTGCTGGTCAGGGAGTTGACCGTGGAGACCCGCTCGCGGTATCGAAGCCACCGGAGCCGGTGGTCTTCCCAGACCGGGGCCACATCGGCACCGATACGGCAGTAGTCCACCTGGCCAAAGGCCGCCCCCAAGGGGACTCCGCAACCCAGAAGCAGGCGATCTCCCACCGATTGGCTCAAAAACGCCATGGCATCGCCCATGACCCCGCCCCGGCTCCTTCCTTTCCGGGGGGTCATGGCCGCGGCGTAGAGAAAATCGAGCTTAACCATGTCAAAGCCCCAGCAATTCAGCACCGTGGCAAATACCTCTTTGAGGTATTCCCGAAACTGAGGGTTGTAAAGGTCCAGGGCATAGAAGGTTCCGCTCCAGGTGGGGTTCCACCCGGCCGGTACCGGCTGCCCGTCAGCGTCGCAAAGGAGCCAGTCCGGGTGGCGGGCAAAAAGTTCGGAGCGTTTCTCGCAGACAAAGGGGGCCAGCCAGAGACCGGCCGAATACCCGGCGTCATGGATGGCCGTGGCCAGGGGAGCCATTCCCCGGGGAAAGGTCGGCTTGATCACCAGCCAGTCCCCCACGGCCTTCTGAAACCCGTCGTCGATCTGAAAGAGATCCAGTGGAATTTGGCGACTGGAGAAAGCGGCCAGGTTTTCAAGGATCACTTTTTCGGAAATCTTCGTGTAATGCAGGTACCAACTGGTCCATCCGCTGCGGGGCTTGCCCGGCGGGCAGGCCCGATCCATGAGGCCGAAATAACGATCGAAAACCTGGCCGGGCGGACCGGACAGGAGAAGAAGGTCGAAAACCCGGCATCGGCCCGCAATCCTCATCCCCTGGCAGTCCTTTTCCACGTTCACCCCCCCCTGCCCCGCATGGAAGACAAAGAGGGTGTACCCGTTGGATTCGTTCAGGGACCCGGCCAGGGAAATGTGCTCCTTGTCCCGGCCAACCCAGGCATAGGTATGACCGTGAAGGCGGCCCGGCCGGCCGTCATAGGGGAAGAAATGGGCATCGCCGAACCGATGCAACCGGAGCGCCCGGCCGACCACCCGAAGTTTTGGCATGGTTTCATGGGGCAAAAAAGACCGGCTGTCTGTCCAGGACTGAAAGCCGTTGCAGAAAATGCGGTCCGAAGGGTCGATGGGACATGCCGCTTCCAGCCGGCATTCTTCGATATCAATGGCGGCCATGGCGTTGAGTTCAACCCGCAGGCGAAACCCGCCGACGGCCGGACGCCGGTCGAAAACGACGCGAAGCCCGGGCCCGGAAGCGTCTTCGCCGACAGGCGTCTCCAGGCGGCAGGATTTGCCGTCCACCCCATAGACCACAACGAACCGCTCGATTTCCATCCATATCTCCATCGCAATGGTGCTGGCGGGCACTTAGGCCTTGCTACCTGCAATCTTTTCAGCCCGGCTCGCCATGAGATCCAGCAGGGCCTGCCGGTCCCGGCCGATGGTGGTCGACACCAGCAGCATGATCAGGCTGCAGATGAGCCAGAAGCTGATGGCCACATTCATCATGACCAAATAACCGAACCCCATGAGCATCCCCCCCAGGGCCGGTCCGATCCCCTTGCCGATACTGTCTGCCAGGTTGAAAACGGAAAAGACCGATCCGCGATGTTCCGGCCGGTTGACATTCATCAGCATGGCCTTGACATTGGACGAGGCCACGGCGATCCCGGCCCCGGCGACC
This sequence comes from Desulfobacterales bacterium, assembly GCA_016342285.1. Lineage (GTDB taxonomy): Bacteria > Desulfobacterota > Desulfobacteria > Desulfobacterales > JAEINQ01 > JAEINQ01. Next base: position 8,978 of record JAEINQ010000050.1, read on the forward strand.
ATGGCCAGCAGGTAAAACAGATAGGCGGCCGAACCACTGGTACCGTCCACCGGCAGGTTGACGATGGCGTAGCAGGGAATCATTCCGGCCATGACACCGGCGCTGCATAGCAGGGGCAGGTATTTCGGATTTTTCTGAAAGAGCCGGTCGCCGACCACAGCCCAGGCGATCAGTCCAATGGCCGCCCCCATGCCGAAGAGTTCCCAGATCATGGCGGCCTGGGCCTTGGGAAACCCCCGGACGGTTTCAAAAAAGGCGATGAGCCAGAAGGGAAGAAGCCCCCAGGGGATGCAGCCCGGAATGCCCTGCAAAAAAAGCAGCCGATTGGTCCGGCTGCCGAAGATGACTTTGAAGTCCGCCAGACGGATGGTTTCCTGGTAGACCCCGCCGTGATCCATGGCTTCGGCAACGCGGTCTTCACTTCTTCCCCGCCGAGGATCCTCGGCGAAAAGAGCAAAGGCCAGGGCGATGGGGAAATTGGGCAGGGCGGCCAGGATAAAGGCCAAACGCCAACCATAATCGGTGTCAACGGCAACGGTGGCCAGAACCGGCCCCACCATCATGCCCAGCCCCCAGGAGATTTCAACCCAGGCACAAGCCTTGGCCCGGTGCCGGGTGCCGAAATAGTCGGAAACAAGGGAAAACGTCAACGGATAGATACCGCCGATACCGATACCGGTCAGCACCCGAAGCGCCAGAAAGGCGCCCAAGGACGGCGTTGCCCAGGTCATGCCGGTCAGCAGGCATGGAATCTCGCCGATGAGCACCGTGGCCACCAGCAGCCGCTTTCGGGAAACCTTGTCCGTGAGATAGCCGAACACGATGCTCACCACCGCTCCCACCAGGACAAAAGCCGACCCGATGAAACCGATCCGGCTGACCGGCACGCCGAATTCAACGGCCAGGTCGTTGACAATGCCCGGCGTGATGTAGAGGTCGGCCATGAGAAAAAAAGACATGGCGACGAGCAGGGCGAGGGTCCAGCGGTCCCGGGTAGACATGGGAGCGGCCATGGGTGGTCCTTTCACATGGGGTTTGGCTCAGCACCGAATTTCTCCGGCCGCACGCGTCCGTTCATATCACGAATCGAATCACGGTAAAAGCGCCGGCCTTTTGGTTGGAAATGATCCCCCCATCCTTTGCTCCGGGGTCGCCGGGATCGCCTTTACAAATAACGCCCAACCCAATATCATACCGGCCAAAAATGCTTCCGTGGATCCGGTTCCGACCCGGGGCCGAATCTCGATGATGGAATTTTCCCGTATCAACGGACAATGGCGGTTTCCGCAAACGAACCGGTTCCCCGGTCCGGACGAAAGGACAAGGCCAGCTGATGAAACAAAACGTTCCCTGGTGGAAGAGCGGCGTCATCTACCAGCTCTATCCCAGGAGTTTCCTGGACACCGACGGCGACGGCACCGGTGATCTACCCGGCATCACCGCCAAACTCGACTACCTGGCCGACCTGGGCGTGGACGGCATCTGGCTGTCGCCCATCAACTGCTCGCCCATGTTCGACTTCGGCTACGACATCAGCGACTATCGGGAGATCGATCCGGTTTTCGGCCGTCTTTCCGACTTTCAACACCTGTTGGACCAGGCCCACCAAAGAGGCATCCGCGTCATCCTCGATTTGGTGGTCAACCACACCTCCCACCTTCATCCCTGGTTCGTGGCGTCACGCGCTTCCAGGGACAACCCCAAACGAGGCTGGTACATCTGGCGCGACGGCAAAAACAAAAAGCCGCCCAACAACTGGCTGGCGGCATTCGGCGGCGGCGCCTGGCAATGGGATGAGCCAACCGGGCAGTACTACCTGCACTCCTTTCTCAAGGAGCAGCCCGATCTCAACTGGCGAAACCCCGAAGTCCGCCAGGCGATCGCAGAAGAGATGCGCTTTTGGCTGGACATGGGGGTGGACGGATTCCGGCTGGACGTGATCAATTTTTTTGTCAAGGATGAGAACCTGCGCGCCAACCCCTTTGGTCTGGGACCGACCCCGCGCCCCTACGATCTTCAAAAGCACATTTACGACCGTAACCGTCCCGAAACCCTGGACGTTGTGCGCGTCTTCCGGGGTCTCACGGACCAATATGACGACCGCATGATGGTGGGCGAGGTCTACACACCCCCGCCCGGCGACCCGAAACTGTCGGCCACCTACCTGGGAACCGGAGAAGACGCCCTTCACCTCTCCTTTGATTTTTCCATCATTTACAGCCGCTACGGTGCCGGCCCCTTCATGAAGGCCGCCAGCCAATGGATGGAAAGCATTCCATGGGCGGGTTGGCCCTGTCAGGTTCTGAACAACCACGACCAGCCCAGAAGCCTGTCCCGGTATGGCCGTCCAAAGCATGCTCCGGGCCGGGCAAAAATCCTGGCAGCCCTTCTGTTGACCCTTCGCGGGACACCGTTCATCTACTACGGCGAAGAGATCGGCATGGTCAACGGCAGGATTACCCGCCGGCAGTTGGTCGATCCGCTGGGGAAAAAGTACTGGCCACTGCACAAAGGGCGGGACCCGGAACGGACCCCCATGCAGTGGTCCAACGCGCCGTCAGCCGGGTTTTCCACGGGAGATCCCTGGCTGCCGGTAAATCCCGATTATCCACTGATCAATGTGGAAGCCCAGCAACAGGATCCAAACTCGCTGCTCCACTTCTACCGAAACCTCATCGCCCTGCGGCGAAAAACCCCTGCCCTGAGCCTGGGCGACTGGCAGCCCGCGGCCGGTTCGAACCGATCGGTCATGGCCTATTACCGGTCCCTGGGGGCGGATCGCCTTCTGGTGGTGCTGAACTTTGATGCTTCGGTCGCCGGCATTGACTTTTTGGCCACCGATCCGGCACGGGTGGTCTTCGGCACCCACCGGCGGAAGGGAGAGATTGTCTCAGCCCCCCGGTTGAAACTTGCCCCTCATGAAGTGTTGATCCTGGGATAAAATCGCTTCCCACGATTTTATGGTTGTGCCGCTACACGGCACGGTCAACGGATTTCGGGTATGATGAAAGGTCAGTTCCGGGCATCTCCCGGGCTGGTGGTGATGCCGTGGATACCATGGACCGGGAAGAAGAGGACAACGGTGGATAATCCAAAAAGCGCCAAGAAAACCGTGTAGGAAATGATGGAACAAAAAGTGTCATCCATGGTCATCGACGGTCACGTTCATCTGTTCGACCAACGGATCATCGATAATGTGTCGAAAAGAGCGGAGATGGTGGGTGAATTGGGGCTTGAGGTCGATCGTGCCCGCAAACGGATCGGGCGTCAGCCTTTGGAGGCTGCCGGTCGCCGGGCAGGCGTAGACGCTTGCCTGGTGTTGCCGACCGCCTCTTTGGAAAAGATCCACGATGCCAATTCGGCCGCCCTTTCCCTGGCCGTTGAGGGCGGTTTTTTTATCCGGGCCGCCGGCACCCTGCATCCGGCGCTTGGCAACCTGAACAGCGAGCTCCAACGACTGCACCAAGGCGGCATTCGGGCCATCAAGCTGAGCACCTTCTCCCAGCGCTTCTCCCTGGAAGCAGCCGATACCGCAGTCATGCTTGAAACCATCCAGGCCTTCAACCGGGAGAGAAAATCAGGTTTTTTCCTGGTCCTGGACACCTATTTCAAGGCCGATATTCACTTCGGCGCCCCCCAGGCCCATGTCACCACACCCGAAGGGTTGGGCCGCCGGGTCCGGGAATTTCCCGGCATCGTCTTTGTGGCAGCCCACATGGGCGGGCTTGCCGCACCGCCGGAAATCATCCTAAACGGTTTGAAACCGGCAACCAATTTCTACCTGGACACGGCCAACGCCGCCCACACCCTGGACGCCGAAACGTTCACCCGGCTCCTCGCCACCCACGGCCCGGAGCGGATCGTCTTCGGCACGGACTGGCCCTGGTTCGATCCGGGCGAGGAGATGGCATGCCTGGACGCCCTGATGGTCCGGGCAGGATTCTCCCCTGAAGAAAAGCGCCGGGTGTTCGGAACAAACATGGCCCGATTGCTGGCTCTGTAGAAAAATGAGGCTCCACCCGCAGAGCGGGTGGCCTCAGGAGGCCCCCCATAGGGGGGCTCAATGTCCAATATCCAATGCTCAATTCTCAATGTTCAAGGCGGTATTCTGCCTTTTTTAGCTTTTTAACAATTGGCAGAGCGTAGCGATTCCACACTTGAGAATTGGATATTGAGCATTGAAAATTCACTTAGACCTTCTCTCGCCGGAACGGTAGAACCTTTCCAGGTCCACCACTGGAAGTGGTGGCTTTATGTCAGAGTAAAAAAAGAGAACGGATCATCCAAACAGTCTTTGGATGGCCTCGACCAAAGTATCCATCTCCTCGTCGGTTCCCATGGTGATCCGGACAAAGTCCCGAAGGCCCTCCTTGTCGAAATAACGCACGAGAATCCCCGCTGCTTTCAGATCGTTGTAAATCTGGCTGCCCGGCACGCCGGGCTTTGAAGCAAAGACAAAATTGGCCTGGCTCGGAAGCAGTCGCCACCCCAGGCCTGTCATGGTTTCGCCAAACCGTTCCCGGGTGGCAACGATCTTTCGACAGATTTCGTCGAAGTGGTCCCGGTCCTCCATGGCCAGCACGCCGATCTGCTGGGCCAGGGTGTCGACCGGATAGGAGTTAAAGGCGTCCTTGGCGGTAAAGAGCGCATCGATCAGGGGCTTTGCCCCCATGGCAAAGCCGAGCCGGATACCGGCCAGGGCCATGCTTTTGGAAAAAGTCTGCACCACCAGCAGGTTGTTGTAGGAATCGATAAGGGAGGCGGCGCTTTGGCCGCCGAAATCGATGTAGGCCTCGTCCACGATCACCACCCGGTCCCGTGGGAAACGCTCCAGAAGGGATCGCACCCGATCCAGGGGAAGACCGATACCGGTGGGCGCGTTGGGGTTGGGGAAAATCGCCCCGCAGCTTTTCCCGGCAACGGCAAAGGCGTCCAGGTCCACCGTGTAGTCTCCCCCCAGGGGAAGGGTGCGATAGTCTATGTCGAAGAAATTGCAGTAGACCGGGTAGAAACTGTAGGTGAAGGTGGGAAACAAAACTGGCCCGCAGTCGCTGTCGAAAAAAGCGTAAAAGGCAAAGGCCAGCACTTCGTCCGATCCGTTTCCGGTAAAGACGCAGTCGTCGGAAAGCCCGAACCGGCGTCCGATGGCCTGCCGAAGGGCGGTCATCCGCGGATCCGGGTAACGCCGCAGCGTTTCAGGGTCGAAGGTTCGGAGAAAGTCCCGGATCCGCGGCGAGGGCTGATAGGGATTTTCGTTGGTGTTGAGCTTGATGTAGCGCCGGTCCCGGGGCTGTTCGCCGGGCACGTAGGGCATCAGGGTCTTTATTCGCTGGGAAAGCATGGTCTCTCCTTAACGGTTTCGCAAAAAGCCCGATATCTGCGTTACGCGATAGAAAAATTCGCGGATGGTCACACCGTGGGGTTGAATCCCGCTGGGAACCGGGTTATTTCAACGCTTCCACGACCCGCCATATTTCGCTGTCTTCGGTCCGATTGTCAAGGGGGAGATTCACCATGGATTTCAAGGAAACGCTGGCTCGCGAACCGGTCATCCTCACCGAGGGGGCCGTCATCGAGCGGCTCAAGCGGGAGACCGGGGTCGCCCTCGACCCGTTGACCCTGAACACCGGCCTGATCTACGACCCGACCGGACGACGGCTCATGGGCGACCTCTATGCCGACTACATGAAGATCGGCGCGACCAGCGGCCTGCCCATGATGACCCTGACTCCGACCTGGCGCGCCAATCCGGATCGCCTGGCAAAGGCCGGATTGGCCCATACCGCCCGGGTCAACGCTGACGCGGTCAATTTTCTCCTGGGAATCAGAAATGCCGAAGCTTTGCGGCATGCATCGATCTTCACCGGCGGCCTCATGGCCTGCCAGGGGGATGCCTACCGGCCCCAAGAGGCCCTTTCCGCCGACTCCGCCCGGACCTTCCATGCTCCCCAGGCCGAGGCCCTGGCCGCGGCCGGCGTTGATTTTCTCATGGCCGCCACCCTGCCGGCGGCCGGCGAGGCCCTGGGGCTGGCCCGGGCCATGGCAGCCACGGGCGTTGCCTATATCATCAGTTTCGTGCTCGGCGCCGACGGCGCCCTGCTCGACGGCAGCCCCCTGGCGGAAGCGATCCGGCGCATCGACAACGGTGCATCCCCCGCTCCGGTCGGCTATATGGCCAACTGCGTCCACCCGGCCGCCTTTGCCGCCGGCCTGGTAGCGGTGCATTCGGTTGACCCCTCGGCCACTCGGCGGATCATGGGCCTTCAGGCCAACACCAGCGCCCTGCCCCCCGACCAGCTCAACGACCGCAAAGAACTCGACACCATGGCACCGGAAGCCTTTGCTGCGGCCATGGCCGATCTGCACCGGCGCTACAGGGTCAAGATTCTCGGCGGCTGCTGCGGCACGGATCACGCCCATATCGAGGCTCTGGCCCGAAGCCTCGCCCCCTGAATCCTTTCACCCAATCTGAGCGTTTTAAATTTCGAAATTTGAACATTGAGTATTGGAAATTGAGAATTCACGGTAGTGTTTTTCGCCGGAACGGTAAAGCCTTTCCAGGTCCACCACTGGCAATGGTGGCTTCATGCCAGAAATCCCTAAAGGGGGTCCGGGCGGAACCATTTTTCCGAAATCCTCAGTGACGGCGGATCAAGAGCGATCCGTCCGTCCTCAAGGATTCTGACCGGCGGCACCACCCAATCCGAATACCAGATCCCGACCACGATCCCGTTGGAAACCAGCTCTTTTCCGTACCCCTCATGCCGGTTGGCAAAAGGATCGTTGATGGCATCCACCCATCGTTTCAGGGTATCCCCGGCACCATCCACCGGGCGATAACGGCCGGGGCTGAACCCGACCCCTTTTTCGATCCCCAACAGGGCGATGGGCACGCCCCGGGAACCGTACACATAATAGTGGTAGTCCGCCGGAAACCGATGGGCCTCCAGTGCCCACGCCACGCTATGGTTCTGCCTGAAATAGGTTTTTGGCAGGGTGCAGCCGGCCAGCAGCAGGATGGCCGTCATCAGGACCGAGACGCAGCGGACCTGTCTGGAAAAACTATGACATCGTAATTTTGTCGGTTTCATCGTACCCTTCCCCTTGTCTCGTTTTCACTCCTTTGGGCAGAATGCCTCCATTTTCGATCCTTTTGGCCAGGTGCAACAAAGTTGTCTCAGCACAGCCGCCTGACTCTGACCATGCACTGAAGGCAAGGCTTCACACGTTGTATTGAAATCACTGCCGCGTGTACCTGTCAATGATCTTCCCATACGGTTCGGACCCCTTGATCGTCGCGATCCGATCCCATATTTTTTCCGGTAAACCCGGATACTTCGCTTCGAACTGAAGGGAAAAAACCAGGTAATAGGGCTTTTCGAGGATCGGCGGATCGACCTTCTCGATGCTGGTCCAGGCCCGCGGCGTTTCCCGCAGGTAGGCATCAATCACCGTATCCAGGCAGACCACCCCGGCGAGCCCGCCGGCAGCCAGCATGTTGAGAAGGTCCTTGGGATCGGCCCTTTCCAGGATCTGGATGCCCATCTGTTTCAAATCCCCGGCAATGGCCCAACCCAAGGGGACACCGATGGCCTCGCGGGCCGAATCTTCCAGGAGTTCAAAGGCGGTGCCATTCCATAAGAGTTTTGACCCCCGGGGACGGTAGAGATGGTAGGCGCCGTCCCGGGTGCTTCGGGCGAAATCAGGTCGGCCGTCCTTCATTGGATAAATGCCGATGGCCTCGCGTTCCGGCTTGTAGCTGGCCGGAAAGACCCCGTCCACCCGTCCGTATTTGAGTTCCTGAAGGCAACGTTTCCAGGGAAGACGGAGAAAGGTGACGGTCAGGTCCATCTGGCGGGCCACCATCTGGTAAAGCTCGATCTCAATCCCGGGAAGGGTCGGGTGAAACCCGGTCCCGCCCCCCATGATATAGGGGTCCCCGGGGGTATCGTCCGTAGCCAGCACCAGGGTCTGGGCAACCGTCGGCGCCGCCATCAAAAGGGCCACCAGCAACACCGTAAGCCCGATGCGGATCGGTTTCATGGGGTTTCCTCCAATCCACGATCGGATTCCGGCACAGGGGGCGACGCTTTCACCTTCGTTTTCGAAAAACCGGTCGCCGGCCGGTTGAACAGCACCATCCCCGCAGCGATGAGGGTCATGCCGGCCAGATGAAAGAGCTTCAGGGACTCACCAAGCCAGACCACGGCCATGAGGGAGGCAAAGACCGGAATGAGGTTGATAAAGAGCCCCCCGCGGTTGGGACCGAGCCGGTCGATGCCGCCATTCCAGCAAAAATAGGCAACGATGGAAGGAAAAACAGCCACGTAGAAAATACTGGCCACAACCTCGAAGGAAGGCACAAAGGCCGGGGTGCGGGACATCTCCCAGCCGTAAAGGGGCAAAAGCCCCAGGGCGCCGACACCGAAGGTAATGGCCATAAAGCTCAGGGGGTGGATTTTCGGACGACGACGCAGGCCGGCCGAGTACATGGCATAAAGAACCACGGCCACCACCATGATCAGGTCTCCCTGGGCAAAGTCCATCTGCCGGAGCGTTGCCCAGCGGCCGCGCAGGACCACCGCCGTAGCCCCGGCCATGCACAACCCCACCCCGAACACCTGAATGCGGGTCGCGCGCTCGCCAAAGGCGACCAGGCAGATCAGGACGATGATCGCCGGCATGGCAGTCTGGATCAGGGCGCCGTTAATGGCGGTGGTGGTATGAACCGCGGTGTAGAGCAGGGTATTAAACCCGGTGATGCCGGTAACCGAGAGAAAAAGGACGATCTTCCAGTGCCGGACCGCCTCGGGCCAGTCCCGCCGCACATGCCCCCAGGCAAAAGGGAGCAGAAGCACAAAAGCCAGGGTCCAGCGCCACAGGGCGAAGCTGACCGGCGGAATCATCTCCACCACCCCCCGGGCCAGGACAATGTTGCCCGCCCAGCACAGGGGGGCGATGGCCAGCAGGGCGTAAGCCCCGCCATTGCCTGGGCGTCGGGACGCTGATTGAAGAGGGTGTTTTGGGGTCATGGGTTTTCCCAGACGGTCGCCATTCGAAGAGCGCATGGCTTTCAGCGAGCCCCCAAAAAGGGGGCAAAATGACCAATATCCAATGTCCAACGCACAATTTCCAAGTAATGAATTCTGCCATTTATCGCTTTATTAACTTGGCAGAGCAAAGCGACTCCGCACTTGAGTATCCGACATTGAGGATTGGACATTCGAAATTGTCCTTTAAACTGCCCTTTGTCTTCTCGCGACAGCGGAAGAACCTTTCCGCTCCCTCCAGCTGGAAGCGGCGCCGAATCGACTTCAGGGTCATTCCAGAGACGGTTCCTGGCCCGGATCCACGGAAGGCCGCGCGGCAACAACCTTCTCTTCCAGGGGGTTGAGGTCGTGGACGATCAGATACAGGGACGGCACCAGCACCAGGGTGATCACCGTGGCAAAGAGGATGCCGTAACCCAGGGAAATGGCCATGGGAATGAGAAACCGTGCCTGCCTCGACGTTTCGAAGATGATCGGGGCCAGCCCGCCGAAAGTGGTCAGGGTGGTGAGCAGAACGGGCCGGAACCGGTGGACCGCCGCTTCACAGATCGCCTCGAAATGGGGCATGCCGGCCCGGCGCCGGCGATTGGCAAAATCGATGAGCACCAGCGAATCGTTGACCACCACGCCGGACAGGGCCACCACGCCGAACATGCTCATGACGCTGAGGCTGTAACCCATGACCAGATGCCCTGCAATGGCCCCCACGATGCCAAAGGGGATGGCCACCATGATGATCGCCGGCTGGACGTAGCTGTTGAAGGGAACGGCCAGCATGGCATAGATCACCAGCAGGGCCATTATCAGCCCCTTGCCCAGGGCCTCCATGCTCTCTTTTCGGTCCGCCTGCTGCCCCTCGAAGCTGAACGTCAGTCCCGGGTATTTTTCCTGCAGGGCCGGCAGGATGTCGGCCTTAACGGACCCGAGCACCTGGTCTGCCTTGGACCGGGGACGGACATCGGCGGTCACCGCCACCACCCGCCGGCTGTTTCTCCGGTCGATGGTGGTGTATGCCCGGCCCCGCCGGATGCTCACCGCCTCGCGAAGGGGGATCTCCGTCCCTGCCGGCGTTCTTAAAATCATCTCTTCCAGGTCGTACTCGGAGATCCGCTCGGCCCTGGGCAGCCGGACCATGACCCGGACTTCGTCCCGGCCCCGCTGCTGGCGCAGGACCTCCGCGCCGTAGTAAGCGTTTCGGACCTGCCGGGCCACATCCCGGGATCTCAAGCCGAGGCTTTGCCCTTCAGGCCGCATTTGGAAATCGATCTGCTGTTTGCCCGGTGAAAAACCATCGTTGATGTCCATCACATTGGGAAAGGTGGCCAGGGCACGGGCCAGTTCGGCCGATGCCCGGTCCAGCACCCCGATATCCCGGTGGCTCAATTCCACGGTCAGGGCGTCCCCCCGGCCGGGACCGCCGGCGTCGGATTCGAATTTGATGGACTCCAGCCCGGCCAACCGGCCCACCTTTTCACGCCAGATGCGGGTTAACTGAGCAGTGGACAGGGGGCGCACATTCGGCGGGGTCAGGTAGATGCGCACTTCGGCGGTGTTGGCATCAATGGTGGCAAAAATCCCTTCGGTCAGGCGACTGCCGCCGTTCTCTTCCACCGCCGCCTGGCCCCCACGGACGAGAATGTCCTGGACCTCAAGGGTCCGCTCCACGGCAGTGCCGAAGGGGAGTACGGCCGTGACCTTGGCGTAGTCCGACTCCACCTTGGGAAAGAGCTCAAACCCCATGCGCCCGCTGCGGATCAGGCCGACGGTGGCCAGCAGCACCGCTATCCCCACGGAGAGGGTCACATACCGCCACCTCAGGGCCATCCCCAGAAACGGGCCGTAGCGGGTGCGGACCATGCGGTTAAAAAAGAGGCTGAATCGCTGCTGATGCCTGCCGAGCCAGGCCAGCACGCCTGTTTCCCGGGGCGGTCCCTGGTGGGCCAGGTGGGCCGGCAGGATGAGAAGGCTCTCCACCAGGGAGACGGCAAAGACGCTGATCACCACCAGCGGAATCTGCCTGAAAACCTTTCCCATGATTCCCGGGATGAAGAGCATGGGAAGAAAGGCCACCATGTTGGTCAGGACGCTGAAGACCACCGGCATGGCAATCTCCCGGGCACCGCGCACCGCCGCAGCAAACCACCCCAACCCACTCTGGCGGTAAAAATAGACATTCTCCCCCACCACAACGGCATCGTCCACCACGATGCCCAGAGTTACGATAAACGCGAACATGGAGATCATGTTGATGCTGACCCCCATGGCCGGCAGGGCCAGCATGGAGCCGAGAAAAGAGATGGGGATGCCGATGCTCACCCAAAAGGCCAGTCGCACCTCCAAAAAAACGGCCAGAAGAACAAAGACCAGGCCCAGGCCCAGGTAGCCGTTTTGCAGCATCAGGTCCAGGCGCTGGCGGTAGACGTCGGACCGGTCGTTTCGGGATTCCAGCCCCATGCCCGGGGGGAGTGCCTGGCGGATCTGGGCCATCTGACGCCGGACCGCGTCGGAGACCGAAATGGGGGTCTGATCCCCGATCCGATAGACCTCCAGCATGACGGCCGGGCGGCCGTTGAAGGTGGCAAACCGGTCGGTCTCCTCAAAACCGTCGGTGATGACGGCGATCTCTTCCAGCAGCACCTGGGTGCCGTCGGCTGTGGCAATCACCGGAATCCGCCCGAACTCGTGGCCGTAGTCCCGCCGGTCTGCCACCCGTACCAGCACGTCGCCACCGGCGGTCTTGATGGCGCCGCCGGGAAGTTCCACGGCAGCGTTGGCGATGGTCTGGGCCACGGAATCAAGGGTCAGGTTGTAAGCCCTCAGGGCGTCATGGGAAATTTCGATGCTGATTTCATAGTCCCTGACCCCTTCCAACTCAACCTGGGTGATGTCCGGATCCTGAAGCAGGCGGTCACGGACGGTTTCGGCCTCCTCCCGCAGGACCCGTTCGCTCTGGTCGCCAAAAAGAGCCAGGGACACCACGCTGCGTTTTCGTTTGGCCAGGGTGACCTGAGGCTCCTCGGCATCTTCGGGAAATGAGCCGATGCGGTTGACTTCGCTCTCAATGTCTCGGGTGATCTGCTGGCCGTCCTCACCTTCAAGAATCTCGACGATGACCGTGCCGCTCCCTTCCTGGGCCTTGGCAGTCACCTTTTTGACCCCTTCCAGACCCTGAACCGCTTCCTCGATGGAGAGCAGGATCCCCTGTTCCACCTCTTCGGGGCTGGCGCCGGGATAGGCCACGGTAATGGTCACCAGGTCCAGTTCGAAATCGGGAAAGACTTCCTTTTTGATCCGGGCGCCCAGAATAAGCCCACCGATCAGCAGGACCAGCATGAGCAGGTTGGCACTCACCGAGTGCCCGGCCATCCAGGAGATAGGGCCTCGTCCGGAGCCTCGTTCAGCCCTCGGGTCGCCGCTGGGTCCGGCATTGTTTCCGGCGGTGTTCCGCAAGTCTCGGTGCGTCATGGGGTTTTTCCTTGGGCACCGTCGCCCGGCCCGGTTCCGGATCGGCCCTCGGCCCCCTCGATGGCCAGGGCCATGCCGCGGGCCGGAGCGGCCAGGTTGGAGACGATCAAACGTTCGCCCGGGGAAAGGCCGCTGTCCACGAGGACCGTCTCCTTGTCCCGCCACAGGGTCGTCACGGTTCGGATCTCCAGGGTGTTGTCAGCCGCTGCGATCCAGACCGAGGCATTGTCGCGAAGGGCCGCACGGGGAATGCGAAAGGCCGACGCAACCGGCCGGCCCTCGATGGCCACCCGGACGAATTCACCCAGCAACAGCGGCGGCCGGGCCGGATTCGGCCGATGAAGAACCAGCGGGTCGTCCACGGCGATGAGCAGCCGCGCCATGCGTCCCTCGGTTTCCAAGTCGCCGAGCAGTCTCACCACCTCTCCCCGGACAATGGCATTGCCGCGGTAATAAACGGTGGCGGCAGCCCCAGTCTCCTGGAGGTGGCGGGGAATGTCGATCCGGCCCAGGCGATCCGCGGAGACCGAGACCCGAACCCGGTACTGGTCGGCGGCCACCAGATCGGCCAGCCGTTCCTGGACCGCCACCTGGGAACCGACGGTGACGTACCGGGTCCGAATGATGGCGTTGAAGGGGGCAACAATCCGGGTCCGTTCCTGTTGCAGTTCGGCCTGGCGAAGATCGGCTCCGGAGGCGGCCAGATCGGCCATGGCCTTTTCCAGGTGGGGTTTTCGAAGGGCCAGGTCCCCATCTTCGGGACCCTGGGCGGCATTGTCGTTCATCAGTGCCCATTCACGCCGGGCCACGTCCTGACGGCCCTGCTCCAGCGCCAGGGCATAACGGGCATTGGCCACCGCGCTCCGGGCCCGAACCAGGGCCAACTGGTAGTCGGCGTCGTCGAGCCGAACCACCATCTCTCCTTTTTTGATGAAACCGCCCTCGACGAAATCCGGATGGGTATCCACGATCTCACCGGAAACCCTGGCTTCCAGGCTCATTTCCCGGGCCGGAATGACAGTCCCCATGGCCTCCACGGTCACGGACTGGGGACCTGGGAAAATCTTCTGTACCCTCACCAGTGGAGCGGACGGTGTCGGCACCCGCCGCTTGGCCTTGGTGGCCGTGCCGAGCAGGTAGTTCATGGCCAGCACACCGAAAACAAGGATGACCGCCGAAAGCACGGCCTTGACCCATTTGGATCGTCCACCGGTGTAAGCCTGGCGGTCAAGCTGTTCGGGCATGATATCAGGGGGTGTCAGGTCGTCCATGGTCGGTTCAATCCTTAATTGTTAATCCTCAATCCACAAAGCGAGGACCAGGCTTTAGCTATTGCCCGTCCACGAATCGGTTTTATAACGGATAGGCACCCATGTGTGTTTCCAATTTATGAATTGGAAAATAGCTATCCCCGGAGGGGATTTGCTTTGTGTCAGTTCAGTAACCATGGAAATAACAAACATCAAATCACAAATATCAAACAATATTCAAAGACCGAAATTCGAAAAGCCAAACAATGTCCCTTCCCGGAAGGCTTTGGGGTTTGAAAATTGGGATTTGGAATTTGTTTGGCATTTGGTGCTCGGCATTTTTGATTTTTCACGCAAAGCGTCAAGGCATCGCCGGTTAACGCTGACCACGCCCACAGGTTTTGGATTTCCATTTCGAATTGCCCCCCTGAACCCCTGGGCCACGGTTCGGGTTTCAACGGTTTAACGGATAGATCCCTCACCCCCCCTGAGCCCTTGAAGCCTGGACCCCTTGAACCCTTGACCCCTTGACCCCTCGAACCCTCGAACCCTTTAACCCTTGAACCCTCGAACCCTTTAACCCTTGAACCCTTGAACCCTTGACCCCTTGACCCCTCGAACCCTTGAACCCTTGAACCCTTGAACCCTTTCCTACGGCTCCAAATCGTCGGTCCAGGCACCACCCAGGGCACGATAAAGGCCGACCCGTGCCAGAATCAGGTCCGTGCGCCGATCAATGAGGTCTCTTTCCAGTCCCTGCACCGACAGCAGCGCGGTGAGTACCGGCAGATAGTCGTTGAGGCCGTTTCGATACCGTGACCGTGCCTCGTCAAGGGTTCTTTCAGCCGCGGCCAGCTCGGCTTCCAGGCCCGCCAGGTATCGGCGCAGGGCAGCTTCCCGGACCAGGGCGTCCTCGACTTCCTTTACGGCGGTCAGAACGGTTTTTTTAAAAACGGCCATAAATTGTTCCGCTTCGGCCGAGGCCGCATCCACGGCGGCCAAACGCCGGTCTCCGTCAAAGATCGGCGCTGTCAGGTCGGCGGCCAGGCTGATCAGCCAGTTCTCCAGCAATATGGCCGTCTGCCCGGCCTGAACCAGGCCCGAAGCCGTCAAACGAAGATTCGGCAACCGATCGGCCCGAGCTGCCGCCACCCGCCGATCGGCGGCCCGAAGCCGCTTGGCCGCGGCCCGGACATCGGGCCGTTTGGTCAGCAACTGAATCGGCAGGCCGGCCTCGGGGGCTGTGGCGGGAAGGTCGACGGATTCGGTGCGGATTTCCGGCGCATGGGGCGGCATTTGGCCCAGGAGCAGGGCCAGTTCGTTGATCAAAAGCTGTTCATCACGATCCACCAGGGGCAACTGGGCGAGGGAACGCTCCACCACCTGCCGCTGCTGCAGCACATCCAGGGCCGACGACATGGACTTTCTAAATCGCAGTTCCACCAGTTCCAGCATGGTTTCGTTGGTTTTGATCTGCTCGAAAAGACGGGCCCGGTGCATGCGCTGGGCCACGATCCCCAGCCAGCGTTCGGTCACCGCCGCCACCACGGTTGTGGCAGCCGCAGCGAGATCTTCACGACTGGCCGCGGCCGAAAGCACTGCAGCCTCCTGCTCGGAACGAATCCGTCCCCAGAGGTCGAGTTCATAACGGCTCGTCAGGCCCAACGTGTATTGGTCGGTCGCCCGGGCCGGCGGGCTTGTGGTGTCAGCACGCTGCCGGCTGTGAGCGGCACCGGCGGTTACGGTCAAATCAGGGAACCGCCCCGCCCCCGCCCCCACGGCCTGGGCCCGGACCTGGCGCAGGCGCGCCCAGGCTTCCTCCAGGGTCAGGTTGGCGCTCAGGGCGGCAAGAATGAGCCGGTCGAGTTCGTCGTTTTCAAACGTCCGCCACCACTTTGCCCGGGATACGGCCTGGACCTTCTGGCCGGAAAACGCCTGGGGCAGTTCCATGACCGGGTCCGGGGCAGGTGCCGCCTGGCGGAGCGTGCAGCCGACGGCGAGCAGCATTGCCGAAAACGCCGCAGTCGCAAAAAAGTGCCTGAATCGATGGAGGTGTTGATTTTTTCCTGCCGGCAATGATCTCTCTCCGATGATGGGGGCTTGGTTCCGGGCGCCGCGCCTGTCCCACGGGCGGCCCCCCTTATATCTTCCCGGGGCCGATGGAGGCAAGGCCATACTGATGGTCCTGTAAAAAGTCTGCATTTGTCATAAAATTGGGCAAAAAAGGCCGTTTGCAGGTGGAAGCTAACCATCTGCGGCGTCCTGGCAAGAGGCAGCCTCCCGAAGGGAGTGATGCCAGAATTATCCGGCCGCCGCCATTTGCCGGTGCAAGCGCCGGGCCCGCAGGTAAAAGGCCTCCAGCTTGGCAGTGACGAGTTGGGGGAAGGGAGAACCGTCACTTTCGATGGCCAGAAAAGGAAGTTGATCGACCCCGGACAAGACCGTCCGCAGGCGTGGGTTTTCCGGCTCCGCGGCCAGCTTGACCCGGCTGTTCATCGCTTCGGAGAGAATCGCCTCTGAAATCCGGTTGGGCATGCAGCCGAAAGGACCGATGGCGATCACCCCGCAGACCGCGGAGGCCACCGCTTCCAGGGCACTTCCGACGGTAAGCACCGCCTCACCCCAAAGAGCCGGGCTGATGAAGGGTTCGGCACGGGCCATAACCCGGGACAGGGGGGCAGGATGGTTGTCGATCAGACCGGAAACAGCCATGGCACTACGGATCCGCCGTTCGTCACCGGCCATCAATTTTCGTTTGAGCCATTGACGCCCGCTCTTTTTGAGTCCGGCCCGCCGCCCGCTGTCGCCGCAGGTCGTCAGGTAGTTTGTATAATGAATCCATTCGGCCACTGGCGAACAGATCGCGGCAAACCCCGCCTCGGCCAGTTTCTCGGTCAGGTAGCGACGGGACAAACCGTCACGACGCACAAAGATTTCCCCTGTCAGCAGGATGCGGGGCACCGCGGCCACCGGATGTTTCATGTCCACACGCGCTAGCCGTTGTGCGGTCCGTAGCAACCGGTCCAAAAGGGCCGCAAACTCATCGGTGGCCAGGGAATCGAGCACCTGCTGCACCTCGGCCTCGAAAAAGGCCGCTGCCGAAGGCGGATCTTCGGCAGCGGTCAGGATCAGGGCGCGCATATCCTCTAAAAAGTCGGAGATCACCACCGCCCACCACGCCCGGCGGTGTAAGGCCGGGGAAAGTCCGGCATAGGCATCGTCCGAGGACAGGGAAAACAGGGCCACATCGGGAATTTCAATCCGGCGGACCAGGTCTTCCATGAAAATGTGGTACTGGCCGAACCGGCATGGCCCTCCGCCGGTCGGCATAAAATAGACCAGTTGTTCACCGTTTCGCCGGTGACGGCGCACATAGTCCAGCAAGGTGCCCGTGGTCAAGATCAGCGGCAGGCACTCCTTACAGGCGGTATTGCCCCGACCCAGCCGCAATATCGCTTCGTCCGCCGGCCGGTGGGCCTGGGCATGAAAACCGCCCCCAGAAAAAGCGGCAGCCAGGGCGCGACTGGCGATGTGGCCCATGGACGGAAAGAGCACGGTAACATCCGGGTCGGTCATGGGCCGTGGCCGGCCCGACGAGTCGATCAGGATCAGATGGCCGTTTTCCGCCGCCACCCGTGCAGGCACAAAGGGGGCTTTGGGCCGTGGGGTGCGTTCCAGTTGTCGATAGGCATGGACAATGTCCAAAAAGGCCTCGATGCGGGTCTCCAGGCCGGCGTCGGCCGTGTGGCTGTCCAGTTCCATGGTCAGGGCCGGCTTGGTGCCCATGATGGACCGGAAGTAACCGTTGATGAAAGAATCCGGTCCGCAGGAAAAATTGGTCACATAGACCCCGAACAGCTGGGGGTGCCGCTGGACCATTCGCGCCGTCCTCAAGATGGCTTGCCCCATGCCCCAGTACATGTGACGCTTGGATGGCTCGGTATCGGCCGGCAGAAAGTCCATGGGAATGACCGTCACGCCCCGGGAGGCAAATTTATGGGGGATGCCCATGTGGGCCTCTGGGGCAAAGGCGTTGTAAGGCCTTCCAAAAATCACAACGGCAAAGTCCTGGGGGTCGGCTTCCAGCCGTGCCATGAGACGCCGGCCATGGGTACGGATCCGGTCTTCCACCGCCTTTTGCCTTTCCAGGGCGCGGCCTGCCGCGCGACGGGCGGTTCGGCCGTCAATCCCCATTTTTCGGGCCATGACCACCAGGGGGTCGCAAATGCTGGCCAGGCCCGGGCCAAGGTCCAGCACCGGGGTCAGAACCCGGGTCCCGCCGCGGCCAAGGCGCGCCAGGGTTCGGCTGAACGCGGCGCGCAGATAGTAGGGCTCGGCCTGGGCAAGAGGGCAGACCTGGGTACCCCCTTCCCCGTTTTGGGAGGGAAGGTTGCGCAGGTGGGGCAAAAAGACAAAATCCAGGTGACCCTGTGCGGTCAAAAGGTCTTCCAAAAACCCATGGGCCAGTTCACCGGGGTAGCAAAAGGCGCTGAGTCGCCGATCGATCCCGGCCTGGACGGAGGTGTCGGGCAGGACGACCTCAAACCCCATGGCCCGAAAGAACTCGTCGTAAAGAGGGAAATAGGCGTGGACGAGAAAACTGCGGTTGATTCCCACCCGACCCCGCGGGGCCGATCCCTGGGTCGAGGGTGTTGTTGCCGGCTGGAAAACAATCCCCTGTCGGTGACCCACCTGTTCCAGGGCATCGATATCGTAGTGGACATTTTTCAGAAGGTTGACGTAGCGGTTGCAGGCCCCGCCAAACGGGAAGACGCGACCCTCCAGTTGGACCCGGGCAATGGTGCATTGCCGGTCGCATCCTGTTTTGCCGCCCCGGCAGACAAAAGGCTTGCCGTAACCGACCTCACGCTCGGCCAGGGTTTTCAGATCAAAGCGCTTGGCGGCCATGGCGCCGCTGCGCAGCCGTTGGTCGATCACCAGGGCCGCGCCAAAAGCGCCCATAAGGCCGGGCTCGGGCGGAACCACAATGGGCTTTCCCACCAGAGTTGCCATGGCCAGGGGAACGGCCCGGTTATAGCAGACCCCGCCTTGCATGAAGATACGCTCGCCCACGGGCCGGTTGCCCCGCACCCGGTTGTTGTAATTCATGCAGATGGAATAGACCAGTCCGGCCACGATGTCGTGGTGACCCACCCCCTCGTGGGCCGCATTCTTGATGTCCGAAGCGATGAAGGCGGCGCACTGGTCGTTGAAATTGGGCGGCCGCGTCCCGGCCAGGGCCGAATCGGCGATCCGGTCCATGGCCAGGCCCAGGGTCTCTAAAGCCGATTCCTCCAGGAACGAACCGGTGCCGGCGCTGCAGGCCTCGTTCATGGCGTAGTCCGACGGCACCCCGTTGGTGATGGTGGTGTATTTGGCGTCCTGGCCGCCGATTTCAAAAATAGTGTCGACCCGGGGATCAAAGTGGACGGCCGCTGCCGCATGGGCGATGATCTCGTTGATGACCCCATCGGTCATGGCATGGAGCCCTGCAATCTGACGGCCGCTGCCGCAGACCCCCAACCCGTCGATGGCCATCTGCCCCGGGTCAACCCGGGCGCCGATCCGGTCGGCAATGGCCCGGTAGCACCGGCGCGAAGCGCCCACCGGGTCACCGCTGGTGCGCAGATAGACCGATGCCAACATGGCGTGATCGCTTCTTCTGACGAGAACGGCCTTGGTGGTGGTCGACCCCACGTCAAGCCCGAGAATGCAGCGGTCGCCGGCCGCGGGGGTTCCCTTGGAAAGGGTCTTGAAGGAAACATCCCCGGCCGCATCATTTAATGGCGGCAGGGTTTCAAAGGAGGCGCTGTTGTCGGAGAAAAGGGCGTCCATGCCGGGAAACGGAAGGGTCTCGCCATCCAGGGCCCACAGGGCCGCCCCCAGGGCCTCGAAATACGGCGCGGCCGCCGGGATCACCAGCCCGGGAATCTCCCGTTTGAGGTATTCCACCATCATACGGTTTTGCGCGGTGCCGCCGGTGAGCATGATGTCTCGCCGCTCGACCCGTTTGAGCAGTTCCAGAATCTTGTCCGCCATCATGCGGCAGAGTCCCGCGGTCACCCGGGCCTTGGGAACGCCCTTGTTGGTGGCGTGGGTACAGTCGGACTTGCAAAATACCGAACAGCGACCGGACACCCGGAAGGGTTCGGTGTCAGCGGCCCACCGGGCCGCCTGGTCCAAGGTCACATCCATGCGGCGAAGCTGCTGCAGAAAGAATTCGCCCGTGCCCGAAGCGCACTTGTTGCCGGTCACCACATCGATGATCCGGCCCGATGGATCCAGGACATAGACCATGAAGGTTTCGCCGCCGGCCGACACCACCGCCGGGCATGTCGTTGCCGCCGGAACAGCCCAGCCAAAGGCCGCTTCCACGGCCTCGGGCTCGGAAAGGGGGGTCAGGTTCAGCAGGGTGCGGAATTTTCGCCCGGTAGCTGCAATTTTATCGATGCCATCCAGGTCCATTCGCGCCAGGGCCTGGACAAGAACCTTTTTCGGATTGCCCTCATGGGCCAGGGTTTGGTGGTCGATCAGGCGAGGCCGGTCGCCGGGGTCCCGGCGGTTCAAGGGATGGGTCCGGCGACGGCCGGCAATCCGGACCAGGGAGACAGAGGTGGCGCCCAGGCAGAGCCCCAAAGAGATCAGCTCTTCGGCCATGCTTTCCTTCCGGGTAGAGATGGGCCATGGAACCGATAAAGAGATCGGAGCGCCCGGTGGAAAAACCCCGGGCGACCCGGTCAACAACCTTGTAAAGAAGCCTGACCCGGAGGCTCAGGCTCTGGTTTGCCCCTGGAAGGGGCTGTCTTTGGATGCTTGAAGTTTTAAGTGCCTAAAGTGCCTAAAATTAAGGAATTCTGCCATATCTTAGTTTAAAAAGCCGGATCGAAGAGACTCCATAACTTTAGGCATTTCAAACTTTAGCGCATTTCAAACTTATCGGTATAGCCAACTGACGCTGACCACGCCCACAGGACGTGGATTCATGGTTCACGATTCAACGATTGGGACGTTTGCTCTTTGTTCTTTGCTCTTCGCCCCTTGCTCTTCGCCCCTTGCTCTTCGCTCCTTGCCCTTTGCTCTTTGTTCTTTGCACTTCGCTCCTTGCTCTTCGCTCCCTGCTCTATGCTCTTCGCTCCCTGCTCTTCGCTCCCTGCTCCCTGCTCCCTGCTCTTCGCTCCCTACTCCCTGCTCTTCGCTCCCTGCTCTATGCTCTTCGCTCCCTGCTCTATGCTCTTCGCTCCCTGCTCTATGCTCTTCGCTCCCTGCTCTTTGACCCCTTGAACCCTTGAAGTTCAACCCTACATCCCTTCCACAATGGCAACCACCTGCCCCAGGGCCTCGTCGAGCTTTTCCGGCTGGGAGCCGCCGGCCTGGGCCATATCCGGCCGTCCGCCGCCGCCGCCGCCCACCAGGGCAGCCACCTGACGAATGATGTTGCCGGCTGAATAGCGACCGGTGAGATCCGTGGTCACAACGACGATGAGAAGGGCCTTGGCGCCCACCTCGGCACCAAGCACCACCACCCCCGAACCGATCTGGTCTCGGAAACGGTCGGCCAGATCCCGCAGGGCCGCGGGGCTTTCCACGGTCACCTTCTGGGCCAGGACTTTGACCCCGTTGGCCGTTTCAATGGCGGCCGCAGTGTCCCCGGCACTGGCGGCGGCCATTTTCGCTTTGAGTTTTTCGATGGTCTTGTCGGCGGCCTTAAGATCGGTCAGCAGCCTTTCGATGCGTTGGGCAAGGGCGTCTGGCTTTTCCCGCAGCAGCCTTGCGCCATGCTGCAGGGTGTGGGCCTCACGCTGGACCTGGGCCAGGGCCGCGGCCCCGGTCAGCGCCTCCATGCGCCGCACGCCCGAGGCCACACTCGCCTCGGAGACGATCTTGAACAGCCCGATATCGCCGGTGCGCGCCGTATGGGTGCCACCACACAACTCCTTGCTGAAATCGGACAGGGAGACCACCCGCACCCGGTCGCCGTATTTCTCCTCGAACAGGGCCGTGGCACCGGACTTAAAGGCCTCATCGGCGGCCATCTCCGCCACCTGGGTCGGCACGTTCTCCCGAATCCGGTCGTTGACCAACGTTTCGATCCGGTCCAGATCGGCCTCGGACACCTGGGAAAAATGGGTGAAGTCAAACCGAAGCCGGTCCGGCGCCACCAGGGAACCGGCCTGCTTGATATGGTCGCCCAGCACCTGTCGCAGCACGGCCTGGAGGATATGGGTGGCCGTATGGTTTGCCGCCGTGGCGCGCCGCGTCGCCACGTCCACGTTCAGGGTCACCGTCTGCCCTGCTTCTATTGTACCGGACACGACCGTCCCCTTGTGAATGATCAAGCCAGTGGGGTCTTTGACCGTGTCGGTGACGTTCACGGTCAGCTCCGGCCCGGTGATGGTGCCGCTGTCGCCCGCCTGACCACCCGATTCGCCATAGAAACAGGTGACATCGGTAACCACCTCCACCTCGTCTCCGGTCCCGGCACGGGTTGCGGCCTCACCGCCGATCACCAGAAGCTTGACTTCGGCCTCCATACGCTGGGTGTCGTATCCCCTGAATTCGGGTTTAAAACCCGTCGCCGAGAGGCTTTTGTAGGCATCGCTGATCTGTGAAAAGGCCGTCACGGTCCGCGATTTCTCCCGCTGGGCAGCCATATCCCGATCGAATCCGTCCATGTCCAGGGTCATGCCGCGGTCCCGGACCACGTCCCGAACGATGTCCACGGGGAAGCCGAAGGTGTCGTAGAGTTTGAAAATCAAAGCGCCGGGCACCTCGTCCCGGCCGGCTGCCGCCATCTCCCCCAACGATTCGTTGAGCAGGCGCAGTCCGTTGTCCAGGGTTTCGGAAAACCGCATCTCCTCGTTTTTGATGACGTTGGTGATGAAGGCCTCGGCTTCGGACAGCTCCGGGTATGCCGGCTGCATGATCTCCATAACCACCCGGGCCGTATGGTGCAGAAACGGTTTGACCAGGCCAATGTTGCGCCCGTATCGAATAGCCCGGCGCATGATGCGGCGTAGCACATACCCGCGCCCCTCATTGGACGGCAGAATCCCGTCACCGATGAGAAAGGCCGCGGCCCGGCTGTGGTCGGCGATCACCTTCATGGCCACGTCCGATTCAAAGGCGTCACCGAGCTTTTTACCCGACAGGGCGGCGGCCTTGTCCATGATGGGCGTGATCAGGTCGGTATCGTAGTTGGTAGGCACGTCCTGTAAAATGGCCGCCATCCGTTCCAGCCCCAGTCCGGTGTCGATGCTCGGCTTGGGCAGCGGGGTCATGGCGCCTGAAGCGTCCCGGTTAAACTGCATAAAAACCAGGTTCCAGATCTCCAGGAACCGGTCGCACTCGCACCCCAGCTTGCAGTCCGGGCGGCCACAGCCATGCTCGGCCCCACGATCAATATGAATCTCGCTGCACGGACCGCAGGGGCCGGTGTCTCCCATGGCCCAGAAATTGTCCTTTTCGCCGAACCGGACGATCCGATCCTCGGGCACACCGGCCTGATCTTGCCAGATCCGGCCGGCCTCGTCATCGTCTAAGTAAATGGACACCCAGAGCTTTTCCGCGGGCAGGCCGTAGCCGTTGGTCAAAAGGTCCCAGCCGAAATCGACGGCCTTTTCCTTGAAGTAGTCCCCAAAGGAAAAATTGCCCAGCATCTCGAAAAAAGTGTGATGGCGGGCCGTGTAGCCAACGTTTTCCAGATCGTTGTGCTTGCCCCCGGCCCGAACGCACTTCTGGCTGGTGGTAGCACGGTTATAGGCGCGTTTTTCCTCACCGAGAAAGGTCCGTTTGAACTGCACCATGCCGGCGTTGGTAAAGAGCAGCGTGGGGTCGTCGGCCGGTACCAGGGAGGAAGAGCGCACGATCTGGTGACCGTGTTTTTGAAAGTATTCGAGAAAGGTCCTGCGAATGTCGTTTCCGGTCATGAATTTCATGAATGACTCCATTGAAGAGTGATCAGTTGAGAAGAGATCAACGGTTCAAGCCTCAGGGGCGTGGCCTTGGATACTCGAAGTTTGAAGTGCTAAAATGCCTAAAATCAAGGAATTCTGTCATATCTTAGCTGAAAAGAGCCGGAGCAAAGTGACTCCGTAATTTTAGGCACTTATCAACAAATGTACCGTCTTGGCCGATTGACTCTGACCCCACACACAAAGGGAAAGGGTTTCCGGTGTCCCACTGGATCCGGGTTCAAGAATCCGCATCCGCCGCCGGGTCAGCCGCCTTGGCGGCCAGCCCCATGGCTTCTCGCACCTGTTTAAGGGCCGCTGCGGCAAGCTCCGGGTTTTCCAGAAGAAACGCCTTGGCATTGTTTCGCCCCTGGCCGATCCGCTCCCCTGCGTAGGAATACCAGGAGCCGCTCTTTTCCACAAAGCCCAGGGTCACGCCCATGTCCAGCAGATCACCGGTCTGGGAAATTCCTTCACCGTAGAGGATGTCGAACTCGGCGTCCTGGAAGGGCGGGGCCATCTTGTTCTTGACCACCCGGACCCGGGTCCGGTTGCCGATCACCTCCTGGCCGTCCTTGATGGCTGCCAGGCGCCGAATGTCGAGCCGCACCGACGCATAGAACTTTAAGGCGTTGCCGCCGGTGGTGGTCTCCGGGTTGCCGAAGACCACGCCGATCTTCATGCGGATCTGGTTGATGAAGATCACCGAGGTCATGGTCTTGTTGATGGTGCCGGTCAGCTTGCGAAGCGCCTGGCTCATGAGCCGGGCCTGAAGCCCCATGTGGGAATCGCCCATCTCCCCTTCGATCTCAGCCCGGGGCACGAGGGCGGCCACCGAGTCGATGACCACCAGATCGATGGCCCCGCTTCGCACCAGCATATCGGTGATCTCCAGGGCCTGTTCGCCGGTGTCGGGCTGGGAGACCAGCAGGTCATCGCAATTGACACCGAGCTTTCGGGCATAGGCCGTGTCCAGTGCGTGTTCAGCGTCGACAAAGGCGACGATGCCGCCCTGTTTTTGGGCGTTGGCCACGGCGTGCAGGGCCAGGGTGGTTTTTCCCGAAGATTCCGGACCGAATATTTCCGTCACCCTGCCCCGGGGCAGCCCCCCGACGCCCAGGGCCTTGTCCAGGGCCAGCGAACCGGTGCTGATCACCGGCACGTTGGCCACGGGCCGGCTTCCCAGCTTCATGATGGATCCCTTGCCGAACTGCCGTTCGATCTGTCCGATGGCGGACTGTATTGCCTTTTCCCTATCTGGTGATGATACCATGATCTCCTCCTGGTGGTTCGTCGCACACAATAAAGCCGAGTGATTCGGGGCAACCATTCTTGATGCATTCATAAAAGGCCGGTTGAAACGTTGACATCAGAAATCAACCGAGCCGGGATCTGTCAGGCGCCGGCCGGCCCGGCCAGCACCGCGCTTCGAAGTCGGGTATAAACGGGCCCTGCCGGTGTGAGCCGGCTCTTGAAAAGCGCAATCGCCTCCACGGGCAGGCCAATGGGGGCGTATGTGCCCGCCTGGAGCATCGCGTCGGCCAGACCTCGGGCATCGATCCGGTCCCGGGGGCGCCCCAAGGTCAGGTGGGCCCGAAAGGGCTTAGCGTCCGGCGCAAACCCCGCATCGGCCAGGGCCCGGTTCAGATGCCCATGCAGCGCCCCCAGACGGCGTGTATCGCCGTGGAGACCGGCCCAGAGAACCCGCGGGCGCTTTATGCCGGGAAAGACACCCAATCCGCCTACCGTCAAATGCAGCGGTGCGGCATCACCCACGGCCCGATCCATGGCACGGGCCACCGCGTCCACGACATCGGTCGGCAGGTCGCCGAGAAACTTCAGGGTCAGGTGAAGGTTCTCCGGCCGGACCCAGCGGATACTGAGTCCGTGCCGGTCAACGGCCCCCTGAACCGCGGCCAGCGCTTCGACGGCAGCCCGGGGCAGATCGACGGCCACAAAGGCCCGTAGGGTTTGGCTCATGGGCGATCCGGTTGGGTCAGTTTAGCCGGTTGGGCCGGTTGGGCCAGTCCCTGCTTGAGTCGCCACCCGCTGAACAGGTGGCCTCAGGAGGCCCCCCAGAGGGGGGCTCAATGTCCAATATCCAATGCTCAATTCTCAATGTTCAAGGCGGTATTCTGCCTTTTTTTAGCCTTTTAACAATTGGCAGAGCGAAGCGATTCCAAAACGTAGCCTTGGACATTGAGGATTCGACATTCGAAATTACCCTTTAAACTTGATGCTCTCGTATAAAGTCCCAAATCCCGTCATGCCCGGGCGCCTATTTCACCGGCAGGGTAAACTGGGGCTCTCCCAGAAGAAACTTGCCACCGCCGACCCACTGTTTCAGGGTATCGGCAATTTCCCTGGCCCGGACCATGCTCGACAACGGCACCGTGGGAACGCTCTGGCCGTCGAGGCTGATGCTGCCGCTGCGAAGCTGGGCGTAGCTGACCTTGGCCAAAGTCTTGCCGTTGCCGCTGGGATAGTCATGGCCGTAATCGACAACATGGGTGTAGATCTGGGCGTCGGAAATCCCCGTATATTTTGCCATCTGCTCGTTGAGCACCGGTATGGGAATACCAAGGCCCACCATGAGAGAACACCCGTATCCCTGGATGCTGGCCCCCACCAGCCATTTGGGGCTCATCTGCTTGAGATTCCCCATGACCCAGAGGGTGCCGGCCGGCGTGACCGGCACCCCCTGCCGGGTTCGTTTGGCCGTTGGCTTGTGCTGGGTACCGAACCAGGTCACGTACCCTTCTCCCCCGCCGAGAAAAATCCGGGTACCCAGACCAATGGTCTTATAATAAGGATCGTTGAACAAGGGGCTGAGCTGCCCGGCGCTGCAGTAATTGGCATTGCCCGCCTGGGGCTTTAGGGTCCCCATGTAGGTGTAAATGGTTCTTTTGGTCAAATTGACCGCGCAGTTGTAGTTCTGGTAGCCGTTTCGCGGGTTGCACAAGGTGGCCTGGGGCAGATCCTTTAGGGTGACCTGTTTTTCAAAGGATTTGTTCGGATAACAGTCGGTACCATAGCCGGTGGCCTTGATGTGAACGGTCTTTCCGGCCACGAGATCCTGAATCACGTGCCCGCCGCCATAGTTGAACTCGCCCGGATAGACCTTGTTGAGCGGGTCATCCTGGCACGGCTCGGTGGCGCCGATGTAACAGTCCACCGCTGCCACGCCGCCGTAAGCCGGCACCTTGTTGATCCAGACCCCGCTGGCCTTGATCCCCGGCACGCTGTGGCCGAAGTTGATAAAGGCCCCGGACGAGCACATGGGTGCAAAGGTGCCCGTGGTCACCACGTCCACCTCCCGAGCCGCTTCTTCCGGCCCATTTTCCCGCACAATACCGATCATCTCCTCGGCCGTCACCACCACCACGGAGCCTGAGCGGATTTTATCGTTGATCTGCTGGTAGGTTTTGTTGATCTTGTGCTTCTTCATACGTTCTGCTCCCGGATCGGTTGGCAGTGGCACCGACGGCAAAGTCCGGCGTCACCCGTATCGGTTCATCCCCCTGGGGTCTGGGCCTGTTCAATCTTGGCGGAAATGTTATTTTGGATCCAGGTTCCGTCCCACCATTCAATCGGGTTAACGAAGGTGTGGTGAACCATGACGGCAAAATGGAGATGGTCGCCGCCGGCCATGCCGGTGGTCCCGGTAAGGCCGATGATCCCGCCCTTGGATACCATCTGCCCTTTTGTGACGTCAATGCTGCTGAGATGGGCATACATGGTAAACAGCCCGAATCCGTGATCGAGGATCACGGTACGCCCGTAAATCCCCAGGTTTTCATTAAATGCCACCTTTCCGGCGTTGGCGGCCGGGACCGGTGAATGGGCCAGCGACGCCAGGTCGATCCCCATGTGCACCTGGTGGTCGATGATCTTTCCGTTGTACCGGTATTCCCGGCTGTCGGCAAAGCCGGCCCGGTTGGCGGCGTTGGGCAGCCGCAGAAAGGCCCCTTCCCAGAGCAAGCGTCGTTCGGGATTGAGAATCCGCGACTTGAGGGTCAGGTAATTGTCTGCCCGGACCTTGCGGTTGACTTGGAGAAATTTGTCGATGGGAGTCTGGGCATCGACGGTGATATCTTCTTGGAATTCGGGCATCTTCCAGTCAAGAAAGCCATCGGAGATATTGATCCGGTCGGCCCGAAACCGTCGGGATTTGATCCAGTGGCGAAAGCCGGCCCGGCCGGTATTGCCGGCAGCGTCCGTGGCCTGAACGGCGATGGAGGTGCCGGGCCCTTGTCGGTGGTTCAGGGCCATCATGGCCAGGTACAGCGTCTGGTCCTTGAACAGGCCGGAATACCCCGGGTAGAAATCCTCGCCCACGGTCACCCCACTGCGAGGGCACGGTTCACTGAGGCGGTAAATGACGGCACCGGCCCCCCCCTGGGTAAAATAATGGGCCCGACTGACCACATCGATCACCGGCTCACGGGTGTCGACAACCACGTCCCTTTCCATCTCGGTTTTGTTGCCGTTGAACCAGCCGCGCCAGGAAAAATCCCGGACCCGAACGCGAAATACGGCCGGCCCGTCAATGATGCCCAGTTCCTTGGGCGTGACCGTAAAGGCAAAGGTGACTTTTTTCTGGGTGCCGCTGCCCAGCAGAACGGATCCGGGATAGGTCTTTTCGAACAGCACCGTCTCCTTGCCGTCTTTGTAGAGGCCAACCCAGACCCGCCGCACACCGCTTCGTTCATCAACGACGGTGGCGCTGACGGGCATTGTCATGCCGATGGCGACCGGTTCAGGCAGCAGTTCCAGCCGGGGCGGCTCTCCTTCGAGACGCATGAGCGCCAGAACGACCACCGGCAGCACCCCCATGACCGCAAGGATGCCAATCAAGGTTAGGCGAACATTTTTCTTATTTTCTTTCAATGAGTTATATCCCTTCCTATCGAATTCGATGAGCGTAAAAACATACCAGTTTCACCGAAGGGGATCAAGGCCTCTTTTCACCGACACGCCGTTGCCGACCGCGTGTTTCCCACCTTGACTTTTCATGGTCTGCACGATACATGTCGCCCTGCTGTAAGGCAAAAGGCACGGCACTTGCATTTGGGGCCGGCCCGGCCCATGGTGTGTCGGGCGGCCTACCTTTCGGCCAAGGTGCTGTTTTTGTATTTTCAGTAATCTCTGTGATCTAAAAAACGCATTTTTTGCCGGCTCATCGGCATTAGACCGGAAACCGAACCCAATGGGCGTTGCCGCCCCCGGGAGATCCTTATGAATCCAGTGGAAATCGGGAACATTCGCATGGGTAAGGGCCGGCCCCTGACCCTGATCGCCGGGCCCTGCGTCATCGAAACGCCGGATATCACCTTTGAGATTGCCGGGTATCTCAAGACCTTGTGCGAACGCATCGGCATGCCGCTAATATTCAAGGCCTCCTATGACAAGGCCAACCGGACGAACATCACCAGTTTTCGCGGCCCCGGAATAGAAAGCGGGCTGGCGGTTCTGGCCGAGGTGCAAAAGAGGTTCGGCCTGCCGGTGATCTCCGATGTACACAGCACCCTGGAGGTGCCCGAGGCGGCCCGGGTGCTGGACGTGATTCAGATCCCCGCTTTTTTGTGCCGCCAGACCGACCTGCTCCTGGCCGCGGCGCGATGCGGCAAGCCGATCAATGTCAAAAAAGGTCAGTTTCTCGCCCCGTGGGATATGAAAAGCGTGGTGGGCAAACTCGCATCGGCAGGGTGCGAACAGATCGTGCTCACCGACCGCGGGGCCATGTTCGGTTACAACAATCTGGTATCGGACATGCGCGGCATCGCCATCATGCAGTCCCTGGGCTGCCCGGTGGTCTTCGATGCGACCCACAGCATTCAGCTTCCCGGAGGCGCCGGCAATACCTCGGGCGGGCAGCGCGAGTTCGCTCCGGTGCTGGCCCGGGCCGCCGTGGCAGCCGGCGCGGATGCGGTGTTTATGGAGGTACATCCGGACCCGGACAAAGCCCTTTGCGATGGCCCCAACTCCCTGGTCCTGGAAACCTTGGAACCGCTGCTGCGTCAACTCAAGGCCATACGGGAGATTGTCGCCCCATGACGGTCAAAGGGCTGGGACAGGTGCAACTGCTGTTGCTGGACGTGGACGGGGTGCTCACCGACGGCAGCATCGTCTACGATGACAACGGATGCCAGACCAAGGTATTCAACGTCCGGGATGGCCTGGGACTGCGCCTGCTCATGGATGCCGGCATCGGCGTCGGCATCGTCACCGGGCGAACCGGGCAGGCCCTGAAACACCGATGCAACAACCTGGGAATCGATCTGATCTTCGACGGGGTCAGCGACAAGGCCGCTCTGGTGGCACAGATCGGCCAACGCACCGGCATTGCCGCTGAGGCCATGGCCTATGTGGGTGACGACCTGCCGGACCTGCCCATCATGACCAGGGTCGGCCTGGCTGTGGCCGTGGCCGACGCCCACCCGCTGGTGACCACTCAAGCCGACCTGGTGACCCGAGCGCCGGGCGGACGGGGGGCAGTTCGGGAAATCTGCGAAGGGATTCTCAAGGCCAGGGGATTGTGGGAACAAATCGAAAAACGGTACTTATGACGCCCCCCGCCGCCATGGCACGATCGACCCGGATCCGCCGCATCGTGATCAGTATGGCCATATTGATCATGGTCGCCATCGTTGCGGTCTTTGTCCAATACCGCCGGCTGGCCCCCAGTCCTGAAGCCCTGGTGGCGGCCTTGCCCGAAACGACCAATTTTTCTCTGGGGCAGGTCACCCACAGCGCCACCCGGGACGGCCGGACCGAGTGGCGCCTCAAGGCGACCGCGGCCCGGCTAAAAGACGGCAAAAAGCGCCTGGAACTCGATTCCCCTGATGTGGTCTACTTCATGGAAGACGGCCGTGAAATTTACATGAAGGCCCAGCGGGGAACCCTGGACACAACCGCCAACGACATGGCGGCCTCGGGCCAGGTTCAGGTCGAAGATGGCCGGTACCGACTTGAAACCGAGGCGTTAAACTACGATCATGGCCGGAGAATCATCACCTGCCCGGTTCCGGTCCGACTTTTCGACGGCCAGTCCGAGGCGACCGGCGACAGGATGATCTACGACATGAACACGAAACGGATTGAACTCAAAGGACATGTGGATGTTCATTTCAGCCAAAACGGTCTTATTTAACAGGATGTTGAAAAACGTCATGAGTGCCGGCAAGACCGGTCAAAATTCACCGAAAAAGCGGCGTTTATGCCCTGTAAATGGGCATTTAGAGGTGGATTTTAGCGCCGAATGGCCAAGCGAAGTCGTTTCCCGGCAGCCGGATAGGCCCCTGTCGGCGACGGTGCTGCGTCTGGTTGCCTGCCTGCTGCTGGCCGGATGGATCGGTGCCGCGACCCAAGTGCATTCGGCAGACACGTCCGCTGCCGCCGGCAACGAAACCGAGCGCGTCCACATCATCGCAGACCAACTTGTGGCGGAGAGCGCCGAACGCAGCGCCGAATTCACCGGCAACGTCAGAGCGGTCCAGGACACGACGGTAATCACCGCTGACCGGCTCAAAATTTTCTACAAGGCCGGACCGCCGCCGGGCAGTGAGAACGGCCCGGAAGGCGAAACCGGGGCCATGGAAAAGATTCACTGCAGCGGGCATGTGGTCATCCACTTCGACGACAAGGTGGCTGTCAGCCAGGACGCGATCTACACGGCCGACGATGGGATTCTGATCCTCACCGGCGCCGGAACCACGCTGACCAGCGAAAAAAACAGCGTGGTCGGCGAAAAAATTACGGTATTTCGCAACGAGGATCGCATGCTGGTTCAAGGGGGCAGCCAGCAGCGGGTCGAGGCGGTCTTCTTTTCCAAAGGAAAAGGGCTGAAGTGATTTTCCAGCCACGACAACGGGTGGGCTCAGGTGGCCCTGGACGGGACATCATGCTTAATTTTAGGCACTTCAAACTTCAGGCATCCAAAGACCGCCCTTACCGGGGCCTGATTGCCAAAAACCCACGCGGATCAAATGGCCAACGTTCGGGAACTGACCTATGCCGACCCTTTCGCTGAGAAATCTCGTTAAGACCTATGGCGGCCGCCAGGTGGTGCGGTCGGTGAGCATGGATATCTCCAGCGGTGATGTGGTCGGTCTGCTGGGTCCCAACGGGGCGGGGAAAACCACCACGTTCTATATGACCATCGGAATGATACGGCCCGATGCCGGCCAAGTCTTCCTTGACGATGAGGAGATCACGGGGTATCCCATGTATATGCGCGCCCGGCGAGGCGTGGGCTATCTGCCCCAGGAGACCTCCATCTTTGGCAAGCTGACCGTGCGGGAGAATATTCTGGCTATTTTGGAAAACGGCCCAATGCCCCGATGGGAGCAGCAAAAACGGGCCCAGGACCTGCTGGCCGAACTCGGCATTGAGGCGCTTGCCGACCAGCGGGCCAGCGTTTTGTCCGGCGGTGAGAAACGACGGCTGGAAATTTCCAGAGCGCTGGCCACCGATCCGTCATTCATCCTGCTCGATGAACCCTTTGCCGGTATCGATCCGTTGGCCGTGATCGATATCAAGAACATCATCGCGCATCTTAAAACCAGGGAGATCGGCATTCTGATCTCCGATCACAATGTTCGGGAAACCCTGGGCGCCTGCGACCGGGCCTATATTCTCAACGACGGCGATGTGATCGAAACCGGAACCCCAGAAGAAATCGCCGCCAGCCAGACAGCCCGGCGAATCTATCTCGGAGACGAATTCAGGCTCTAAACCTATGGCACTGGAACTCAGACAACAACTCAAGCTGTCCCAGCAACTGATCATGACACCTCAGTTGCAGATGGCCATCAAACTGCTTCAGCTCTCACGCCTGGAACTGATGGACACCATCCAGCAGGAACTGGAAGAAAATCCGGCACTGGAAGAGGCCCTGGACAGCGACGTGGAATCCGGCCCCGAAAACAGCACCGATAGTGCTCCGGCCGAAACCTCCGAGATCAAAGAAGTCACCATCGAAGAAAAGATCAATGAAGACCTGGACTGGAGCAGCTTCATCGACGAATACAACACCCCGGGACGGACCAGTTACGAGACCGAACGGTTCGAATCACCGGGTTTTGAGCCCTTTGTCTCCAAAAAGGATTCGTTGCAGGATCACCTCCTGTGGCAACTTCTGATGCAAGGCCCGACCCTGGAACAGGAACGCATCGGCAGTCTCATCACCGGCAACCTGAACCAGGACGGCTACCTGGTCACGCCCATAGAAGAAATCGCCCGCGTCGGAGACGTGCCGCCGGAAACCGCCGAAACCGTGTTGAAACTGATGCAGGGATTCGATCCCGTCGGCGTCTGCGCCCGGGATCTGAGCGAATGTCTGCTGATTCAGACCGAGTATCTGGGACTTAAGAACTCACTGGTGACGGAAATCATCACCAACCACCTCAACCACCTGGAAAACCGCAACTACAAGGCGATCAGCCGTGCCCTCAAGGCGACCAAAGAGGAAATCGCCGCCGCCATCAATGTGATCCGCAGCCTTGAGCCGCGCCCCGGACGCCAATACACCGACGAAGAACCCCAATACATCACCCCAGACATTTACGTCTACAAACTCGGCGATGAGTTCGTCATTACCGTCAACGACGACGGCTTGCCCAAGCTGCGGGTCAACAGTTATTACCGCAACGCCATGAAACGGGGCGAGAAGATCCCCGACAGCGCCAAGGAATACGTCCAGGAGAAGATGCGATCGGCGGCCTGGCTGATCCGCAGCATTCATCAGCGTCAAAAGACCATCTACCGTGTCATGGAAAGCATTCTTCGATATCAGGGGGATTTCTTCGAAAAAGGGATTGCCCATCTCAAACCCATGGTCCTTCGCGATGTGGCCGAAGACATCGGCATGCACGAATCCACCATCAGCCGGGTCACCACCAATAAATACGCCCATACTCCCCAGGGTATTTTCGAACTCAAATATTTCTTCAACAGCTCCATACGGCGAGTCAACGGCGACGCCATCGCCTCGGCCAGCGTTCAGGACAAGATCCGGCATATTGTCGAAAGTGAAAATTCCAAACGGCCTTTCAGTGACGACAAGATCGCCAAAATCCTCAAGGAGCAAAACATCGATATCGCCCGGCGAACGGTAGCCAAGTACAGGGAAATCATGAAGATTCTTCCGTCCAGCAGGCGGAAACAGCTATAGGAGGCCACCGATGCAGACATCCGTCACCTTCAAAAACCTTGATCCATCGGACGCCTTACGGGCCTACGCCGAGGAAAAGCTCAACCGCCTCGACAAATACCTCTACAACCCCGGCGAAGCCAGCGTCGTTTTGTCCGTCGAAAAGTTCCGCCACATCGCGGAAATCAACATCTCCGCCGACCGGTTCTCCATCAACGGCAAGGAAGAAACCGAAGACATGTATTCGGCCATCGACATGGTGATGGACAAACTGGAAAGCCAGATCAAGAAGAGCAAACAGAAAATCCGCGATCGTCGCAGCGGCCGATCCCGGGCCAAAGGGTCGCCCGAAACCGGTGAAGCAACCGACGACGACGCCCTCCGGCAGGTCCATATAAAAAATATCGACTACAAGCCCATGGACGTGGACGAGGCCATCATGCAAATGGACCTGGTGGACGACGTCTTTCTCGTCTTCACCAATGCCCGCACCGACCGGGTCAATGTTCTCTACCGTCGAGCGGACGGCAATTACGGACTGATTCAGCCCAGCGGCTGACTCGGCCTTAATCCATGGAATCGAATCGATGAAAATTCTCGATATTCTGAAAAAAGAAGCCATCCTCGCCGACCTGAAGTCGGTCGACAAAAAGGGGATATTGGAGGAACTCGTGGCACCGGTGGCCATCATGAGCGGCATCGGCGCAGAAGAACTGGTGCGGGTGCTCATGGAACGCGAACGGCTCG
This sequence comes from Desulfobacterales bacterium, assembly GCA_016342285.1. Classification (GTDB taxonomy): domain Bacteria; phylum Desulfobacterota; class Desulfobacteria; order Desulfobacterales; family JAEINQ01; genus JAEINQ01. The sequence goes on from JAEINQ010000050.1 coordinate 43,593, forward strand.
GCAGTACCGGCATCGGTGGCGGCATCGGCATCCCCCACGGCAAGCTAAAAGCCCTGGATACCATGTTTCTCGGTTTCGGACTGAGCCCCAGGGGGGTGGACTTTGATTCCATGGACGGGCGGCCGACCCATATCTTTTTCCTTCTGGTCACCCCGGAAAATTCCACCGGCCTGCATCTCAAACTGCTGGCCCGCATCTCCCGAATCCTGAAAAACGATCTGTTCAAGGAAAAGCTTATGGCCGCGGCTGACCGGGACGCCATCCACGCCGTCATCACGGAAGTCGACGAGGACTTCTGAAACAAAGCAGCGCAACGGACGGCGGTACCACAACAACGCCGATCATCGGTTGACGTTTTGCCAACATTGCCCTGTCGATCTCCCGCCACGACTTGTCAGTTGAGGAGATACCGCCCGCGTGAACAACCAAAAGATATTCATCATCACCGGCCGTTCGGGTTCCGGAAAATCGACGGCCATCGGTGTCCTGGAAGACGCGGGCTACTACTGCGTGGACAACATGCCCGTGGCACTGCTGCCCAAATTCCTCGAACTCCCCATCCAGGGTGACAGCAACATGGCCGGGCTGGCCTTTGTCATGGATCTCCGGGAAAAAGAATTTCTGGCGCGCTATCCCAAAATTTTTCAGTCCTTGCGGACAAAGGGGTATGAACTCAACATCGTCTTTCTCGAAGCCAGTGAGGAGGTGCTCCTCCAGCGTTACAGCCAGACCCGGCGACACCATCCCCTGAACCATGGACGCAGCCTCATCGACTCGATTCGGGCCGAGGAGGCCCAGCTCAGGGAGCTTCGCGACGCCAGCCACCACATCATTGACAGCTCCAAGACCAACGTGCACCAACTCCGCGTCCTGTTGGTGGACATCGTGCATCAGGGAAAAACGACCGAACCGCTCAGGGTCAATGTCATGAGCTTTGGCTTCAAGCACGGCGTGCCCTACGATGCCGACCTGATCATCGATGTCCGGTTTCTGCCCAACCCCTATTTCGTGCCGAACCTGGCGCCGCTCAACGGTGAAAATGAGGCGGTGCGCGACTTTGTTTTCAACCAGCCCACAACGCACGAATTCCTGATGAAATACCTGGACCTGCTTGACTATTTGATCCCGTTGTACGAAAAAGAGGGAAAGGCATATCTGACCCTGGCCGTGGGATGCACCGGTGGCCAGCACCGTAGCGTGGTCATCGCCAGGGCCGTATATGAACACTTAAACCACCCGGACAAGCTCATCGGTATCAAGCACCGGGACATTGGCAGGTAAGGCAGCCACACCAAACGCCGGCAGGTAAACCGTCGTTATTTCATAGAAAAGCCAATCGAGGACCCTATGACAGGAATCGTAATCGCCACGCACTGCCAACTCGGAGACGCCTTGATTGAGGCTGCCGAGTTCATTATCGGATCCAAGCCCGAAGCCATCACCTCGGTCTCCATCGATCTCAAGGAGAGCGCGGAAAAACTGCGAAAGAAGATCCAGGCGGGCATGAAGGCCGTCGACCAGAAACAAGGTATTTTGATCATGACGGACATGTTTGGCGGCACCCCATCCAACCTGAGCTATTCCTTCCTGGAAGAAGATCGCGTCGAAGTGATCTCCGGCGTCAATCTACCCATGCTGCTCAAGGCCCTGGGAACACGTGACAAGGTCGCGCTAAGCGATCTGGCCGTTCAGCTTGAGGCCTACGGCAAGAAGAGCATCACCCTGGCCAGCAGTATCCTCAGAGGCAACAAGCGGACCTGACCGGCCAGGCAACCGTTACCCATGCCAAAATCGCCTTCCGGGGCACTGGCTTCTTTGAAAAACCCAACCTTTTGAATTTGAACAGGAGAACCCCATGAGTATCAAATTAGGGATCAACGGTTTTGGCCGAATCGGACGCCTGGTGTGCCGCGCCGCCATGACCCATCCCGATGTCGAAGTGGTCGCCGTCAACGACCTGACCGATTCTGAAACCATGGCCCATCTGCTCCAGTACGATTCGGTCCACGGCAAACTGCCCGAAACCGTGACAGCCCAAACCGATGCCATGGAGGTGGGCGGCAGAAGCATCACCGTCACCTCGGTTCGCAATCCGGCCGAACTGCGATGGAAGGAACTGGGGGTGGATGTGGTGGCCGAATGCACCGGCATCTTCCGGGACCGGGCCGGCGCTGAAAAACATCTGACCGCCGGCGCACGCAAAGTGATCATCAGCGCACCGGCCAACGACCCCGACATCACCATTGTCATGGGGGTCAACAACAACCAGTACGATCCCAGCCGGCACCACATCATCTCCAATGCCTCGTGCACCACCAACTGCCTGGCGCCGGTGGCCAAGGTCCTGCTGGAAAATTTCGGGATCCGTTGCGGCCTGATGACCACGGTGCATTCCTACACCGGCGACCAGTGTCTGCTGGACTTTCCCCACAAGGATCTGCGCCGGGCACGGGCCGCTGCCCTGTCCATGATTCCGACCAGTACCGGGGCGGCCAAGGCCGTAGCCCTGGTCCTGCCCGAACTGTCCGGTAAGCTCAACGGCCTGGCCATCCGCGTGCCCACCCCCAACGTATCCATCGTGGACCTGGTGGTCACCGTGGAAAAAGACGGCGTTCGGGCCACGGACGTTAAGGCGGCCCTCAGGGAAGCCGCCGAAGGCACCCTGGCCGGAATTCTCGGCTACACCGACGTACCGCTGGTCTCGGTCGACTTCAATGGATCGGCCTTATCCTCCATCGTGGATGGCCCCACGGTCTACGTGGTGGACAACATGGTCAAGGTTCTTTCGTGGTACGACAACGAAACCGGATACTCTACCCGAATGGTGGACCTGGCCGCCATGATCGGGGCGCAGCTTTAGGTATTTAGGTGGAAGGCTGAAGTCCGAAGGCGGAAGGCGGAAGACCGAAGTCCAAGGGCTAAAATCCGATTTTTTCTTCAGCCTTTAACCTTTTTCCTGATCTTTCCACCTTTAGCCTTTAGCCTTCAGCCTTTTACCTTAACCTTCAGTCTTCTACCTTTAACCTTTAACCTGTTTTTCTGGGAGCCCTGCCATGCCGACCCGCACGCCGCTCATTGCCGGCAACTGGAAGATGTACAAGACCGTCACCGAAGCGGTCGCCACAGCCACGGAACTGGTCGGCCGGGTGGCCGACGCCGATGACGTGGAAATCATGGTCGCCCCGTCCTTTACCGCCCTGGCCGCCGTGGCCTCGGCCCTGGCCGGCAGCCGAATCGCCCTGGGCGGCCAGAACCTTCACTGGGAATCCGAAGGGGCCTTCACCGGCGAGGTATCGGCGCCCATGCTGGTGTCTGCCGGATGCAGCCATGTCATCATCGGTCACAGCGAACGGCGCCAGTATTTTGGAGAAACCGATGAGACGGTGAACCGCCGGATTCGCGCGGCCCTCGACGCGGGGCTGGTCCCCGTGTTCTGCGTGGGTGAAACCGAAGCCCAACGGGAATCGGGAGAGACCTTTTCCGTGCTTGACAAACAGGTGCAAATGGGGTTAGAAGGTTTCTCTTTAAATGAGCTGACGGGCCTGGTCATCGCTTACGAACCGGTCTGGGCCATCGGTACCGGCAAAACCGCCAACCGCGAACAGGCCCAGGAAGTTCACCGGTTTATACGCGAATTAATTGAAGAAAGTTTTTCAATCGACCTTGCAAACGCCGTCCGAATCCTGTATGGAGGCTCCGTCAAACCGGACAATGCGGCTGATCTCATGGCCATGGATGATATTGACGGCGCGCTGGTCGGCGGAGCCAGCCTGAAGGCGGAAACCTTCAGCCAAATCGTGAATTTTAAGCGGTCCCTATGACCGCTGAAGGCGAGCTGTAACAATGGCACTTTTTTTGACAACTTTGCATGTCGTCGTCTGCATCGCCCTGATCCTGATTGTGTTGTTTCAGACAGGAAAAGGGGCAGACATGGGAGCGGCGTTCGGAGGCGGGTCGAGCAACACCTTGTTCGGCAGCACCGGCGGCGCCACCTTTCTGGGCAAAATGACCACCGTTGCCGCGGTCATCTTCATGATCACCTCCCTGAGCCTGGGCTATATTTCCAGCCACCAGGGCGGCGATTCGGTAATCATGAAGTCCAAGGCCCCGGTCACCCAGGAAGCCCCGGCGGCTCCGGCGGCTCCGGCGGCAGCCGAGAAAGCCCCGGCAACAGCCCCAGCAGCGACGGACAAGAAATAGCAGTATCGGTTTTTGCCGAAGTGGTGGAATTGGTAGACACGCTATCTTGAGGGGGTAGTGGGTTACGCCCATGCCGGTTCAAGTCCGGCCTTCGGCACCATTTATACAAAAAAAGGGTTTGACGAGAAGGACATCGTCAAGCCCTTTTTTTGTATGTTTATTTAAACAGGGAATCGTTTACAGTTTTGAGTATTCGCGTTATAAAGCAGGGTAAGTATTAACCACTGCCCCCACCCTACTGCCGTGATTTTGTTTGGCCCGGAGAAAAACGAAATGGCTGAAGGACTTGATACCATCGATGCCATTGCCATGGAAATCGCACCGATCCTGAAAAACGGCGGCGTTACCGAAGCATCGGTCTTTGGGTCGGTCGCTCGGGGGGAAGCCACGGGCAAAAGCGACCTGGACCTTCTGGTGAGGTATCGAAAAGGCCTCAGCCTGTTCGACGTCGGCGACCTGTTGACCAAGCTCGAACAGAAAACCGGCCGCCGGGTCGATCTCGTTTCCATCGATTACTTGAAACCCCGCCTGAAAAAGCATGTCATGAAAGATCTCGTGAGAATCCTATGAGAAAGGACCCGCTCCTGTTCATTGAGGATATTCTCGACTCAATTCGAGCCATTCGAGCCTACACAAAGGGTCTTACAAGAGAAGCCTTCCAAACCAACCTTGAAAAACAGGATGCAGTCCATCGTAGGCTTGAAATCATTGGAGAAGCGGCAAATCGCCTGGAGCCCGATTTCAAAACCCACCACTGCCACATCCCATGGGCACAGATCATCGGCATGCGCAATCTTCTCATCCATGGCTACGACCAGATCAACCTCGATCTTGTATGGGAAACGGTCATGCGCGATCTACCCATCCTTGAAGGCAAGATTTTCGCCCTTCTCGAATCACCACCGGACAAAGGCTGAATAGCTCCAATCAATTCGCCCCTGCCTTGGCTCATTCTGAACAAGCATCAGAAGGTCCGACATAGGAGACGCCCTATGGCCCTGGGGATCCCCCGGGTCATTTCACCGCGGTCCGGGATAAAGACAAACCGCTTACTCATGGGGATGCCTGACAATCTTGATTTCGTCACAGACTCTAATCGATAGGGCCAATTGACACATCAATTTGCATATAGTATGGCTTCTTTGACCGAGGGGGTCTGCATGAAGGGAAACATCTATTCAACCAAAAGGGGCCCCATCTGCGGTGGACCGTTGAAACATGACGAAAACCGCAGCGGTTTATTCTGCGCCAACCATCCCCAAGTAAGGGCAACAAAGGGTTTCATGGTCCGTTTTGGACGTGAAATCACAAAGCGGCACAAAACCTACCTTGAAGCCTCCCGCTTTCTAACCGGAGTCAGATTTAAAACCAATATGTTCTTTTACCGCCATGTAAAAGGGAACGGGAACGCAAAACCGGGAACGCAATTCGGAAAGGACTATTTATATAAATGGTGGAAACAGGCTTGTAAGAACCTGGACATTGAAGGAGTGGATTTGTACGGAGGCACTCGTCACAGCACGACAACGGCCCTTGCCGAACATTTCACAAAGGATGAACTGCGAGAATCCGGAACGATGCACGCCACGAACCAAGCCTTTGAACGCTATATGCAAGCAAAGAAAAACGACAGTTTGATCGTCTACAAAAAGAGCCAAGAAATTAGAACAAAAATTTTGGAACTCAAGAAAAAATAGAGAGAGGGCACGAGGGGTTTTATACGGACTGTATAATACCAAGGAGTAAAGAATCCGCCCCCAGAGGGGGCGGCCTTGAAATCAGCCCCCCATAGGGGGGCAAGAAATCCCCTGCCCCCAA
>JAEINQ010000001.1 GCA_016342285.1 Desulfobacterales bacterium
AGTTCCGAGCCGCGAGAAGGCACCCTCCTGGCCCTGGCCGGCACCGTTTTACCCATATGAAACAGCGAAGAGCCAAACTATTTAATGGCCAAGGGCAAAGCCACATTTTCGGAGTTCAATGTAACGGCCACGTCCGGGTCCGCGGCCACCCGGACCGGAATCTGCCAGGCAGCCTTGACCCCGGCAATCACCGCCGGGAATGTCACCAGAATATGATAATTACCGGGAGGAACCTCGGTAAACCGAAAGCTTCCGTCTTCCGTGGTCAGGGTGGTGGCCACCACAAACCCGGGATTACCCATGCGTTTTTGGACGTTGACAAAAAAGCGAAGGTGCAGATCGTTGATGCGGTCCCTTCGGACGAAAAAGGGGAGATCGGAAGGGATGTCGCCCATGGGGACGGCAACCGCCTCGGTGGTCAGGAGCACCCGGATCCAGTCACCGTGGGCCGTGGAACCGTCCCCGAGCTCAATGCCGAGGACGCCGCTGATTGTGGCGCCGGGATCTGCCGCCGCAAAACCGCCGGCCAGGGGGATCGTCGCCCATAGAAAAACGATGACGAACCATCGCAAAAGGTTCATTTGCTTGCCTCCAAGCTGGCGTGGTCGCCGGTGGCAATCCCGGCCGGTCAGTGCCGGTGACGGCCTGCGGCGGACTTTAATGGGGCTATCAGTATACGCCCGGAGGGTCCTATTTGTCAAAAAGGCTACAGGTCCATTGCTTCATCGATCTCGTCGATGAATCGGCTTCTAGGGTTGTACTGCCCCTTTCGGTAGGATGACGAGCAAAGATAGAGATATTTTTCGGCCCGGGTCACGGAAACGTACATGAGCCGGCGCTCTTCTTCCAGGGCCGATTCGGTCTCCATGGACCGCCAGTGTGGGAAAAGCTGTTCTTCACAGCCGACCACGAAAACCGCCTGAAATTCCAGCCCCTTGGCGGCATGAACCGTCGCCATGTTCACCGCAAGATCGCTCGGCGCCCCATCGTCTTCGCCCTTGTCCTCCTTGACCAGGGCCGCCTCCTCGAGATAGTCGAGCAGGGTCGTTTTGGCAGCGGCCACATGGAGAAGCTGCTCAATGTTTTCCTCCCGGGCCGTTACCTCCATGGCGCCGCCCTTGGCGTAGTGCAGCAGGTGGTCCATGTAGCCGGTCTGCTCGATAACCGTGCGGATAGCCTCAGCCGGGTTCATGTCACGAATCTCATCCAACACTGTCATGACCTGCTCCAAAGCCTTGTAGATCTTGGGCGGCAGCAATTTTTCCCTCAGGGCCTGGCGGGTGGCGTCCTGAAGACCCATGGTGCCGGATTTCATCTGAGCCAGCTTGGCGATGGTGCCCGGGCCGATGCCGCGTTTGGGGGTGTTGACGATTCGCTCAAAGGAGACGTCGTCTTTGGAAAACACGGCAGCGGTCAGATAGCCGTTGATATCCATGATTTCCTTGCGCTCGAAAAATCCCCGCCCGCCCAGCATGTGGTAGGGGATGCCCCGGCTGCGGAAAACCTGCTCAAAGGGGAGCGAGCAGAATTTGGTCCGGTAAAGCACGACCATTCGGTCTCGGCGCAGGCCCATGGACTCAAGAACCTGAATCTTCCGGGCCACCCAACCGGCCTCTTCCTTGTCGTCGAAAAAGCTGTGTAGCTCCACCACCCCGCCGCGTTGGTCGGAAAAGCAGCGCTTTTCCATGCGATGGGCGTTGTGATCGATCAGATCGTTGGCGATCTGCACGATTTCGTCCGCCGACCGAAAATTTTGTTCCAGCCGATAGATCTTGGCGTCCGGGTAGGCCGTGGCAAATGAGAGGAAATGATCCACATTGCTGCCCCGAAAGGAATAGATGGCCTGCCAGTCGTCCCCCACGCAAAAAAGGTTGCCGTCACGCATGAGCAGACGGCTCAACTCCTCCTGGAGATTGTTGGTGTCCTGGTATTCGTCCACCAGCAGGTAATCGAAACGCTCCCGGTACTGCCGGCAAATCTCCGTGTGATCCCGGAGCAGATCCCGGGTGAGCAGCAGGATGTTGTCGAAATCCACGGCGTTTCGGTCCTTGAGCGCCCGTTCGTATAGCCCAAAGGCATCGGCCAGCCGCAGCCCGCCGACCCAGGGGTGTTGGTCGAAATAGGCTGCCGGAGCCCCGGAATTTTTGGCATTGGAAATCTCGGTCATGACGGCCCCGACATGTTTTTTGTCCCGGTTCATCCGGCCGACCACGATCTCTTTGACGATTTTTTTCTGCTGATAGGTGTCGTAGACCTGCAAGGGCGGGTCGAAGCCCAGCAGGCGGCAGTGGGCCTTGAGAATGCGAAAACAGGCCGAGTGGTAGGTCCGGACCCAGGGGAACCGGCTCAGGGGCAGCCCGGTGATGCGAACCAGGCGAAATTTCATCTCGTCGGCCGCCTTGTTGGTAAAGGTGATGGCGAGAATCCGCTCCGGCTCACAGCCGCCGGCGACCAGATGGGCGATCTTGGCGGTCAGGGTGCGGGTCTTGCCGGAACCGGCACCGGCCACCACCAGGGCAGGGGACCCGGCATGGACCACCGCGGCCCGCTGCTGGTCAGTTAATTCCATGGGTTTGGTTCCTGAACATTTTTGAGTTTTCGATCCGTCCGCAAGATACCGACCATCCAGGCTCCCGGTCACGAAAAGCCGGAACCATAGGCGATTTTTCGGGCCATGTCAAAGTCGGGCGGCGAGACCGGGTCCGGTCGGTTTGGCGCCCGGTCCAAATGCTCGTGAATTCAAAGGGTTGATAATCAAAGACCACGGCCCCGGCAAAGTGCCCGGACCGGTTGGGTTTCTGCTTGACAAACCGGGTCTTCCCTTATAATTTGCATTCTTTGAATCATCGACACAGAATGTTTCTGGGGAAATAAACCCTCAAATCACACCACATTGAAAGGAGATCGGAACTCATGTCAAATTTAGTAGCCCCCCATGGTGGAAAAGGCCTGACCGTCTGCCTGCTCGAAGGCGCGGAGCGTGATGCTGAACTCAAAAAGGCCGCAGGCCTGAAAAAAGTCACCATCAGCGGCCGGGTCAAAGGCGACCTCATCATGATCGGCATCGGCGGGTTCAGCCCCCTGACCGGATTCATGACCAAGGCGGACTGGAAAGGTGTCTGTGAAAACTTTCTGACGGCCGACGGCACCTTCTGGCCGGTACCGGTCATGCTGGACGCCGCCAAGGAAGAGGCCGCCGGAATCGCTGTCGGCGACGAAATTGCCCTTTACGACGCCGAGGGTGACGAGATCATGGCCACCATGAAGGTCACCGAAGCGTTCGAGCTGACCGACGAAGAAAAAACGTGGGAATGTGAAAAAGTCTTCATGGGTGAAGGCACCCCCACCGCCGAAGACTTCTGGAAAATCGCCAAGGAAGATCACCCCGGCGTCCAGATGGTCATGCAACAGAAAGAGATCTCCCTGGCCGGCCCGGTCAAGGTCCTCAGCGAAGGTGAATACCCCGTCAAGTACGCCGGTGTTTACCATCGGCCGTCCGAGTCCCGCGCCATTTTCGATGAAAAGGGCTGGAGCGAAGTGGCCGCCCTGCAGTTGAGAAACCCCATGCACCGCTCCCACGAGTACCTGTGCAAGATCGCCGTGGAAGTCTGCGACGGCGTCTACATTCATTCGCTGGTCGGCAATCTGAAGCCCGGCGATATTCCGGCCGAAACCCGGGTCAAATGCATCGACTCCCTGGTGAAAAACTACTTTGTCGAAGCCAACGTGGTCCAGGGCGGCTATCCGCTGGACATGCGCTACGCCGGTCCCCGTGAAGGCCTGCTGCATGCCACCTTCCGCCAGAACTACGGCTGCTCCAAGATGATCATCGGCCGTGACCATGCCGGTGTGGGTGATTTCTACGGCATGTTTGAAGCCCAGACCATCTTTGACAAGATCCCGGCCCCGGCCGAGGCCGGCAAAGCCCTGCTGTGCACCCCGCTCAAAATCGACTGGACCTTCTACTGCCACAAATGCGACGGCATGGCCTCCCTCAGGACCTGCCCCCACGGCAAGGAAGACCGCGTGCTGCTCTCCGGCACCATGCTTCGCAAGATGCTCAGCGAAGGCGGCGATCTGCCCGATCACTTTGGCCGTGACGAGGTTGTCGTCATTTTGCGCGAGTACTACCAAGGCCTTACCGAAAAGGTCGAGATCAAGACCCATAAGGCGGCCCTGGGCGACTAACCTCGCTTAGACACCGCAACCGTAAAAAGAGGGGTAGATGCCACGTGCGGCATCTGCCCCTTTTTTTAGGGTTCAAGGATTCCAGGGGTCGAGGGTTCCAGGTTGCAAAATGAACCGACGTGCGGATCCCGCCCCTTGAACCCTCGAACCCTTGAACCCTCACCAACAGAAAAAGGCCGGCGAAATCGCCGGCCTTTTTCTGTTGGGTGATGCCTGTTTCTTTGGGGTCTATTTTCGTCCCGCGTACTCCGCATAGGCCATGGCCAAGGTCCGGTAGACCAGGTGGGCCAGTTTGGAAAACGGCAGGTAGACAAAGAGGCTGAACACAAAGACCAGGTGGAGAAAGTAAATGAAGTAGGAGATCCCTGCCATGTCGGCCAGCCGGGTCATTTCGGCCAGCATACCGGTTGCGCCCAGGGCCAGGGCCAACCCGATCAGCTGCCAGTCGGCGTAGGTGGTCACTTCGTCTTTTTTGGCCAGGCGGTTTCGGATCATCAGGCAACTTCCGATGACCAGCGATACGCCGGCGACGTTGGCCAGCCACTTGACCGGGTTGAGCTGGGAGTAGGGTCCGTGGATCTGGAAAACGTAGAGCACCACGAAGAAAATACTGGTGACGATAAACAGCCCGATGAATCCGAACAAAACCATCATATGGGCTGTGGCCCGGTCCCGGTTCTCTCCGCATTCGTTGAACTTGTCATGTTTGATGATGGTGGGAATGATGCGGATCAGGGCTTCAATGAATCCCCGCGGATCAATGGTCTCCTTGTCGGTCTTGCCTTCGAGCAGCGCATTGGCGTGAATGTCTGCCAAAAACCGCTTGATTCCCAGGGCGAATACCGCCACGGTCCAGATGGAGGCCGGGATCATGAAAATGTCCACCAGCCAGGTAGAAAAAAAGTGGCCATGGGCGATTTCGTCGCCCCCCGGCGTAAAATCAAGCAGGCCGGTGATCAGCCCGACAATGATAAAGGCAATGGCGGGGATTGCCAGCAGCAGGGGCAATTTCTTCGGATCGGCCACTGCCTTGGCAACGGCCTTGGGGGTCCCGTACTCGCCGATGGCATACATGCGAATAGCGGCGAGCACATCACCTGGTTTGGCACCCCTCGGGCACAAGGTGGAACAGTCGCCGCAGTTGTGGCAAAGCCAGATATCAGCGTTTCCCAACAGCCGGTCCTTGAGCCCCCAGGACGCGGCGATCATTTCCTTTCGCGGAAAAGGCTTGTTATCAGGGGAAATAGGACAGGCCACGGAACAGGTGGCACACTGGAAACACTTTTTCAGGTCCCCGGCCCCGAGATTGGTCAATTCATTTATAAACCCGATATCGGGTTCGACAAAATATGTTTCAGCCATTTAAATTACCTCCTCAATCGGCAACGCGAAATTCGAATTTGAACCGATGCCACCAGTTAGAAACCCTTGAAGGGGTTCGGGCCCAGGTCTTCGATCATCTCAACGAAGTCGTTGATGATCTTCGGGATTTTGTCGTATTCGTCAATGGCGACCTGGAACTGGGCCACCCGCTCTTCTTCCAAGGCCAGACTGGCCAGGGCATCGCCGATCTTCTTCATGCGGATTTCCGCCAGTTCGCTCCCCTTGACAAAGTGACACTGGTAGTCGTCACCGTGCTTACAGCCCAAGAGGAAAACCCCGTCCAGACCCTGGGAAAGTGAATCCTTGATCCAGATGACGTTGACCGAACCGAGGCATCGCACCGGAATCAGGCGGACATCGGCCGAGTAGCTGTAACCGTTCATGGCGGCCATATCCAGGGCCGGCAGGGCGTCGTTTTCACAGACCAGGCCCAGGATCCGCATGGGCGGTTCATTGTAGTCGTCTTCCGACGGAACCCCGATGGCTTTGACCTGGGAGCCGATGCTGTCGATATTGTAGTCGGCAAAACCGATGATCCGCTCCGGGCAGGCGCCCATGCAGGTCCCGCAACGACGGCAGCGGGTCGGGTTTGGTTTCGGAGTTCCTTTTTCGTCATCGTCCAAGGCGCCGAAGGGGCATTCCTCGGTGCAGCGTTTGCACTGGGTGCAGCGTTGAAAGAAGAAGTCCGGAAAGGTCATGTCCCCGCTTCGCGGATGAACCGCCACGCCGCGGTTAACCGACTCCACGCACTGAATGGCCTTGAGGGCCGCACCGGTAGCGTCTTCCACCGACTCTTCCACCGTCATGGAGCGACGAACGCCTCCGGCCGAATAGATGCCGGTCCGCTGGGTTTCGTAAGGAAAGCAGATGAAGTTGGAATCCACATAGCCGCCAAAGAGATCAATGTCCCGAAATCCCGGCCCTTGCCGGTAGGCCAGGTTGACCACCGGATCGTCGGCCGTGGCCGGAACCATGCCGGTGGCCAGAACCACCAGATCCGCTTTGATATGAATGCTTTCTCCCAGCAGGGTGTCGCTGGCGCTGACGACCAGGCCACTGGCGTTCTTGGTAACGGTGGCCACTTCCCCCTTGGTCATGAAGATGCCCGGATCCTGCTGAATGCTCTTATAAAAGTTTTCCTGAAGACCCGGTGTCCGCATGTGCTGGTAAATGATAAAGGCCTTGCCGTCTTCGTAATCTTCACGGACATACTTGGCCTGCTTCAGAGAGACCAGGCTGGTAACGGCACCGGTATAGGCAAAATCGGCGTCGCTTCCCTGTCCCGGACTCTGAATGAAGACCACGCTTTTGGCTGCCTTGCCGTCGGATGGGCGGGTAATCTTGCCCTCTTTGGCAATTTTTTCAAACTGGGCGTTGGTGACCACGTCAGGGCTTTCACCGAAACCCAGGTGAGCGAATTCGCCATCGGTTGGCTGGTAGGGTTGCCATCCGGCCGCCAGGATCACGGCGCCAAAAAGCTCTCCATCGGGATCGAGCTGGAGAATGTCCGTTTTGCCGGTGTTGTATTCCTTGTAAACCTCGGCCAGCTTCTCGACGTCGAACTCCTTGCCGCTTTCGTCCACCTTCATCTCTTCGGGCAGGGGGTAGGGAACGTCAAAGGGGATCTTTTCGCCCGGTTTCTTAAAAGTCACGGTAAACTCGCCCGGTTGACCGGCCACACGGGCCACCACGGTTTCAATCTTGACGGTGATCTTGGCATTGGCCTCCACCTGCTGAATGAGATTGCCCACCACCGGAGCGACCAGCGTTTCGTACTGGCCGTCCATGGGAAGCTGGCTGCGCCAGTGGGTGGCATGGCCGCCCAGGGCGGACGCTTTTTCAACGATGGTTACCTCATAGCCGGTCTTGGCCGCGTCAAGGGCCGCCGACATACCGGTCACGCCGCCGCCGATCACCAGGATCTTGCGGGAGATGCTGTCCAACAATTGGGGCTCGGGCACGGTCACCTTCTCCACCCGGGCCATGCCCATCTTGATATAGTCTTCGGCCATCATCTGGACGCGGTCAAAGTTATCCTCGTCCGCCTTTTCTTCCTCGGTCAGGGCCGGGAACTCAGACCGCGGATGGGACCAGACCACGCCCTCGCGCAGGTTCACCCGCTCGACGATGCATCCGGGGAACCGGAACACATCGAAGTTGACCCGGCGGGAGCAGGCGCCCAGCACCAGGGTGTTGGTCCCTTTTTCGTCAATGTCCTTTTGAATCAGCTCAAGGCCTTCCTTGCCGCAGAGAAATGCGTGGGTGGAAACCGGAAGTCCTTCTTCCTCGGGGACATCGCAAAGCGCCTTGATATCCAGGGCATCCCCGATGCCACAGCCTGTGCAGATATATACACCGTATTTCTTGTCCATGGATATCCTCCTACTTTCTCACCAGGGTTTGAATCGCTTTCAGGGCCATGCCGGTGGCATTCTGGTTGCTTGAATAAACATCGGCCGGCTTGTTGGCGCAGCCGGCGGCAAACATGCCGCCCTTGTCAAAATCATTGACCATGAAGCCGTCCTCGGTCACCTTCAGGTCCGCGGGAAGCTTGGTCGACGCGGCCGTGGGCTGCATACCGGTGGCCAGGACCACCATGTCCACGGTCTGGCGGATCTTCTCGCCGGTCACGGCGTTTTCGGCCACCACGGTGATGGCCCCGGTGGCGGAATCCTCGCTCACCTCGGCGACTTTGCCCTTGATGAAGAAAACGTTTTCATCGGCCTTGACGGTGTTGTAGAACTGCTCGTACCGTCGGCCCGGTGTGCGGATATCTATGTAGAAGATATAAATCTTGGCATCGGGATACTGCTCTCGAATATAGGTGGTCTGCTTCAGGGAGGCCATGCAGCAGATGTAGGAGCAATACGGCAGGTGGTTTTCATCCCGGGAGCCGGCACACTGGACAAAGGCCACGCTCTCGGGCGCCTTATCGTCGGAGGGGCGCAGAATCTTGCCGCCGGTGGGACCCGTAAGCGAAGCCAGGCGCTCCATCATCATGTTGGTGATGATGTTGGGGTACTGGCCGAATCCCAGGTTGTCGATCCGGTTGGCATCGTAGGGCTCCCAGCCGGTGGCCCAGACCACGGCGCCGACCTTGAGGTCGATGGTCTTGGAGACCATGTCGAAATCGACCGCGCCGTATTTGCAGGCGTCTTGGATCCGCTTGGCATCCTCAGTCCCCTTGACCTGGGGGGAGATGGCATAGCGGGCCGGAAAGGCCATGTCGCACGGCATGCAGGCCCCTTTGACCCGGTCCATGTCAAAGTTGAAGGCATTGGAGACTTCAGCCTGGCAGACCTTTTCACAATCGCCGCAACAGGTGCAGTTTTCGTTGACGTAGCGCGGATCGATCCGGACACTGGCCGTGTAATTGCCCGGGGTTCCATCAACCTTTTCCACCTCTGCCAGGGTGAACACCTTGATGTTGGGATTGTCCTTGATCCGTCGAAAATTGATCTCCAGACCGCAGGACGGGGGGCAGAGCTTGGGAAAATACTGGTTCAGTTGGGCCACTCTTCCTCCGAGATAGGCATTCTTCTCGACCAGGAAGACCTCGTAACCCACTTCGGCGGCTTCGATGGCGGTAGTCAAACCGCTGATTCCGCCGCCGACGACCATGATGCTGCCGCTAGCCGGGGCTCCTTTGATTTCTGTCATGCTATCCCTCCGTGCAGTAAAATAAACGGTAAGTTTGAAAAAATGCCGGAATCGGGTTTCTCCCGAGCGACACCGGCATTGCCGTATCCCTATGCTTGAAGGATCCAGCCATTGCGGCTGCACTGAATCGTTCAAGCATCCGGATACGGCAAGGCGGCCCGAAGACCCCTGCCAGTACTGACCAACGGGTTTCGGGCCTGCCGCCCGGTACCACTTAATAAAAACCTCCAGGCGCCTTTCGGCACCTGGAGGCGGGTCCATTTATGCGTCAACAGCACACATTAGGAGACGATCTTGATGTAGTCTTTCTTGAACACGTCCCACTGCTTCGCTTTGGTGTCGAACTTGGAATTGACAAAGCAGAACCAGTTCGCATCATCCTGTCCCGGGTAGTCGGCTTGATAGTAGAAGCCGGGGTAGCGGGTTTCCTTGCGGTACTGGATGTGGCGCAGGTGGGCTTCCACTGTCCAGATGCGGTGCTCGATCTCCCAGGCGCGCATCAGTTCGTGCAAGTCGCCGGCAGCCATTTTCTCGCAGTCCTGGCGCATGGTCTGGAGCAGATCCATGACAACTTCCAGGCTCTTGGTGGTTGTCTGGTAGTAAGTGGCGGTTCCGGCACCGTACTCGTGGGTCGCCTTCATCAGCCGGTACATCATGCCTTCGGGCTTGATGTAGTTGGGGTTGATGTCGATGGCCGTGGTGTAATCGCAGTGGTCGAGGAAGGTGCGGACCGGCTTGTAGATCATGTCGACCAGTTCTTCCTTGCTCTGGGCCAGGGCCGGGGTGAAATCGGCGAAATCCGTGGCATAGCGGACCATCTGCTTGGCCGAAACACGACCCTCGGCATGGGACCCGGAGGAGAACTTGTGGCCGGAGCAGCCCACGCCGTCACCAGCGGTGAAAAGACCCTCGACGGTGGTCATGCGGTTGTAGATGTTACCGTTTCTCGCCTTGATCTTGTAAGCTTCCGGGACCCAGTCGTAGTCCGGGCCGGAAGTCCACAGACCGCAGCACCCGGAGTGGGAACCGAGCAGGTAAGGTTCGGTCGGCATGACCTCGGAATTCTTCTTTTCCGGTTCGCAGTCCTGGGCACACCAGAGGTTGGCCTGACCGCAGGTCATGTCGAGGAAGTCTTCCCACGCCTCGGACTCGAGGTGCTTGAGTTCCTTCTTGTCCATGGTGGCGCCCAAGGCGGCCAGAGCGGTCACGGTGTCCATCATGATCGGTCCGCGGCCTTCCTTCATCTCGAAGAGCATCAGGTGGTTTCGCAGACAGGTCGGGGTGATGGCGGCGGTTCCGTATGGCGCGTATTTTTCCAGTTCGGCCTTGGCGGCGTCGCTGGCGGCAAAGTTCTCGCCCAGACCGTTGAGGGCCTTGGCCTTGAACAGCAGGAACCAGGCGCCCACCGGGCCGTAACCGTCCTTGAAACGGGCCGGGGTGAAACGATTTTCCATCATGGAGAGTTCGGCACCGACCTTCATGCACATGGTGTAGGTGGAGCCGGCGTTCCAGACCGGATACCAGGCACGGCCCTTGCCCTCGCCCACTGAACGCGGCTGATAAATGTTAACCGCACCGCCGCAGGCGACCATCATGGTCTTGCACTTGATGATGTAAACCCGGTTCTCACGGACGGAGAAACCGACCGCGCCGGCAATCTGGTTTTCCACATTGGCGTCCAGGAGCAGTTCGACGATGAAGCAGCGCTCAAGAATGTTGTCTTCACCCAGAGCCAGTTTGGCCGCTTCGGAGACGATCCGTTTGTAAGATTCACCGTTGATCATGATCTGCCATTTACCGGTGCGGACCGGGATGGCGCCTCCCTTGAGGGTCCCCATCTTCTGACCCTTCTTGCCGTCGAGGTTCTTGCCGTCTTCGGTCTTTTTCCAGACCGGCAGGCCCCATTCCTCGAACAGGTGCACGGAATCATCCACGTAGCAACCCAGGTCGTAGATCAGGTCTTCGCGGACCAGGCCCATAAGGTCGTTTCTGACCATGCGGACGTAGTCTTCAATCGAGTTGTCGCCGATATAGGTGTTGATGGCGGACAGGCCCTGGGCCACGGCGCCGGAACGCTCCATGGCAGCCTTGTCACAGAGCATGACGGTCTGGCCGTCTTTGAGCCATTTCTTGACCTCAAATGCCGCTCCGCAGGCAGCCATACCACCGCCAACGATGAGAATGTCAACTTCTTTCTCCACGACTTCCGGATCCCTAACGGCCTTGAGTTCTCCCTTGGGTTTATTCGGTAATGCCATATTCATTCCTCCTTAAAGTAGATATACGAATGGGTCATGATACACGTACGTCGCAAAATATGGCCGGATTATGCCAATTCGGTCGGCACGGGAAGGGCGAAGCCATCGGCCTCTTGGGTCGACAGCAGGCCGCTCGCCAAATCCTGGCCCTTGAGGTCCGCGTAGGCATTGGCAGCGCCCTCGGGGGTGGTCCGGATGGGGAACTTGAAGCGTTTGACCAGGCCGTTTCTGAACTTGCAGGTCCACATGACATCTTCGGTGCCCATCATGGGCATGATGGAGCTTCCCAGGGGTACGAAGTCGGCGTAGCCGCGCACTTCGATGGCCTGGGTCGGGCAGATCTTCACACATGAAAAACATTCCCAGCACTGGTCCGGCTCCTGATTGTACGCTTTCATGGCGTTGGGATCCAGGACCATCAGGTCGTTGGGACAAATGTACATGCAGGCGGTCTTTTCGCCACCCTTGCAACCGTCACATTTTTCCTGAATGACAAAACTTGGCATTTACAATACCTCCTGATTTAAAGTTGCTCTGCAAACCGGTTAATAGTTCGACCTCCGTACTAAGCCTTTACTTGGTACGCTTGCGTAATCACACCTCCCTTCGTGACTTCGGCTTAATGAGATGCCATTGTTACCGAATTTATCAAGACTCTGAACGGGTTTGAGACGTCCGCCGAACAATCCAGAAGAGCGGCGGACAAAAAATTTCTTTTAAATTCAATTAGATAAGCCTAAAACAAGGATATTTAAATATCATTCGGCCTTTTCCTTGTCAAGCACTTTTGCCCCCACCGTGAGCCTTTGAAGGCACCGCTCCCCAAGGGTTGTGAATTCATACGCATATGTAGACGGCACAAATTTGCATCCTACTATATGTGGTATGGCGATTGGGCTCTTCCTGCCCTCCAAAATTTAGGACAGGCTACTTTTTCGTTGACAGGCAAATCGGTCATGATACCTCATACACCCAGATCCTGCCGGGGGGGCCTCCCGGAGCCAGCCCAACATGAGAGAACGCCATGACCCATTCGCAAACGGTTCCTGTTTTACCATCCGAAACGTTTTGTTTCGACTGTTCTCCCGATGTTCCATGCTTCAATGCCTGCTGCCGGGACTTAAACCAGTTCCTGACCCCCTATGACATTCTTCAGCTAAAAACCCACCTGGGACTGACCTCCCAGGAATTTCTGGCCCGGTACACCCAAATGCACATGGGGCCTGAAACCGGTCTTCCCATCGTTTCCATCAAACCGGACCCCGGCCGAGACCGGCCATGCCCTTTTGTTACCGAAAAGGGGTGTTCGGTTTACGCCGCCCGGCCCGCATCGTGCCGCACCTACCCCTTGATGCGGGCCGTGTCCCGGTCCCGGGAAACCGGCCGCATTGCCGAGCATTTCATGGTGTTGCGTGAACCCCACTGCCGGGGCTTTGAAACGCATGTCTCTCGAACACCGGAACAATGGCTGGAAACCCAGGGGGCGGTCCCTTACAACCGCTACAACGATCGCCTGCTGGAAATTATTTCCCTGAAAAACCGGTTGCGGCCCGGCCCCCTGGGTTTCGGGGAAGCATATCTCTTTCAGATGGCCCTCTATGATTTGGACGCCTTTCGGGCCCATCTCTTTGAGGGCGACGGCCGGCACGACCCGGACCTGACCGGTGAAACCCTGGAAGCGGCCCGGTCCGATGACCTGGCCCTGCTTGAACTGGCCATGGAATGGGTCAAACGCAAACTTTTTGGTGACATTTAACAATTGGCGACCCCGTAATAAGTCTTTCGAACCACGAGGCACCAAGATCGCATAGAAAAAGCAACTTGTCATTTAAATGGTTCAACTTCGAGTCCTTGTGGTAAATTTGAATTTTTACGAACCCATCAATCAGGGCAAACCTGTTATTTGAGGTCGTGATGAACCTGAACGGAAAAACAGCCTTGGTCCTTGGCGCGATCCAGGGCATCGGCCGGGGTATCGGTATGGCCCTGGCCGAAGCCGGCGCTGCCGTGGTCCTGACCCACTTTGACTGGGAAGAAAGTCTGGAGGAATGTCGGAAGGCCTTTGCGTCTTATGGGAATCGCTGCCTGATGCTGCGCACTGATTTAAGAGACGAGCTCCAGGTGGCCGATCTCATGGCCCGGGTGGCGGATCGGTTCGGAAGACTCGACATCCTCGTCAACAATATCGAACGCGGTGGCTGGCCGGTGGTCCACGGCCCCTATGTCCAGCAGCAGTGGGACCTGGAAATGGCCACCACCCTTCGGGCCAAGTGGCTGGTTTTTAACGCGGCCCTGCCGTTGCTCAAGGCCTCCGGCAATGCTGCGGTCATCAACTTGTCGTCCATCGCGGCCCTGGTGGGCCGAAGCGGACCCGCCGGCCTGGTCTTCAATGATGGCTATGCCGCGGCCAACCGCGGCGTCTCCCTGCTCACCGAAACATGGGCCCGCATGGGCGCCCCTGAAGTGCGGGTCAACGAAATCATGCTGGGCTTTGTCGAAACCCGACACGGCCCGGGTACCCGGGGGTGGGGCCTGCTCGACTGCGCCCAACAGCGCGCACTGACGGATCACACCCTTTTGGGTCGGGTGGGTCGGCTCGACGATGTGGTCCGGGCGGTGACCTTCCTGGTGGATAGTGCCCCCTTCATGACCGGCAGCGTATTGCGCCTGGACGGGGGGTATGTGCTGGGCGGTGAGGCAATGGCCCCCATGCCCGAGGGGGTCGTGTGATGGGGTTGTCGGGTGAGCCGGTTCGCCAATTAGGCCCAGTGATCCTCAGGAGGGCTTAATGTCCAATATCCAATTTTTGGCTCTTCGCTGTTTCATATGGGTAAAACGGTGCCGGCCAGGGCCAGGAGGGTGCCTTCTCGCGGCTCGGAACTCAATTTTTAATGTTCAAGGTTCAAGGAAGGTATTCTGCCATTTTTGCCTTGAAAGGGGTGCCATCCGATTCATGGCGTTCATTCGCTGGTCTTCGAGCCGGTTGATCTCGTCCATGGACAGGGCGAAAACCCGCTGAAGGCGCGGGTCGAAAAAGCGATGAAGGCTGACGGCAGGACTGACGGCAAAACCGCGCCGCAGCTTGTGGTCGCCGCCCATGCCGGGATCGAACCGCAAAATCCCCTTTTCAATGGCCCAGGCCATGGGGCGGTAATAGCAGACCTCGAAATGCAGGGCATGAATGGATCGATCGGCCCCCCAGTAACGCCCCCAGAGACCGCCGCCCTTGGCCAGGAGCAGGGCCATGGCGACCGGATCAGACCCGGCGCCATTTTCGTGGGCCGCCATGAAGAGCAGGTGCCTGCGGCAGGTTTTCGCCAGCCCGTCAAAGAACGCCTCGGTCAGATACCGACATCCCCAGGGCCCGAACTTGGCGTTGGTCCGCAGGTAAAATTCGTACATCCGTTCAAAATACCGGAGGGGGGCCTCTTCGCCGGCACACGGGACCACCGAGATTTGCTGGTCGGCCACGGCCTGCCGCTCCCTCCGAATGTTTCGCCGCTGGCCGGCCGAAAAGCTCGCCAGATAGTCCTCAAAGTCGCCATAGCCCCGGTTTTGCCAGAGAAAGCGCGGATGATGCCAGGGGTAAAATCGCCGACTGGGCCAGGGCATCCCAGGCCTCACGATCCACCCGCGAGAGACGGTCAACCCACTCCAAACGGCAATCGGACGATCGGTATGGGGCCATAGCTTCAACTCCCTACCGGTCCCTGTACCCGAGAACGTGGGCTTTTCGGATAATCGGGCAAGTTTCGGGACTGAAGGTAACGCAGCAGTAAAGAATCCTGGACCAAAGGACGTGGATTCCTACTTCGAATTGAACGGCTGTTATCCCGAACCCGTAACGGAGGAGGGGTTTTGGAATCCTGGAAAAATATTTACTGCGGCCCTTACAGGGCAAAACCCCGGATCATCGGCAGGCTATACCTTCGGTCGAAGGCGATCGGTCGGCTGATCCCAGAGAAAAAGACGTACCCAATCGAACCCCAAGAGCAGGAGTTCGGCCTCGTCGCGCTGAATCCGCTTGATTGTTTTCGGCTTGACCCGGTAACGCTTGAGGAAGGTGCTTTCAAAGACAAACGGCCGGAACCGGTCCATGTTGTAGGTGGCCATAAAGGCCATTTTGGCCCGGGCACCTTTGGGGCCTTGCCCCCGCCATGGATCCTGTTGGAACATCACCCGCAGTTCCGCCCAGCGTCGGGTCATGCGGTGATAGACCCGGGCCTGCTGGTCCTGGGCCCAGGTGTCGGGGGTCCATTGCTGATCCTCATACTGGCCCTGGCAAAAATCCGGCGGTCGGAAAAAATGGGCCATGCGGGTCTGACGCCGGTCGGCATCGTAAAGGCTTCCCTGTTCCACCGGGAAGGTCCGACAAGCATCAGGACGGTCCGGGTAGACCGAGCAGCCCGAATCGGTAAGAAAGGGACAGGTCTGCTGGGCATTGTCCGTCATGTGCAACAGCACATCGGGAAAATGGCTGCCGGGCCGCAGGACCACATCCACATGGGTGTCCAAGAATTCATCCGAGGTGACGCCCAGACGGTTCTTCAGTCGCAGCACGTCGTAAGGGTAGAGAAAAAGGTTGAGGTTCCGGCAGCACTGGTTGAAGCATGCCAGGCCGGCATGGCAACGAAACCGAAAGGTGTCATGGTCTTCCAGCCGCCGACCCTCAAGCCGGTCGATCTGGTCATCGTCAAGGTATTTCACGGGACATTCCAATTCGTGGGCGATGCCTTCGCCGGCACCCGGTGGTCAGAAGCGACGGACCATTTCCGCCACGGTCATCCGTATTCGGCCGTCAAATCCAGTGGCCTGTCTGAGTGATTGTTCCAGTTCGGCCATGCGCCGGTACAGGGGCGTACGGTCGAGCCGCCGGTAAATCCGCCCGCCGCAGGCCGCATCAAAAGCGGCGCATCCCGGCCCCTGAACCACCCCCCGCACCGGGTGGCGAAGCTCATGGGGAAGGCCGTGGAGCCGGCAGATCATGGGACGGCAGTCGTAGATCATGCACCGACCGTCCTCCGCCAGGGGGCACCAAACCCTCATCAATCCGCTGTCAGCACCGACCGCCGACTTGCCCTCCTTTGCGGCCCGTCCCATGGCACTGGCGCGGGCCTCTTCGGTCAGGGCGGCAACCCCTCGGTGCAGCATTAAAAACTCCACCAGGGTGTGGTGGAAAAACCGGGTTCGGCAGCAATTGTCCGCGCATCCTTCGCAGTGAAACCCATAGGCCTCGGCCACCGCGGCATAATGTCGGGCCATCTCATCAAAGAGATCCCCGAGACGGCCGAGAGTGTCGGCACAAGCGTCGCCGTAGTGTGCCAGAAATCGGTTCGGATGGGGAAAATCGGGCACCGGCTACACCATGGGGGAAGGAAAAAAGATCCGTTCGTAAAGGTTCAGTGCGTATCGGTCGGTGATGCTGGCGATCAGGTCGCAGACCACCCGTTTGCGGGGGTATTGACCGTGATTGCATCCCCCCATGTCCATCCGGTCCAGTTCGACCTGGAGGGCCTCGCCATTTTCCAGAAAATAGGTGTAGAGCTCGGACAGGATTTTTTTGGCCTTGACGAACTCCGCATGGACCCGGGGTGCCCGGTAGACGTTTTCAAAGAGGAACTTTCTCAGCACCGTCATGGCCTGGTATACCTCGTCGCTCATTTCCAGGACCAAGGCCCCGTCCCTGCACCGGCTGGTAAAAACCAGGTCGCGGACCATGGTGGTGGCCCGCTCCGAGTGGGTCCGTCCCAGAACTTGCGTACAGATTTCAGGCACCTGCCGGTCGGTCACCACCCCACTGCGGATGGCGTCGTCAAGATCGTGGTTGAGGTAGGCCATGATGTCCGCCACCCGGACCACCTGACCCTCCAGGGTCGAGGCCCGTTCGGCGGGATCTTCCGGAATGATTCGACCGTACCCCTTGGAGTGCTTGAGGATGCCGTCACGAACCTCGTGGGTCAAATTGAGCCCCTGGCCGTTTTTTTCCAGCACGTCCACGATGCGAAGGCTCTGCTTGCGATGGGAAAAAGTCGGCGAAAAAATCTCCTGGAGCACCGTCTCCCCACCGTGGCCAAAGGGGGTGTGCCCCAAATCATGCCCCATGGCGATGGCCTCGGCCAGATCCTCGTTGAGCCGCATGGCCCGGGAAATGGTGCGGGCGATCTGGGCCACCTCCAGGGTGTGGGTCAGCCGGGTCCGGTACTGGTCGCCCATGGGCGACAGAAAAACCTGGGTCTTGTATTTCATCCGCCGAAAGGCGTTGGAATACAAAATACGGTCCCGGTCACGCTGAAAGGCGGTTCTGATTTTCGAAGGGGGCTCTGCCTGGCGGCGGCCACGGGATTCACAGCTCAGGCAACCGTAAGGCGACATGAAGCCTTTTTCCCGCTCCTCAAAGGACTCTCGAATGCTGGTTGTCATGGGTGCAATTGTCTGGCGGTCACCGAAACAACGGTCCGCGAATATGGCGATTGACAAAAAGTTTTACTATTCACAACCCGAACCGCTTGTAAAGGAAATAGTTGACCTGCTATAATCCGACGAAGTGGGTGATCCAGAATCAGTGCCAGGATACGCCTCGCCATGGGTGAAAACATGAAAGGGGAAAAGGGCTACCGGTGAACGACCATCATCTCACTTTCGGCACCTGCAGGGATTTTCTCACCGGCCGGATGATTGACGACACCCATGATGAACGCTACCGACAGAAGCTGGCCCGAAGACTGGTTGAAGGCTGCGGGTTTGCCAAAGAAGAGATTACGCCCCGCTACCGTTACCGCTTTGCCATTGAGGACCGATGCGCCGAAATCGGGGTGGACTTCGTCATCACCCTGGCCGAACGCATCTGCATGGCCGTTAAATACGCCCCCGGATCCCTGGTGACCCGTCACCAACCGGCCCTGGCAGCAGCAAGGGTGCTGGCCCCATACCAGATTCCGGTGGTGGTGGTCACCAACGGCGAAAACGCGGATGTGCTCCATGGAGACACCGGCCGGGTCGTTGCCACCGGGCTGGACGGCATCCCGTCCAGGACCGCTTTGGCCGACCTGGCCGCCAGGTCAGGCGTTGACCCCATCGACCCCCAAAGGATCATAATGGCCCATCGCATTCTCTACGCCTTTGAAATCCACGGCAGCTGCAATTGCGATGCAGACGCATGCGACGGGGCAAAAGGATCATGATGGACGACCGGTCATTCATGGAATTGGCCCTATCCCAGGCCCAAGCGGCGCTCGAAGCCGGCGAATTTCCCGTGGGCTGCGTGGCCGTGGCCGGCGGCCGGGTATTGGCGACGGGATCGCGCACCGGGACGGCCGGAGGCGGCCGAAACGAAACCGATCACGCCGAAATGCTCGCCTTGCGGCAACTCGAACACATAGACCCCATCGCGCCCCCGTCCGAGATCGCCTTTTACTGTACCCTGGAGCCTTGCCTCATGTGCTTCGGCGGGATCCTGATCCGTGGCATCGGACGAATCGTCTATGCTTACGAGGACATCATGGGTGGGGGGGCTCAATGTGACCGCAGCCAATTGGCACCGCTGTACAGGGATCGAACCCTGGAAATCGTCTCCGGCGTGCTCCGGGCCCAAAGCCTGACACTGTTCAAGCTTTTTTTTCAAAACCCTGAAAACAGGTACTGGCATGACAGCCTTCTGGCCCGATACACGCTGGCCCAATAGGGCCTTCTGGGCCGATTCACACCAAGCCTTGTCAATATGTTGTGGGGGTTCTCCCCCGGAGGCACAAAAAACGTCGATTCGACAGGGACTTTGTCCATAGAAACGTTTTTTGTATTGCATTTTTTGGTTGCATTACCTAACGTTATCTTATATGGGACAGTCCGGTTTTCCCGGTCCGATCAGCCCCGGAGCCGGAATTTTTTTATGGTAGGCCAACCACGCCATGGGGCGTGGCATTGGAAAGGGCGACAGTATCCGCCACACAGACGGAACCGTTTTCCGGCAGTGGCAGCAGAAAAGGAGGTGCGGGCATAGCTATACCCAGAAGACCAAACCGGCCGGTGCGATCCGACCAAATCAACATCAACCGTGATATCCGGGCCAAGGAAGTTCGCGTCATTGATCCCGAGGGCGAGCAGGTCGGCGTTATGCCGACCTACAAGGCCCTGGCCACGGCTGGAGATTTCGGGCTCGATCTGGTGGAAATCTCCCCCAATGCAAACCCGCCGGTTTGCAAGATCATGGACTACGGCCGGTACAAATACGAGCAGACCAAAAAGAAACAGGAAGCCAAGAAGAAACAAAGCACGTTCCAGGTCAAGGAGATCAAGGTCAGGCCCAAGACAGGGGAACATGACCTTCAGACCAAACTCGGTCATATCCGGAAATTTATCGAGAAGAATGACAAGGTCAAGGTCACCGTCATGTTCCGTGGCCGGGAGATCACGCTCTCCCAGCTTGGCCGAAGCCTTCTTGAACGGATCGCCAACGAGGCCAGTGATGTTGCCGTGGTGGAACAGATGCCCAAATTCGAGGGTCGCACCATGATGATGATCCTGACGCCCAAGACCTCCTGACCGGTGTCGGTTCCGGCTTACAGGGTCCGCCCGTTATCCGGTTCTCCCGGAAGGCTGCCCGCATAACAGACTTGACATATCGTGGCGCGAGCTGTTGTAATAGTCGGCTCGCGCCATATGTGTTTGCAATTGACCGCAATTCCAGCGCCGATGCATCCATGCCTGCGGCATGCCATGGAATGCCGGGTGTCATCCCGGCCTATGGATCACCGGCTGCCGGGTATGCATACATTAACCAAGGAGACATCGAAAATGCCGAAAATTAAAACCAACCGGGCTGCCGCCAAGCGATTCAAGCGGACAGGAACGGGCAAATTCACCTTTTCAAAGGCCAACGGAAGCCATATCCTGACCAAGAAGAGCCGCAAGCGCAAACGGTCGCTTCGCCAAGGCCAAATCATTGACAAGACCAACGTCAGAGAAGTCCGGCTGCTGTTGCCCAACGGGTAGTCGGCCGGCGGCCGCGCCCATGCCGGATACAAGGAGAAAACCATGCGTGTAAAAAGAGGATTCAAAGCAAGACAACGAAGGAAAAAGCTGCTGAAGCTGGCCAAAGGGTTTCGTGGCGGACGCAGCAAGCTGTTTCGAACCGTGGCCGATTCCGTAGACAAGGCCCTGAATTATGCTTACCGGGATCGCCGTGTCCGCAAACGGGATTTCAGGCGGTTGTGGATCGCCCGCATCAACGCCGGTGCCCGAATGAACGATCTGAGCTACAGCAAGCTGATGCACGGGCTGAAACTGGCCGGTGTGGGACTGGACCGCAAGGTGCTGGCTGAAATGGCTGTCTCCGATCCTGCCGGATTTACCCAGATCGCCCAACTGGCCTCCCAGCAGCTATAGCCGAAGCGTACCCCCATGGCCGCCTCCCAGCGGGCGGCCATGGCCACCCGTCACCCGCCACGCCCCAAAGACAGAGCCCGAATCGTGGAAAATACCATCGCGCAAATTGAACAGGAGGCCGAACAAGCCCTTGCCGCCGCCTCCCGGAGCGAACAGGTCCGGGAGATTTCGGTCCGCTACCTGGGCCGCAAAGGCCTGGTGACGCAGCTCCTGCGGAAAATTTCGACATTGCCGATCCAGGACAGACCCCGGGCCGGCCAGCTCGTCAACCATGCCAAAATTCGCATGGAAGGCCGGATCGAGAAGACCCTGGAACGGATCCAGCACCAGGTGGCCGACGATGATCGCATCGACGTCTCCCTGCCCGGCCGACCTGCGGGCCTCGGCACCTTGCATCCCATCACCCAGATCACCGACGCCATCTGCAATATTTTCCGGAAAATGGGGTTTGCCATCGCCGAGGGGCCGGAAATCGAAACCGACTATTACAATTTCGAAGCCCTGAACATTCCCAAAAACCATCCGGCCCGGGACATGCAGGACACCTTCTATATCTCTCCCAATGTGGTGCTGCGGACCCATACCTCACCCACCCAGCCCAGGGTCATGGAAAAACGCCGCCCTCCGGTGCGCATCATTGCCCCGGGCAAGGTCTACCGCTGCGATTCGGACCTGACCCATACCCCCATGTTTCACCAGGTGGAGGGGCTGCTGGTGGACGAACAGGTCTCTTTCGGCGACCTGAAGGGGATATTGACGGCCTTTGTCCATGACATGTTTGACGCCCGGACCAGCCTGCGGTTCCGACCCAGCTTCTTTCCCTTTACCGAGCCCAGCGCCGAAGTGGACATTCTCTGCGTCATGTGCCGCGGCAAGGGATGCCGGGTCTGCTCCCAGACCGGGTGGCTGGAGGTGCTCGGCTCGGGAATGGTGCACCCGGCGGTCTTTGAAAATGTCGGTTACGACACCGAGCGGTATTCGGGCTTTGCCTTCGGCATGGGGGTGGAACGGATTGCCATGCTCAAGTACGGCATCGACGACATCCGAAAATTTTTCGAAAACGATTTGCGGTTTTTGGGGCAGTTTTAACATGATAGTCAGTCTGAGCTGGTTAAGAGAGTATGTTTCCGTGGACCTGGCCCCGGATGCCATCGCCGAGGCCCTGACCATGGCGGGCCTGGAGGTGGAGGCAATCTGGGACCGTTTTGCCTTCCTGGAGAGCGTCCGCGTCGGTCGCATCCAGGCCGTTACCCCCCACCCCAACGCCGACCGGCTCCGCTTGTGCCGGGTAGATATCGGCGAGCGGACCCTCACCGTGGTCTGCGGTGCCCCCAACGCCGCCGAGGGGATGCTGGTGCCCTGCGCCCTTCCCGGGACCCGGATGCCCGACGGAAAAACGCTCCGGACCGGAGAAATCCGTGGGCAAGACAGCCAGGGCATGCTTTGCAGCGAGGCCGAACTGGGCCTGGGCATGGACCGAAGCGGCCTCATGGCCCTGACGGCCGACCTGGCGGTGGGTCAGGCCCTGAATCAGGCCTTGGGCCTGAACGATACGGTGATGGAGATCGGTCTGACCCCAAACCGATCCGACTGCTTGAGCATTCTTGGCGTGGCCCGGGAAATTGCCGCTGCTGTCGGAACCCGAATCCGTTATCCGGAAATCGAGTTGCCCCGGGGAACCGGCGGCATTGAGCAAATGACGTCAGTGACCCTTTGCGATCCCGACCTTTGCCCCCGCTACGCAGCCCGCCTGGTCGTTGACATTGCCGTCGGCCCGTCCCCTTTCTGGCTTCAAGACCGGCTGGTCTCCGTGGGACTCAAGCCCATCAGCAATGTGGTGGACATCACCAATTTCGTCATGATGGAGTTGGGTCAGCCGCTGCACGCCTTTGACTTCGACCGCCTGGAAGAAAACCGCATCGTGGTCCGAGCGGCTGCAGACGGGGAGCCTTTCACGACCCTGGACGAAAAGCCGCGGACCCTGGAAGCCGGCATGTGCATGATCTGTGACGGCAAAAAGCCGGTGGCCGTGGGGGGGGTCATGGGCGGACTCAACTCGGAGATCGCCGACGACACCCGCCGGGTGCTCATCGAAAGCGCCTGTTTCAACCCGGTCAGCGTTCGAAAGACCGCCAAGGCGCTGGGGCTGGCTACCGATGCCTCCCACCGGTTTGAGCGTGGCGCCGACCCCCATGGAACGGTGAACGCCCTCAATCGGGCCGCCCAACTCATGGTGGCGATCTGCGGTGGCACCCTGGTTTCCGGCGTCATCGACGCTCACCCCAGGCCGGCTGAACAAAAGGTCATCTCCATGAGCGCCGCGACCGTCAACCGACGGCTGGGCACCGACCTGAGCGTTGCGGACATGGCCCGGTATCTGTCATCCGTCGAATTTTCTGTCGACACCATCGACGCGGACCGATTGGCGGTGACGCCCCCGTCGTTTCGGGTCGATGTCAGCCGGTGGGAAGACTTGAGTGAAGAGATCGCCCGGCTGTACGGCTACAACAACATCGCCGTCTCTTTTCCCCGAATGACCGCCGAGGCCGGCGGGTCCGTCGCTGCCCTGGACCTGCGCCACCAGATCAAGACCTTGATGACCGGCATGGGATTCAGCGAAGTGATCAACTACAGTTTCATTCACGGCGATTCAGCGGACCGGCTCGACCTGAAGGCGGAGGATCCCAGGCGAAAAGGCGTTGCCATTGTCAATCCCATCAGCGAAGACCAGGCGGTCATGCGACCCACCCTGATTGCCGGCATGCTCCAGACCGCGGTCCACAATCTGGCCATGCAAAACCGCAACCTTCGGCTCTTTGAGATCGGCCATGTTTTTTTCGACATGGATGACCCGGACAGCCTCCCCCATGAGCAGGAACGGTTTGCCGCCTTGTGGACCGGCGCGCGCGCGGCCGGACACTGGCAGCAAAAAGAAATCCCTTGCGATTTCTATGACCTCAAGGGGGGGATAGAGGCCCTTTTGGAACGGTTGGGGCTGGAACGGCCAACCTTTACCGCCATACCGGCCGATGATTGCACCATGACACGCCCCGGCCACAGCGCCCGTCTGATCGCAGGCGGAAGGGAACTGGGATGGGTGGGGGAAGTCTCTTCTGCGACCCGCGCCGCCTACGACCTGAAACAAGAGGCCTTCGTGTTTGAAATCGATATGCAGGCCCTGGCCGAATCGCTGCCCGACACTGCAACGGCTCGTCCCGTTCCCAGGTATCCGGCCACCAGCCGCGACGTGACCCTGATCGTGGCTGACACCGTGGAGGCCATGGGTATCCTCGACAGTGCCGCCCGAAACGACCACCCTTTGGTGGAACGGCTTCACCTGCTCGACGTATATGCCGGTGAGCCGATTGCCCAAGGCAAAAAAAGCGTCACCTTCAGGATCGTTTATCGATCCGCTGAACAGACCCTAGAAGACGACACCGTCAATCCTGTTCACCAGGGGATAACAGACCGGCTGATTCACGAATTCAACGCCGACCTGCCGACCTGATGTTCTTGATTCCCCGGAGCCTTCGATATGCCCGAGGAGAGATTCGAAACCAGCCACCTGCCGGACAAACTCTACTTCCGGGTCAAGGAAGTCAGTACTCTGGCTGATGTCCCCCCCTACGTGCTGAGATTCTGGGAAACCGAGTTTTCCCGGATCCGCCCCAAGCGGACCGCTTCCGGTCAACGCCTATACCGGCGCAAGGACGTTGAACTGATCCTTCACATTCGCCACCTGCTCTACAAAAAAAAATTTACCATCGAGGGTGCGCGGCGGTACCTGGCCGCCGGTGACCCGGAAACGTCCGTCCAGGTTGATCGCAAAGCCCTGGCAGACATTGAATCCGGCCTGCGCGACCTTCTCCGCCAGCTCGACTCCCCAGCCACCGCAGGGCCGGACAATCCCAATCCCTGACGCCGGCTACCCTGTCAATCCCAAAACCGGCGACAGGCCCAAGGAATCTTCTTTTCGTAATACCTGTTGACAACGGAACAATTTTGTCCTAATTACTGTTTTCTGGTTAGCGGGCATAGCTCAGTTGGTAGAGTACAAGCTTCCCAAGCTTGGTGTCGCGAGTTCGAATCTCGTTGCCCGCTCCATCAGGTCCGCCTTTTTTCATTGAGGGCTGGCAAAGGGTGCCCCCTTTTGCCCATGTGTGGTTTGGAGTTAATTTCTACTTTATGGTATTTTCATGAACAGATAAAGTTCTCACTACACAGCCAGGGGGGTTATCCGAAAGGCCAATCCCTAAAATGAAAGAAAGCGGGCATATGCCCGTTTTTGTATTTTAAAGAGAGAGCAGCAACCCGTTGAAATCGAAAGAAATTTCCATAAACTGGGCCGACGGAGGGCCAACGGCGGCGGTGGCGGGAACCACCAAGGACCGACAGATCGCCCAGCGGGTGCTTGACCTTGCGATACCGGTCTGCATGGCCGAGGGCATGGAGTTGATCCAGGTCGCCTACCAGCGGGAAAGTGCCGGCCGGGTGCTGCGGCTCTATATTGACAAGCCCGGCGGTGTCACCCTGAAAGACTGCGCCGACATCAGCCGACAGGTGGCCGACCTGCTGGACGTCAGCCTGGATGATGTCGGCCCTTATGGTTTGGAAGTCTCTTCTCCCGGCGTGGAACGACCGCTGGTCCGGGTCAGCGACTTTGAGCGGTTCAAGGACCGACGCGCCCGAATTCAGATGGATAGTCCCATCGACGGGCGCAAAGCATTTACAGGCATTTTGCTGGGCATGACCGAGGACCGGGTCCACCTTTGTGTGGACAACCGGACCGTGGCCCTGCCCTACGACGGGATCGCCAAGGCACATCTTGTTGCAGAGCCTCTGGGGTGATCTTGAAATGACAGGCCAGGGCCCCACTGGGCCTTGCGCCGATGACAGCATGGCGGCAACTGTCATCAGAACGTGCGTTTTTCCGGAAGGAAACCCAACAACACGGAGAAAACGGATGTTAATTACAGACATCAAACGCGTGGTTGAACAGATCAGCCGTGACAAGGGGATCGACCGAGGCGTCCTGATTCAGGCACTGGAAGAGGCGCTGAAATCGGCCGCCCGGAAGAAGTACGGCAACCGGATCGATATCGAGGCCCAATTTAACGACGAAACCGGCGAGATAGAGGTTTTCCAGTTCAAGGAAGTGGTCGAAGAAGTGGCCGATCCCGAGTTGGAAATCGGTTTCGAGGAAGGCCGCGCCCTGGATCCGGACTGCGAAATGGGCGACAGCCTCGGCACAAAAATGGATGCCAATACCTTCGGCCGAATTGCCGCCCAATCCGCCAAGCAGGTCATCATCCAAAAGATGAAAGACGCTGAGCGCGACGCCGTATACGCCTCCTTCATTGATCGCAAAGGGGAGATCATCAACGGCATCGTCCAGCGGCTGGACCGGGGCGATATCATCGTCAACCTGGGTCAGACCGAAGGGGTCCTGCCGGTGCGGGAGCAGGTGCCCAAGGAAAGTTACCGCCGCGGCGATCGGATCCGCGCTTACATCATGGACATTCTCTATGAATCCCGAGGGCCTCAGATCATTTTGTCGCGCACCCATCCCGATTTCCTGGTCAACCTCTTCAAAACCGAGGTCCCGGAAATCGCCGAAGGGATCGTGACGGTCATGGGAGCTGCCCGCGAGCCTGGGATTCGGGCCAAATTCGCCGTCGCCTCCAACGATTCGGACATCGATCCGGTCGGGGCCTGCGTGGGGATGAAGGGAAGCCGGGTTCAGAACGTGGTTCAGGAACTCCGCGGGGAGAAGATCGACATTATCTCCTGGCATTTGGATGCCGCCAAGTATGTTTGCAATGCCCTGTCTCCGGCCGAAATCTCCAGGGTGATCATCGATGAAGAAAACCGGTCCATGGAAGTGATTGTTCCCGATGAACACCTGAGCATTGCTATCGGCAAGCGGGGCCAGAATGTCCGGCTGGCCTCCAAGCTGACCAAGTGGCATTTGGACGTGATCAGCGAGGAGCGTTACAGCCAGACCATGCGAGACGGGTATGATTCGCTGGTTTCGTTGCCGGATGTCAGCATCGGCACGGCTGACCTGCTCTACGAAAAGGGGTTTTTCTCTGTCGAAGAGCTCGGCGGTGCCTCCGTGGAAGATTTGATGCAGATTCGCGGCATCGACGAGGAATCTGCCCGGCAACTGATCCAGGCGGCAAGAACCCAGGCATTGGCAGAAAGCCAGGGGGGGCCGCCGGCGGAGGAGACCGCCGAGGCCACGGAGACCACGGAGACCGCCGAGGCCACGGAGACCGCCGAGGCCACCGAGGCCACCGAGACCGCCGAGGCCACGGAGACCACTGAAGCCACCGAGGCCACCGAGGCCACCGAGGCCACCGAAGAACCACCGACGGAAGACGAAACGCAAGCTGCGGCACCGGTACCGGAAAACGAAACGAAATAGCCCACGGCAGGCGAAACAGCAACGGCAAGGGGGGCCGGCAATATTGGACCCCCGAACAACCCAGGTTCAAATGAATTCAGGGGGTATGGATGGCAAAGATCAGGGTATATGAGCTTGCCAGGCAGCTTAACATGAAGAACAAGGCCCTCCTCGACAAACTCAGTGAAATGGAGATCGAAGTCGGATCCCACATGAGTTCACTGGACGGGGATACCGTTGCGCAAATTAAGGCTGGCCTGCTCGGAACCAAGCCCGGTGTGGTCGAAGAGACGCGGATCAGACCGACGGTCATTCGTCGACGCAAAAAGGTGGTTCCCAAAGAACCGGTCGTCGAAGCCGATTCGGAAGAAACATCGGTTGAGGCCCTTGAAGAAGCAGCGACGGCAACAGAACCGGGCCAAGTCGTCGAGCCGACGCCGGTCGAAGCGGCTGAACCGGCGACGGTTAAGGCACCGCAATCCCCTCCAGCGCCCGCGAAGAAGAAGAAAGCGAAGACGGAAGCGGCACGGACCATTGCCCCACCCCCGGCCAAGGCCAAGCCTGAGACCGAACCTGTGGTTGAGACCCTGACGACGCCAACCGAATCGGCGAACGTGGTGGAAGCGGCGAACGTGGTGGAAGCGGCGGAAGTGGTGGAAGCGGCGGAAGTGGTGGAAGCGGCGGAAGCGGTCACCGATTCAGCTCCGGCCGAACCCAAAGCCAAGGCCTTGGCCAAAAAGGCACCGGCAAAGAAAGCGGCGGCCAAAAAGCACGATCCCAAAGATGCACCGGCAAGGATCATCAAGCTGCCGGAAAAGCAGGTGGCGCCAAGACCGGTCCCCGCCGCCGAAACGATACACTCGGGCTCAACTGCTGGGGTCCCGGCGGAATCGGCAGCAGAGAAGGATGTTTCGGGCAAGGACAAAAAAAAGAAGGCCGTGAAGAAACGGGTCGTCGAAGAGGTCGGCGACAAAAAGTTTTTCAAGAAGAAAATCTCTTTTCGCAGGAAAGAGGTGGTCGAAGGCGCCGCCCTGTATTCCAAATCAGCCCGGGGGCGCAAGGGACGCAAGGGGGCCAAAAGCAAGGCGACCTCCGGCCAGAAAACACAGATCACCGTCTCCAAGGCCATCAAGCGGCGGATCAAGATTGACGACACCATTGTCTTGGCTGAACTGGCCAAACGCATGGGGATCAAAGCCAATGAAATGATCCACAAGCTGATGGGAATGGGTGTCATGGTCACCGTGAATCAGACCATTGACTTCGATACGGCAGCCCTGGTGGCCGCCGAGTTCGAATACGAAATCGATCGGGCCGCATTTGAAGAGGAGCGCATCATTCAAATCGTAGAGGACGACCCGGCCAAAATGGCTGAGCGCCCCCCCGTGGTCACTATTATGGGCCATGTTGACCATGGCAAAACCTCCCTGTTGGATGTGATCCGTCAGTCCAGCGTCACCGATGGCGAAGCCGGCGGTATCACCCAGCACATCGGCGCTTACCACGTGACCACGGAAAAGGGGCAAGTGGTCTTTCTCGACACACCCGGCCATGAAGCCTTTACGGCCATGCGGGCCCGCGGCGCATCGGTCACCGACATCGTGGTACTGGTGGTTGCCGCCGACGACGGGGTCATGCCCCAGACCGTCGAAGCCATCAATCACGCCAAGGCCGCCGAGGTGCCGATTATTGTTGCCATCAACAAAATCGATAAGGCCAATGCCGATCCGGATCGGGTCGTACGGGAGCTTTCCGATGTGGGCCTGGCCCCTGAAGATTGGGGCGGGGACACCATCTTTGTCCGGGTTTCGGCCAAGGCAAAGACCGGCATTGCCGAACTGCTGGATATGATTTCCCTGCAGGCAGAACTCATGGAACTCACGGCCAATCCGGCCAAGATGGCCGCGGGCCACGTGGTGGAAGCCAAACTCGACTCGGGCCGCGGCCCCGTCGCCACCGTCCTGATCCAGGAGGGGACGCTGAATATCGGAGACCCGGTGGTCTGCGGTGTCCACTACGGCAAGGTCCGTGCCCTGATCAACGACCGAGGCACCCAGGTTCAGTCCGCCGGTCCCTCCATTCCGGTGGAGATCATCGGTCTGTCCGGCGTTCCCAATGCCGGGGATGAAATGGTCGTTCTTAAGGACGAAAAGGACGCCCGGCAGGTCAGCCAGCATCGAATCCAGAAGCTTCGGGCCAAGGAACTGGCCAAGACCAGCCGGTTGAGCCTGGACAACCTGTTCGATCAGATGAAAAAGGGCGAGGTCAAGGACCTGAACCTCATTATCAAGGCCGATGTTCATGGCTCCATCGAAGCCCTGACCGACTCCCTGGTCAAGCTTTCCAACGACGAAGTCAATATCAACGTGATCCATTCGGCCACCGGTACCATCAGCGAGTCCGATGTCTCCCTGGCCGCTGTTTCCGATGCCATCATCATCGGATTCAACGTCCGGCCCAACACCAAGGTGCAGGGCCTCGCCCAGGAAGAAAGCGTGGACATGCGGTTTTACAATGTCATTTACAGCGTTATCAAGGACGTCCAGGATGCTATCGTGGGCATGATGGCCTCCCGGTTTGAAGAGCAGGTCCTGGGCCGGGCCGAAGTACGTCAGGTCTTCCATGTCCCCAAGGTGGGGGCCGTGGCCGGCTGTTACGTAACCGACGGCAAGATTCAGCGGTCTCAGCTGGTCCGACTGCTGCGCGACGGTGTGGTCCAGTACGAAGGAAAGCTCTCCTCTCTGAGACGCTTCAAGGACGACGTCAAGGAAGTCCAGACCGGGTACGAATGCGGCATGGGCATTGAAAATTATAACGACATCAAAGTCGGCGATGAGCTCGAAGTCTTCTACCTGGAAGAGATCAAACCCACGATCCAATAAGGTGGTGGCGCGTCGCCGGCCACCATGAAACGGTATGGTCGTCGGTATCGGTACCCTAATATTTCGCCTGCACGGCTGCCGGTCATTGAAGGAAAAACGAACGGTCGTCAAGGCGATCATCGGCCGAATTCGCAATCATTTCAACGCGTCAGTGGCTGAGGTCGGCGCCAACGATGTGCACCAGCGGGCGGAGATCGGTTTTGCGCTGGTTGGCAACAGCCAGGCGCTGGTCAACGCCAAAATCGACAATATATTCAACATGGTTGAGGCGCTTGGCCTGGCCGAAATGATCGACACCGACATGGAGATCATCCACCTATGAAACCCTACGCCCGGTCCGAAAGGGTCAGCGGCCATTTGCAGCGGGTTCTTTCCGAGCTGCTGCAAAGACAGGTCAAAGATCCCAGGTTGGCCAAGGCCACCATTACCGACGTCCAGTTGACCCGGGACCTGAAAATTGCCCGCATCTATTTCAGCGTAACGGGCGGAAAGACCGAGGCCCCGGCGGTCGTGAAGGGATTTGAAAGCGCCAGGGGCTTTGTCAAGCGAACCCTTGCCGCTGAACTCGGTTTGCGGTATATGCCGGACCTTGAATTTTTCTACGATGAGTCATTCGACTACGGCGCCCGTATCAACCAAGTGCTCAAGTCGTTAGAACGGGAAAATGGATCACATCCGGAACCATCTGAAGAATAGCCGCCGGGTCCTTCTGGTCAGCCATGTGAACCCGGACGGTGATGCCATTGGTTCCCTCATTGCCATGGGATTGGCCCTGGAGGCCATGGGGCTTTCGGCGACCCTGTGCAACGCCAGCCCCATTCCGGCGGTTTATCGATTCCTGCCGGCGGTCCAACGGATCACGGATCGGATCGATGGGACCCAGACCTATGATACGGCCATGGTCCTGGACTGCGGAGACCTGAAGCGGGTCGGCAACCGCTTGATGGAGGCAATCAATCGGATCCCGATCATTGTCAATGTGGATCACCACATCACCAACACCGGATTCGGACACCTGCAGCAAGTGGAGCCCTTTGCCTGCGCCACGGCGGAAATTGTCTACCGGCTGATTCGTTCCTTCGAGGTTCCTGTGAGCCGGAGCATCGCCACGGCCATTTACACCGGCATCCTGACCGATACCGGTTCGTTCCGGTTTGCCAACACCAACCGGGCTGCATTCAGAATCTGTGAAGAGATGGTGGCCCTGGGGGTTGATCCGTCCAAGGTTGCCCAGCATGTTTACGGGACTTATTCCCTGGGGAGGATCAAACTGCTCAACCTGGCCCTGGACTCCATCGAAATTTCGAACAACGGCAAGCTGTCACTCATGTGCCTTTCCCAGGGAATGCTTCAGGAGACCGGAACCCAATCCGAGGACGCCGACGGCCTGATCAATTACGCCCGAAGCATTCGTAATGTCAAGCTGGCCGCCATGATTCAGGAACGGCCCAACAGCGGCACCCACGCCGAGGGCGAAGGACGCTACCATGTCAGTATGCGCTCGGACGGAACCGTCGATGTATCAGAAATTGCGAGTTATTTTGGAGGAGGAGGCCATGTCAGCGCGGCTGGGTTCACCATTGAATCCACGCTTTCCAACATCAAAAGCGAAATCATGGGCCTGGCCGACACCCTTTAGAGGGGTGTTGCAGACTTTATGAAGAGCCAGCGCAAGGGCGTGATCATCATCGACAAACCAGCGGGTTTGTCCTCGGCCCGGGTGGTCGCCACCGTCAAACGGATCTTCCAGGTGGCCAAGGCCGGCCATACCGGCACTCTTGACCCTTTTGCCACCGGCGTGATGGTCTGCCCGGTCAATTCCGCCACGCGTCTGGCCCGGTTCCTGCTCCACGGCAGCAAGACCTATACGGGGGTCTTGAAGCTGGGCATGGAGACCGACACCCAGGATTCCACGGGCATTGTCACGGCCCGAAACGTTGTGCCGCAACTTGACCGAAACGAGCTCGACGCGGTTTTTGGACAGTTCAGGGGGGCCATCGAACAGGCCCCCCCGGCCTATTCGGCCCTCAAGCACCAGGGGGTGCCGTTGTATAAGTTGGCCCGTCAGGGCCGGCCTGTTCAAAAGCCACCCAGGGCGGTAAGCGTTTTTGCCCTGTCGATTCAGGCAGTGGCACTGCCCCGGGTCCATTTTGAGGTGACCTGTTCGGGCGGCACCTACGTCCGGACCCTTTGCGCTGATATTGGCGCGGCCATCGGTTGTGGCGGGCATCTGGAATCGTTGAGACGGACCCGGTGCGGTCCCTTTTCACTGGCGCAGGCCGTTACCTTGGACCAGCTCGCCGGCCATGACCGGGCCGGCACCCTGGACCGGCTGATCATTGCCATGGCCGATGTGTTACCGGACTTGCCCGTGCTTCGGGCCGACGCATCCCTGGCCCGAAAGATCGCCGTGGGAGGGGCACTTGACGAACTGGACGCCGGCGACGGCTGGCCCAGTGTCACGCCGGGAGGGCATATCAAGGTGGTGGGCCCCGGGGATGAGCTTCTGGCCGTGCTTGAAGCCCAGCCCGGTGGTCGTTACCGCTATTGTTGCGTTCTAAACGGTTAAGGGCCGGCCGGGCCGCACAATTTTGTTGTACACCAGCCATGATGACGATATAGTTATGGACTGAATCATTACTATTTAACTTGAGGAGGCAAAAAGAAAGTGAGTCTCACAACGGATGACAAGAAAAAGCTGATCGATCAATTCAAGCTGCATGAAAGCGATACCGGGTCGCCGGAAGTTCAGGTAGGCCTTCTGACCCATCGCATCACCTACCTGACGGAACATATGAAGATCCACACAAAGGATCATCATTCCCGCCGGGGCTTGCTGATGCTGGTCGGTCAGCGCCGCCGGCTGCTCAACTACGTCAAGAGCAAGGACATGAACCGGTATCGCACCATCATCGAAACACTGGGGCTAAGACGCTAGTCGACCGTCCCCGCGTGCAGCATTTACCCCAATTTCCGCCGGGCCATGGTCTTTGCACCAGCCCTGTGGGCAACGGTTGCCAGGTGTCGAGACCAGGGGGCGGACCCTTTCATCGCCCCCTACCGGCAACAACTGGCAGACACAGCCGCTGCAGGAGAAAAACATGGAAAAAATATTAACAACCGATATCGGGGGCAAGCCCCTGATCATCAAAACAGGCAAAGTGGCCAAACAGGCCTCCGGATCCGTCGTGGTCCAGTATGGAGACACCATCGTTCTGGTTACCGTGGTTTCGGCCAGGGACGAGCGGGACATGGGGTTTCTACCGCTGACCGTGGAATACCAGGAGAAAATCTACGCGGCCGGCCGCATTCCCGGCAATTATTTCCGAAGGGAAATCGGCAGGCCCAGCGAAAAGGAAACCCTGACCGCCCGGCTCATCGACCGTCCCATTCGACCCCTGTTCCCCAAGGGGTACCGTTTTGAGACCCAGTTGATTGCCACGGTGCTCTCCATGGACAAGGAGAACGATCCGGACATTCTGGCCATGATCGGCGCCTCCGCGGCGCTGGAAATCTCGGATATTCCTTTTGCCGGCCCCATTGCCAGTGTTCGGGTCGGTCGCATTGACGGCGAATTCGTCGCCAACCCACCCATCAGCCTGTGGGAACAAAGCGATATCAGCATTATCGTGGCCGGCTCCAAAACCGGCATCGTCATGGTAGAGGGCGGCAGCAATATCGTCAGCGAGGCCGACATGCTCGAAGCGATCTATTTCGGCCACCAGGCCATGCAGCCCATCATCGACATGCAGATCGAGCTCAAGTCGGCAGTGGGAATCACCAAGCGCCCCTTTAGCCCGCCTGAAAAAGACGCCGATCTCAAATCCAGAATCGAGACAGAGGCGACCGGGCGGCTTCGTGAGGCCATTTTGGTACCTGAAAAAATGCCGCGTCATGAGGCCATTCGGGCCGTCAAAGCAGAGCTTTTTGAAAGCCTCGGCGGGGATTTTGCCGACCGTAAGTCGGACGCTTACGGAATTTTAGAGGACCTGCAAAAAACCATCAGCCGCGACCTGATTCTCAATGAAGGGCGCCGCATGGATGGCCGCGGATTCGACGAGGTACGCCCCATCCAATGCGAAGTCGGCACCCTGCCCAGACCCCACGGCAGTGCCCTGTTCACCCGGGGTGAAACCCAGGTGCTCGGCGTGCTGACCCTGGGGTCCGGCCAGGACGAACAGCGGGTGGAGACCCTTTCCGGTGAAGAGTTCCGCCCCTTCATGCTCCACTACAATTTTCCGCCCTACTCGGTGGGCGAGGTCAAACGCGTCGGAGGGCCCAGCCGTCGGGATATCGGCCACGGCGGATTGTCCACCCGTGCCATTGAAAAAGTCCTGCCGAACAAGGAAGACTTCGACTACACGATCCGGATCGTCTCTGAGGTGCTCGAGTCCAACGGGTCTTCATCCATGGGAACGGTCTGCTCCGGCATTCTTGCCCTCATGGACGGCGGGGTTCCCATCAAGGCTCCGGTAGCCGGCATTGCCATGGGGCTGGTCAAGGGTGACAACAATACGGTGGTGCTCTCGGACATCCTCGGTGACGAGGATCATACCGGCGACATGGATTTCAAAGTCGCCGGCACCAGCGAAGGGATCACCGCCCTTCAGATGGACATCAAGATCCACGAGCTCTCCAGAGACATCCTGGAGCAAGCGTTGGAACAGGCCCGCGTCGGCCGGCTGCACATCCTCGGCAAAATGCTCGAAGCCCTGGACAAGCCGAGGAAGAAAATATCTCCCTTTGCCCCGGCCATCATCATCGTCACCATCAATCCGGACAAGATTCGGGATATCATCGGCCCGGGCGGCAAGATGATCCGTTCCATTCAAAGCGAGACCAACACCCGGATCGAAATCGACGACAGCGGCACAATCAAAATTGCCGCGGTCACCAAGGAAGACGGCGATGCGGCCCAGGCCATGATCAAGGACATTACCATGGAGCCGGAAGTGGGCGCCATCTACGAAGGCAAAGTGGTCAAGGTCATGGACTTTGGCGCCTTTGTTCAAATCACTCCCGGCACCGACGGGCTCTGCCACATCTCCCAGCTCTCCACCCAGCGTGTCACCAAGGTCAGTGATGTGGTCCGTGAGGGCGATATGCTGCGGGTCAAGGTGCTGGAAATCAACCGTGACGGCAAGATCCGCCTCAGCCACAAGGCTATTTTAGAAGAAGAAAATGGCAAGGCTGAATAAGACCGTCCTGGCCAACGGGGTCCGCATCCTTTCCGCGTCCATGCCACACCTGCGCTCGGTCTCCATGGGCGTATGGGTCAATGTGGGGGCGCGGGACGAGGCCCCTCCGGAAAGCGGGCTGTCCCACCTGATCGAACACATGATCTTCAAGGGGACGGCCCGGCGCACCGCTTATGACATCGCCAAGGAATTCGATGCCATCGGCGGCCAGACCAACGCCTTCACATCCTCAGAGCTCACCTGTTATCACGCCAAGGTCATGGACACCCAGCTGGTGCCCATGGTCGATATTCTTGCGGACATATTTCTCAATTCGGCTTTCGACAACACGGAAGTCGAAAGGGAACGGCCGGTCATTCTCCAGGAAATCGGCATGGTGGAGGACAGTCCGGACGAATACGTGCACTATCTGTCGGGCAAGAATTTCTGGGGAGATCATCCTCTGGGCCGATCGATCCTTGGCACCCGCGAAAACGTCATCGGCTTTGATGCCGAGGCCATCCGAACTTTTTTCAACCGCTTCTACCAACCCGAACGCATCGTCGTTTCGGCGGCGGGCAACCTGACCCACGACCATCTGATCGACCTGGTCGGCGAGGCCTTTGGCCGCGTGGCAACGGGAGCGGCATTTCCAGACCGGATCGCTCCCCTAGGCCAGGCACGGGTTCACCTTCACAAACGCAAACTCGAACAGGTCCACATCTGCCTGAGCGCGCCGGGCACCTCGGTCTGCGACCCGTCGCGGTTTGCCTTTTCCCTTCTCAGCACCGTTCTGGGCGGCAATATGAGTTCCCGGCTGTTTCAGGAAATCCGCGAACGCCGCGGCCTGGCCTATTCGGTCTACGCCTACGGCTCATCCTATGCCGACACCGGCATGTTCGGGGTATACGCCGGCGTCGACCCCGGCAAATCCGCGGAAACCGTGGATCTGATTTTGACCGAACTCGCCAGGATCAAGGATCTGCCGGTGACCGACGCCGAACTGGCCAACGCCAAGGAATACACCAAGGGCAATCTGCTGCTGGCCTCGGAGAGCAACGACAACCAGATGGTGCGCATCGCCCAAAACGACATTCATTTCGGCCGCTTCATTCCACTGGATGAGGTCATGGCCCATATCGATGCTGTCGATGCCGGCGCTGTTCAGGATCTCGCCCGCCGGCTTTTCGTTCCGGATGGCCTGGCCCTGACCCTGCTCGGACCCGTGCGGGACCGGGCTGACCGATTTGAGACCATGCTCAAGGCCTGAACCCAATACACCGCTGTTCTCCGCCAACCGGGTTTGAGTCCTCGGCGCCACCCATCAAAGAATCCACGCCCAGAGGACGTGGCCTTGGGTTGCCCCTGGAAGAGGCTGGGTTAACGGCCCCAGATAAGTGTGGAGTGACTATAATAAGCAGAATTCCTTCACCTGAAGCCATGACCGAACCTGCACCCACAGTTAAACTGCACCGGCTTCGCCCGGAGTGTGACGCCGACATCGACCTGCCGCGATACATGACCCCCCAGTCAGCCGGCATGGACCTTTGCGCCGCTGTTGAGGCCGATTGGCAACTGGCCCCGGGAGAGATTGCCCTGATTCCCACCGGATTCGCCATGGCTCTACCCGACGGGTTCGAAGCCCAGATTCGGCCGCGCAGCGGTCTGGCTGTCCGCCATGGCATCACGGTTGTCAATTCCCCGGGAACCGTCGATGCCGACTACCGGGGAGAAGTTCGCGTGGCCCTGATCAACTTGGGTCGACATGCCTACACCCTGCACCGGGGAGACCGAATCGCCCAGATGGTAATTCAGCGGGTCTGTCGCGCCCGCGTGGAAGCCGTCCAAGTGCTGGACGACACCGAACGTAGCGCCGGCGGATTCGGCCACACGGGAAAATAGGATTTCCTGTAAAGAATCCTGTCTCAGAGGACCATGCTTTGGGTTGCCCCTGGAAGGGGTTGGATTACCGACCCCATATCAGTGTGGAGTGACTAAAGTGAGTCCCGCCAAGGCGGGACTCACTCCAAACTTTAGTTCACTTTAGGCACTTTTCGGCATAGCCAATTGTCTTTGACTACGCCTACAGGACGTGGATTCCGACTTCGAATTAAAGTGACCCCAACCTGGGATGGAAACGTTGTCCGTCAAGCCAGACCCTTGTGAAAAGCAACCCCGGGACTCCGGCGACACCCCTGGGCTCACCGTCTGCGCCCTGGCCAGCGGCAGCCGGGGCAACGCCATTTTCGTTTCCGACGGCACCACGGCCATTCTCATTGACGCCGGCCTGTCCGGCGTGGAGATCGAGAGGCGGATGGCCCATCATGGGCTTTTATCCGCCGATCTCGACGCCATCGTGGTCACCCATGAGCACAACGACCACATTCAGGGGGTGGGGGTGCTGGCCAGACGGTTTCACCTGCCGGTCTTCATGACACGCCAGACCCATCGGGCCACCCCGCCCCAGTTGGGCAAGATTGAAGACCTTCATCGGATTGCCTGCGGCACCCCCTTTGCCGTCGGCACCCTGGACCTTCACCCTTTTGCCATCTCCCACGACGCCGCCGACCCATGCGGATTCACCATCGCCAGAAACGGCATCAAGGTCGGGGTGGCGACGGATCTGGGTATTGCCACGGCCATGGTTCGCGAGCACCTGCGGGATTGCCAGGGTCTGATCATAGAGGCCAACCACGATCCTGAAATGCT
Organism: Desulfobacterales bacterium; assembly: GCA_016342285.1. Taxonomy (GTDB): domain Bacteria; phylum Desulfobacterota; class Desulfobacteria; order Desulfobacterales; family JAEINQ01; genus JAEINQ01. The sequence goes on from JAEINQ010000001.1 coordinate 38,045, forward strand.
GTTAAACGGCCCCTACCCCTGGCCTCTCAAGCAGCGCATCCGCAGCCGGACCGGCCACCTGTCCAACCCCGAGACCCGGGACCTGCTCGAGACGCTGGTTCACGACAGCCTTCAACATGTCGTCCTGGCCCATCTGAGCGAATCAAACAATACGCCGGAAAAAGCCGAGAAAACCGTCGCCCGGGTCCTTGCCGGCAGCCCTGTTCGGCTTAGCGTGGCCTGCCAGGACCGGTGTGGCGACCTGCTGAAATTTCCATAGCCTCCATGGCCCCGACACGGCACAGGCCGATGGCCGTTGATCTTTTTTCTCCAACGGGATATGGCCATGTCCTTATTGTATGGGCAAAGGGCGACAACGTGCCCGTTGCCACAACGAACCGATGGATCCATTATGGCACTGACCGTTCCAAATCATAATCCGAAGCCAAGATCGGCGCCCCGCAGGGATGCCCGGCGACTCCGGCCGGCCGGTGCCGGCCTTATGGCCTTTTTGCTGTTTCTATTGACGGCGCTGCCGGTGGGTGCGGACGTGGTTGAGGTGCCCGGCCCTGTTTCCAACGGACTTTGGCAGTTTATCGGCCTGCTGGCCGACGACGACAATCCCGCGGGCCTGCCCGAAATGCTTGGACCGGTCATCGATTTCGTCATGACCGACAAGGCGTCTTCGAAGCTATACACGGCGGAACGCCACTTCGACGCGCCTTCGGCCTACCACCAGTTCGATGTCAGCGTCGGGCTGTCACGGATCCTGCGGTTCGCCTTCAACCCCAATATTCCGTCTGCTTTGAGTTCACCGGCCACTGTCCGCTGGTCCCGGTGGGTGCCGCTATCCGCGGATGAACAGGACCTGGCCCGGTTGGCCACGGCCACCCTGCCCGTCCGCAAGCCGCTGGCCGTTCGGGTGTTGGAGCAAATCGAAAACACTCCGGATATGACTTCCGGCGCCTACCATCGCTACGCCTTGAACCGGCTGCTGGGACTCTATTCCGTCGACGGCAGAAACATTCTGGTCTCGGCCTCTAAGCAGCTTCGGCCTTCCGAAGTGGGGAAAAAGGGGTTGATCGTCGGCACCGATACGGACTGGACCTACCTCTATTCAGAAGAAAAGGGGCTATCTGTGACCGGTCTCGGGTGGGTCCGGTCCCAGATCTACAGCAACTACACCGTATCGGTTTACGTCGAAGCCGGCGGCCGGGTAAGATGCGCCACCTTCCAGTGGATGCGGGCCGGATGGTCCGGAATCAATATGGTGCGCCGAAGCCACCTGGTCGATGGGCTGAAGCGATATGCCGAATCGTTTAAAACCGTTATCGAACACCCCCGCCTGCCCCGGGCCGATCGCATGGAGGCAACCTGTTCCCTGATCCATCGCCTGCCCAGAGCCACCCTGAAGGCCTGGTTTCAGGCCTACCTGGCCGAGCTGGAAGGCCGACCGGAAAGCCTCCGCGACAACGTGAAAAAATGGATTGCCAAATATATAGGGCCGGGCTTTTTCCAGGACGATGCCGACGGGCAGCGTATGGAAGCACGCCTGGCCCTGGAGTGGCTGAAACAGGCCATGGGCCGGGCCGGACAAAACAGCCTGGGCTCCCTGGCCGAAGCCCTGGGGACCAGCGGCTGATTCAATTTGAAGTAGGAATCCACGTCCTTTAGGCATTTCGAACTGGAAGCGCAGTATCGCCGCCCCTTCCAGGGGCAGACCAAAGCCTGGTCCTCTGGGCCAGGAGTCTTTACATCTGCAGGGGTACCCCCCTTCATCGGGGCCAGGGCCAAAGCGCGTCCAGATAACCAAGGGCCGGTTCCAGATCCTCTTCTCGGTGGGGTTCCAGGGTCACCACGGGCAGTTTCGGCCCCAGACCGCCCAACCGCTGCAAAAAGGCCGGAAAGCCGATGGTTCCCTGCCCGGGAGCCAAATGGTCGTCGAACTCGCCCGTATTGTCATGGAGGTGCAGCTGACCGAGGCGAGGGCCCAGGCCGTCAAGCCAGCCATCCAGGTCGGTCCGGCTGAAAGCGGACTGGTGGCCGGTATCGAGGCAAAACCCCGAAGGGGTCCCCGCCACATCCAGGGCATCGAAAAGACCGGTCATCTCTTCGGGGCCCCTCTCGTAGACATTTTCAAGCATCATCACCGCCCCTTCATCACGGACCTGGCGGCCGAACCAGGCCCAAACGGCCGCGGAGCGTTCCAGCCAGGCCGTCCCGTCGAACCCGTGGCGCTTCCAGTCGTAACCGGCGTGGCAGACGACGGTCCGCGGTCTGAACACGGGGACCAGGGCCAGGGTCTGTTCCAGGCGGTGCCGGGTTACACGGCGAACGTCCGGATCCGATGATCCCGCCGCGAGATCGGCAAAGGGGGCGTGCAGGGTGACGGTCAGACCCCGTTCGGCCAGGGACCGGGCCACCTTAATGAAATCGGCCCGGTCAAAACGGTCCAGGGCCGTGGCGTCGATACCGATTTCAGGGTTGATCCCCTGGTCAAGGAAGCGGTCCAGATAGCGATCCACCAGCAGGGTAAACGGGCAGTTGACCTGAACATGGCGCAACAGTGAATTCACGGGTTCCTCCTTCGAAATTGTCCTTTAAACCGTTGTTTGGTTTCCCGCGGCAACGGTCGACCCTTTCAGGCCCCATCCGTTCCGGCCATGCCGGCCCCCCGCACCGCATCGGGCGAAACAGAAGCGAGAAATGTGCGGGTTAACCGATGCACCGCCCCATGCTCGAACACCACCCCATCGCCGGCGAGGCCCCGGATCCGGCCGTCATGGAGAAACCATTGCAGCAGCCGTTTCCCCGTGCCGATGCGGTCGCCGGGGTCGAGGCGTCCGGGGTCGGCCCACGGTTGCGGTGCCGGTATCGGCTCGCCGCGGTCCTTGAGATATTTCATGAAATTGAGAATCCTTGCCAGCCGCAGCACCGTGACGGTTTCGTCCCGGGTGGCCCCATGGGCCAGGGGCAGTGCTGAAGAGCGCATCAAAGAGGTTTGCAGCGGCAGCAGGCCCATGGCATCGCATCGCTTCCAGTCCAGGCTTCCCGGCGCCGGATAGAACACCGACACCCCGGCCAGTACCCGACGGCTGGCCAGGTCGATCAGGTCTGCCAGGGACTCATCGGCCGATTGATGGGGCGCGGCGGTGATCACATATCCCACGGCGGCAAGCCCGCTGGCGCGAGCCCAGACCAGGGCCCGTCCAAAGGCCGCCCGGACATCCGGTCGGCCAAAGGCGCGCAGCCGGGCGGCCGAGGTCGAGCCCAGGGAAAGGTTGAGGGTGTTAAAGCCCGCCGCTGCCATGGCCTGCACCATGTCCGGGTCCAGGGACGGAGGGAAAAGTCCGTTCATGGCCCTCAGTTCCAGGTCAAGATGGCCGAAACGCTGTTTCATGGCCGATAGCAGCGCCATGAACCACGCCCTGTCCAGGGAAAGATTTTCATCCTCGAAGTCGATAAATCGTGCACCGTCCCGGGTCACGGCAATGTCGATTTCCGCCAGGACCCGCTCCAGCCCCCGCCGCCGGTAAGGAAGCGGCCCATGGGCGCCAAAGCAGCAGTAGGTACAGGCCATGGGGCATCCGCGGCTGGCGACCACCACGGCACTGGCGCCGCTTTTCCGTCGATAAAAGCGCCCATCGATCAGATGGACCGCCGGAAGCGGATAGAGATCCGGATTCGCCATGACAGCGGGCGAACCCACATGCAGGGTGCCGTTTTCCCGGCGGTAGACGATTCCGGGAACTGCCGTCAGTGGGCGATTTGCTTCCAGGGCGGAAACCAGGGCGGGCAGGGCCACCTCGCCTTCGCCCCGCAGGACAAAGTCCACAGCCGAAGACGCCATGGCCTGCTCGGGCAGGGCCGTGGGATGATGCCCCCCCAGGACCACCGTACAGTCCGGATGCCAGGCCTTGACCACCTCGGCCGTTTTCACGGCCTCGGCCGCATAAGCGGTAAAGAGTGAGGAAATCCCCACCAGTCTGGCCCCTGATTCCCTGGCCATCCGGCCGATACGTTCAAAACCGAGGCCGAAATGCCGGTACTGATGGAACAAGGCAAAGGGGGATCGGTCCGGCCGGCCGTAATAAGGGGTCAGGTAGGCCATCTCGGCCGGCATGGAAAGGTTCTTTTTCCTCGTGGTGGCCAGGGCGTCGAGGATGGTCACCGTGTGTCCCTGTGCCATCATGGCGGCTGCCACCGAGGCCAGGCCGTAAGGCACAGTCCGTTTGGCGGTGAGGTAAAAATCCCGGATCGGTGGTTGAATGAGCAGGATGTCGGTCATGTGGGTTCGCCAGTTCGTTTTCATCCATAAATGCCCATCCACGAAAAATACAATTCGCGGATGGGCACCAGTTAAGAATCCACGCCCACAGGACGTGGATTCCTGCTGTGTATTGAAAAGTCGATGCAACCGATTCGATTTATCATACCCGCGGCCGAGGCTCCATGGCAAAACCGATTTCCCGGTTATGGGGCCACCGGCTTTGGGCTTGACCCGGCATCGGCATGGACGTTATAGCGTTTGTCAGAAATACGTTCCGGAGAAGAAAAACTGGAAGAATTCCTTCCTGTTTTGTGAGCGTGAGAAAGCCGTTGAACCCATGGATGTCAGTGATTTGATACGTGCGATCATCAGTCCGGACCTGCCGGAAGCCCGGGGAAAAGCAGCCCTGGTGACCCCCGGCGAGCACCTGGCCGGACGGATTCAGGCCCTGCGGGAAGACGGCATCGTTCTCGTTGATTTCGGAAAGTTTCAGGCCACCGCCCAGATCCAGGCACCGGTACGGGTGGGTGACACCATCGCCGTCGAGGTGGTGGAGACCGGAAAACCCATGAAATTCCGGATGGTCTCCCCCCAGGAAGCCAGCCGGCAGAAGACACCCCTCCATCGCCTGCCGAATCCTGAAAGCATTCTGGCCGAGCCGATCCGGAAGCTGCAAGCCGATGCCACAGACACGCTTCCCAACACCATCCGCCGTGTACTGAAAGAGATTCAATCTCAGTTTCAGCCCCTGAACCCGGTTGGCGACCCTCCCGCGGCGATGGGAAAGCGGCTTCAGGCCGTGGTGGAGAACAGCGGCCTCTTCTTTGAAAAGAAAATTGAATCGACCCTCGCCGCTTTGCTGGCCGTGACGCCGGACGCCACTGACAGGGCCCTTGCCGCCAATGACCAGGTGCAACGCCTCATGGCTACTGACTTGAAGCCGTTGCTTATTCGGCTGTTGAACGCCCTTGCCACCGAAGCGATAAATTCGGAAGGACCGTCAAAGACGTTGGTCCAGGCCGCCTCGCTTCTGGTGGCTCGCATTCAAGGCGTTCAACAGGCCATGGGCGAACCGGACCGGGCCGCCGGAGAGCCACCGATGCTGACATACGCACCGTCAACGGAAGCGGCCCCCGGACCGGAGAAGCGCCTGGCCCTGGCCCTGAGGCTGGTAGCGGCGCTGCCGGCCCCGGCTGACCTGGCGGAAGGGACGGATCCACGGCTGAAGCAGGCCTTGGCAAGGCTGACGGAAGCGGCCCGGCAGGCTTTACATCGGCCCGGACCAGAGACGGCCCAACAACGCCTCATCCAACGGATTGGGCCGGCCGTGGAGACCCTGATCCAGATTTTGGAAAACAAAGAGGCGCCTTCAGACACCCACCTGGCCGCAATCAAACGGACCGCCGAACGCCTTGTTCCTTTGATAACCGACGCACCGGCGGGCACCTCCGGCGTGCCAGCAACGGCAGAAGCCTTTCAGGCCATCACTTACCCCCTTCCCCTGGCCGGTGCGAACCAGGAGGCCAACCTTCAAGTTTTTTATCGAAAAAAACGTCAACAACCGTCCGGGACCGATTTTCGGGTCTCCCTGCTGCTTCACATGGAGCAGCTGGGGGGGATTCGGGCTGACTTTCATCAGGCCGGAAACAACCTGACACTCTCCTTTTTCACCGAAAAAGCACGGGCCCGGGAATTGATCAAATGCCACCTGGCGACCCTGAAGGAGACCCTGGTCGGCCGGTTCGACGGCCTGGCCATCACCGTCAGTCGCAGTGAGCGCAAAGCGGCTCAATTCGAAACCGCATCGGCCGGCAGTGCCTTCGGCGCCGGCATCGATCTGAGGGTATGATGGAAAAAGGGAAAAAGGCGGCAGCCATCACCTACGAAAAGGGCAAAGATTGCGCCCCGCGGGTGGTGGCCAAGGGGCAAGGCGAAATGGCCGAAAGGATTCTGGCCGTGGCCCGGGCCAACGGAGTCCCCATCCACCACGACCGGAATCTGGCCCAGATCCTGGGAGCCATGGACCTGGAAGTGGAAATCCCGCCTGAACTCTATCGTGCCGTGGCCGAAGTGCTGGTCTTCATTTACAGCCTCGAGCACCGAAACCCCGAACGGTCCTGACCGGATCGGTCAATGGCGCTTCTTTCTTTTCTTTCTCAGCTTCTTGAGATTTTTCCCACTGGCCCGCCGCTCCCTGCGTTCGGCAAGCTTTGTCTTGATGTCCTTCTGGTAAGTATTGACAGCGGAAAAAGAAAAATAATACCCCGCCACGGCCAGGGGCAGACCGACCACGACCCCGCCCAGGGTCATGGCCAGGAGAATCTCAGGGGTTTTTTGGATCAGGTGCAGCAGTCCCGACAGGTCGAATGCGCTCAACCCCTTGAAGTTATTTGACATGCCGATCATTTTGGCGCCGACGAAATAGGTCAGGCCATAGATGATTGGCGCCGTGAAGGGATTGGTGACCCAGACCGCCACGGCCGCGCTGATTTTGTTCCATTTGAGTAGCGCCGCAAAAAAGACGGCGATGGCCATCTGAAACCCCATGGTCGGCGACATCCCGATGAAGAGGCCCAGGGCGAATCCCAAGGCGATCTCCCGGGGGGTTCCGCGAATTTTGAGAAACCGCGTGTAGGTTTTCTGCAAGGATGCCAGGCCCGGCCTGCCAACCGGTTGTTCTTCGCTGGTTTGGGGTTCCATTCTCACCATGAACATAGGTTACTACGCAAGAAAATGCATGGGTTGCTCAACCCGGCCGCGGAACCGACAAGCGGCCACCAATGCCCCGCCGACAATCAAGAAATGATACATATCACCATCTCACCCGGTAAAAAAAGATTTTTCCGCGGCGTGTCGGGAATTTTTATTCAAAAAAATACCGCCATGGCCAAGGGCTGTCAGGCAGGCCGGGTCCAGGAGGTGTCAAAGCCGAGCTTCATGAGGCGGGCAATGCCGTCGTCCATATGCCGTCCCACCGCATGGATGCTGTGGGCGTCGTCTCCGGGTACCACGGGGATCCCCAACTCGCGGGCTTGAAGGAGAATCGGTTCGGTCAGGTACGGTTCTGTCGCCCCCTTGGACAGGGCGGCCAGATTCAGGTCGAGGATCAGGCCCAGGTCCCGGATCCGTTCCAGGTTACGCCGCACCCGAGCCTGGATAGCGGGGCTCCGAAACCGCTTGCCATAGTCGGTGTCAAAGATACGCACCAGGTCGAAATGACCGACGACTGCCGGCGCCAGAGCGTCAATCATCTCCAGTTGCTCGTCAAAATAGTGCAGATAAAGCGCCTCCACGCCACCCAGGGATTCGGCCGCGGCCTGATAGTCCGCCGGGCAGGTATCGATGGGCATGTTCGCCACATGATGGACGGACCCCACGATATAATCGGGGGAGAACTCCTTTCGAAGGTCTTTGACAAAAGGGATGGCACCGCTGTAGGTTTCCGTTTCAAACCCGACGAAAATGGTGATTCGATCGGCATAGCGGGCTTGATATTGCCGACAAAGGGCCATGTACCGGGCGAAGCGTTGATGCATGGCTTCGACCGTCAGGCCCAGGGCCACCTCGTCGGGGTATCGGAAGCGATCGGATACCGGTGGCATGTGCTCGGTGATGCCGACCCATGCATACCCCTGGTCGATGTAGGCACCGATCATCTGATCAAGGGTGTCGGCAGCATGGGCGCAGAACTCGCGGCTGTGGCCGCCGTGGACCGAAACCCAAGCCGGGTGATGCATGGTTGAGGTTCTCTCCAATCGTTTTTCGCTTTGGGATAAAGGGCATCGAACCGGTCGATCCCGAGGCGAGGCTATGAGTCGACTTTCTCCTGAATGCGGCCCAGGGCCGCATCAATGGCGGTCAGTGTCGACTGCATGTCTTTCAGGTTCCGACCGATGCCCTCCGACTCGACGGAGGCGCCGCTATCGACGCCGGTGGATCGCGACTGATGATACCGCCGCTCTTCCAGAGCCAGAAAACGGTCCAGGCGCCGGCCGGTTTCGCGCATCTGGCCAGTGATCTCATCCAGGCGGATACCCAAAGCCACAATAAAATAGAGCAGGAGAAAATAAGCAAACACCAGCGGGCCCCAGCCCCAGATCCAGGCCCCCAACCAGGCAGACGTCATCAGTACCAGGGCGCTGGCGGCGTAAGGGTCTTTGAGCAGGCGGTATTTCATGAACAGCCCCTGTGTCTGGTGCAAAGGTATGGGTTCGGTATGGCGCAAGGCGCCGTCGGCCTGCCACTTGGCCTCCGCGGAGAAGCCGAACACACCGGAATGTCAGGTGTATCTTCTTTTTCCGGAATAATCAAGGAGACTTCGAAAAACCCACGGGATGAACCATTGGCGCCGCTACCGGCCACAGGGCCCGCAAGTTGCCAGATGGTAACTCTTTCCAGCCGAACGGGTGGGATCGCCGAGGCCCTGGCTCCACACTTATTTGGGGCCAGTATCCCAGCCCCTTCCAGGGGCAAGCCAAAGCCTGGTCCTCTGGGCCAGGATTCTTTACTCCCCATGGCTCCTCCACCGCCTTGCATTTGCCCTGTTCCGCCTTATTATTGATTCTCGCCCTGTCGCCGGGCGGGCGTGGATCATGGCGAATCGCCATGAAGGCGCTGTTTTCCTTCAAACCGAAAACCAAGATAGTGTCCGTCCACGAATCGGTTTTTGAGTGGATGGGCACTCAAGGACGTTTCCACTTCATAAATGTGAATTTTTGTCCAAGGTCAAGGAAATCGTTGCCATTGCGCGGAGGCGTAGCGCGCTACGCCGCACAAGCAATGGTGTCGATTGACGCAGAGATTGGGCAAAAAGGCTATTTATGGATGGAAGCGAGATAACATCAGGGGAGACCCATGGCAAAAAAACGGAACGAAACGCCAAAGAGCAATCGTAACGGCCGATTCACCGGGGAAACCCTGGGTATCGTGGCTTTCGTATGCATCGCGGTTGGCTTTCTGCTGGGGGTGGCATTCACGATTTACCGAACCGACGCCGGTGCCCCCATGCCGGCCGGCATGCCGCCCCGTGCGGACAACAACGGATCTCAGTCGCCGGACATGACCGCCCGCATCGCCCAACTGACTGAAGAAGCGGCCCGACATCCGGACAATCCCAAGCTCTGGGTGGAACTGGGGCATCATTATTTCGACACAAACAACGCAGCCAAGGCCATCGAGGCGTATCGTAAAGCCCTCGACCTGGAACCCGACAGTGCCGATGTCTGGACTGACATGGGGGTCATGTACCGCCGCAGCGGCAACCCGAAAGAGGCTGTGGCCGCCTTTGACCGGGCCATGGCCATCGCCCCGAATCATGAGGTATCACGATTCAACAAAGGGATCGTCTTGCTCCACGACCTGAACGATTCCCAGGGGGCCATCAAGGCGTGGGAGGATCTGCTTCGAATTAATCCACTGGCCATGGGCCCCAACGGCCAGAGCATCGACGAACTCATTGGACACTTCCGGTCCCAGATGGCGTCCGGCAAGGAAAAAAAGTGACGCGTCAATGAACGACAGGTTTTCCCCCATCGGCGTTATCCATTCGTGCTTCAAGGAAAAATTCGGTATCCCCCGGCAGCCGGGTCTGGCGGTGGAAGCGACCGCCACCCTGGAACTCTTTGCCCCCTATGACTGCATGGAGGCCTTGCGTGGACTCGAAGCCGTCTCCCACATCTGGGTTCTGTTCGTTTTTCACGCCAACGGGCAAAAACGGTGGTCGCCCACCGTCCGCCCCCCGAGACTGGGAGGAAACCGTCGGATAGGGGTCTTTGCCACGCGGTCCGGATTTCGACCCAACCCCATCGGCATGTCAGCGGTGCGCCTCACGGGCTTTGACCGACAAAACGGAACCACCCGGCTTCATCTAAAAGGGGTCGACCTGCTGGACGGCACGCCAGTGCTGGACATCAAACCGTATCTACCCTACGCCGACGCCATTTTCAGCGCCGAAACCGGCTTTGCCAAAAATCGACCGGAACCGACGCTGGAAGTGGTTTTCCTTCCCCCGGCGCGGACTGTTTGTCTGGAAAAATCCAAAGCCTGGGGCATGGACATCGAAACCCTCATCGTTGAAGTCCTCGCCGGTGATCCCCGGCCGGCATACACCACCGGCAGCGACGGGAGCCGGAACTTCGGCATCCGCCTACTCGATTTCGACCTGCGCTGGCGGGTCGAAGACCATACCGCCGTTGTCACGGCCCTGGTTCCCATCACCGATTGATACTCCCGCTATCCCTTTAAACAGCCGTCCATCCACGACCGAACGATTCGTGGTTGGGCCCTGAAGAACGCCCCATGCCTGGGCCCGCCGGCACCAGGGATCAGCCCACGCTTGACACGTACTGAAAAAAACAATACGTAATATCCCACTTGTTACGCATTAAGCCCACACCGCACCATCGTCCATGAGACCGACAATCACTCAAGGAGGCCTGCTCATGGCCAAACGGGTTACCATCAGCGTGCCGGATGAACTGCACGAAAAGATGAATCAGTGGCGGACGTCGTTTAATTTCTCCAAGATTTTTCAACGGGCGGTATCCAGCATGATCCAAAAACGCGAGTCGTTCCAGGAACAGGTGCGAAACAGCCTGGATCTGACAGCCGTCGTGACACGCCTGCGCAAGGAAAAACAGGAAACCGAATCCGACTACTCTGAAAAGGGTCGACGAAAAGGCCTGGCCTGGAGCCGTGCGGCCCATTACCAGGAAATTCAGTACGCACTGGCCTGGGAACCCGATGATCATCCGACCCGGGATGCCGTTCTGGGCGACTACTTCGAGGAGGCCTTCAAGGTCAGGCCACCCCTGAACGTCGCCGGCAAGCAAGGCGCACCGGAAACCGAAACACTGACCAAGGCTTTTGTCTGTGGGTGGCAGGACGGGGTCCGGGAGTTCTGGAACGAGGTCAAGGATCGGATTTAGCGTGGCGATCTTCCTTGGGGAACAAAAAAGGATGTCCCGATGAAAAACATGCTCTATCAGCCCTACAAGTGGTTCTTCGCCTTTCCTTCCCTGGTCCTTTCGACGATTTTTTTCAGCGTGTTGTCCATTATACTGGCCAAACTGGTCAACCCGAAAACAGGACGGGTGGTGGGTGGCACCGCCTGGGCGAAGTTTATCGGGGTTATTACCCCCATGCAGGTCACGGTCCACGGCCTGGAGCATATCGACCGGCGCCAGTCCTACGTTATCGCCTCAAACCATCAGAGCCATTTCGATATTCTGGTCATCTACGGATGGATGGGTATCGACCCCATGTGGGTCATGAAACAGGAGCTTCGAAAAATTCCCATCTTCGGTCTTGCCTGTGAAAAAGTGGGCATGATCTTCATTGACCGCTCCAACACCGAAACGGCTGTTCGGTCCCTCAAAACAGCCAAGACCCGGGTGGTCAACGGCAGTTCGGTCATTTTCTTTCCAGAAGGGACAAGAAGCCGGGACGGAAACCTGCGCCCGTTTAAGAAAGGGGCCTTCAAAATGGCCCTGGATCTGGAGCTTCCGATTCTACCGGTCACCATTCTCGGTACCCGGAACATTCTGCCGCCAGACTCCCTGTCGTTATTTCCCGGCCGCGTCGAAATGACCATTCACCCGCCGGTGGACATCTCCGGCTATACCGGCGAGACCCTTCCCGGGCTGATGGAAGCGATTCGTCGACAGATCCTTTCACCCATGCCGCCTTCCTCCAAAGGCCTATCCAACGGATTGGAAGAATGATACGGATCAAAACCGTCGTTGTTTTGTAAAGACCCATGCAAAGAATCCTGGCCCAGAGGAACAGGCTTTGGCTGGCCCTTGAAAGGATTGGGGTTGCCGACGCCATATAATTGTGGCGTCACTTGCATCGCTTGTCTTGGCAGGGCCAATTGATTCTGACCATGCCCTTAGGGCATGAATTCACATGTTTGAACCGGCCGGCAATCCCCGGCGCGGCCAGTTCAGGAGTAGCCCATGGATCTTCAGACCGCCGTGATGGCCTTTGCCCAAAGCGACAAGATCAAATCCGGCCTGATCTGGGCATCCCATCTGGCCGCCATGCACCCCGGCCTTTCTCCAATGGAAAAACGCGGTGCGGCAGTGACCATCCGCGCCCTGTTGACCATGATTGCCGATGAATTGCACCTGGCCCGGCGCACTGCCGGTGGCCCGGCCTGGGCAGAAGCGGAAAAACACATGGACCTGGCCCTGGTCATGGCCCATTCCGGGGTGATCGAAGAGTCGGCATTTCACATGACCCGGGCCCTGGGCCGGGTGACCGATGTGGGGCAGCGGGCCCTGGGGGTGTTGAAGGACCACGGCATGGTCAAAGGCGGCCCGTCATGACGCGCCCCCCGGTCATTCTGGTTACCGGTGCCTCGGGCCTTTTTCGAGAACTGCCCGGCTTGAGGCTTCACAATACCATTTCGTTGACCGCAGACAATCAATCCTTTGCCATACTATCCGTGAAATTTTTGAAATTGTTTCGCTTTTCGGATTTCGTGCTTCGGATTTGGTTGCGGCTATGCCGCGCGATGGAATCCGCGGATTAAAGTCCGGAGGCTTTTTGGCCGATGCAATGGGTAACCGAACGTCAAACCGGAAAGGAACCACCCCATGGAATCGATGCTGCTGGCCATTTTTCATATCGCCTTTGTCTCGGCCGTCTATTGTGCCGCCTACCGCCAGGGGCTGCGGGCGTCCGAAGCGCGGACCCGGGCCATCGTGGAGCAGTTCAATTATCCACTGGAGGACCTTGTCGAAAAGCTCAACCGTGAGGTTGAAAAGAGTGTGGATATTCATGGCCGCAAGGACGCAACACCCACCGAAGAAAAATAATCCCCCACCCTTTCATTGTGCCCAAAATTGGAAAGCCCCCGGCACCAAAGTGCCGGGGGCTCGTACAGGAGGGTAGCGGGGACGCTGACCAAGCATCCCCCGAGGTTTGAAGAGAGGTTCTTCTACCCCTTGTATCGGCCGGTCCAGCCGAGGACTTGAGCTTATTTCCCGTCCATATGTGTCCATCCGCTAAAAAACCTTGTGCGAATGGACACGATCCTAAAATACGGCCGCACCCAGGCAGCGGTCAGGCACCGGCTGTAACCGTATGGAAGATGGCCCGAATCTGTTCACAGAGGATCTCGAACTGCTTCGGGTAAAGGGACTGGGCCCCGTCGCTCAGGGCCTTTTCCGGTTCGTGATGGACCTCCACCATGAGCCCGTGGGCATTTCCGGCGATGGCGGCCCGGCTCATGGGAATGACCAGGTCCCGTCTTCCCACCGCGTGGCTCGGATCCACAATGACAGGCAGGTGGCTTTCGTTTCTCACATAGGGGACGGCGGACAGATCGAGGGTGTTGCGGCTGTGGCGGACAAAGGTGCGGACACCCCGCTCACAGAGCACCACCTGGGCATTTCCCCCCTCGAGAATATATTCGGCGGCCATGAGCCATTCATCAATGGTGGCCGACATGCCCCGTTTGAGCATCACCGGCTTTTTCGCCTTGCCGGCCCGGCGCAACAAGCTGAAATTCTGCATGTTCCGGGTCCCGATCTGGATCATGTCGGCATGGGCCTCCACCAGATCGAAGCTCTCCTCATCAATGACCTCGGTCACTACCGGCATGCCGGTTTCTTCCCGCACCCGGGTCAGAATTTTAAGTCCCTCTTCGCCCAGCCCCTGGAAGGAATAGGGTGAGGTTCTCGGCTTGAACGCCCCGCCCCGGAAAATACCGGCACCGGCCTTGCGGACAAGCCGGGCAATGGTCAGGGCCTGTTGCTCACTCTCAATGGCACAGGGTCCGGCGATCAGGGTCAGATGCCCGTTGCCGATGGGAACCCCGCCCACATCCACAACGGTATCCTCGGGTTTAAACTCCCGACCGACCAGCTTGTAAGGGCGGGTGACCGGTATGGCGTCCTTGACACCCGGCAGGCCGGAAAAGAACGACACATCCACCGGCCCCTTATTGTTCAACACACCGATGGAAACCCGTTCGCCGCCGGGTATGGGTCGGGCGGTGCACCCTCTGGATTCAATGGCGGCGACCACGGCCGCGATCTGATCCGCCGTTGCCAGTTGTTTCATAACGATAAGCATGGGAAGTCCTCCTTAAAACGGGAAAGTCGTTCTTGAGCGTTCAGTAAAGAATCCTGGTCCACAGCCCCAAAACCAAAAGGACCGTGGCCCCTCCAGGGGGTCACGGTCCGCCTGCAATGATGTCCGATGGAATTACACGGGTGCCGGCCGGCAGGAAACCCCCGAAAAGGGTGTACGCCACCATCTGCGCCAGAGGCACCCGTTGTCGACAGTAGCGGCCAAGGGGATCTTGTCAAATCGGTTCATGATGTCACCATAGAAAAAGTCATCTAAGCTTGTCAAGACATTTTGACACTTTAGCGCATTTTGGCACTGGCCGACGAATGGAACGCAATAGCCAATTGACTTTGACCACGCCCACAGGGCGTGGAATCTTACTCCTAAACTGAGCGTTTTAAATTTCGAAATAAATTATAACCAAACGATATTAAAAGATAAACGCCCTATTTTGTCTTTCGTAATTTAAAACCCTTCGGGATTGCCGATCTTACCGCATCTACCGCGTCAGATGCCTTCCCGCATAAAGGATTATAGCGGAAAAACATCTTCCTTGTATCTGCGGCAACACGCCAAAGGCGTGCAAGCCTCGACAATCGCTCAACTTAGGTTACTGTGCGTTGAAATCGGGCACCCCGGAGGCCAGAAACGACTGGAGCCGCTTGATGTGCTCATTCTCTTGGGCGATGATCTCGTCCAAAAGCTGCCGGTCCTGGGCGTCGGCCACAAACGGCCGAAGGAGGTTGTAAAAATCAACGGTGTCCTGCTCGAAGGTCACCGACAAGTCGATGAGGGTCTTCACCCGGCTGATATCAGCCGCTTCGGTATCGTCCAGGGAAAACCCCTTTTCCGATACGGCATCGCGCAGGAGCGCGCGTCCGATCCCTGCCAACTGTGAATCCTCTTTCGAGGCGTCGTCGATTCGTGTCCGCATGTCGGCGAACCGGTCGGCATGGGCCGCCTCTTCTTCCGCCAGCCACTGAAACATCCGGACCAGATCCGGATCGGACACCGATTTGAGCGCCCGGCGGTAATAGGCCTCGCCATTCTCTTCGATTTTTACGGCAATGTCGAGAATATCGGAAAAGGTAAACATGTTCGGCTCCTGCGCCGTCAGAAGGGTCTGACGGCATGGTCTGTCCCAAAACCCGGTGTGGTCCACCACTTGAAGGGGTGGTTTAATGCCAGAATTAGGGTGTGCCCGTCCACGAATCGGTTTTTTAAGTGGATAGGCAACTATACCGGCAGACGCAAGGCGAATCAACCATCCATTAACCCCTAACACCTGGGTCGGCCCCACCGGAACCTCCCCGGCCCAACCGCCACCGGGCAAACCATGCCAGGACCACAAAACCCGCCAGAAAATATCCGGGAAACCATTCCAGAGACAAGGCGAAGACCTGTTCCTCCAAGCCCGGGTCGAGGACCGGACCGGCGCCCGATCCGGTCCGCAGTCGCGACAGGAGCAGGGCGTAAAAAACGCCGATACCGCCGTAGGCAAGATTGAAGGCAAGCCCCCGAAAACTCAGGATCGTTGCCCGCCTGCGGGAGTCGGCAATGCGATTGAGATAATGACTCAGAAAAAATCCATTCAGGTACATGCCTGTGACCAGCCCAGCCACGGGTATCAGCCCCAGGAAAGGAATTGCCGGTACCATGGCGGCCAGGCTGGAAAAACCGAGGATCCCCAGAATGGCAAAGTTCAGACCAGGAGCCAGACGATCGGCCATGATTCGGGCCGCCCTGGGAACCATGATGCCGAGGCCGGCCATGGCGGCGCCGATCAGGCCAAAGGAGGCCTCGGGCAGTTGGATCAGCCGATAATACTGGCTGTTCAAGGTCAGCATCATCCGTAGCACATGATCGAAAAACATACCCGAGGCGATGACCACCAGCGCAAAGGGGGTCGTCAGAATCCATCGACCCGCATCCAGGGTCAGCCTGAAGGCCTGGGCCAACGGCACCGGGCCGGCAGGGGCATTGTCGGGGTTTTTCGGCTCCTCCATGCCCAGAGAGACCGCCAGTGCCCCGACCGCCATCCCCAGGGTCAGCCACAGGGGCAGGCGCAGGGTATCGGCCTGGGTCAGCACCACCTGGATATTCATCCACCGGGCGACCCGTTGCATCAGCGCCGGGTCGTAGACCGCCGCCCCGATGATCATGGCGCCGATATGGACGGCCGCCTGAAGCCGCATCTGTAATTCCAGCACCCGCCCCCAGTCCGCTTCCCGGCCGGCTTGCTTGAGGGAGTCATAGGCAATGGCTTCGTCGGCGCCGGAGGCGGCCGCCTCGGCGCAGCCGCTTAGAATGCGGTTGGCTACGAACACGGCAAAGAGCAGCTCGGGCCGCCCCCGGGGAACGACACACAGTATCAGGATTTCAACCACCATGATGCCGCTGGTGGCGACCAGGAGCTTGCGGCGGCCCAGGATGTCGGCAAGGGCCCCGGATGGGACCTCCAGAATGACGATGGTGGCGGCCCAGACGGCGTTGAGCAGGGCAAACTGGGACAGGGTCAGCCCGAAATCGACAAAGAGAATGGTAAAGACAGGATAGTAGAATCGGGCATTAAAAAAAATACGAAACGCGATAAACCGCCGGATGTTAGGAATCGACAAGGGCGATGGAGATTGGATTGTGGACATGGGCGCCTACCTCCGGTTGAACCTCAATCCTGACCGCGGCCGGGGATGACCGCAACCGACCGACGTTTATACCAATTGTCAGAATTATGTTCCGAATGGTCCGCAGACAGAATCGTTTTGTTGCCAGCCAACAAAACGATCCTGTCGGATCCGTGAAACGGAACGGAATTTTGACAACGCCTATAACCATAGGGCAGGATCAGCGGCTTGACAACCGGCGCCCGGGTCACCATGGTAAGCCCGTCTAATGATGACGGCTGGTTATAGCCTTTGTCAGAAATATGTTCCGGCAACCTTTGAGAGGAATCGATGACGGACAGGCAGGAAAACACAGCAATTAAGGGACCGGCCAGGGATCTCGGCTTTCACCGTTCCAACGGGCCCATCGACCGGTCAATCGACGAACTTATGGACGCTACGGGCGGGATTCGGCGGCCGGCCATCGTTCGGGAACTGCTCCTGGCGGCCCTCAAGGCCGGCCAGGAAGACGACGGCCAGGCCGATCTGAAGCTGATGAACACGGCCCTGAAGGAGATGCGTTACACAGCGAAAATATTCGGCCCTTACCGGGACCGACGCAAGGTGACGGTATTTGGCTCGGCACGGACACCGGAAACCGCCCCACTGTACCAAATGGCCCGGCAGTTAGGCCGGGAACTGGTTGCCGCCGGCCACATGGTCATCACCGGGGGCGGAGCGGGCATCATGCAGGCGATCAATGAAGGGGCCGGGCCGGAGAACAGCTTCGGCGTGAACATTCGCCTCCCCTTTGAGCAAAAACCCAACCCGGTCATTGCCGGCAATCCGAGAAACATCCTCTACAAGTATTTTTTCAACCGGAAGGTCGCCTTTTTAAAGGAAGCCCAGGCCGTGGTCCTGTTCCCAGGCGGCTTCGGCACCCTGGACGAGGCCATGGAGACCCTGACCCTGCTTCAGACCGGCAAGCAAGATCCCCTTCCTCTGGTGCTCATCGATGTTCCCGGTGGGACCTACTGGACCCGGTGGGTCGAATTCATCAAGGAGAGTCTGGCCGGCGCCATCGACAAAGAGGATCTGGCCCTGTTCCGGCAGGTAGACACCACCTCGGCGGCCGTGGCCCAGATCGAACGGTTCTACCGCCGTTATCACAGCCTCCGGTATGTGGGGGAAAAATTGGTCCTTCGGCTCTCCCGGGGCCTCGAAACCAAAGCCGTGGCGGATCTGAGCCGACGGTTTGGTGACATTCTGGTCCCCGGCGGGGCTATGGTCCTTTCGGATCCCCTGACCGCCGAGTCCAATGAAGAGGGACTCGCCCACCTGCAGCGCCTGGTGGTTGATTTTAACCGAGCCCGCTTCTGCCGGCTGCGCCTTCTCATCGACGCCATCAACGATATCTAATCGGTTTGCCAGAGAGCCGCCGGTTATTCGAACAGAGGATCCTTCGGCGGCGGGGCAGGCAAGGGATCGGTTTCATAGTCCACGGCCCGGATATCGGCGCAGGCCGCCCGGATTTTTGTCACCACCTTCAGGTGCTCCGGATGCTCCTGGTAATGCTTGAGGGTGTCGAGGTTGGCAAAAACAGAGACCAGGGCAAAGTCGTAGGAGCGCTCGGAGCGCGCCATATCCCGGCCGAACTCATAGCTCTGAATCTCGTGAATTCGGTCGGGCAGTGCATCCAGTCCCTGTTCGATCTCCGCGATCTGATTGTCGGTGGTGCCGTCCTTGAACTTCATCATCACAACGTGCACGATCATGGCTCATCTCCTTGTCGGTTTGGGGCCGGCGCACCCCGCACGGCCTGGACATGCCAGTGTGTTGGGCGATAATACAATGAACCGGCCCGGACGGCATACCACATTTGGCGGGTGGAGTTGAAGACCCAAACACCACTTCTATCCCTTCACCTGCCAGAGAGACTGACGGGCCTGCTTCAGGTCGGCGCAGACCTTTCGGTCCGTGGGAAAGGCCATTTGTTCCGGCAGGCGGTCCAGAGCGAACCACCCAACGGCGCCGGCGTCCGAACCGGGCCGCAGTCGCCCGCCCGTGGGCTCGCCCCAGAACCAGATCCCCACGGTCTGGTGATTTGGATCGTGGAAATTGGAATGGACGGCAAAAACCGGGCCGATGACCGCCTCAATCCCGGTCTCTTCGAAAAACTCCCGCCTCGCCGCAGTCCGCACATCTTCATTATACTCCACATGGCCGCAGGGAATGCACCACTGCCCACCATAGGATCCGTTGCGCAGAACCAGGATCAGTCGGTCGCGGCGCATCACGATCACCGCCACCCCCACCGTGGGATTGCGATAGACCACACGGCCGCAGGACTGGCAGAAAGGCCTGATCCGCCCTTTCCATGACCGCTTTGTCAGGGCGCCGCCGCATCGGCTGCAGTAGTTCGCCTCCATGGCCACCCTTTCCTGCAGAACCCCGTGGTTCAACGTTTATTGGGTTTTGGCGGAGCCTGACCCGCCACCGTCAGCCGAAATGGCCAGTCGGTCGAGGATAAGACCGTGGAACCGACGCATTCCCCGAGACTCGAACAGCCACCCCAAGTGGACCTGGCAACGCCGGCACACAGCGATGCGCCAGAAAAACCCCGCAAACCAAGTGAATTCGTCCGTGGTCGGCCCCACGTTGGCACATCCGTCCGCCGACCGGAAACACCCGATCTCGTAAACCATGCCGTGGGGATTGGCAAAGGTGTGCCGGTGAGCGCCGTCGACGATGATCCCCTGGTCCGGATGGGTGATGGCATGGCCGCACTGGCGGCAGACCCATATCCGTTCCGGATCCATATCAGCCTCGGCCGGGACTTCAGCGGACCGCGCCGCCGGCCCCTGACCGTCCGGCGGCCTGGACTCCTCCCTGAACAGCAGCATGCCATTTTCCTTGCTTGATGCAAAATCAGGCGGCAGCCAGTTCCCACTGCCACCAGCAGAAGTCTATAGGGATTGTCATATTTCCGTTCCGTTTCAGGTGATTTTCAATCTGTCCGATAAGATCGGAAGTGTCGAGTTGCCAGAAAAGCGTACTGAATGACTGGTATCGGAACGTATTTCTGACAAACGCTATAACGCGCATGCCGCCGTGGCGTCAACGGTGCTCCTTCCATTGAAAACGTTTCGCTCCTGAGCCGCTGCCGCCAGCACCCTCGCAGGCCAAATCACCCCTTCTTAATTTTTAGAGCCCGTAAAAGTCCAAAGCCCCACCATTGATCATAGGTCAAATTTGTGCCATAGGGTGACAGTTGCTCCGCCATCTTATTTCGAGTACCCACGGAGGCCCATTTTGACCGATCATCCAATGAACGATTCAAGCCTTTTGCTGGACCATATGGAGGCCGTCCAGGAACTGGTTCAGCTCTGCCCCGACGGTATCATTGGCGTTGACCGTTCAGGTAAGGTCACCATCTTCAATTTTGCAGCGGAAAAAATGACCGGGCGCCAGGCAGCGGAAGTCATCGGCAAGATGCACATCGCCGACGTCTACGGCTCGCCCGAGCTGCCGAGAAACATCAAAAAGGCATTGCACGCCCAGAGCCACGGCGGGCCGGGCCAGTTGATCAATTTTGAGGCCGAAATTCTTAACATCGGCGGCGACACCGTTCCCATCCGACTGTCGGCCAAACTGATCGTTCGCAAGGAAAAGGAGGTCGGCAGCGTCGGTTTTTTCAGCGACCTGTCCAAGCAAAAGCAGATGGAGAACCGGTTGCGGGAGCTCTCCATCACCGACGGTCTCACCGGCCTGTTCAACCATCGCTATTTTCACGTCTACCTGTCCAGGGAAATGGCGCGAGCCGAACGTTACCAGCGCCCTCTGAGCCTGATTTGCCTGGACCTGGACCATTTCAAGCAATGCAACGATGAGATGGGACACCTGGAGGGCGACAATGTGCTGAGGCTGGTCGGGGAGATTCTTCGGGGGGTTACCCGCCGGACAGACCCGGCGTTTCGCTACGGTGGTGACGAGTTTTTTGTGTTGCTTCCCGAAACGGGTCTTTCCGAGGCCGTCATCACGGCCGAAAAGATTCGCCGGACGCTCAAGGCCCGTTGGCCTTACGATGTGCAGCATGAAGGCGTTCAAATGCAGCGGGTCACCCTGAGCATCGGCGTCGCTCAGGCCGACCCCGGAGAGGCCTCCGCGTCACTGCTCAAGCGCGCGGACATGGCCATGTACGATGCCAAGCGCGGCGGCGGCGACCGGGTGGCAACCGCCTCCCGGGCGGGCACCGATCCGTGAAATAACCGTTGTGTCAGCAGCCGCTCGGGCGCAAATCCTCCCCCGGGATCGGGTAGGCGCTCCCTTGGCTTAACATCGATATGGGAATCAAAGTCCTTTGGATGTGAATTCCAGCGGCGAACTGGCGTGCGCCACGTCGAGGAGTACCGGGGGGGGCAAAAATATGGAGCGGGAAACGGGATTTGAACCCGCGACTTCGACCTTGGCAAGGTCGCACTCTACCACTGAGTTATTCCCGCTCACTGGCGTCAGCGGCGGCATACCTACCCCGACACGGCCGCTTTGTCAAGGGAGAAAACAGCGCCCACGGCCGGCGGCCGGGCCGGATCGACCCGTGACCCTTTTTGCCTTATTCCAGCACCTCGGCAAAGATGTCTTCCCAGTCATTGTCACTGACCTCTTCTTCCCGGGCCAGGGCGCGGGTGATCAAATCGTCCAGCGGGGTCATGACATGCCGGGCCACCTGCCGCTCGGGAAACCGCCGGAATCGAAACGTGGCCTGTTTGCCGGCCATGGCGGCCACGGCCGCATCTTCGGCTTTGAGATCCCCATAGACGGCATCGAACAGAACGCCTTTTTCAAAATAAAACAGCCCATTGGGCATTTCCGTAGCCGTCACCTCAAGCAGGCAGGTTTTTTGTTCCAGGGCGATCATACGGAGAAAACTCACCACGGAAATGCCCCGTACCACCCCCTGGGGAACATCCCGGCCGAGCACATGAAGGATCTGCTTGGCGAGCGCTTCCACCTCAAAGGGCTTGGAGAAAAACCGCACCAGGTCCCGGGGCATCCGTTTTTTGACCTCGGGCTGGCTGTGGGCGGTCATGACAAAGCAGGGAATCACCGGGTGGTGCTCATTGACATGGGACAGCAGTTCGAACCCGTCCATTCTCGGCATCTGAATGTCCGTCACCAAGACCGAAACCCGCGTCTTTTCGAGAATCTCTACCGCCTCTTGTCCGTCCCGCGCAACGAGCACCTCGAATTGGTCGACGTACTTTTCCAGCTTGGTCGCCAGAAGTTTGCTGAAAATCCGGTCGTCCTCGGCAATAAGTACCTTCTTCATGGTCGGCTCCACAAGATTATGGCCCCGGGTCGACAGACCTCTCGGAGCAGCTAAAACAGATAGTAAAATCGGCTATATGCTACATGGGATCGATCCTGGGGTCAAGACACACCGCTTTCAATCAGCCTTTCATTCAGAATCGAGCAGAGATACCATTGGCCATGTCCGATCTCTCCCATCGACTCAACCGTCCCCTGACCATCGGGACCAGGACCATTCCCGGCCGCCTGGTCCTGGCCCCCTTGAGCAAGATCGGCAACCTTGCCTTTCGCCGGATGGTTTCCGGATACGGCGGCTGCGGCCTGCTTTTTTCAGAGATGTGCGGGGCACGTAGCGCGCCCCAGGGCAAAGGCACCAACGCCCGGGGATTTCTCTGGCGCCCGGCCGAACTGGATCGTCTGGTTTGTCAGATCTTCGACAGCGATCCGGAAATCATGGCGGCGGCTGCCGCCCGGGTGGAAGCGGCGGGTTTTTTCGGCGTCGACCTGAATTTTGGTTGCGCCGTGGCGGCCCTGTGCCGCCGGGGATGCGGCGCAGCGCTGCTCAAAACGCCCAAACAGGCCGAAGCCATCGTGGCCGCCGTTCGAAAGGCGGTCGACGGCCCCCTCTTCGTCAAATTCCGCACCGGCTGGCAGGACAATCCGAAGGCTGCCGCCGGTATGGCACGTCGCTTCGAGGGCGCCGGGGCCGACGCCCTGACCTTTCACCCCCGGGTGGCACCGGACCGACGGTCCAGGCCGGCCAATTGGGACCGTATCGGCCAGGTCAAGGCTGCCGTGTCGATCCCGGTCTTTGGAAACGGCGACGTCTTCACCTCATCGGACTGTCTGCGCATGCTCGACACCACCGATTGCGACGGCGTGGCATTGGGCCGGATAGCCATCGCCCGGCCCTGGGTTTTTGCCGAGTGGACCGGCGCCCTCGATCCTGAATCCGACATTTTCCACAACTGCGCCCTGGCGCTGTTCGAACAGCTCAACCGGTGGTACGGCCCCCAAATCGCCATGCGCCGGTTTCACCGGTTCAGCGCCTACTTTAGCGCCAATTTCCGCTTTGGCCACACCTTCTTCCGCTCCATCTGCAAGGCCCGGGACCCCGATGCCGTGGTCGCGGCTGTAGAGCGCTTCTTTGAGCAGGAACCGGAGGTTCTTTCAAGACCCAACATCACCCTCTTTCGATGAACCGGCAAACAAGTCGGCCAGCTTCAGTACCAGCGCCAGGCGCTGACCGCCCCGTTCCACGGTCAATTGCAGCCGGGTGCCGGCCGGACCGGTAAAGAGCCGCTCCAGGTCTCCGGGGCCTGCCGGCAGCGGACCCGGCCCACCGGCAGCCGACACGATAAGATCCCCGGTACGGCACCCGGCCGCCTCAGCCGGGGTTCCGGGTGCCACAAAGACGATGCGGGCCAGGGCGCCCGGGGTTGACGTTAGCTGAAGCCCGCTTTGATCCCGGGCAAAGCGCCGGTTGAAGTGGCGCCCTTTTTCCACGATCACCTGTTGCCGGGCATAGTCCAGGTAGAGTACGAAATGCCGCAACAGGCGGTTTCCGGCATTTCCCGCCAGCTCGCCGCCGCCATGGATCCCCCGGCCCTTTTCGTAAGGAACGCCAATCAACGGCGCCTTTACGGTCAGACCGCCCAGTTCAGCGGAATCAAAGGCAATGGTCCGCTCGCGAAACTCCCCACCCAGGCCTGCGCTGAGACGATCCACGCCGGGCCGGTCTAAAAACCCGTGGCCCTGGGCAAAGGGGAAATGAAAGGCCATGTCAAAAGCGCCCAGATCCAGGCTCCAGCGCCCCTTGTAACGGCTGTCTATCACGATGGGAACGGTAAACATGCGGTCTTTTAAAGGCGCATCGATCACCTGTCCCGGACCCTGGTAAACGAACCGTTCCGGTGCGTAAAGGGACAGGGTCTGTTCAGCGTAATCAATGCGGGTGACAAACCGGGAAAGGAAATCATAACCCAGAATCCCGGTGACCGACGGCCCCTGGAACCGCTCGGAGAGCCCTTCAAAGGCAAAGGCGGTCTGGGAGGCCATACGAACCGCCCCCACCCGGAAATCGGGCAGCTTCACGAACTGCAGATCGAAAACCGCCGCGCTGCCATATCCCCGGATCTTCCCTGCCGGGGTCAGCCCCAAGGCGTTGGCCGCCCCGGCATCGATCAGGCTCATGCTGGCCCCGCTGTCCAGGACCCACAAAGAGGTCCGGCCCGCCATGGTCACCGGCAAAAAAATGGTGTTGTCGATGAATTCGAAGCCAATCCCCTCGGCGCTGCCCCCATTGTCAAATATCGCATCCGCGGCGTCTTCCATCTGCGGCGCAAATAGCCAGGGGTCCACCATGGCGTCTGCCCGAAACAGGGTCAACTGAACGGTTTCGGTCTTGTCTCTGGGAAGAATCCGGCTTTCCCGTCGAAAGGCGCGCTGCAGCCCCTGAACCCACCGGTAATCGGAATAATCCGTGTGTACCTGGAAATCCGGCCGGACGTGGACGGTGCGGACCCGTCGATAGTCGTCGGTTCGAAAAAAATAGGTGGTGGTATCGGAATTGATCCGGTTGGCTATTTTCACCACGTGGCAGTTTGCCCCGTCCACCGCCGCCATGCCCTGATAGGCCATGACAAAGGGGTCTCCGGGCGTTTCCAGATAAGCAAAATCGTCGAAAAGCGCCTGAATTCGTCGACGCTTCAGGGCTTCGGGGTCCCGATCAATCTGGCGCTTGCCGTTGGTGTCCACCTGCCAGGCAAAAACGCCCGTATCACCGAAGGACTGGGCGATTACCGAAAAGTCCTCGGCCCGCCGGTATCGCAGAATGCGCCCCTGCCACTGACGGAACCGGCCGATCGTGCCGTCCATAACAACGGTCCCTTCGGCATATCCGGTCCGCTCCCCGCGAGTCCGCGCCAGCCCCCCCATGGCCGCGTAATGACGCAGAAAGACCTCCCGGGCCCGGTCCGGATCGGCACGACCGGTCGAACCCAGGGTCAAAAGGGCCACAATCGCGGCAACCGGGCAAAAACAGCGAAAAAAGACAGTATTCACGCTCGGGTTCTCCTGGACGTAAGCGTTTTCCGCTACCGGAAAACCATACATCGAAAAAGGGCCTGCGAGCAATGGTCAATCAGGGATGCAAAAAAGGTTCAGAAAATGAAAACCATTGAAATCCGTACGGTTTAACGCTATAGGAAATGTTCTCCCAACAGGCCGGCGTTCCTGATGCCAGGGGCCTTACGACGGCTGTGGCTACACTCTCGCGATGCGTTCACCATGACCCGAAACCATAAATTTCTCAAAAGCCCTAGCTTCTGGCGCCTGATCGGCCTCACCCTTTTGGCTGCCCAGATATTGACCGCCGCCATGGTGGCCGCCATGGAGATGATGTATAAGGGGCACGTGCCTGCCCAGGGGCTGATCATTGGCGCCGTCTCCGCCCTGGTCATCACCCCGGTTATCACATCGGTCTTCTATGTGCTCATGGTGCAACTGCGCAGTGCTGCCGATGGGGCCTCGCACAAGGCCAGGCATTACCGATCCGTCATCGACGTCATCGCCGACGGCTATTACGAGGTCAACCTCAAGGGCCGGTTCGTCTATTTCAACGATGCCCTCTGCGAAATTCTCGGTGCCACCCGGGCCGAAATGACCGACGCCAACTATCGCGACGTGATTCATTTCGCGGAATCCGAAAAGCTCTACCATATCTTCTCCGGCATCTATGAGACTGGAAAGCCGGTGAGGGGCATTCCGTGGTTCTTTACGCGAAAAGGTGGTCTTCGGCGACACATTGAAGGTTCGGCCTCGCTCATCGTTGATTCAAATGCGAAGCCCATCGGTTTTCGTGGCATCGTTCGGGATGTGACCCGGGAGCGACACGCCAGGGAGGCCATGCGCGAGAGCGAGGAAAAACACCGCAGCATGCTCGAAGGGATCGACGACGCCTACTACGAAGTCGATCTGTCTGGCCATCTGACCTATTTCAATGATGCCCTCAGTGAAATGCTCGGGTTCAAAACCGAAGAACTCGTTCTCATGAACAACCGCAAATTTATGGACCCGGCCAGCTTCAACGACGTCTTTCGGACGTTTAACCGGGTTTTCCGCACCGATGTGCCCGCCAAGGGCTCCCGATGGGTCCTGTTGGCCAAAGACGGCAGCCGCCGCCATATCGAGGCATCGGTCTCCCTGATGAAGGATGCCGCCGGCCAGCCTATCGGGTTTCAGGGCATCGCCCGGGACATCTCCCAGCGAATCGAAGCGGAAAAAGCCCTGAAAATGGCCAAGGAAGCCGCCGAAACCGCCAGCGAAATAAAAAGTGAATTCCTGGCCAACATGAGCCACGAAATTCGAACACCGCTTAACGGCATCATCGGTATGTGCGACCTGGCCATGGGCACCGACATGACGCCCCGCCAAAGCGAGTACCTGAACATCATCCGAAGTTCCGGCAGTTCCCTTCTGGCCCTGATCAACGACCTGCTCGATTTTTCAAAGATCGAGGCCGGCAAGTTGCGCCTGGAACAGATCCCCTTCAGCCTCACGGCAGCCATCGAAGAGATTCCGGATATCTTTCTGGACGAGATCTCCCGCAAATCCATCGAACTGGTCCTGGACCTGGACCCGGAACTGCCGGAAACCGTCACCACCGATCCCCTTCGCCTGAGACAGGTGCTGGTAAACCTGATCTCCAATGCCGTGAAATTCACCGACAGCGGTGAAATCGTCGTGAGCGCAAGACCGCTGAACATTACGCAAACCCTGGCGGAAATCTTCTTTTCGGTGCGCGATACCGGCATCGGCATCGCCGCCGAAAACCAGGGCAAGCTCTTTGACAGCTTCACCCAGGCCGACGGCTCCACCACCCGCAAATACGGCGGCACCGGCCTTGGCCTGGCCATTTCCAAGCAGATTGTCAATATGATGGGTGGCCGCATCTGGGTGGAAAGCCGGGCCGGCGTGGGAAGCACTTTTTGTTTTACCGCCACCTTTCGAAACGCCTCCACGCTTCCATCGGTCGCTTTTGACCGGCAACCCGTGTTTATCGGCCGCCGGGTGCTGATCATCGACAACAACGACTCGGTCCGCCGCACCCTCGGCCGGCATCTGACCCATTGTGGTTTCAAGGTCCAGGAGGCCAGTGGTGAACCGTCGGGAAACCAACAATTTCAAGCCGCCATAAAAGAAAATGGATTCGATCTGATTCTGTTGGATGGGACACTGGAAAACGGCACCACTCGGTCTCTTTTAGGCCGGACGGTCCAGGCGGCAGATCATCCGCCACCCGTCATCCTCATGGGCCCCAACGGTGGCGACGAAAAACTTGAAACGGCCAAATCCACCGGATGGCTTCGCGTGTTGAACAAGCCGGTCAAACCGACCGCCTTGATGGCCGCGGTGGCCGCGGTTTTCTCCGGGGCCCCCCCCTGTCCGGACAAAACGATCCCAGAGCCAAGGAGGGCATCGACTTTTCCAGAACCCGGATCCTGCTGGTGGAAGACAACCCCATCAACCGGAGGGTGGCCATGGAAATGTTAAATGCGGCGGGAATGGCCGTGGACTGTGCCGAGAACGGCCTGGAGGCCTTGGCAGCCGTCCGTAACCGGACGTTTGACGCCGTACTGATGGATGTGCAGATGCCCAAAATGGATGGTCTTGAAGCCACCCGCAGAATTCGACGGGACCTGCATCTGACCGATCTGCCCGTTATCGCCCTCACCGCTCACGCCATGGCCGAGGACAAAAAGGAATGCATGGCCGCCGGCATGAATGACCATATCACCAAGCCCATCGACCGAGCCACCCTGTTCGCGGTGCTCGACCGACTGATCAGCGCCCGTGCCCAAGGGGCCGCATCATCAGCGGCCCGGCCGGTCTTTCCGGGGCCGCCAACACAGGATCTGCCGGTGGACGCGCCGGGGCTTAATCTTGCCGAAGGCCTTGAACGGCTGGGGGGAGACTGGGACCTGTACCTGGAGCTACTGGGTGAATACTGCCACGCCTATGGGGATTTCGGAAGCCAGTTCAAACGGATCATGCTTCAGGAGGATATGGCCGCTGCCCGCCGCCATGCCCACAGCCTCAAAGGAGCCGCCGGCAACCTGGCCGCCACCGACCTGTTTCTGGCGGCTCAATCCCTTGAGCAGGCTTGCCGAAACGCTGACATGGAAGCCGTTGAACGCCATCTGCCGGACGTGGAGTCTGCCCTGGCCCAGGTCATTCGCAGCCGGGACCGCATCGCCGCGGCCGCTCTTTCAGGCTGCGGCTGCGACCCAATCCTCCAAAACCCGTCCCATCGCCCCGGGTAAACCGGGTCCTTGCCTTGCTCCCCCCATGGGTCCCCTGAACAATAAGAATCCTTGGTTGCACCGAATTTAAAAATGCCCACCGTTCCCGGCGCGTTTGAAAGGGCTGATTCCAATCTTGTTTTGATTTCGAAACAGGAAAATTCTCTAAAGTCGCTTGACAATTTCGGGCATCGGATACTAGGGTTATCTATGGTTCAATGCCCTGGTTTTTCCGCGATCGGCATACCGGGTGCAACGTCGCGGGAGACGGGCAAAAAGACATGAAGGAGGATGTATATGCAGGTTGCCGTTACGTTTAAAAATTTGGATGCCTCCGATCATTTCAAGAATTATCTGCAGGACCGAATGGACCGGATGGACAAGCTCCTTGATCATCCGGGGATCGTGAACGTGGTGTTGCGATCCGAAAAAGTGCGGAAAATCGCCGAAGTAACGCTGGTCGCCGACAAGCTCGACATCTACGCCCGGGAAGAGAGTGAGGATATGCAGGCGGCCATTGACCTGGTCTTGGACAAAATGCGAAAACAGATTACCCGAAGCAAGGGAAAAATTCAGGATCGACGGACCCGGATTCGGAGAAAGGCGCTCACGCCAGGGTCCTCTGAGGTAGATGATTTTGCCGAGCCGGCCGGTCCCTGAGCTGGCCGGCGATTGATCAAAACAAAAAAGGCAGCGGGCCAAATGGCCCGCTGCCTTTTTTTGTATGCAAACCGGCGATTGATTTATTCCGTTTCAGAGGCTATGTTCGTGGCCGGGCACCAGATATTGGTGGATTTGGCAACGGTTCACGGACACGAGACGAGACGATGGAGGAAGGCCATATGCGGCAATGGATTTTGGTAGCGGTGCTGCTGATTGTCATGACGGGATGTGCCCGGCAACAAGGGCCGGAAACCTACGGGGTGATTTTTGACGGCACCCCCTCGCTATTCGACCGGCAGGTCTACCATATGGGCGAAAGGATCGGCGATATTATCGAGAGTCGCACCGGCGCCAACCTGGCCGTAAAACTGGACGTGGTTATCGACCCGGACCGCCGGGCCCTTTTGACGGAGAGCTCCGTCTTTTTCGTTTCCGCCGGACGCCTGAACCTGGCATCTCTTTCGGCAACCGGTGCCCCTCTGGCTCCGGGCGCGAATTTTCTGGGCTTCGGCTCGAAAATATCCCTGGCCCTGTTCAAGGTCCGGAACCTGTTGGGACAGCCCTCTGCCGCAGCCAGGGCAAAAACCATGTCCCTGGCGGCGGCGCTATAGCCGTTTACAGATCGCCGCGCAGGCCGATGGCCTCGGCCACGTCCTGCATCCCCGCGATGGTGTCGGTGATCAGCTCGGAGATCTCCACACCGAGCATTTGCGCCCCGTTTTCGATAATGGATCGGTCCACCCCGGCGGCAAACCGTTTGTCCTTCCACTTCTTCTTGACCGACTTGGCCGTAAGGTCCAGGACACTTTTCGACGGCCTGACCAGGGCCGTGGTGGCCACCAGCCCGGTCAGTTCGTCAATGGCATAGAGCACCTTTTCCATGTCCGTCCGGGGTTCCACATCGGTGCAGAGGCCAAATCCGTGGCTGATGACGGCGCGGGTGTATTCCTCGGGCCACCCCTCGGCCGTCATGATCTCTTGGGTTTTTTTACAGTGCTGGTCCGGGAACTGTTCGTAATCCAGGTCGTGAATCAGACCCACCACGCCCCATTTCTCCTCGTCTTCGCCCCGCTTGCGGGCCATGTACCGCATCACCCCCTCCACGGCCAGGGCGTGTTTGATCAGGCTTTCGGATTGGTTGTAACGGGTCAGCAGGTCATGGGCTTCGTTCCGGGTCGGCGGATTGGACGGCATGGATCATCTCCTGGTTTCCGGGTTCACGTTGACCCGGGACTATAGCATTTTCAGCCCGCCTGAACATAGGGTTTTCTGCTTTGTTTCACCTTGCCAGCGGGTACGGATTCGGTTTACAAACGACCCACCCATGGTGTGGTGACAAACGCGCCACCCGTTGCCCGATGAAACCGGAACAATTGAATTCAGAATCAATTGATAAATCGTATGCCCAAAAAGAGGCTTTGCAGGTTTCAATGATAGAAAAAGATTTCGACATACCGTTTATCGCTGACCTGGCTTCTCGGGAAAAACAGATTCAGCAGAACTATCGGCCGATTATCGCCGTACATAAATGGTTTGCCCGAAGACCGGGCACACTCTTTCGTGGCTTGCTATTATCCGAATTTTCGGGCGGATCCCTTCGGGAAAGGTTCTATAAAGCAAACAACTTTTCAGGGCGTCACATTGCGGATCCTTTCATGGGTGGTGGAACACCAATTATTGAGGCGAATCGGTTGGGATGTGATGTCACTGGTTATGATATAAATCCAATGGCTTATTGGATCGTAAAGCAGGAAATCGAACATCTTGACCTAAACGCCTATGCAGAAGCGGCTGAATCACTACGCACAGAACTCCAAAAGGAAATCGGGCACTTCTTTCAGACGCGCTGTGCCCTTTGTGGCATGCACGATGCGCATGTCAAGTATTTCCTATGGGTGAAGGTCAAGTCTTGCCAGAAATGCGGCGAGGACATCGATCTGTTCCCGGGCTATCTTGTTTCCGCGGATGTAAGACACCCCAAGAACGTCTTTGTTTGTTCGAAATGCGGTGAACTCACCGAAACCGGGGATCGCAAGAATCCCGGCCCCTGTATCCACTGCTCTTCAGAATTGGCTTTAGGCGGACCCGCAAAGAGAAGCCATTGCATATGTTCCCAATGCGGTGTTGAAAACCGCTTTCCCGATGCCAGCCTTGGTGCTCCACGTCATCGTCTTTTCGCCATTGAATATCACTGCCAAAACTGCAAACCATCCCATTTGGGCAGGTTTTTCAAAAAGCCCGATACCAGCGATATTGAGAAAGCAGGCGAAGCGGACAAGCGCTGGGCAGGTATGCGTCCGCGATTTGCTCCAGGCGATAAAATCCCCAGCGGCGACGAAACGAATCGCCTTCACCGCTGGGGATATCGTCACTACAGTGAAATGTTCAATAGCCGCCAGCTTCTTGGCCTGGAAATATCAGCCCGAATTATTGCTAAAATGGCCGATGAGCGGGTACGGAATGCTCTGGCTACCAACCTGTCCGATTTGCTCCGCTACCAGAACATGTTGTGTCGCTATGACACCAGAGTTTTGAAGTCTCTCGATATTTTTTCAGTACACGGCTTTCCGGTAGGACTCGTTCAGTGCGAGTCGAATTTTTTAGGGATAAAGGAAAAAAAACGCAGCATGTGTGTGGGGAGCGGCGGATGGGCAAATATTATTGAGAAGTTCAAGAAAGCAAAATCGTATTGCGACCATCCATTTGAGGTCAGGCATGAGGGCAGCAAGAAAAAATTGATTCAAATTGAAGGGGAATGGATCGGCGATCATCCTGACAGAGCCAATACTAATCATGCAAGGAAAGTGGACATTTCATGCCAAGACGCTACCGTTTCAGACTTGCCGAATGCCTCACTGGATGCGGTCTTTACAGATCCTCCCTATTTTGGCAATGTTCAATACGCTGAGCTCATGGATTTTTGCTATGTTTGGCTCAGGAAGCTGATCGGCCAGAGCTCCAACGAGTTTAAATCCAATTCCACACGAAGCCCTAACGAATTAACCGGAAATGTGGATATGGGCCGGGACTTGGCTCATTTTACAGCGGGGCTTTCTTCTGTATTTCAACGCATGTCGCGGGCGTTGAAACATGGCGGTCCGTTGGCTTTCACCTACCACCACAACAAGATTGAAGCATACTACCCGGTTGCTGTCGCTATCCTTGATTCGGGTCTAACATGCTCGGCATCTCTTCCTTGCCCGGCGGAAATGGGCGCGTCGATCCACATTAATGGCACAGGTTCGTCAATTATCGATACCGTGTTCGTCTGTAGAAAAACGGGTGTTCTGAGGCGGAAATGGCTGGCCCAATCTTCAGCAGACATTGCCAAAATTGTTGAAGAAGACCTGGATCAACTAAGGGCCGGGAATGTTAGACCAACTTCAGGGGACATCAGATGCGTCAGCTACGGCCATTTGATTCGACTGGCGATTTGGAATCTGCGACTTGGGTGGAACAACAATGAGAAAACGATATCGCGCATAGAAAAAGTGGCAAGTTGGCTCCGGAATTTCGGAGGCTGGCCTGCCGTAGAAAAACATTTAAATAGCAACACGAAGGAACCACTGAAGGATTTACCCTTGTTCGCCGTACGCGAGAAAAGCGCAGACTATGGAGTCGATGATGACGACATTTCCTTTTGAGGCAAAAATCACAGAAGATGACGGAACAGCTCGCGACAAGGCAACCCGGATACAGCATCTTGGTGAATTAAGTCTTGCCGGACGATCAGAAGACAATCCTAAATATGAGGTGATTGCCTGTATTGGAGGGCGCGGTTTCGGTGTCCGACGGGAGGATATGAAAAAGATGATTAGTGCCACCAGGGGCAAGGTGTTTACCTTAAAAACGCTGGATCGTCTTATAGAATGTTCGCGGTTGAGAGAATTCAAGGCGTCTTTGTAATAGCTTTAAACTGGCTCCTATTTTGCCGATCATTGCCAATGAGGCGGCCATTAACTGGGGTCCCACGAAAGGCAGGGAATATTTTTTAAAGCGTCAATCGTGAACTCAAACAACTACTTGAACTCCCGGTGGCAGGCCACCATGCGGTGTTTCAGATTGCGCAGTTCGTGGCGCACCGTTTCGAGCCGGCCCTGATTCCAGGCCCTTTTGACGATTCCGGTCTGGTTGGGCGCCGGGTAGGAGAGCGCAATCGGCTCTCCTTCGGTAATAGATTCGAGTATCATACCAGGGATCGAGATTGTTCATGCAACCCCGCGGTTCAGCGCCGGGCCACCCAGACCCGCTCTTCTTCCCAGTACCCTGGCGCTTTTTCCACCCGGAGCCACTCGCCTTCGACCCAGCGGCCTCGGCGGTTGAAATGCCCCGGATTCCAAATCTTCTCGTAAGCCGGCTGGACCCAGGTCTTTCGAATCTCCCAATGGCCCTGATACGGGCGCCCGGAAGGGCGGTGGTGACGGTATGCCGGGGCCGGCGGGGCGTACACCCGGGGGGCCGGTTGGGGTGCCCTGTAATAGTTGTCGACCAGGGCACTTCCCAGGATGGCCGCACCCAAACCGATGGCCACGCCTTCCCACCGGTGGCTCTGGGGGCTTCCGGCCTGGGCCGAAGGGGTCAGGATCGTCAGGCTCAGGACCATTGCCGTGATCAGGGTCAATTGCTTTTTCATGAGTTACCTCCCGATTGAATTGGGGTCGTTTCTTGGGTTGCCATGGATTTTTGGTTTTCCATGGAGATGCTTTGCCCTAAAGGCTTTACAATCTTCGTGCCAGAATATAAAGACAACAAATCTAATAAGATAGAAAGTTTCGACCTTTCGGTCGATCGACAATCCGATCCCCGGGCTCGACAAGATTGTCGAATTGGCGCAATTCGGCGGCGAGGTTCAGGTCCGTCCCGGCACGGGAAATCCGCTGTTGAATTGGGCTTTTCGGAGTCATTTCTTACAGCCAAAAGGTACCTGTTCACGGGGTTGAAACGCTCAAAGAGTTCCGAACCCTCTCACGGTAAGCGTTTACAGGGTGCCGCAGATGCGAGGCGCCGGGCACGAGACGTACTATGTCGTACTTCAAATGCCCGGGAACAAAGTCACGCCTCGGCGTGATGCCCTGTGAACGCTTACGCCGAAAGGATACGATGTCATGGCCCTGCTGATTGTCATGCCCGACCTGAAAACCGAAACCTGGGTCCGACGATTGAAAGGCTGCGACCCGACCCTCGACCTGCGGGTCTGGCCGGAAACCGGAAATCCGGACGACATCGAATTCACCTTTACCTGGAACCATCCGCCCGGGGAGTTCCTGAATTACCCCAACCTGAAATGTATCGCCTCCATGGGCGCCGGCGTTGACCATATTCTGAGGGACCCGGATCTGCCCCGGGGCGTCCCCATCACCCGGGTGAAGGATCCGTCCATGGCCCGGTCCATGAGCGAATACGTAATCATGGCCATCCTCAACCACTGCCGACAGAGCGCCCATTACGCCCGGAGCCAGGCAGCCGGCCAGTGGCGGCCCAGGATTCCGCTCCTGGCAGCACAACATAGCGTTGGCATTCTCGGTCTGGGCCAATTGGGTGCCGACCTGGCCGGCAAACTGACGGTTTTGGGTTTTCCCGTGGCCGGCTGGCGGCGCAGTGCCCAACCCCTGGCAGGAATCGAGACCTTCTGGGGGGAGAGCCAGCAGGGTGCCTTTCTGGCTCGCAGCCACATCCTCGTCTGCCTGTTGCCCCTGACTGAAACGACCCGCGGTATCCTCAATGCCGGCCTGTTTGCCCAACTGCCCCAAGGGGCCTTTCTGATCAACGTGGCCAGGGGAGCGCATCTGAAGGAAACGGATCTGCTGGCCGCCCTGAACAGCGGCCAGCTTTCCGGTGCCTGCCTGGATGTCTTTGACAACGAACCGCTTCCCGTTGACCATCCTTTCTGGGGGCATGAAAAAATTGTGGTTACCCCCCACATCTCTTCTTTGACCCACCCCCGGGCCGTGGTCCCTCAGATCTGTGAGAATTATCGCCGGGCCGTGGCAGGCCTTCCCCTGAACCATGTGGTAGATCGGGACCGGGGGTATTGATGGGGAGCGGAGGAACGAAACCGGGGCGCTGTTGGAAAATCCCGAAAATCGGTTTCCTGCGGACAACGGGCCTTTGTGGGGCGCTGATCCTGCTCGGGGTCACCGCCGGGATCGCCAGGGATCTATCCGAAGCCGAGCTGCGATGGATCGGGTCGCGGATCTTTGCCAACGAATGCGGGGGCCGGGCCGAAGCGCTGGTGGCATGGAATCGGGGCGAGGCCTTTGCCTCCCTGGGAATCGGGCATTTCATCTGGTATCCTCAGGGACAACACGGCCCCTATGCCGAGAGCTTTGTCGATCTGGTCAGCTTTCTGCGTCGCCGCAAGATTCCCCTTCCGGCCATGCTGGGCGCAACCGGGTCCCCGGACTGTCCCTGGCCGAATCGCGAGGCCTTTGAGGCAGCCGCCCGAAGCCCGGAAAAGGCCGAATTGAGGCTGTTTCTTCAGCGCACCATGGACGACCAGACCCGGTTCATGGTCCGGCGCCTTGATGCGGCCCTGCCCCGGATGATCACTGCGGCGCCTCTAAACCGGCGACAACACCTCCGGCAGCAGTACGAACGGCTGGCCCGGACCCCTGCAGGCTTATACGCCCTGGTGGACTACGTGAATTTCAAGGGGGAAGGGGTGGCCCCCACCGAGCGGATCGCCGGGCAGGGCTGGGGGCTTTCCCAGGTTCTGGAAGAGATGGATAACCTTCCCAGCGTGGTGGCCCCGCTGGCCGAATTTGCCCGGGCCGCTGAAACCGTTTTGATCCGGCGGGCCGAGGCCGACCCCCGGGCCATGCTGCGCGACCGCTGGCTGCCCGGCTGGCTGGCCCGGGTTCGCGGCTACGCCGATCCCAGTCGATGACGGGATTTGGAATCCTTGGTAATGCCGACATCGGGATTTATTTAGACAGGATTATAGGGATTGTCATATTTCCTTTCCGTTTCAGGTGATTTTCAATCTGTCTGATAAGATCGGCATTTTTGGCTTTTAAAGGTTTGGCAATCCCTATGTAAAATAACAGCAATGCTGCCCCAAGTGGGCATTGATAGAGTCGAAAAGCGCATAACATTCTGATTAAGAAGCATTTGCGGCCGGGCTGGGTTCTGTCCGGGGTAACGGGCCCTAAGCGGCTCAGACAGTTCCGAGCCGCGAGAAGGCACCCTCCTGGCCCTGGCCGGCACCATTTTACCCATATGAAACAGCGAAGAGCCTGTTTTTTTGACACCCACCGGCAGTCTTTTCCTCTCCCGCACCTTCCTTTTTCCTCCAGTCAATTTCCAACCATATGATTTTATGGACAATTTAATTTTTACCCGTTTTGGCCCGGTAGTTGCATTTTGATATCGTCAGCTTCTCGGGTGCCCGTGCATCTTTTCTACGGCCATCCCCAACCAAATCGAACGGAACCTTTAACCGACGTGATGCGCCGCGAATACAACGGCAACGCCGGGAAGCTCATCGAAACCAACGGCCGCTTCGCTCCATGGCCTTGCGGGGTGCAGCGGCTTAAAAGCCCGATCCGGTCCCCATCGGCAAGGAGAGACCTTTGAAAAATGCTCAATTTCGTTCAAGTTCAAGGAAGGCGAAAATTTTAACCACAGGAATACACAGCGTATTTCGAGGATTAAAATTTGAGCCTGACGCCGAAATTGGGCGAAAGGGGGCGTTATGCAAAGGTCTCAAGGAGAAGGCCCAATGACACCCGCATCCCATCTGAGTCGTCCCCATTACCGGCAATTTGTCTCCCTGGTGGCCCACCAACACGGATGTATGCTGGTGGACATCGATTTTTCCGGCGGCACCATCCATCTCACCGGCGCCGATGAGGCCATTCGAAGCTGCGGCAAGGAGCTGGAAAGGCTGATGGGACTCTCCCGGCAAAAGGCCGTGGCGGTCAAGAAATCACCAACGCAATAGGCCGGTGACATTGGACAGGCGTTCCGCCTGAAAAAACGGCTGAGACGCGCAATCTGCTTGATCCCCTTCACGGGCTTCCTGCGACGATCTATTTTCCATCCATAAATGGCCTTATCGCCCAATCCCGGCGTCAACCGGCGTCATCGCTTGTGTGGCTATCGTGCAACGCCTCCGCGAAATGGCACCGATTTTCTTCCCAAATTGGTTGCGGCTTGTTCGCGCTGGGTTTATCATATCGACCAACGCTTCTTTCCATTGCCTGGGTTTAAAGCCGGATCGTTTAAAATGATAGTAGAAATCGTTGTTTTCCTGCTGCTTATCGCCTCTGTCGTTGCGTTTTTGACGGTTCGTGCATGGACGCACACCCCCCACGGCCGGCTTGACACGCGGGCCGCCATCTTGCTCAAGGTTCTGGACCTGAGAAAGGTTGATCTTTTCGGTGAAAACCGGACCCCGGATGAAATTCGACAGTTCTCCAAAAAAAACGGCGCGCCGCTAAAGACCCACCCGGACTGGGCCGGGGAGATCCGGGACGAAACCATTGCCGGC
Source organism: Desulfobacterales bacterium (assembly GCA_016342285.1). Classification (GTDB taxonomy): domain Bacteria; phylum Desulfobacterota; class Desulfobacteria; order Desulfobacterales; family JAEINQ01; genus JAEINQ01. The sequence goes on from JAEINQ010000001.1 coordinate 75,740, forward strand.
AAGGAGGGCGCGATTCCGATCCGGCGCTATTGGACTGAAAAGAACTCGCCCTCCCCGGTATTGCTCTATTTTCACGGGGGCGGCTGGGTCATGGGGGACCTGGACACCCACGACAATATCTGTCGCGCCCTGGCCCAAAAGACCGGGGCCGTGGTGGTCGCAGTCGACTATCGCCTGGCACCGGAACATCCATTTCCTGCCGCATTCGACGACGCCTATGCGACCCTGGAGTGGGCCGCGCAAAACGCCGTGGCCATGGGCGGCGACCCGAACCGGATCTTTGTTGCCGGAGACAGCGCCGGCGCCAATCTGGCCGCCACCGTCAGCCTGGCCGCCCGGGACCGAAAGGGGCCGGCCATTTGCGGTCAGGCCCTGGCCTACCCGGCCACCGACCTCTCCTCTTTTGACCGGCCGTCCTGCCGGTACTTTGCCGCCGGGTATTACCTTACCCTGGAGTACATGGAAGAATTCCGAAACCGCTACCTGCCGCGAATCGAGGACCGCACCGACCCCTATGCCTCGCCCCTGCTGGCCCTGGACCTGAAAAACCTGCCTCCGGCCCTGGTCATCACCGCCGGGTTCGACATGCTTCGCGACGAAGGCGAGGCCTTTGCTGATGGTCTCCGCAATTCCGGGGTGCCGGTCACGGCAACCCGCTACGACGGTATGATCCACGGCTTCCTTTCCATGGACCGTCTCTTTCCCCAGGCCGGCCGGGCCACAGACGGAATCGCCGATTTTGTCCGGAGCCTGAGCTCAAAATAAAAAGCCCGGCCGTTGGGTCCTTCCAGTTTACGATTAGGGGGTTTCTGTTTACGATTACTTTACGATTCTTCTCGTCCTGACCCCCGGTTTTTTATGACGATTACATGGTGTTGCCCGTCGATTACAGGCTTTTATCGGTCGATTGCCGTGTGGATAGCTGGAAATATCGGGAATGGAGAACGAGTTTGAAAAAAACCGCTTGACACCGAAACAACGATGTCATAGTTTGATAACTATCGAAGTGACGAAATGTCAAACACCTACCAGGGAGGGACCATGGAGATCGAAAAGCTGGCCAAGGCATTAAAGGCCCTGAGTAACCCGAACCGCCTCAAGATCTACCTGGAGATTGCCGCCAGCCGGGAGAGGAGCTTTTCCGCCGACTGCGAAATCTGCGGCTGCCCGATTTCAAAAATCATGGAAACGCTCAATATCGGGGCGCCCACGGTCTCCCATCATCTCAAGGAGCTGGTCAACGCCGGCCTGATCATGACCGAGCGCCAAGGCAAGTTTGTCATCGCCCGGATTAACGAAACAGTGGTGGCCGACGTAAACCGGGCCTTGAACCTGGAAGGCGCACCCTGAGACCATAGGAGATTGGGGCCGGCCCTTTTTGCCGGCCATTTTTTGGGCCAGACAGTTTGATAGTTATCGAATTTATAAAGTTTAAAATCGTAAAGGAGGTAATCATGTCAGCGGCAATCCACAAGAGGCGCAAACGGACGGCACTGATCACCGGGGCGGCAAAGGGTCTGGGGTACGAACTGGGCAAACTCTACGCCAGGGCTGGGCATGACCTGATCCTGGTGGACAAAAACAGCCGGAGCCTGCACCGGGTGGCCGGACAACTGGAAAAAGTCTATTCGGTACAGGTGACAACCGTGGTCCAGGACCTGACCGATACCCGGTCGGCGGAGCATCTGAAAGAAACCATCGACGCTGCGGGACGGCGGGTGGACGTGGTGGTCAACCGGGCCGGCTATCGGATTTACGGTCCCTTTTCCGACCGGGAACTGCTTCGGGAACTGCGGATGGTGAGCGCGGCCTTCCGCATGGACCCGGCCGCCGGCGTCACCGGCCCCATTTCACTTGCCGGGCTATTTCAAACGGCGACGGTTTAATACGCAGTAGAAATCCAAGTGTGGGCATGGTCAGAGTCAATTGGCGATGCCGAGACACCGATGATGCGAGTGACTAAAGTGAACTAAAGCCTGGTCCTCTGGACCACGCGGACGCAACGACTTGACCCGGGGCGTCACGCCGCTTGAGCGCCGTAGCGGATGCGGGCCATGAGATCAAAGAGAGCCACCCGGTTGGCCGGCGTATGGTCACCGTTAAACTCCCGGTACAGGGCGTCGACATTGATGGCCACCCGTTCCGGGTCGGTCCAATGGGCGTAAGGGTTGTCGAACAGGCTCCTTGCCGCCTCGTCCGGTGGCATGCCGGCCGTGTGGCACTGGCGGGCCGCTGTTTCCAGATAGCGCCAGTAATCGCGGACCGCCTCGACCTGGGCCCGTCCGCAGAGCGGGCCGTGCCCGGGAACGATGGTCTCCGCATCCAGCGTCAGAATCCGTTCGCAGGCGCCAATCCAGTTGCCCACCGGACCGTCCCACATGATGGGGGTGCCGTTCACAAAGAGAATGTCGCCGGCAAATAGAAGCCGGTCTTCGGGAACCCAGACCATGATGTCGCCACGGGTATGACAGGGTCCCACCTCCATGAGCCGGAGGGTCTTGCCTCCGATGTCCAGGGTCAGCTCGCCCTGGAAGGTTCGGGTCGGCGGCGTCAACACGATCCCCTCGAAATCAAAGCGGCCGAAGGCATCGGCAAAATACCGACCCAGCGCCCCCATTTGGTCGGCGGCTTTGAGCATGTCCACCATAAGCTGGGGCGGGGTTTCGGTGGCAAACTCTTCGGCGCAGGCCTTGGAAGCAACGATTTCAGCCTGGGCAAAAAGCTGGTTGCCATAGCAGTGATCACCGTTGGCGTGGGTATTGATCACCATGTCCATTTTCGCTGCCGCCGGCACGGCCCCGGCCATGGCGGCCGCCATAGCACGGGTCCGGGCCAGATCGTAGAGGGTATCCACCAGCACGGTCTTGTCCCGGCCCACCATGAGCCCGGCATTGTTCAACCCCCATGAACCGTCCGGCTGAAGCCAGGCAAAATTCCCGTTTCCCAGATCGTGCAGCCCGTGGGTGTATCCCTGCTTTTCGGTCATATCCTCTCCTTGGATGATGCGGGTGACAAACGGTTCAAACCACAAAGGACACAAAGAAAAAATAGCATATCACCTGAAAATGGTTGGCTTTGTGTCCTTGTGGTAAATTGGTGTTTTTACCATATCCATCCACTTCGCGATTGCCTGGCATCAGGGCTTCACCAGCCGGTTTCGAAGCACGCCCAGGCCGTCGATCTCCAGTTCCACCGTGTCTCCGGGGCAAAGAAACCGGCCGTGTTCCAGGCCACAGCCGTTGCCCACGGTCCCCGAGCCGAGCAGTTCGCCGGGGTAGAGGGTCTCGCAGCGGGAGACATGGACAATGAGATCTTCAAAGCGGTGGTGCATCTGGCCGCTGTGACCCCGTCCCCACTCCTCGCCGTTGACCCGGGCGATCATGGTCAGGTTGTAGGGATCGGGAATCTCGTCGGCGGTCACCAGATAAGGGCCGATAATGTTTCCCGTGTCAAAGTCCTTCCCCTTGGCCGGCCCCAGCCGCCCCTTCATCTCCTTGAACTGGGCATCCCGGGCGCTCATATCGTTGAAGATGGTGTAGCCGAAGATATGTTCGCCGGCCCTGTCCCGGGCAATGTCTTTCCCCTTTTTACCGATGACGATCCCCAACTCACATTCGAAATCCATCAACTCACTGTAGTTGGGCCAGATCACCTCCTGATCCGGCCCGATCACCGAAAACCGGTTGGCCTTGTAGTAGATCGGCTGCTCGTACCAAACCTTGGGAATTTTCACCAGGCCGAGGCCGAGGATCAGCCCGGCCAGCTTTCCGAACTGCATGCGAACAAACTGCTCGCCGGCCTGGCGCAGGTGCTTTTCAAAGAGCATGCAGTCACGGATCTGGCGGGGAACGGGCAGGGGCGCCCGCAACGATACCGACCGCAGGGGAAGGGTGCGCTCGGCCGAGGCCACGGCCTTCCGGGCCGTTTCAAGCCCGTCTGGACCTGCGTCGATGAGATCGAGCATCCTCGGGAAATCATCGGACAGGTCCACCAGAGTGGTCTCGTCATCCAGCATCGCTCCGACTTTTTCCGGACCGTTCTCATGCACAAAGGTGACCAGTTTCATGTCTTTTCCTCCTGACATCGTAAATCGCCGAACGATGTAAACCAAAGCCATTATGCCCTTTGTTGACGAGTATGCGGCAAAGGGTTTTCCAATGCAACCACAGGGCGGTCATTAAATACGGGACGTTTGGCCGTCTCGCCATAAATCGAAAACCACCTTCCCCCGTCAGATTCTTGACCAGCCACCATCTTCTTGTAACCGTTGCCCATCGTTGACAACCGTAAAACCATCTGATTTCATAGCCTTTTCGATCTTTCAACAAGCTGGCACGAATCCTGCTGTTTCTTCTACAGACATTTTTTTCGCCCGAACCAAATGACAAGGGTCCGCAATGAAAGAGGAACCAACGCAGCAAGCCCTGATTCAACGAATCGGTGAACTAGAAGCGGCTCTGGATCGAGGCCGCAGCGAAAGGGCCGGTCTCCAGCGTATGGCCGAGCGCTACGCCCTGGCCCTGGATGCCACCGGCGAAGGGGTGTGGGACTGGAATCTGGCAACCGACGAAGTCTGGCTCAGCCGGCGTTCTTACACCATGCTCGGATACAGCCCGGAAGAATTTCCACCCGCCTACGAAAGCTGGGTCGGACTGCTTCACCCGGAGGACAGGGACATCGCCGTCCGGGCGTTCAGGGAATATATCAAGCTCAAACGGAAACACTACGACGCCGAATTCAGAATGAAAACAAAAGAGGGACAGTGGCGATGGATATTAGGTCGGGGACGGATTGTCGCCAAAGACGCTTCGGGAAGTCCCCTGCGGATGGTCGGCACCTACGTGGATATCACAGCCCAGAAGCAGGCCGGGGAGGCCCACGGACAAATCGCCAAATCCTACCAAACCTTGGCCGAAAACCTGCCGGGCATCGTCTACCGCGTCTTTTTGCGCGAACAGGGGCGGATGCAGTTTTTCAACGACATGCTCGAAAAGATGACCGGATTTTCTCCCCAGGAACTTCATGCCGGACAGGTCTGTCATATCGACCCGCTCATCGTCTCCGAGGACCACGAACGGGTGTTCAAAACGGTCCAGGAGGCCATCGAACAACACCGCCCCTTTGAAATCGAATACCGGATGATCACCCGGGACAAGGGAAGGCGCCACGTCCTGGAACGGGGCCAGCCCATTTACGGCGATAACGGCCAACCCCTTTACATCGACGGCGTGATCCTCGACATCACCGAACGCAAGCTCATGGAAAGGGCACTGATCGAGTCGGAAAACACATTAGAAGCAATTCTGTCCGCATCCCCGGTCGGCATCGCGCTGATTGAAAAGCGAACCATTCGCTGGACCAATGGCACCATGACCCGCATCCTCGGATACCATGAGGATGAACTGCTTGGAAAAAACACCCGGGTTCTCTATCTGGACAGTGCCGAATACCAGAGGGTCGGAAGGCTGGCATACGACCGTCTCGACGGCTCGCGAACAGAAGTCGTTGACACCAAAATGGTGCGAAAAGACGGACGGCCGTTCGACGGCCAGATCGTCATCCGGCATGTGGATCCGGAGGACTCGTCCAAGGGCGAAATATTCACCTTAACGGACATCACGGAAAGAAAAGCGGCCGAGATGGCCCTTAAAGAAAGCGAAAGCCGCTTTCGAAGCCTGGCTGAAAATTCCCTGGTCGGCATCTGCATCGTCCAAAACGGTCGCCTTGTCTATCAGAACAATGAACGACTGAATCTATTCTGCCGACACTCTGGCTCAAACCTGCCCTTTGCCATGGACCGAATTCACCCCAACGATACCGAAAAGTTCGCAGAACTTTACAAGAGCCTGGTGTCCGAAAAAATCCTTCGGGCAGAGTTAGAAATCCGCCTTCTCCCCCCCCGCGGACAAACCAGGGACGTGGAAACGACCTGGGCCCATATTCTGGCCAGCCGAATCCGGTTCGGAGAAGAAACGGCCGTGCTGTTCAACGTCATGGATATTTCCCATGCCAAACAACTCGAACAGATCGTCCGCATTAAAGACAAGATGAGTTCCCTGGGGCGCATATCGGCCGGGATCGCCCATGAAATTCGAAACCCGCTGGGCGGCATCAACATGTATCTCGGTGTTTTGAAAATGATTGTCGAACCCTTGGAGGGAACAGACAACGCCCTTCGGGCATCAGCGATGGCGGTCATCGGCAAGATCCAGGGCGCATCCAACCGGATCGAGGAAGTTATCCGCCGCGTGATGGATTTTGCCAAACCGACGGTACCGCAACTGATCCCGGTCAATCTCAACGACGCTGTTGACAATGCCCTGGCCCTGGCGTCCGTCAGCCTCCACAAACATGGGATTGCAGTTCGGCGCCGCCTGGCGGCCGATCTGCCGTGCTGCCACGCGGACCAGGCCATGATGGAACAGGTCCTGTTGAATATCATCAACAACAGCGTCCAGGCCATGGAATCGACGAAAAAAGAGAGGCGGTTGGAACTGGTGTCGGCCCGGGTCCAGGGGGGCGTGGCCATCCATCTCAGCGATTCGGGCCCGGGGGTTGCAAAAAATCTTCGGGAAAGGATTTTTGATCCCTTTGTGACCACCCGATCGGACGGTTCGGGCATCGGACTGAGTATTTCCCACCGCATCGTGGCCGATCACCACGGGACCCTGTCGGTTTCCGACAGCCCATGGGGAGGCGCCACGTTCTCCATTCGAATCCCCCTTGAAAAAAGGATGGCCCCACGATGACGGTTTTCAAACTCTTTGTCATTGACGACGAGGAGAGCATTCGCGACGCCGCCCAATTGTTCTTCGGCAAAGACCATGAGGTGACCACCTTTGAATCCGCCGAAGCGGCCCTTACCGCCATGGCAAGCCGGTCCCCGGACCTGGTGCTGCTCGATATCGGCCTTCCGGGGATGAGCGGCCTCGAAGCCTTAATGGCGATCCGCCGAACCGATCCCGACATCAAGGTGATCATGATCACCGCCTATGAGGACATCGAGACCGTGGTGTCGGCCATGCGCCACGGGGCAGACGACTACGTCCTGAAACCCTTTCGAATGGAAATTCTGGAAACCAGCATCAACAACGCCCTGGAAAAGATCCGGCTTCGAAAAGAGATCCAGATCCTCCAGGAAAGTTACCTGAGGGAACATCTTCCCTGTTTCATCGGCGACAGCAGCACCATTCAGGAGGTCATGGACTTTGTGACCGCCGTGGCCAAGAGCCCGGACACGCCGGTGCTGGTTTCCGGAGAGACCGGGACCGGCAAGGAACTGATCGCCAAAACCATCCACTACAAGAGCCCCAACCATGCCAAAGCCTTTGTGGCCCTGAACTGTGCGGCCATTCCGGAAGAACTCATCGAAAGCGAACTGTTCGGATATGAAAAAGGGGCTTTTTCCGGCGCCGGCGCAGCCGGCAAGAAAGGAATGATCGAAGAGGCCGCCGGCGGCACCCTGTTTCTCGACGAAGTGGGCGACCTGAGTCTTGGCGCCCAGGCCAAACTGCTCCGCTTCCTGGAAAACGGCGAGTATTACCGGGTCGGGAGCAGTCGCAAGCGCTGTGTCAACACCCGCATCGTCTCGGCAACCAATCGGAACCTGGAAGAGATGATCGAAAACAGCCGGTTCCGGCGGGATCTGTTTCACCGGCTGGCCGTAATCACCGTCAGCGTTCCCTCCCTCAACCAGCGGCCCGAGGACATTGTACCCATGGCCAAATTCTTCCTGGTCGAGTACGGCAAAAAATTCAACAAACCCATGGGCGGTTTCAGCCCGGACGCAGAGGACGCACTGAGGCGGCATCACTGGTCCGGAAATGTTCGGGAGCTGAAAAACTGCATCGAGCGGGCCGTGCTTCTCGGGAAGGGTTCGGAATTGTCCCTGGACGACCTCGGAATCCTAGGCGGAATCCTCCCTCCTCCAGCCTGTGGCCCGGACGGATTTTCTCTTCCACCCCTTATGCCCGAAGGCGTCGACCTGGGTGAGATCATTGCATCCGTTGAAAAAGCCTATTTCTTGGAAGCCATCAAAATTTCGGCTCAAAACGCCAGTGAGGCCGCGAGACACCTCGGCATGAACTACTACGCCTTCCGCAGGCGCAGGGAAAAGCTCGGGCTTTGACGGCCCATGTCGCTTAGGAGGATTGTCATATTCCTGTTCCGTTTAAGCGACAACCGACCCGTTCGATAAGGCCGCATATCAGCCATGGCAATACCGCTGACAATCCGTATATATGTGAACATCGATCAACTCCGTAACCGGTATCGGAACTTTTCTCTGACAAACGCTGATAATCCGCTGCAGGGATCATTTTTACCTTGGCCGTTGTGCGTCTTCGCCAATACCCCTGTGCAATAGTGCACAATTCACCATTCAGACCCGCCACGCCTTCTCACCTAAAAACCAGACAACAATTCAAGATCATTGAACATAAACAATAGCCCACCTTCCTGGCATGGCTGTTGCTCATAGACAGAACAGGGTTCGGGCAATGGCGGCAGGCATTGCCCATGGCCCCAAATCAAAAGGGAGGTCCCATGGTCCTGGAAAAGAACTTTTCGCCGGTCCGGGTTCTGATCATCGACGACGACTATTTCGTCAGGGATGCCCTGGAGATGTTCTTTCAAAATCGCGGGTGTTTCTGCTCAGCAAGTCCCAGCGCCGAAGAAGGGCTCAAACAGATGCAAGCGCAATCCTTTAATATTGTGGTCTGCGACTATCGTCTCCCGGGCTTGGACGGCCTCTCCTTTTTTCGAAGGATCCGCGATTGGAAGCAGAAACCGGTGAAGATCCTCATCTCAGCCTACGGCCATCCCAAACTGGCCCAGGAGGCTGTGAATATCGGGGTCGACACTTATTTCCAGAAACCCTTTGCCGATGGGCAAATCGAAATGGCTCTGAATCGACTGATCGAAACCATTAACAGTCATGATTTGAGCATGTCATAACCTGAAAGGGGGTCGAAGATGATGAAGCGGATGAAGCTCAGCACCAAACTTTGGGGACTCACCGTCCTGCTGCTGGGGGCGGTCGCAATCGTGGCGGCCAGCTCGATCTTTTCCATCGGTGGTATTCTCTCCGCAAGCGGGAAGTATGCCGAGGCGGCCGGCACCGCCACCTTCATGGTCGAAAAGGAAGTGGATCATCTCAAATGGGTCAACAAGGTCAAGGACCTGTTCATCAACAAGACCGCCAAGCTCGACGTCCAGCTCGACTATACCAAGTGCGGGCTCGGAAAATTCCTCTACGGCGAAAAGGGTAAGGCCCTGGCCGCATCGGATACCGAGATTCAGCGGATTCTCGAATCCCTCAAAGCCTCACACATCCGGCTGCACGAATCCGGCCACGGCATCAACAAAACCGTGGCGACCCAGGGCCACGAGGCGGCCCACCGGGTCTTCACGTCCAAAACCCTGCCCGCCCTGGCCGACACCCAGGCCAAAATGAAGGCCCTGGCCGACAGGCTCAATGTTGAAAAAGCCGGCGCCGAGGCCAGCATGAAAACCACCGGCACCCGGGCCGAGTGGTCGGCCGGTACCGTGACGGTCCTGGCCATAGTCATCGGGGGGCTGCTGAGTTTTCTGGCCATTCGCTCGACGACCGGCCCGTTGAATCGGATCATCGCCGGGCTCAACGAGGGTGCCGACCAGGTCTCTTCGGCCGCGGGCCTGGTGTCGACCTCCAGCCAGTCCCTGGCCGAGGGGTCTGCGGAACAGGCCGCCTCCATCGAAGAGACATCCTCCAGTCTCGAAGAAATGTCTTCCATGACCAGCCAGAACGCCGACCATGCCAGGCAGGCCGATACGCTCATGCAGAAAACCAACGCCGTGGTCCAAGAGGCCGATACGGCCATGTCCGAATTGACCGTTTCCATGAAAGAAATCACCAGTGCCAGCGAAGAGACCTCCAAGATTATTAAGACCATCGACGAGATCGCTTTTCAGACCAACCTGCTGGCCTTAAACGCCGCCGTGGAAGCGGCCCGGGCCGGCGAGGCCGGGGCCGGGTTTGCCGTGGTGGCCGACGAGGTCAGAAACCTGGCCATGAGGGCCGCCGATGCGGCCAAAAACACTGCCGTTCTTATCGAAGGGACAGTGAAGAAAATCAACGGGGGATCGGAGTTGGTCGCCTCTGCCAATGAGGCTTTTCAGCAGGTGGCTGAAAGTTCGGCCAAAGTGGGCGGACTCGTCGGTGAAATCGCCGCGGCCTCCAATGAACAGTCCCAGGGGATCGGGCAGATCAATACGGCGGTCAATGAAATGGACAAGGTGGTCCAGAACAACGCGGCCTGCGCCGAGGAATCCGCATCGGCCTCAGAGGAGATGAGCGCCCAGGCCGAGCAGATGAAATCCATGGTGGGCGAGTTGGTGGTTCTCGTTGACGGTTCGACACCATCGGAGCGATCCATAGCCCCCCGCACCATTTCCGCTGCACGGAGACGGACGGTTGCCAATCCTTATGGAAAATCTACCCTCGGGGCCTCCCGCCTGAAAACGGTTAAAAAGGTCGGCCCCAAAGACCTGATTCCCCTGGACGACGACGACTTCAAGGACTTTTAATCCATAAGGATGACCGGATCGAATCCGTGGACCGAGACGGGGGGCCTGCTGCCCTCCGTTTCATTGTTTTTCCGTCAGGATCTTGACCCCTCCGCCCGTTTTATATCCCCTGCCATGATCCATCCTTGCCTTACAGGCACCCAATCTATTGAAATGTTTTTGAAAAAAATTGCCATGAGGTTCGGCACAAATCCTGCTTTACAAAGAAACGGACCCATCGAATTCCTGATCGAATGTGACAACTCCGGGTGGACTCACAGATGTTTTGGTTATCCTCAAGATATATACGCCTCGTTTTCACAACGGTTGCCCTGCTGCTGACAGGCGTGCCGACTGTTTCCGCTTTCGACGTCGGGAACCAGATTTCGGTCGGGGTCTACAACTTCGAACCCCTGGTCTTCGTCGATGACGACGGCCGGGCCAGGGGCCTGTTCATCGATGTTCTCAACCATGTGGCCCGGCAGGAAGGATGGGGAATCCGTTACATTCCCGGCTCCTGGCATGAATGCCTGGAGCGCCTGAAACGCGGCGAGATCGATCTGCTGGGAAGCATCGCCTACTCAGCGGAAAGAGCTAAAACCCTCGATTTCACTGAAGAATTCCTGTTTCTGGACTGGGGACTGGTGTACCAGCAAAAAGGCGGTAATATTCAGACCATCTTCGACCTGGAGGGCAAGACCGTCAGCGTGCTCAGGGACAGCATCTATACCTCCGGCTTCCGGTCCCTGCTGGAACAATTCGGCATTCGGGCGAATCTGGTGGAAAAGAACGAATATGCCCAGGTCTTTCAATCCATACACAACCACGAGGCCGATGCCGGGATCAACGCCCAGGTCAGCGGCATGCGCATCGAAAACCGCTACGCCATCGAACGGACCCAGATATTTTTCTCTCCGATCAAAATCCGTTTCGCTGCAAAAAAAGGGACGGGCAAACCGATCTTGGCCACACTGGACCGTCACTTTTCGGCATTGAAAAGTGACAAGCAATCCGTTTACCACACCCAGCTCAAACGCTGGATGGGCCTTTACGAAAAACCAACCCCCTTTCCGGTCTGGCTGAAGTGGACCATCGCCATCCTGGTCCTGGCGCTGATGTTCGTCATCGGGTTCAGCATCATATTGAACCGACAGGTGAACACCCGGACCCGTGAACTCTCCGACACCAACCGGGAATTGGCCGAGAGTGAAAAGCGACTGCGGCAAAACGAGGATCGGTTTCGGGCCATTGCCGACTATACCTACGACTGGGAATCCTGGCTCGGTCCCGGCGGCGACATCCTCTGGACCAACCCGGCCGTGGAACGGGTGACCGGGTACAGTCCCCAAGAATACCGGGCTCTGTCGGAGAACTTGCAGGAAAGAATCAAAAAAGTGTTTCTACCGGAAGATCGGGATCAACTCACCGAACTTATTCAGCAGGGGTTGAAAGAGAGAGCTGCCGTCAATGATATCCCTTTCAGAATCAGACGCAAGGACGGGGTTCTGGGCTGGGTATCCATATCCTACCAACCCATCTACGCTGCCGACGGCACCTATCTGGGCCTGCGTGCCAGCATGCGGGATATTACCGAGCGGCGAAAAATCGAGGAAGACTATCGGAACGTCTTCAACCGCATGTCCGACGGTTTCGCCCTCCATTAAATCATCTGCAACGACCAGGGCGAGCCCATCGACTACCGCTTTCTCGCCGTTAATCTCGCATTCGAGCAGATGACCGGTTTGGGGGGACACCAGGTCATCGGGAAAACCGTCATGGAGGTGCTACCGGCCACCGAGTCGGCCTGGATCGATACTTACGGACAGGTGGCGATCACCTGTGAACCGGCCAGTTTCGAAAATTACAGCCGGGAACTGGATCGCCATTTTACCGTTACGGCCTATTGTCCGGAAAAAGGCCAGTTCGCCTGCATCTTTCAGGACATCACCGAACGAAAACAGGCTGAAGAAGAAAAAAGGACGCTTCAGGAACGGCTGCAACAGGCCCAGAAGATGGAAGCCATCGGCACCCTGGCCGGAGGCATCGCCCACGACTTCAACAACATTCTCGGCGCCATCATCGGCTACGGCGAGATGATGGAAATCTTCGATCTTGCCGAAGAGAGCGACCTGCGGGAAAACCTCACCGAAATGATCCGTGCCGCATACCGGGCAAAGGATCTGGTCGGTCATATCCTGACCTTCAGCCGGCAGACGGAAATAGAGAAAACGGCTGTGGACCTGAGCCCCATGGTCAAAGAGATCCTCAAGCTGATCCGCGCCACCATTCCCAGCACCATCGACATCGTTTCGGAAATCCGCGCGAAAAACGACACCATCTTCGCCGACCCGGCCCAGATGCACCAGGTGGTCATGAACCTGTGCACCAACGCAGCCCACGCCATGCGCGAGGCCGGCGGCACCCTGACGGTCTCACTGTCCGAAGAGAAGATCACCGGAAACACGGCCATCGGCGAGGGCACACCGCCATCAGGCCCCCATGTCCGGCTTTGCGTCCGCGACACCGGAACGGGCATTGCCGAGGAGCACCTGGGCCGCATTTTCGACCCCTATTTCACCACCAAAAAACAAGGCGAAGGGACCGGGCTCGGATTGTCCGTCATTCACGGCATTGTCACCGCCCTCGGCGGACACATCACCGTGGACAGCCAGCCCGGCATGGGAAGCACCTTTACTGTTTTGCTGCCGTCCCTTCTTCAGCCAAAGAAAGTGCCCGCCGAAACATCGGCCAACGCCCCCCTGCCCAGGGGCCATGGCTGCATCCTTTTGGTGGATGACGAGCCGGCACTGGTCAATGTGGGGAGCAAGATGATGACGCGACTCGGCTACGAGGTGGTCTCCCACACCAGCAGCCGCGACGCCCTGGAAGCGTTTCAACAGGACCCGGGCCGGTTCGACCTGGTCATCACCGACCAGACCATGCCGGCCATGACCGGCATGGAACTGGCCAGGGCCATCATGGGCGTCCGCCCGGACCAGCCCGTGATCATCTGCACCGGCTACAGCGAAACGGTTTCCAAAGAAACGGCCCGGGCGGTCGGGATCCGTGACTTTCTTTACAAGCCCATGTCGACCCGTCAGATCGCCGAGACCCTTCACCGGGTTTTATCGGACAAGCCGTCGATCGAAGAGGGCAATCGTTAGTGAGTATGGATAGGGATCTGGCCGGTGTGGCGTTCACGAAACCCTGGAAGGATGGAAGGAAGGGATATTGGATTGTAACCGGCACTATCCTCCCAATAATTCAATATTTTCTTTGTGCGCTTTGTGCCTTTGTGGTTTCAATGACTTCTTGATAGACTGTCAATAAAGGTAATTCCAGGTACAGGACAACACACCAATGGCCAACGTATTGATCATCGACGACGATGAAACCATGAGCCGCATGCTGGCCCAACTGGTCCGGCGGTTGGAGCATTCAGCCGAATACGCCCTGACCCTGGAAGGCGGCATTGGACAGGTGGTCACCGGCCGGTTCGACGTGGTCTTTCTCGACGTGAATATGCCCGACGGCAACGGCCTTGAGGCCCTGCATCGCATCCGAAAAATGCCCGACCCGCCCGAGGTGGTCATCATCACCGGGGCCGGGGACCCGGACGGCGCCGAAATCGCCATCAAAAACGGCGCCTGGGACTACCTGCAAAAACCCCTTTCACCCAAGAAAATCGTTCTTCCGTTAAAGCGGGTGCTTCAATACCGGGACAACCTCCGGGCCACCGGCCAGCCTTCGGTAATCCTCAAGCGCGAGTCCATCGTCGGCAGCAGCGCCGCCGTTCAAAAATGCCTGGACCAGTTGGCCCACGCGTCCCGAAGCGGGGCCAATGTCCTGGTCACCGGTGAAACCGGCACCGGCAAGGAACTCTTCGCCCGGGCCCTTCACAACAACAGCCCTCGGGCCGGGCGGAAATTAATCGTGGTGGACTGCGCGGCCCTGCCGGAAAACCTGGTGGAGAGCATGCTCTTCGGCCACGAAAAGGGGGCCTTCACCGGCGCCGACAGGCCCTTTGAGGGATTGATCCGACAGGCAGACGGGGGGACCCTCTTTCTCGACGAAATCGGAGAATTGAGCCCGTCCCTGCAAAAGTCCTTTCTTCGCGTGCTTCAGGAAAAACGGTTCCGTCCCATCGGCGGAAACCGTGAGGTTCACAGTGACTTTCGCCTGGTTGCCGCAACGAACCGTGGCCTGGAACAGATGGTGTCAGCCGGCCGGTTCCGTAGCGACCTGTACTATCGCCTCAAAGCCATGGCCATCCACCTGCCCCCCCTGCGGGAACGGCCCAAGGACATCACCGAACTGATGATGCACCATACCACCAAGATCTGCAGCAAGTTCGGCATCCGCGCCAAGGGGTTTTCACCTGATTTCATCGAAATGCTCTGCCTCTACCACTGGCCGGGAAACGTTCGGGAACTGGTCAATGCCCTGGAGCATGCCGTCAGCAGCGCCCAAAGCGAACCGATCCTCTTTCCCACCCACCTGCCGGACCATATCCGTATCGTCATCGCCCGGGCGGCCGTTGATCAGGACAATCCCAAGGGGTCGAGACCCCAGCCCCCGCCTTCGGTTACCATACCGGAACAGGCCGTCCCGACGGCCCTGCCCCCCTACAAGGTTTTTCGGAAAACCGTTCTCGCCGAAGCCGAAAAGGGCTACTTCGACCGGCTGATGACCCTTGCCCAAGGCGACATCCGGCAGGCCTGTCGCATCTCCGGCCTGGGCCGCACCCGCCTCTACGACCTTCTGAAAAAAAACGGCATCGAACGGGCTTGATCATACCCGGAACACGGTTCGGAGAATCCTGAATGTTCTATATTATAATGGCAGAATTCTTTACTGGAAGGATTCAAGGGGCCAAGGGTTCGAGGGTTCAAGTGAAAAACAATCAGGCTGTGGCAAGAGCCTTATCCCGTCGGCCCTTTGAATTCTCGACACCGTTCTCGCCTGAAGATTCCCCGTCCCGCATCCTGCGGGACAGCGGGGAGTGTTTAATCGGCTGACAAACAGCCCTCTTTCATCCGCTTTTTCCGGACATATCGTCCGGCATTTGTGAACGAGTCGTCCGGATTTTTCGGACGCCCCTCTCCCGCCTTGCTCCCATTGAAACTCAACTATCCGTAATTACAGTTGTTCAAATTTTTCCATCACCATGGCACAGATGTTGCTAATATACCTGCAAACCTCAACAGGAAAGCGACATCCATGACCTCAGACCTATATATTTGCAGCGAAGAAGGCTCCCATGCAGATCGGTTGCGACAGGTGGTCGATGCAACCGTAACCCCACGCCAGGCCACATATTTCACTACCATTGACGACCTTTGCCAGTGTTTTCGAGGCTACGTCCCCCAGCCGGCCATGGTGATCATCCTCATCAACGACAACGACCGACTGCAAGCGCTGCTCTCTTCCTCCGATCTGTTCCAGGACCATCAGTTGATTCTCATTCTGCCTTATGGCAAGGCAGACCTTCTCGACCCGTGCCTGGCCCTGCGCCCCCGCTACATCGCCCCCGCAGACGGCGATTTTTCAGATATTCAATCGATCCTGGTCAAACGGTTTTCGGCCACCGCCGCTGCCGTTGTCCGGGACCCAAACAACGACCGCCCAGCGCCCGTCACAGCTTCGGGATGTGCGGCTTCAAACCAATCGTGTCAGGAGGGGTAAACCAATGAAATTCAGTCTGAAAAACAAAATCATGGGAACCGTTTCCATCGTCGTGGTGATGATGATGGTCATGGGGGGAATTTCCTACTGGTCAACCACCAATCTGGTGGAAAAGGCCGACGAGGCCGCAGGCAGGCTCCGGGACGCCCGGGACGTGAACATGGCGGCCTTCTGGTCGGTAAAACAGTACCAGAACCAGGCCGATCTGATCATCAACCGGGACATGAACATCGTCAAGGATTTCGAGGCCAGCGCCGCCGCCTTCGAGGCGGCCAAGAAACGCGTCTTTGAGATCATCGACACCCCCGAGGAAAAAGAGTGGGCCCGGGCCATGAGCGAAGCCGATGATAAATTCGACAAGACCTTTACCGAAGGGGTGGTCCCGGCGGTGAAATACCAGCTTCAGGGGGTACTCAAGCAACTCGACGGCGAGGCTGATGTCTACATCGGCGAAGCCGAGGAATACGCCGGAAAGATCGCCGCCTCCTTGTGGGCCGAATTTCGCGAGGCCGCCGAAAATTCCAACGACGCTGAACTGGCCAAACGGGCCGCCGATCTGGACGCTGTCAACAAGATGCTCTACTGGCTCATCAAGCAGTATCAGAACCAGGCCGATTTGATCATCAACCAGGACCTCAAATCCGTCGAGGACTTCAAGGTCAGCGCGGCCGAGATGGACAAGTACATGACCTTGATGGACAAGGCCGTGGACACGGACCAGGAAAAGGAATGGATGAAAAAGATCCACGAGGTCGACGAAAAATACGATACTCTCTTTTTCACCAAGGTGGTCCCGGCCGTGGAGATCGAGCTTCGCAGGGACATTCAGCGCCTGGATGGCGAGTCTGACGAGGCCCTTGGCGCGGTGGAAGAAAACGTGGACAACCTGGTCAAATCCCTTGGCGCCGAGGCGACCGAGGCGGTGGCGTCGTATCAGTCCGAAGCCGGAAATGTGAAAATGTTCATCATCGTTCTCGTCCTGGCCGCCACGGTCCTGGGCCTGGTGCTGGGATTTTTCGTGGCCCGAAACATCGCCAACCCCATCACCCGCATCATGGAAAACCTGGGCCAGGGGGCTGCCCAGCTTGAAAACGCCTCGGGCCAGGTCTCGGCCTCGAGTCAGTCCCTGGCTGAAGGGGCCTCGGAACAGGCCGCCTCCATCGAGGAGACCTCTTCTTCCCTGGAAGAGATGGCCGCCATGACCCGCCAGAACGCCGACAACGCCGGTCAGGCCGATGCGCTGATGAAAGAGGCCAACCATGTGGTGGGTCAGGCCAACGACTCCATGACCCGGCTGACCACGTCCATGCAGGAAATCTCAACGGCCAGCGAGGAGACCAGCAAAATCATCAAGACCATCGATGAAATCGCCTTTCAGACCAACCTGCTGGCCTTGAATGCCGCCGTGGAAGCGGCCCGGGCCGGCGAGGCCGGCGCCGGGTTTGCCGTGGTCGCAGACGAGGTCAGAAACCTGGCCATGCGGGCTGCCGATGCAGCCAAGAACACCGCCGACCTCATCGAAGGCACCGTTAAAAAAGTCCAGGATGGCACCGGGCTGGTGAGCCAGACCGAGGAGGCCTTTTCCCAGGTAGCCGAAAGCACGGCCAAGGTCGGCGAGCTGGTGGCCGAGATCGCCGCTGCCAGCGGCGAACAGTCCCAGGGCGTGACCCAGATCAACACCGCCGTGGTGGAGATGGACAAGGTGGTCCAAAACAATGCGGCCAATGCCGAGGAATCGGCATCGGCCTCCGAAGAGATGAACGCCCAGTGCAAAGTCACCTATGAGGTGGTGGAGGAACTCAAGGCCCTGGTCTTCGGCACGGCCCAGCAGGCCGGTCCGGTCACCAATAATGATCCGCCGAGGGTCCACAAGACGATGGGCAGGAGAACTGAGCTGCCGGCACGAAGGACCGCCACGGCGGTAAAAGGCAATGAGGTTCGCCCCGAGGAACTGATCCCCCTGGATGACAGCGACTTCAAGGACTTTTAATCCAAGCAGATTTTCCGGGCCAGGCTGACCTCCACGGACCGGGAAACGACAAGGGGTTGCGGCATTTGCCGTAGCCCCTTTTTTTTGTGGTCACCCATGAGGAGGATTACAGAGCCAGGGATTCGAGGGTTACGTGAAAAACAATACGCTGGGGCAGGGGCCATATCCACTCGAACCCTTGACCCCTTGAATCCTCGTCTCCTTTTTTCAGGGCATGAACCCGTGGATCGCCGAGGTCGGCTTAAACCGCCCGCCGATGCGGTAGCGGGATCCCGGATAGACGAAGCGGT
Organism: Desulfobacterales bacterium; assembly: GCA_016342285.1. Taxonomy (GTDB): domain Bacteria; phylum Desulfobacterota; class Desulfobacteria; order Desulfobacterales; family JAEINQ01; genus JAEINQ01. The sequence goes on from JAEINQ010000001.1 coordinate 94,250, forward strand.
TGCAACTGGCCACCAGGGGGCCGGACCAGACGGTCCGGTGAAGCACCAGGCAGGGCTCGCCGGGGGCGATCTCCAGCAGGCGCCGGGTCGACTCGTCTGCCACCACCGCCTCGATCACATGCTCCACTTCGGTCACCGGTGCCACCCGGACCAGGTAGTCGCTGGGGGTGAGCCGGGTGAAGTCCTGATTAAGAAAGTCAGGGGCCACGGCCGGATTGACCCACCGCTCGGCCAGTTGGATGGGAAGCCCCCGGTCCCGGTGCACCAAAACAGCGTGAAAGGCCATGGTCCGGGCCGGCAGGCCAAGGATGGCCGCCACATCCCGGGGAGGGGTTTCCCGGCTTAGCAGGCGAACATCGCTGGTATGCTCTCCGCCGCGGCTTTGAATCTCTTCGGCGATGCTGCAAATTTTCAGCAGGGCGGCCTGGGGCTTTCGAAGGGCGACAAAGGTGCCAACCCCCTGGACCCGGTGCAAATGCCCTTCGCCGGCCAGCTCCCTTAAGGCCCGGTTGACGGTCATCCGGGACACGCCCATGGAGGCCACCAGTTCGTTTTCCGACGGAATCCGCGTCTCCGGTGGCCACTGACCCGAGCCGATCCGTGTCTCAATATAATCCCGGACCTGGCGGTAAAGGGGCCGAGACGATCTCCCGGCATCCAGTCGTGGCTCTTTGGGCGTGTTCTTTTCCGGTATGGTCGGCATGATGACAAAGGCTCCCGCTCAATCCGGATTTTTACTTGACAGGAAAATTTTCCGAATTGTATATACAAGGCTATACAACCAATAAAGGCCGTGTCAAGGGCTTTTTCCAGTCGATCACAAGGCCATTGAACGCGGCCCAACCGCGCCATGCAACATCGTGCCGGTGCTTTTTTTGGGGGAGGTGACCCATGGTTTCCAATACCGAAATATCCAAGGCCATGACCGTGAAACTCGATGAGATCTTTGCCGAACTGCCAGCCATGCCGGAATTTGCCCCGGATATCCGCCGGGCGCCCGATCGCCATTTCAGCCTCCACCGCCAGGACACCGTCCTCGCCCTGAAAAACGCCCTGCGCTACGTCCCGGAAAAGTGGCACACGGCCCTGGCGCCGGAATTTCTCAACGAACTGGTCACCCGGGGCCGGATCTACGGCTACCGGTTCCGGCCGGCCGGAAATATCGTTGGTCGCCCCATTGATGCCTATCAGGGCAACTGCATCGAAGGCCGGGCCTTTCAGGTGATGATCGACAACAACCTCGACTTCGACGTGGCCCTCTACCCCTATGAACTGGTCACCTACGGCGAGACCGGCCAGGTCTGCCAGAACTGGATGCAATACCACCTGATCCGGGCCTACCTGGAGCGGCTGACCGGCAACCAGACTTTGGTGGTGGCTTCGGGCCACCCGGTGGGGTTTTTCAACTCTTCTCCGGCCGCACCCCGGGTGCTGATCACCAACGCCCTGATGGTGGGCATGTTCGACGACCAGGAAAACTGGCACCGGGCCATGGCCCTGGGGGTGGCCAACTACGGACAGATGACCGCCGGCGGGTGGATGTACATCGGTCCCCAGGGGATTGTCCACGGCACCTATTCCACCCTGCTAAACGCCGGCCGGTTCAAGCTCGGCATCCCCGAGGACCAGGATCTCGCCGGACGGCTCTTTGTCTCCTCGGGTCTGGGCGGCATGAGCGGCGCCCAGGGCAAGGCCATGGAGATCGCGGGCGGCGTGGCCGTCATCGCCGAGGTGGACCCAAGCCGCATTCAGACCCGCCTGGACCAGGGGTGGATCAGCGCCGTGGCCGAAACCCCGGTCGAAACCTTTTCCTTGGCCCGAAAACACTGCCAGCATAAAACGCCAGCGGCCATCGCCTTTTCCGGCAACATTGTCGACCTGCTGGCATACGCCGTGGAAAACAACGAACCCATGGACCTGCTCTCGGACCAGACCTCCTGCCATGTGGTTTACGAAGGCGGTTACTGCCCCCAGGGGCTGACCTTTGCCCAGCGCACCGAGATGCTCCAAAGCGACCCGGCACAGTTCCGCACAAAAGTCGATGCCTCCCTTCGCCGGCACTACGACCTGATCAAGATCCTGGCAGGCCGGGGGGTCTTCTTTTTTGACTACGGCAATGCCTTCATGAAGGCCATCTTCGATGCCGGGGTCGATGAAATCGTCGCCAACGGCCGCGACACCATGGACGGGTTTATCTTTCCCTCCTACGTGGAGGATCTCATGGGCCCGCTGTTTTTCGACTACGGATACGGCCCCTTTCGATGGGTCTGCCTCAGCGGCAGGCCCGAAGACCTGGAGAAAACCGATCGGGCCGCCATGGACGGCATCGACCCGGAACGCCGGTTCCAGGACCGGGACAACTGGGCCTGGATCCGAGATGCTAAAAAAAACCGGCTGGTGGTCGGCACCCAGGCCCGCATCCTCTACCAGGACGCCATGGGGCGGATGACCATCGCCTTGAAATTCAACGAGATGGTTAGAAATGGCGAGATCGGCCCGGTCATGCTGGGCCGGGACCACCACGACACCGGAGGGACCGATTCCCCCTTCCGCGAGACGGCCAACATCCGTGACGGAAGCAACATCATGGCCGACATGGCCGTCCATTGCTTTGCCGGAAACGCGGCCCGGGGGATGAGCCTGGTGGCCCTGCACAACGGCGGCGGGGTAGGGATCGGAAAGGCCATCAACGGCGGGTTCGGCCTGGTCTTGGACGGTAGCGAGCGGGTTGATGCCGTGATCCGTTCGGCCATCCCCTGGGACGCCATGGGCGGTGTGGCCCGCCGGGCCTGGGCCCGAAACGAAAACGCCGTAGAGACCGCCGCAGCATACAATCGCACCCGTCCCGACACCGACCATATCACCCTTCCCTTTATCGCCGACGAAGATCTGGTGACCGGATTGGTGGACGAGATTTTCGAAAAAGCGGGACGGTGGGAATGATTATAAGGGGCTAAAACGTATGTTCCGCCACCAGCTGTTCATTTGCCCAAGGGTTCAAGGATTCCAGGGGCCAAGGGGCCGAGGGAAACCAAACATGTCCAGGCTCCTTCACTGGAACCCTTGAATCCTCGAATCCTTTTTTCTTTTGATTCACCAACGTTCAATCTTAAATTGCAGACAGGACTGCATCATGAACGGAAACCTCATCGTCAAAAACGCCGCCCAACTGGTCACCTGCAGCGGCTTTGCCGCCCGGCAGGGGGCTGCCATGAACGATCTTGCAATCATCGAAAACGGGGCGGTGAAGATCGAAAACGGTCGCATCACCGCCGTGGGGCCAACCCCCGAAGTGACGGCAGGCATCGATCCGGACGCTTTTACCGTCATCGATGCGTCCGGCAAGGCGGTGCTGCCCGGTTTCGTCGATTCCCACACCCACTTTGTCTTTGGCGGTTACCGGGCCGAAGAATTCTCCTGGCGCCTTCGCGGTGACAGCTACATGGACATCATGGCCCGGGGCGGGGGCATTTTCAGCACGGTTGAAGCCACACGAAAAACCGGCCGGGAAGAGCTGGCCGCCACGGGTCGTGCCCGCCTGGACAGCATGCTCGCCTTCGGCGTGACCACCGTGGAAGGAAAAAGCGGTTACGGCCTGGACCGGGAGACCGAAATTCGCCAGCTCGAAGTCATGGCCGAACTCGACCGCGGTCATCCGGTGGACGTGGTGCCGACCTTTCTCGGCGCCCATGCCGTGCCGCCGGAATACCAGGGACGGCCTGACGCCTTCATCGATTTTATCATCACCGAAGTACTCCCCGAGGTGTCTGAGCGGGGCCTGGCCGAATTTTGCGACATTTTCTGTGAAGACAAGGTCTTTTCCGTGGCCCAGTCCCGGCGGCTGCTCACCGCAGCCGCGGAACGCGGCCTGGGAATCACCCTTCACGCCGATGAAATCGTACGGATCGGCGGCGCTGAGCTGGCCGCCGAACTCGGTGCGGTTTCCGCCGATCATCTGCTCCAGGCCTCCAACGAAGGGATCGCTGCCATGGCCGCCGCCGGCGTCGTGGCCACCCTGCTGCCGACAACCGCCTTTTCCCTCAAGGAGCCTTACGCCCGGGGCCGGCACATGATCGATGCCGGGTGTGCCGTGGCCCTGGCCACGGACTTAAACCCGGGCAGCTGCTTTTCCGAATCGATCCCCCTGGTCGTCGCCCTAGCCTGTCTTTACATGAACCTGACCCCCGAAGAGGCGATCTGCGCCCTGACCTTAAACGGGGCCGCCGCCGCAGGAAGGGCCGACCGGGTGGGAAGCATCGATTGCGGCAAGCAGGGAGATCTGGTTATCTTGGAATTTCCCTCCTACCGCTTCATTCCCTATCATATGGGGGTCAACACCGTGGAACGGGTCATTAAGAACGGCCGTCTGGTTTATGACCGAAGAGAAAAAGAGGACCATGCAGCTATTTATTGAACAGCTTCTCAACGGCATCGCCATGGGCGCCATCTACGCTTTGATCACACTGGGGCTGGCCCTGGTCTATGGCATTTTGCGGATCCTTCACGTGGCCCATGCCGCGGTGTACACCGTCGGCGCCTATGCCGGGCTCTGGATTTTTAGCGCCACCGGCAGCCTGGCCTTGGCAATCCTGGGGAGCATGGTCTTTTGCAGCCTCATCGGCGTGGCCATTGAGCGGCTGGTCTACTTTCCCCTGCTCAAGTACCCCCCCTATGTCCCGCTGATCGGCTCCATCGCCGTGATGCTGGCAATGGAGGAACTCTGCCGCCTGGTTGCCGGGCCCTACATCCTGACCTTCCCGGCCGAGCTCCCCTTTCCCGAGCTTCACCTGGGCGGTATCACCATCTCATCGACCCTGACGGCTATCTACGTCATCACCACCGTGGTGTTGTCCCTGCTCTGGTATATCAGCAACCGGACCGAACTGGGCCTGGCCATGCGGGCCACCAGCCAGGATCTGCCTATCGCCGACGCCATGGGCATCAACAGCCACCGCATCATCAGCCTGACCTTTGTCATCGGTTCGTCCATCGCCGCCGTGGCCGGTATCCTGGTGGGTATCCACTACAACCAGGTCTACCCCACCATGGGAACGGTGCCGGCGTACAAGACCCTGGCCCTGATCGTCGTGGGCGGCATGGGGTCGGTGTCCGGCGCCGTGGTGGCCTCCCTGCTGCTGGGGGTGGCCGAAACCCTTCTCATCGGTTATGCCCAAATCCCCCTGCCGCGGGACGCCCTGGCTTTTATCGCCATGATCGGCGTGCTCATGTGGCGGTCCGAAGGGTTGATGGGGTCTAAATAAGGAGGATTTGTGAGCGCCTATATGATCACCATCGGGACCCTGATCGTCATCTACGGCATCGTGGTCTGCGGCCTCAACGTTATCGTCGGTTACGCGGGCCAGATCTCCCTGGGCCATGCGGCCTTTTTCGGCATCGGTGCCTACAGTGCCGCCCTGTTGGCCACCAAGGCAGGGCTCACCTTCTGGGCGGCGCTGCCCCTGGTCATCGCCATCAGCGCCATGATCGGCCTGCTGCTGGGCCTTCCGAGCCTGCGGGTGAGAGACGACTTTCTGGCCATCACCACCATCGGGATCAACTTCATCGTTGAAGCGGTTTTTCTTTATACCCCCTTCTTCGGCGGCGCCCTGGGCATCGGGGGGATCCCACGGGTGGTCCTGTTCGGGGTCAAGCTCAAGGGGATGGCCTTTTTCCTTCTTTGCCTGGCGTTTCTGGCCCTGATGCTGCTGATCTGCTGGTGGTTCACCCGAAGCTGGGCCGGGCTGGCCTGCTTTGCCCTTCGGGAGGAAGAGGCAGCCGCGTCGAGCATGGGAATTTCACCGGTCCGGTTCAAACTGCTGGCCTTTGTCATCGGCACGGCCATGGCCGGCCTGGGCGGTGCCCTCTACGCCCACTACATGCGATTTATCAGCGCCACGGATTTTTCCTTCCCCTTCTCCATCACCTTGCTGAGCATGGTGGTTCTGGGCGGCATGGGGACCCTGTGGGGACCGCTGCTCGGCGCGGTGATTCTCGGCGTACTCCCCGAGCTCTTCCGCCCCCTGGTCGACTATCGCATGCTCCTTTATACCGGGCTGTTGCTTTTGATGATCCGGTTTCAGCCCGCGGGGCTCCTCGGTGAGAGCAGTTTCCTGCGCCGAAAGCTAGCCGCCATGCGTACGGGAGGGGATCGATGAGCGCACCGCTTCTCGAAATCAGCGGGCTTTGCAAACACTTCGGCGGACTGCACGCCGTGGATGGGGTGGACATGACCCTGGCGCCCCGGGAAATCCTCGGCCTGCTCGGCCCCAACGGTGCGGGCAAGACCGTCTGTTTCAACCTGATCTCGGGTGTCTATTCACCGACACAGGGTGAAATCCGCTTCGATGGTCGGTCCATCGGGGGGCTGCCTTCCCACCGAATCGCCGCACTGGGCATCGGCCGGACTTTTCAGATCGTCAAACCCTTTGCCTCCCTGACGGTTCTGGAAAACGTCCTGGTGGCCCGGGGCATTGACCGTTACGGCAAGATCGGCCGCATCTGGGGGGCCTGGCGGTCCCGTCGGGAAACCGAAGCGGCCATGGGGCTGCTCGACCGGGTGGGGCTGGCCGACCTGGCCCAGGGCAAGGCGGGCCTGCTCCCCCTGGGCAACCTCCGCCGGCTGGAAATCGCCCGGGCCCTGGCCGTGGGAACCCGCATGCTTCTCCTGGACGAATCGTTTTCCGGCCTGCGCCACGAGGAGATCCTCCAGCTTGAGGCCCTGATCCGCGGCATCCGCGAAGACGGCATCGCCGTCCTGCTCATCGAACACAACATGCGGGTCACCATGGGAATCTGTGATCGGATCGTGGTGCTGGACCATGGCCGGAAAATCGCCGAGGGGAGCCCCCAGGAGATTCAGAACGACCCCCGGGTCATCGAGGCCTACCTGGGACGAAAGAGGGGGCGACATGCTGCTTGAAGCTGAAAAGCTTTACATCTCTTACGGTGACATCCGGGCCGTCCAGGGAGTCAGCTTCGGCATCGCCCCCGGCGAATTGGTCTCGATCATTGGCGCCAACGGCGCCGGCAAGACATCGATTCTCAATGCGCTGATGGGAATCGTACCCGTCAAAAGCGGCCGGATCCAATTCAAATCCCGGGAAATTACCGCCACTGCCGCACACGTGCGGGCCCGCATGGGGATCCGCATGGTACCGGAACGGGCCCGGGTATTTCCGCGATTGAGCGTTTTTGAAAACCTCATGGCAGGGGCCTACGGCCTGAAAAAGAAACTCCCCCTGAACCAGCGGACCGAGTGGCTATACTCCCTCTTCCCCATCCTTGGCGAGCGAAAGCGCCAGCCGGCCTCCACCCTGTCCGGCGGGGAGCAGCAGCAGTTGGCCATTGCCCGCGCCCTGATCGCAAACCCAGAGTTACTCCTGGTGGACGAAGTCTCCATGGGGCTGATGCCCAAGCTGGTCGACCAGGTGTTTGACCTGCTCAAACAACTCAATACCGAACACGGCCTGACCATTTTGCTGGTGGAGCAAAACGCCATGGCCTCCCTGGCCATCAGCCACCGGGCCTATGTCCTTGAGACCGGCACCTGTGTCCACCAGGGCGCCGCCGCCGAACTCATCAACGACCACCGCATTCAGGAGGTCTACCTGGGGCACGCATAGAGGACATGGCTTCGGGTTGTCCCTGGAAGGGGGCTTGGTTGCTGATCCCGATCAGTGTGGAGTGACTAAAGTGATCTAAAGTGCCTAAAGTTGAGGAGTCGCTTCGCTCCACCGGTTTTATATCGATGGGCAGAATTCCTTAATCCCGCCAAGGCGGGACTCACTTCAAATTTTAGTTCACTTTCGTCACTGGCAACAAAGCTGTCTCGGCATAGCCAATTGACTCTGACCATGCCCTGAAGGCATGTATTCCAATGGCGAATTGAATGTGGTCAACAACAGCAAAAGGAGGAAAATCCATGAAAAGGTTCAAAACAGTGTTGGTTGTCATGTTGGTCGGCATCCTGGCCGCAGGCACGGCCGGAGCGGCAGGCACCGTCAAAATCGGCCTGCTGGCGCCGCTGACCGGATTTGCTGCCGCCGACGGCCTGAGCGTTCACAACTCGGTCAAGCTGGCCGTGGAACGGATCAACGCCGATGGGGGCGTTCTGGGAAAACAGGTCGAACTGGTGACCTACGACGACCGCGCCGACGGCAAGGACGCGGTGGCCCTTTCCCGAAAACTTATTCAGCAGGACGGCGTGGTCGGCGTGGTGGGCGGATCCTATTCCACCCCGAGCCGGGCCGTGGCCCCCATCTTCGAAGATGAAGAGATCCCCTTTGTGGCTGCCTACGCGGTTCATCCGGATGTCACCAGTGCTGGCGGCTACTGTTTCCGAAACGGCTTTCTCGGCATGGTGGAAGGCAAATCGGCTGCTTACGTCTCCACCAAGCTGGTCGGCGCGAAAAAAATCGCTCTGCTGACCAGCGACAACGACTTTGGACGGACCCTGGCCGAGGGCTTTACGGAATATGTCCAGACCCTCGCCAAGGACGTGAAAATCGTCTACCAGCAGACCTATCCCTTCAAAGAAAAGGATTTCACCCCCTACCTGTCCAAGATCAAGGAGATCGGACCGGACCTGATCTTTGCCAGCGGTTACTATTTTCAGTCCGGCCCCATGGTCAAGCAGGCCCGCGAGATGGGCATGACCATGACCATGCTGGGCGAAGAAGGTGCGGACAGTCCGAAATTTCTTGAAATCGCCGGCAAGTCGGCCGAAGGCTTCCTCATGGTCACCAACCTCAACCGGGACGATCCGAGGCCGGTGGTTCAGGAATTCATCGGGCAGTACGTGAAACGTTACGCGATCCAGCCCGACATGGTGGGCGCCTCGGCCTACGATGCCTTCATGGTAATCTGTGACGGTATCCGCCGGGCCGGCAGCCTGGACGGGGCGGCCATTCAAAAAGCGGTCGCCGCCACCCGTGACTACAACGGCCTGACCGGCGTCATCAAAGGATTCACCGACGTTGGCGAAGTGGTCAAGGAGGTACAGGTCCAGGTGGTCAAAGACGGCGCCTTCCGCTACTTTGGCGTGGTCACCGACCCGGCCCTGATCACCCCCTAACGGGGAATCGGGGTTCTTGTGACGCCAGATGAACCACAAAGACACAAAGGCACAAAAATCGTCTGTATCGAAGACAGGTGATTTTTGCCCTTTGCGTCTTTGTGGTGAACGCCCCGCCACACCATCAACCGGCCAGTCTGGCTGAACCGGCAAACTGGCTAAACCGACAAAACCAACATCCAGGTGCACCATGGAAAACCAAACCATCCGCCTCGGCCTGACCGGGTTGACCTTGAAGGACCTGCTCACCGTGGCACGCCACGGCGCGACCGTGGATCTGACCCCCGGGGCCAGGGAGCGGATTCGAAAAACCCGCCAACTGGTGGAGCAATGGGTGGCCCAGGAGAAAACGATCTACGGGGTGACGACCGGATTCGGCGCCCTGAGCGATGTCACCATCGGCGCCGAAGACGCCCGCCGGCTTCAGAAAAACATCCTCATGAGCCATTCGGCCGGCATGGGGAACCGGCTCGACCCTGAAGCGGTCCGGGCCATCATGGCCCTTCGGATCAAGGATCTGGCCATGGGCCATTCGGGGATTGATCTGGTCACCGTGGAACACCTGATCGCCCTTTTAAATGCCGGCGTGGTTCCGTCCGTGCCCGAACAGGGCTCGGTGGGCGCCAGCGGTGACCTGGTGCCCCTGGCCCACCTGAGCCTGGTTCTCATCGGTATGGGCGAGGCCCTGTATCAGGGGGAAAGAATGCCGGGCGCCGAGGCCCTGCGCCGCTGCGGCCTTTCGCCCCTGGCGCTGGGAGCCGCCGAAGGGCTGGCCCTGATCAACGGCACCCAGGTGATGACCGGCATCGGCGCCCTGGCGGTTTACGACGCGCAAACCCTGGCCCTGACCACGGACATCGCCGCCGCCATGAGCCTGGAAGTCCTCATGGGAAGCCGGACCGAATTCGACCCGCGGATTCATCGAATCCGTGCCCATCCCGGGCAGGCGGCCTCGGCCGATAACATGCTGCGCATCACGGCCAACAGCGGCATTATCTCTTCCCACAAAGACTGCAGCCGGGTCCAGGATGCCTATACCCTGCGCTGTTCGCCCCAGGTGCATGGTGCCAGTGCCGATGCCATCGCCTATGCCCACCGGGTGGTGGAAACCGAGATGAACAGCGCCACCAATAACCCGTTGATCTTCTTTGAGACCGAAGATTTCCTTCTCGGCGGCAACTTTCATGGCCAGCCCGTGGCCCTGGCCATGGATTTTATGGCCATGGCGGTCGCCGAACTGGCCAACATCTCCGAACGGCGCATCGAACGGCTGGTCAACCCCAAGCTCAGTGGCCTGCCGGCTTTTCTGGTCAGCGACGGGGGGCTCAACTCCGGTTTCATGATCGCCCAGTACGCAGCGGCAGCCCTGGTGTCGGAGAACAAGGTCCTGGCCCACCCGGCCAGCGTCGACTCCATTCCCACCTCGGCCAACAAGGAAGACCACGTCTCCATGGGAACCATTGCCGCCAGAAAGTGCCGGGAAATCGTCCGCAACGCCGAGAATGTGGTGGCCATCGAACTGCTCTGCGGGGCCCAGGCCATGGACCTGTTCACCAACACCCGGCCGGGCACCGGCACCCTGGCCGCCTACGAAACCATTCGAAAAGCCATCCCCCACCTGGAAACAGACAGGGTGCTGGCCGATGACATCGCCCGGGTTGTGGAAATCCTGCGAAAAGGGGAGGTGGTCGCGGCGGTGGAAAAGGCGGTGGGACCGCTCAAGATGCCCCCGGGGGGGTAAAGACGGCTATCCCTGCCTTGAAACAGGGAAACAGCGCCCGACAAAGCCCCCTTGAAACCGGCCAGGTCGGCCGGCCTCAAAACGTCTGCGGGCATCTGCGGTTCATATTACCGTTTATGGATGGAAACTAGTTTGCCCCGCCGGCAACCGGCTTGGCCACACCGGCACCGGTCCCGCTGAAGGCGCCACCGTCGGTATAGGCCCCGGCGGCCCCGCCGGTAAAACTCAAATCCACACTCCCGGCCGTGTCGGTCCGGGTCAGGGTGCCGGTGCCGTTGCTCGTCACCTCGGCGGCCCATTTATTGCCTGTCCACGACTGTACCACGAAGTCGGCGCTCAGGCCCCCGCCGGACATGGTTACACTGTGATTTGCAGCGGGGATGGCGGTAAAGGAACCGGAGACGTCGTCGGTGGCCCAAATCCGGGGTGCTCCTCCCGTGGCAAAGGAAAAGAAGGTGACGTTGTTCATGGAAACGTTCAGCAGGCTGTCGCTGCCCGAAAGGCTGACGTTGCCCACTTCAAAGGCCGGTATGCCGAGTTGGCCCACCATGGCCTTGTCTCCGGGGCTTCCCTTGACCATGGCAAGAAACCGGTTGGTCTCCAGTGAGGCCCCGCCTGCAAAAGCATCCCAGAGGTTGTCCATTTCCGACGGATCGTAGACGCCGTGTAGCTTACCCCCCATGATCCCGGTGGTGGCGTGGGCCAGATCGACCCAGGCGCCGGCGACCTTGCCGTAGATCTGCCCGGCAGACCACTGGTCGCCAATGAATTCCATCCACATATGCATGTCCCGGCCGCCAAAAGCGTTGTTTTGGGTAGCGACGATCCAGTTGCTGTCCGGGGTGCCGGCAAACTCGCCCCAGATCCCGCCGCGCCAGAGCCCCCAGTCCTGACCGGCGAAGCCCAGGTAGGCACCCATCACTTCGCCCTGGCGGGTCTTGACGGTAATGGTCCCGCCCCCCGCGGCAAAGGCCGCATCGGTGTGGTCGTCATAATAGACCGGGGTCGGCTCCGGTACCGGATCGGTCACCACGAAAGGAACCCCCGTCGAGGCCATCTCCATCGTGGTCAGGGGGGTCCAGCCGGCGGCCCATGAGTCGTCCGCCGAATAGGTACCGGTCCAGTCGGCGCGGAGGATGCCGGCGTCGCCGCCCGTCCCCACGTACAGGGCCAGAAGGTCGCCTTCCACCGATCCGCCAAACCACACCCCGCCGATGGTGCCGAGAAAGAACTTGTAATTGTCCAGTTGTCCCTCGACCATTTCTATGCCCATGGAGGGCGGATGCATCATGACCGGGTCGTAGGTGCCATAAAGGCGGATTCCGGGGTTGCCGTTGGCATCCCATGAAATTTCATGATTCACCGCCAGCTCCGGAACATACGCGGTCGAATCCCAGGACGGCGGCTCGTAAAAATAATCGTCGGGCCCGGTATAGTACGGATCAACAAGATTGTAGACATCGGGCATGAAGGTGTCCGGATACATGCCGCCGTCCGGCATGTTGTAAAGGTCCATGGGGATGTCCATGGGCATGTACCCGTCCATGGGCCTCCCGCCGTCCGGCTGATAACCGCCGGGATCGGGGCCGTAAACCGGCATGCCCCCGGCCGGATAGAGTTCGGGCCCCATATCTGCGCCACCGGCCGGGTCATAGCCGTATCCGCTGGCCAGGTAGACGGGGCCGTCTCTGTCGGGGCGGGTATTCATGGAGCCGGCGTCCATGGGTACCCCGCCGTCGGGACCCATGAGTGCGGGACCGGCATCGCCGTACATCCCGCCTTCGGGACGATTCTCACCGTATCCGGGAGCCCCCTGGCCGCCGCCTTCGGAACCATAGCCACCGGGGCCGGCATCACCGTAAGTGCCCCCCTCGGGACCGTAACCGCCGGGACCGGCATCGCCGTACATCCCTCCCTCGGGGCCCTTTTCACCGTATCCGGGATCCCCCTGGCTGCCGTCGTCGGGACCATAACTGTCTGGGCCGGCATCGCCGTACATGCCGCCTTCGGGACGATTCTCACCGTATCCGGGATCCTGCTGGCCACCGCCATCCGGGCCATGGCCGCCGGGGCCGGCATCGCCGAACATGCCGCCCTCAGGACTCTTTTCACCTGCGCCGGGACCGCCATGGGCTTCGCCTTCGGGCCCTATTCCGGCGTGAGCACCGTCATCGGATTCACGGTTCTGGGGCTCCGCCGAAGCCACAGGCCCTTCACGATCCCCATCGGTCCCGGGGCCGCCATCGTTTTTTCCTTTCTCCTGATCGGACCGACCGCTGGCATCTCCCTCGTCCGGACCCTTCTCCGGGGTCTCCTGGTCGGAAGATAAGGCCGTACCGTCTCCGGAGTCATCGCCATCGGTCTCACCGTTGCCGTCATCCTTCCCATCGTCCCTGCCGCCATCCTTGGGCGGGGCGTCGTCCGGTGTCTCATTGTCCCCATCGCCCCCCTTGTCCCCTTCGCCTTCGGGGTCCCCGGCATCGGTATCTTCGCTGTGTTGCGCCAGTTCGGTCTCCGTGGCCGGCCTGATTACGGGAGGTTGGTCCGCACCAGCCAGGCTCATGGCCTGCCCGGCACTGATGAGCATCACCGCCTCGGGCTGATTGATGCTGAAACCATAGCCCGAACCCTCCTTGAAAACAAAATGGCTGGCTCCGGCCTGGTAGGAGCTGAAATAATTGGTTCCGCGGACACCGCAGACCGCCGTGGGGGTGTGCACCTCGAACCGGTTGCGTTTGTTGAACCCAAAAAATCCCCGGGACTTCTTGACGATACTCTGGATCTTGCCTCTGAACAGTTTGAGGATACCCCGGTCCTTGCCTTTTCCCATGGCATACTCGTCGATCCTGATCCGGCTGCTGGCTGCCAGGCGGACGATGCTCCCATCCCCGAAGGTGATCTCCACCTTGCTCCGGCTCTTGGTGCGGACGATGTCGCCCTCATTGACCGGAGCGCCGATTTCAAGGATCACGGCACGGGTGCCGGGTGAGGTCACGTCGGCCCGGCCAGTAAGAGCGGAAACTTTTCCCACCGGCGCCGCATGGACCGTAACGGCGGTTGTTAAAAGGACCATCAGCCATACCAGGAATAAGCTTCTGCGTTTCATTTTCAGACCCTTTCTGTGGCCGTGTCCGGGGCATGACGCATGGTCATTCGGCGGCAACGGCAATTGCGGAGAAAATCGGATCAGGCCGATCCGTGAAAAGCGTGACAACGCCGGTCGAGGGTCGGTAGAGCAGTCGCGAAACGAGAACGCTGAAACCGGGACGGCCTTCATAGATGATCATCGGTCTTGGGAGTCAAAACTTGAGGAATGAAAATTCGGAGGGGGGAAACTATCTCGACACTTCGATGCCCAGCCGCCTCAGGCGTGAGGCAAAGGTGGAGCGATTGACGCCGGCGTCCCTGGCGGCTCGGGTGATGTTGCCGGCGGTTTTCTCCAAAAGATAGGTGACATAGGTCCGTTCCACCGCCTCCCAGGTCATGTTTGCAAATGTCAGGGGCGGATCGACGGCGTCTGCGGCTTGGGCGTTGCCGTCAACAGTCGGTGAAACGGTGCCCGGAATCATCGGTAAAGGAGGGTCTCCGTGGAAAAAGAACGGCAGGGCCTCTGCCGTGATGATCGGGTCGTCAGTCACCACGAGCAGATACCTCACAAGATTTTCCAATTCCCGGATGTTGCCGGCCCAGGGATAACAGGTCAGCCGCTGCATGGCCTCGCCGTCGACCTTCTTGGCCGGCAGGCCGAGGCGAAGGGCCTCGCGCTTCATGAAATGATTGAACAACAACGCGATGTCCTCGCGGCGTTCCCGCAGGGGGGGCATGTGCAGGGGCAAAACAGCCAGCCGGTAGAACAGGTCGTGGCGGAAGGTGTTGTCGGCCACGGCCTGGTGAATGTTCTTGTTGGTGGCCGAGATGATTCGGATGTCGATTCTCTTGGGCCGGTTTTGCCCCACGGGTTTGATCTCACTGTTCTGGACCACCCTCAGAATTCGGGCCTGAAGGTTGATGGGCATGTCACCAATCTCGTCGAGAAATACCGTCCCCCCGTCGGCTGCCTCGAAAAGCCCCACCTTGTCATCAAAAGCGCCTGAAAACGAACCTTTCTTATGCCCGAAAAGTTCGCTCTCCAGCAGGGTCTCCGGAATGGCGCTGCAGTTTTGGACCACGAAGGCCCGATCCTTTCGACGGCCTTCCTGGTGGATCCGATGGGCCACCAGTTCTTTTCCCGTACCGCTCTCTCCGGTGATCAGGACGGGGTAATCGGTCCGGGCATAATTTCGGACCAGCCCCAGGACTTTGAGCAGAACCGGACTCTGCCCCAGAATCACCCCTTCGCTTCGGATCTGGTTCAGGGTCTGCTTTAGGGTGCGGGTCTCCTTGAGCTGATCGTTGTAAAAAATCGCATTGCTCAGGGCGATGGACCCGATGTTGACCAGATCCTGAATCTGGCTGAGGCGGTCGGGGTCTATGCTGGAAGGGTTCTCTTCAGGCCGGGTATCGATGATCTGGACGGCCCCGTATACCGTCTTGTCCCTTAGAAACAGCGGCAGGCAAAGGATCCGCCGGCTCTTCACGGCGAGGTTCTCTTCGAGTTCCTTGTAGTGGCGTGGGTCCTTTTTCGGGTCGGCGGTGGTTATCTTTCCGTTTTCGATGACCCAGCCCACAATGCTCGGCCGGTCCGACTCGATCTCAACCCCGCGGAGCCCGTCGCTTTCCAACCCCACGGCATCGATGCACAGGTACCGGGTTTCCTTCTTGATCCAGATGGAGCCGCGGCTGACATTCTGCAACTCCAGAAGGGCCAGCAGAAACTTGCGCTGGAGCACCTGGGGGTCGATTTCCTCGGCAAAGGATTTGAAAAGGCTGAGGGCTTTGTCAAACATGGCAATCCTCCCCCCGATTTGGGCTCCGGTTCAGGGCGATAGTTGACCCCTTTGGACTGGAAACGCCTATGGGCGTCAATCCGCCTAAAGGACGATTTGCGGACGGACCATGGTGAAATAAAATTATTTTGTGGGCATTATGTTTGCCCATCAACGAATAAAGGCCGAGCCTGTCGATATATGATTTCAAGCGCCATATTCCAAGAATCCACCATAATACACGATATCTCGCTATGCAAGACCTGAACGGCCCATGATCCAAACCCGCCGCAACATCATTGGCACCCGCGGACCATCGCTTATAAGGGGAAGACGCATCGGCAGATAATCCTTCAAGGCAGAGCGGGGCCATCATTGCATCCCATCAATTGAAATGCGATTTCCCGCTATAAATAGCGATATTTCACCGCATCGCTTGCCTTCAAATCGACCTATATGCGCTTCTTGTTGAATAATATCTACTGGTTAGGGTTATTTTTGTAGATCGGCACGGAAATTGAATTCTCTATGGCCAAGGAGGGGATAACCATGAAAAACCGTTTGCAACAAATTGGCCCGCTGCTTTCTTCCCTGGGCATCGGAGGGTGTTTCCGGTATCTGGCCTTGGGGGCTCTCGCCGATGCCGGTGAAATCTCCCGATTCCGATCCACCCGTGTGGCCCTGGGAGAGATCGACTCTCCCATGGAGACCGTCCGAAACGCCTCACTTCTGGCCCTTAAAGACCTGTTGAGCAGCGTCGAGACCGTCACGGTTTTAGGGAAGCACGCCTGCATCAGGGCAACCATCGGCGAGATGGATCTTTTCATCCGGTTGAAGCGGATCGCCCCGAAAACCACCCGAATCGCGGTAGACGTCGCCCGCCCCACATCCATGGGTCAGATCGTTGCCGACACGGTCCTGGAGTTGACCTGCCGGCTGGTCCGTGAAATGGGCGGAACAAAAACGCACCAGCAACAAGGCAAAAGGCCGATCAGGCCGGCTGACAACACTTATGTCATCGGGAATCTTATCGGGGTTGAAAGGAGGGAGACGGCATGAAGGCAATGGCTTTTCAACAGGCAGCGGAACCCCTGACGTTGGAGGCCGGTTTGACCGGTCAATACCACAGCGTCGAGTTTCAACCCAAGGCACTGGGAACCTTCTACCATTCCAGGCTTTGGGAGCTCACACCGGGTGCCCCCTGCGTTCTGGTCAAACCGTCATCCAGAGTGCTTCCCCACCTGAATGTCGGCGACACCCTGGCCATGAAATACCATCCCGTTGACGCCAGCCGGCCCGACGCCGTGGTAAATACGCGCATTGGACACATCACCCCGGAGCACCAGGGGCGATTCAAAGGCCATGTGCTGGTCGGGTTGACCCTCCTTGGCGATACCGAAAACGGGGTCTGATTTCGAGAAATGAAACAGATGGAAGCGAAAATCCGGATCATCGCCGATATGGGTGCTTCCGATGGTTCCGGCGGCCGATTCGGCATGGGTGGCGCCCCGCCCGAAACCTTTGGCACAGCACTGGGCACCGAGACCCGGTCAGACCGACTGGTTCGACGGATGGACGAGACGGTCGCAGGGCTGGGCACGGCCCTTGAATGGCACACGCAGAGCTTGGCCTCACTGGTCACAGGGCTCACCAAAAAGGCGAACCGGCTTGCCACCGCCCGGCAATACTTCCCGCGCCCGGCATCCCTCCTCGTCTTCGGCGCGGGACCCGCGGCCACCGGGACGCATTGCCATGCGTCCCGGTGGTTTCCGGACCCAGGGGGACCTGAGTTTTGCTCAGCCGCCTTCCAGGGGAAAAAAAGAAGATCAGGGTATCTGCCGCCCGAAGCCGGTGATCGGCCTGGGTCGGCCGTTATTTGTAGCGCCGATCATAAAGACGCACATCGTATGGGGCACGCCGACCGGCACAGTCTTTCCGGGGACAAAGCTGGCAGCTTTCAAAGGATTCTTCGGCGGGAAACCGGATGCCGGCAAGGGAATGGGTGGGAACCATCATCATCCCCCCGGTTACATAAACGCCGATCCGCCCCAGTCCGTCTCCCATCAATTGTATTAAGGATTGTTGCTGGTCCATGGGCCAGTCATCGATAGAGCCGGGGGTCATGGTGGCCATTTTCCCGGAATGAACCCGTCGGGAAATATGGTCTTTCATGGCCGCCAGGGCCGCCCGCATGGCCTTTTCCTTAATGGCATCGGCCCAGTATTGGTAAAGGGGGTCATGCATGCCGCGGGCCCATTGCTCCAGTTCGACGCCGCAGGTGACCCCAAAGGGAAAGATCCGGTGGGCGCTCGCCAGGTTGACCCGGAGCACCCGGCTGTCCAGCCGAACGCCGTCTGCCACCACATAATCGTCTCCCCGCGTTTCGATATAGGCCGCCCGGAAAAGCGCTCGGGGTCTGCCGATGGACAAGGCTGTTTTGCACAGTTCGTCAAAGTCATCGCTCAGCCGGCCTTTTTCGGGAATCCGCATTTGCCCTCGAATTCGCGCCGAATCGAATCCAAAGGGGATGTCTTGAAGCAGGACCGTGTTTTGGGTGTCGCCGCCGCTGTTCGGCATATGGGCTCGATTCATCGTTGATGGGATTCTTCTCAAACCCTGCGGACGATACCGGCCTCTGAAAACGGCCGCACCCGCTCCCGTATCCTTTTCGATGCGGCCAGCTCCATAAACTCTTCGGCCAGCAGGCGGCCCCGGGAGACCACCGTGTGCCAGTAGGCCATGCGCTCCCAGTCGGCGCCGGCAAACCGGTAGAAGTCGTTTCGATCCGAAATCTTTCCCAGGGGAAGCGATTGGACGAAGCCTTCGGAAGGGGCCACCATGAGCACCCGGTCGAGATTGGCGCTGTCCGGTTTGCGCCAGGCGAGCCCTTTGTCCAGCCATCCGGGGATCATCCGCTCGGTGTAATGGGGAAAGAGCACAATGCCGTCGCCGGGGCCATAGGACAGGTCCAGGTGGTAGTCGATGATACCGCCGTCTCGGTAGACGCCGGCCGGGGCTCCCGGTATCTGCTCCACGCCGGACATGACCAGGGGGATGGAGCCCGAAGCGAGCAGCGCTTTTTTTAAGTTCTCCTGGGCCAGGGGCACACAGCGGGTGTCGAACCGGTCCTGGGGGAGAAAGGGGGGCGCTGACCGGGGATCATGGAAAATGACCCGGTCGAAAAAGAGCGAAAGCCATTGTCTTCCCACGAGATTGGCACCGGCCGCGGCCCCCAGACCCATGGCAAGGGGAAGGGCGTGCCGGGCGGTTGTCAGATGGCGGCTTTTCGCCGTGATGATGTTGAGCCGGAACCAGGGATGGGCCAGGATCTCTTCCATGGCCGAATCGGTCAGGTAGCGGCCCATGACCCAAAGACTTTCCCGGGTTACCCGGGCCGGCGACGGCCGGCGACGGTAGCGCTGGCCGATATACGCCTTTTCCAGCCGTCCCAGGGCAGCCATGGGGTCGGGCTGGGCCAGGGCGGCAAAGCGCCAGGCCCCGATGGAGGACCCCACCAGGTGAAGGGGCGTATTCCGGCCGCAAAAGAACGTGCCGAAAAGCGCCCGGTCCAGACCGTTTAAAACCAGCCACTTGGGGCCGCCGGCCGCCGAGGCCACCGTGGAGATGCGCTCGGGCCGCAGCCCTTCATCTCCAATGATCTCCAGGGCCTTTTTGCCCGCAAACAGCGTCAGGTTGTTTCCCATTGCCCGTTCTCTTTCCAAGGTCCCCAGCGTGACTGCCCCTTGACACTGAAGGGATGCAAACAGACGCTACGCCAACCCCGCAACTGTCGGGCGGGTTGCCTGGAAAGCGGCAAAGCCGCGTTCCATAAAATTGCGCCAGCAATTTTATCAGGCCAATTGCTTGCCCGCCCCCGGGCCGGGAGAGAGGCCGAAGATCGCGTCGATCTTTAAAATCACCGCCCCCTTGGATTTCAAGGGGAAGCCGGCTTTGTTGCCCAGTTCCTCGATCCAGGCGGCGGTTTCATCATACCGCGCCCCGGCGGTCTCGACGGTCACCGTCCCCTTGAGCTGGTAGCCTTCATGGCCTTCCCAGAAGGTCACGGCCACCCGGGGGTTGGACCGGATGTTGGCCAGGGTCTTGCCGAAGAACTGATCTGATATGAGAATCGTCTCATCGTCGATAATCTTCTTGGCCCCCACCGGGACCGCATTGGGCGTGCCGTCTGCCGTGGCCGTGGCCAGAATGGCGGTTGGTACCTTTTTAAACAGCTCTTTCATCCGTTCGGTCATCTTTGCCATGATTGTCCCTCCTTTTCCTTTTCATTTTACGGCTGCTTTAACCGCGGACAAACGCCGACGGGCGCAGACATTTTGAAGCCGACCGACCTGGCCGGCCTCAATGGGCTACCCTTCGGATATGGATTTCGGGAATAATATCCTGGTTCCTCGCTATTTCGTGTGGGGGGGTCAGGAACAGTTGTCCCATATGAAACAGCGAAGAGCCAATATCCTTAACATCGCAATTTACCATATTATCGACCAAGCGATTCAAGCTTGCAGGCGGCCGGGTCGATCGCCTGCAAATACATATAGTCAGCGAGGGTCTGCGTCCGTCTGCGGTTAATGAATCATGGTTCCGCCGGTGTTCCTAAGCCACCCGGAAAAAGGCCTCGTCAAATTCAGGCTTGTCCTTGTACCGGGCCATATAAAATCCGACCAGCTGATCGATGTTTTCAAACAGGGCCGGATCCGCCTCGATGCCGGCCTGGTGAAGGGCTTTCAGGATATCGGCCGGCTTGGGCGGACATCCCTTTACGGGGATCATCTCGTTGATATCCGGGTTGTCCTTGTGGGCCTGGTACATGCATTTTCCCAGCAGGATGGTTTTCTTCTTTCCCGGGGTCGGCTGCATCATTTTTCCGGTCAGCACCTCCACGTCGTCAAAGGGCTCGCCTTTCCATGCATAGCGGATGGCGGTGAGCACCACGCCGTTGACCCCGGAGCAATACGTGCACATGGAAGAGTCGTATTTGCGGTAAGAAATGCCGCTGATCCCCTGTTTGGCCAGGGCTTTGGGCAGGTAACCGCCGGTCTCGTCGGTATATTCAAAATTGAATTCATGATACCGGGCCACATCCTCGATTTTTTCCCCGATCACCTCGATGCCGGAAAGGTCGGCCGGTCGGCCGTGGTTGGCCGCGGCATGGGCCAGGTGGGGCACGGTTTTGGGGTCATGCCCCAAAACATGGGCACCCACAAGATCTCCGGCCAGCACGTCGGATGTGGCCATAAGAATGTCGCTCCGGTGCATGCGGCCGTCCGGGCCCGGGCCGCGCTCGGCGGTATAGATGCCATCATAGACCGTGCATATGGGCGGCATTTTGTCGGCCAGCCGGGCGATCCAGACGTTCAGATCCCGGTCCGGGTCCGCGCTGTGGCATTTCTTCCGGGAGGGGATGTTGATGGTCCCTTTCAGGTTCTTGATGCCCAGGCTCACCATGGTCTGGTTGTGGGCTTTCATAACGGGCAGATCCACCACGAAGTCGCTGTTGACGATATCGGCGGAAAAACTCAAGACCATATCGTCACCCAGGTCCACTTTTTCAAACGGACGCTCCATGACGTTGACAAACTCGACCCCGTATCGCTTTTTCAGCTCCCCATAACCGAGGGTTTCAAAGGCATGGGCCGGTGTTGCATAATCCTTGGGGTCGGCGGTGACCACCCCTTCGCCGATGGTGATCTTTTCGATGCCGCGTTCCTTTAAAAGCACCACCATGTCCTCGATCACCCGGGTGGTGGTGATCACCCCCCACTTGGGAAACGGGACCGACCGTGTCCAGAAGACGATATTGGGTTTGATGAAAACCCGTGCCTTCTGGGGCAGGTGGTCCAGGGCGCCGGCCAGGTCCACGGCCTTTCGGACCGATTCCAGCGGTTTTTCATATTTCACGATCGATACGCGTGCAGGCTTCATCTTACTCTCCCTTAAAGACCGGTTCCCGCTTTTCGAGAAAAGCGGTGAATCCCTCCCTGGCGTCTTCGGAAGCGGCGACCTGCCGGCTCCCTTCCAGTTCCACGGCAAGGCCTTTGTCTATACCAAAATCCTGGCCAGCTGTCATTGCCTTGATTACGCAGCTGACGGCAATGGGAGGCCGCTTGGCCAATGCTGTCGCCATTTCGAGGGCGTCTTCAAGGGCCCGGCCCGGAGGGCTCACCCGATCCACCAATCCGATTTCATGGGCCTGGACCGCTGTCAGCCGCCGGCTGAACAAAATCAGATCCAGGGCCTTGGCCTTGCCGACGATCCGGCTCAGTCGCTGGGTCCCGCCCCAGCCCGGAATGATTCCGAGGTTCAATTCGGTGAGCCCGATCTTGGCCTTGGGGCTGTCGGTCATGATCCGGAAGGTGCATGCCAGGGCCAGTTCACACCCCCCGCCGAATGCAAACCCGTTGATGGCGGCGATCACCGGCTTGGCAAACCGATCGATTCGGGTCCAGGCCGCCTGCCCCATGGGGCCGACTTTTTCGGCATTGGCAAAGTCGCTCACGTCAAAGCCGGCACAGAATCCTTTTTCTCCGGCACCGGTGATGATCACTACCCGAACGGCGGTGTCGGCTTCGAGGGTATCCAGTGCCCGGCCGATCTCTTCCACCGTGGCCAGGTTCACCGGATTGGCCGGCGGCCGGTCCAGGGTCAAGACAGCGATATGGCCGTGGGTCTCGATACGAATATTTTCAAACGCCATGTCAGCAAGCCTCCATTCAGGTGGTGTATTTTCCCTGTCGAATCATCTCCGACGGATTGAAAATTACCTTGTTAAATTTTTCCGCCAGCCCTTCGAGCCGCCGGGTCAGCGCTTCCGGCGCCATGCCCCGGGCGATGGCCATGGGACCCATGGGATTGCCCGTGGCGTGGATCAGGGCCGTGTCGATGTCTTCGAGCCGGCAGGCGCCCTGTTCGACAATTTTGGTGGCCTCGTTGACGTTGACGGCCACGATGTCCAGGGGATCGACCTGGTCGGTGGCCTTGGACAAATCGATCCGCGGCCGGCCAGCTGACCAGTCAAAAATTCCCCGTCCGGTTTTTTTGCCCAAATCGCCGGCCGTCACTTTGGCTTGCAGGGTTTTTCCCATGGCAAAGTCCGGATGGACCGCCTGGGCAAAATAGTCACTGGCATGAAAGTTGATATCCAGGCCCGTATAATCCATGGTTTCGTATGGCCCCATGGGCATACCGAGGCTTCGAAGAAGCGCGTCCACCGCTTCGGGCGTCGCGATCCCCTGGTCGAGAATGCAGTTGAGAAGGACAGCGGCGGGCGCCTGGACCCGGTTGACGATAAACCCGGGCACGTCCTTTTCCACACGCACCGGCACCTTGCCGGTTTTATTTACGAAATCGACGCCGATCGCCATGGTTTCCTCGGAGGATGTCTCTCCGCGGATGACCTCCACCAGCTTCATGATCACCGCCGGATTGAAATAGTGCAGCCCGATGACTTTCTCGGGCCGGCCGGTGACCGCCGCAATCTCGGTAATATTCATGGTGGAGGTGTTGGACGCCAGAATGGCGTGAGCCGGAGCGGCCCGGTCCACAATTGTAAAGGTCTCTTTTTTCAGGTCCATGATTTCCGGAATCGCCTCGATCACCAGGTCGGCCGTGGCAACGGCCTTTTCCAGATCGGTGCAGGGGACAAGCAGGTCCGATTGAATCCGGTCAAAAAGCGTCTGGGCCACCTTTCCCTTGGAAACGAGCTTTTCAAGGCTGGCGTTGATGCGGGCAACGCCCTTGTCAACGAACGCCTGCTCGATATCGCGAACAAAGACCTTGTATCCGGCCATCAGGGCCACTTCGGCAATGCCGTGGCCCATGTCGCCGGCACCGAGCACGGCAATGGTTTGGATGTCGTTGATGTTCATCGATTTCTCCTTTTTTGAATTTAAATTGCCTTTTTATCCTGATCGTGTTTTTTTGCCCTTGGCCCCTTGGCCCCTTGGCCCCTTGGCCCCTTGGCCCCTTGGCCCCTTGGCCCCTTGGCCCCTTGAATCCTCGAACCCTTTTCTAAAACTTCGTCGGCCAGTTGGCCAGCCGGTGCTCTCCGATCCCCCCGGTCCGCGAATCCCGGCATACCTCCAGGGCGTTGACGATATAGTCCCGGGTGGTTCTCGGATCAATCACATCGTGGATATGGTGCATGCCGGCCGCCCCATAGGGCGAGGCGTCGTCCACCATGCTTTGCACCAGTTGGTCCCACTGGTCCTGGTCCTGGTCCGTGGCCGGCTTTTTGCCGCCGAAGACCACGTTGGCGGCAATGGCCGGGTCGACAAAACTCATTTCGGCCGTAGGCCAGGCGACGAGAAAATCGGCGCCGCATCCGGATCCGCACATGTTCCAGAAGGCCATGCCGTAGGTTTTCCGGACGATGATGGAGATCTTCGGCACCGTTACCTGCCCCAGGGCGTTGATATAGTTCATCACCCTGGCCGCAACCCGTCTGCGTTCAGCCTCCTTTCCCACCAGGAACCCGGGAATGTCATGGAAAAAGACCAGCGGAACGTTGAAGGTGTCGCAGAGGCAGAGAAAGCTCATCACCTTGTCGATGCCGTTCGTATCCATGGCACCGGCGCCGTATCCGGGCTGGTTGGCCACGATACCCACCGGGTGTCCGTCCATCCGGGCCAAAGTCGTAATGACGGTTTTGCCAAAAAGGGGTTTCACCTGAAACAGCGAGCCCGCATCAACGATACAGGCGAGGATCCGGTTCATGTCGTAGGTCCGGTTGCGCTTTTCCGGCAGCAAATCGAGGATTTTTTCCATCTTCGACCCGCTGTCTTCCGGCACCGGCGCCACCGGAGGCAGCGTGTCCCGATGTGACGGCAGGTAGGACAGGAATCGGCGAATGATATCAAAGCAGTCTTTTTCGTCTTCGGCGACCCGGTCGGTCATGCCGGTGATCTCGGCGTGCACCTGCCACCCGCCGAGTTCTTCGTCGGTAATGGTCTCGCCCAAGGCCATTTCCAGGACCCTGGGGCCGGATACCCCCATGCCGCTTCCCCGGACCTGGACCACAAAATCGGAAAGGCAGGCCATCCAGGTCGGCCCGCCGTAGCATTCGCCCATGACCGCGGTGACCATGGGGGTTTCCCGGACCCGGCTCATGTGCTGGACAAATGTGTCCATGCCGCCGCCACCCACCGAGGCCAGCCCCTTGGCCCCCATGATATCGGGCATGCGGGCACCGCCCGATTCGCCCAGGTAGACCACCGGATAACCCCGTTTGACGGCCGTATGCTTGAGTTCGCCCTCCTTGCGGCTGGCCACCCGGCTGGTCGTGGCGGCCAGCACCGTAAAATCGTTGGAAAAGACGGCCACACGCCGTCCGTCGATCTTTCCGTAACCGACCACCTTGCTGTCGGCCGGGGTTTTCTCTTCCATGCCGGGCATGTCCGAGTGGTTGAGCATGCCGACTTCAAGAAACGTGCCCGGATCGAGAAGCCGGTCGATGCGTTCCCGGGCAGTGAGCTTTCCCCGATCATGCTGGCGTTTTATCTTCTTCTCCCCGCCCATGGCCAGGGCGTGGCGTTTCCGTCGTTCCAGTTCTTCAAGTTTATCTTCAAAGGGCATATTCGGTTCTCCTAAGTGGTGTTCCACCCGCAGCGCGGATGGCCTCAAGCAGCTCCTGGTTGGCGTGTCCGGCATAGCAGGGTCCGCGCACGGTGGCGGCCATGGAGACCTATAGGGATTGTCAAAATTCTGTTCGGTTTGAACACCTGCCCCCTGCTGGCCGTTGACAATGTCTCGTCGGGCCGGTTGCCGCTGACAATCCCTCATCCATTTCCGCCTTTGCATGCCTGCCGATGCGTCCTCAGCGTGGCCCGTCCCAGGGCACCGGCTTTTCGCCTTTGGCATAGGTGTAAAAACCCTGACCTGTTTTTCTTCCCAGCCGTCCCTGATCGATGAATTGCTGAACAAAGTCGGCATTGGCCCGGGCCTTGGGGTCCTTGGTCTTCCCGGCCCAGTAGTCGCTTACTTTCCAGACGGTTGTCAGGCCGATGCTGTCCATAATCCCGAAAGGGCCTGTGGGCATGTGGGTGATTCCCATCCAGGAGCGGTCGATATCGGCCACCGATGCCACCCCGTTGGCAGCCAGGGTCAGGGCCTCACCGATAACGGCCGTCAACATGGTGTTGAAAACGTAGCCACTGTTTTCCTTTTGAAGCATCACCGGGTCCTGGCCGATGCGAAGGGCGAAGGCGCGGATGGTCGCCGTGGTCTCGTCGCTGGTGCCGGGATGGGGCATGACGTCCACCACTCGGGAAATGGAGACATCGTGAAAATGAAGGGCCGCGAACCGGTCGGGCCGGCCC
The DNA here is from genome assembly GCA_016342285.1 of Desulfobacterales bacterium. Classification (GTDB taxonomy): domain Bacteria; phylum Desulfobacterota; class Desulfobacteria; order Desulfobacterales; family JAEINQ01; genus JAEINQ01. Next base: position 120,260 of record JAEINQ010000001.1, read on the forward strand.
GTGGCTTCGGCGAACTGGGAAGGGAGCAGGGTCGATGTGTTGGTGGTAAAAATAGTATGGGCCGGACAGCGGCGGTTGAAGTCGCCGAGCACCCGTCCCTTGAGCTCGGGATCTTCCGGGACCGACTCGCTGACCAGATCGGCGCCGGCGGCAGCGGCGTCCGGGTCCGTTAAAAATGCCATGCGATCTCTGGTGGCGGTTGCCGCCTCACCGGTCAGATGGCCGTTTCGCACGAATCGGGCGGACAGTTTCTCGACCCCGGCAGCGGCGATACCGATAAAATCCGTATGGATGTCGTACAGGACGACCGACAGGCCGTGCACGGCGCAGATCCAGCCGATCTGCTGCCCCATGGTGCCGGCGCCGATGATCAGCACCTTTTGAATCTCTTCAGCCTTCACCGCAATCTCCCTTGCCTAAAGTAACCTATCACTTCAGGTCGTTAAACATCTCCAACAAGACCGGAATGAACGTGGTCAGATCCTCCACAATACCGATATCGGCCTCCCTGAAGATGGCCGCATGGGGGTCGGTGTTGATGGCCACCACCAAACCGGAACCGGCCATGCCGGCCACATGCTGGGAGGCGCCGGAAATACCGCAGGCGATGTAGACATCCGGCGCCACCACTTTGCCGGTTACCCCCACCTGGCGGTTGTAGGGGAGCCACCCCTGATCACAGACCGGGCGGGAACCGGCCACGGCCGAACCGCCAAACAACGCCGCCAGCCGCTCCACCAGAATGAGATTTTCCGGATTGCCGATACCGTTGCCGGCCGAGACGATCACCCGGGCCTCGGCCAGGTTCGATGCGGCTTCTTCTCCCCGCTGAATCCCCAGGGCGAGCGTATGACGGGGACCAATGGAGCCCTTACGTACCGTCACCTCTCCGGCCATTGCGGGCTCCGGTGTCACTTTTTCACGAAACGCACCCGGCAAGACGGTGATGACTGCCGTCGGTGTTGACGCCCCCACCCCGGCAATCAGCTTGCCGCCGGCTATTCCACGGAAAAACAGGGCCTGGCCCTGGCGATATGCCACATCCTCTACGGCCGTGATGCAGGCCGCGTCCAGGCCAACAGCCAGACCCGGCGCAAAGTCGCAACCGGTGCCGGTATGCCCGGTCAACACAAAGGCCGGCGCCCACTCGACCAGCAAGGCATGTAACTCCTGAAGATAGACTTCGGCGCAGTAGCCCTTTAAAAACGGGTTTTCAACCGCCGTGACATCGATCCCGAAGATTTGGGCCATCTCCCTTGCCGCCGGTTCCGGACGGTCGCCCAGCACCACGGCGCTGACAGGCACCGACAAAGACGCGGCCAACCCCCGGGCGCAGGCCACCACATCCTGGTTCACGGCACAAAGACCCCGCTGGTCGTGCTCGGCGACGATCACCACCGACCTGGGTCTCATGGGGCACCGTCCTTGAGCAGTCCCCGAGCCCTGAAAAGGGCCAGGAGTTCAGCGGCTTTCTGCTCCGGGCTGCCGCCGAGCTTCCGTCCATGCCGAGTCCGCTGGGGATGGTTCATGAGGACAACGGACTGTTTGGGTTGGGGCATCACCTGCGGGGCGGTTTGAATACACTGGGGCGGCTGGCGCCCGGCACGAAGCAGATTGGACAGGGACGGATAGCGTGGGGTGTGGATACCGCTCTGGATGGTCAAAACGGCGGGCAGATCAAGCTCCACAATGTCCCGATTGCCTTCTTCGATCTCCCGCTCGGCGCGAACGATCTTTTTCTCCGTGGATAGTTGGAAGGCGGCAACGGCCGTGGCACAGGGCAGATCCAGCAGGGCGGCCAGGGCCGGACCGGTCACCCCCTGCATGCGGTCCTCGCTGATGACCCCGGCAAGGACCAGGTCGTAGGCCTCTTGCCTGGCCCAGGAGGCAATGGCCCATGCGATCCACTGGGGGTCGTCCGCGTTTGCTTCGAACTCATCCAGCAGGTGAAAGGCCCGGTCAGCGCCCATGCCCACGGCCCGCTTCAAAACGTCGCCACACCGTTTCGGACCCACGGTTACGGCGTCGATGCGGATTTCAATCCCCGACTCGCGCAGGCGCAGGGCCGCTTCCAGGGCGTAGGCGTCGAAGCGGTTCATCTGAAGGTCACCGATGGTATTGGCGTCCAGGCGCGGCGCCTCCGGATCGACGGCAAAAGCACTCTCCGGGTCTGGAACCTGTTTGATACAAACCAGAATTTTCATGGGTGGCCGTCTGTTGGGTCCCCCTATGTCGGCGGGACAGGGAAAGTAAAGAATCCACGCCCAGAGGACGTCGCCTCGGGTTGCCCCTGGAAGGGGCTGGGTTACCGACCCCATTTAAGTGTGGCGCGAGCTAAAGTGACTAAAGTTAAGGCGTCGCTACGCTCCACCGGTTTTTATAATGGTCAGGACTCCTTTTAGACGAGGCCGTGCCGGGTGTCAATAATAAAACGAACGCTCGCTCGTTTTTTATCTTGACAGCGCTTCTTCGAGCCGGTAGGTATCCGTAAACAGTGCCATCGGATCGGGGCCGTATGTAAATATTCATATATTGAAACGCTCAATTTGGATCAGATGCTGGCAAGGACCCAACCATGGGAATCTTATATTTTATCCGACACGGACAGGCCAGCTTTGGAACCGGGAACTACGACCGGCTTTCCGATCTCGGCATTCGGCAGTCTCAGGTTCTCGGGCGCTATCTGAGAAAGACCGGCCTCCGTTTTCAGGCGATTTACAGCGGCGCCCTGGTTCGCCAGCAGCAGACCGCGCAAACCGTCATGGAACACCTCTATGCCGATGAAGATCCGCCGGAACTTGAGACCTCCAGCGCCTTCAATGAATTTGATTCCGAGGCCATCCTCAAGGCTCAGATGGAAGATCTGGTCCGTGAAAACCCGGGTCTGGCACCCGATCTCAAGCGTATGGAGACCGACCCGGAAGCGTTCCACCGGGTATTCGACCGGGCTCTGGCAAGACTGCTCACCGGAGCCAGCCACCTGGCCGACGACCTGACGGTGGCCGCCTTCATCGCGCGGGTCAAAACAGGCATCGAAAGGGTTGCCTTGCGGCTTGAAGAAAACCAGAATGCGGCTGTTTTCACGTCCGGCGGCACCCTGGCCGCGGTGATGCACGCGGCCCTGACCCTGTCCGAAAAGGAGACGGTGCGCCTGGGCTGGCAGATTCGCAACGCTTCGGTTTCGCGTTTTCTTGCCGCTAACGGCCGCCTGACCCTGATGTCCTTCAACTGCACCGCCCATCTGGAACAGGAAAATGATGCAGCGCTGATGACGTATTTATGAGGTTTGCCGGTTGAGCCGCTCGGGACGGATAACCCAACCGGTCTGATCTGTCCGACCCGTCAGACCGGTCGGACCCGTCGGACAAGACACACTGGCCAGCCAAACCGGTTAATCGATCAAAACGACTTAACTGCTGAAATGCCAAAACTTCATTAGGAGACCCCATGGACTTTAGCGTATCGGAAAAGATGCAGACCATTCTGGGAATGATCGATGAGTTTGTCGACAAGGAACTCATCCCCCTGGAACCCGAATTTGTCACCCGTTCCTTTGCCGACTTGCTGCCGGTGGTTGAGGAAAAGCGGAACATGGTCCGGCAAATGGAGTTGTGGGCACCCAACCATCCACAAGCGTACGGAGGCATGGGGCTGAGCCTGACCGAGCACGCCCTGGTCAGCGAAGCACTGGGGCGCAGTCCCCTAGGGCATTTTGTCTTCGGGTGCCAGGCCCCGGATGCCGGAAATATCGAAATCCTGGACCTCTTCGGCACCGACGCGCAGAAGGAAAAATACTTGCGTCCCCTGGTGGAAGGAAAAATTCGAAGCTGCTTTTCCATGACCGAAGTGGACATGCCCGGCTCCAATCCGGTGATGCTGGAGACCACGGCGGTTGCAGATGGCGACGACTACGTCATCAACGGTCAGAAGTGGTATTCTTCGTCTGCCGACGGCGCCGAGTTCGCCATTGTCATGGCCGTGACCAATCCCGAAGCCCCGGCGTATCTGCAGTCGAGCATGATTATCGTCCCTACCAACACGCCCGGTTTCAATCTGGTACGTAACATTCCGGTCATGGGGCACAGCGGCGACGATTACTTCAGCCATGCCGAAATTCTCTACCAGTCCTGCCGGGTGCCGAAGGAAAATCTTCTCGGACCCGAAGGCCACGGGTTTGTCATCGCCCAAGAGCGGCTCGGCCCCGGCCGGATTCACCACTGCATGCGCTGGATCGGCATCTGCAACCGGGCCTTTGACCTCATGTGCGCCCGGGCCGTGGCCCGAACCATCGCACCGGGGAAAAAGCTGTCCACCAAGCAGATCGTTCAGGCCTGGATCGCCGAGAGTGCCGCCGATATTCAGGCCGCCCGCCTCATGGTCCTGCACGCGGCATGGATGATCGAAAACGTCGGGGCCAAGGAAGCACGAAAGGAGATCTCGCTGATCAAATTCCAGGTGGCGGGCGTGATGCAACAAGTCATCGACCGGGCCCTCCAGGTTCACGGCGGGCTGGGCATGACCGACGATACGATCCTGGCCTTTCTCTATCGTCATGAACGGGCCGCCCGCATCTACGATGGTGCCGACGAGGTCCACAAGGTATCCGTGGCCCGTCGGATTCTGCGTGATTATGAAGGAAAAGTGGTAAGGTAGGCCGGTGTTGATTTTTGCGAAAATAGATAGGTTCGGCATGCACAGGTGATTGTGTTTTGTTTTTGGTGTTTCGTGTTTGGGCATATGGGAAAAGGGTTGAACAAAACACAAAATACGAAACACAAAATATGTTACCCGACTTTGAACATTGAACCCGAAACGTTGAACTTGTTTCCATGAATTTTGCCGAGTTTAAAAAGCAGGTCGATCTTTCCAAGAAGGCCCTTTGCCAGGAGGTGTTTGCCGAAAACCGGGAACGCATCCGGATCAAGAAAGAGGCCACCGTTGTCAAAAATCTGGAAAAGATCTTCAGTGCCACCTTGAAGATCAGCAACAAGAAGGGCTTTCAGGCCATGAGCATGCGCGACCTGAGCCGGGAGACCGGCATGAGCATGGGTGCCCTCTATGCGTATTTTCCCGGCAAGGAGGAACTGGTGGCCATGCTCCAGCGCCAGCGCCGGAGCGTCACTCAACGTATTTTCGAGGAGCGGATTGCCGCGGAGCCGGATCCGCCCAAACGACTTGAGTCCGCGGTCCGGACCCATCTCTATCTGAGCGAGGCCATGCAGCCATGGTTTTACTTCTCTTTTATGGAAGCCAAGAACCTAGCCGCCGAAGAACAGGAGAAAGCAGTACTGAGTGAGCGGTATACCGAAGGCGTCTTTGCCGATATTCTCCAAGACGGCCAACAGCTGGGGGCCTTTCGGAAAATCGACGCCCGGCTCCTGGCCAGCATCATCAAATCCATGCTTCAGGACTGGTATCTCAAGCGTGGAAAATACGCCCGGCGAAACGTCAGTGTGGATCGCTATGCCGAATTTATCCTGGGGTTCATACGAGCCTATTTAGAAGTAAAAAATCCTGACCCATAGGACGTGGATTCCTACTTTGAATTGAATGGAGAAAACCCATGACACTGACTGACCAGGCCAGAGAGGTCCGCAACGGCGAAGCCCTGGATGCCGGTCGCATCCTCGACTTTTTACTCGAACATGTGCCTGAATTAAGTGGTGAGATCACCATCGGGCAATTCCCCGGCGGTTACTCCAACCTGACCTACCTGATTCAGGTCGGCGACCAGGCGTTGGTGCTGCGTCGCCCGCCCATCGGCACCAAGGCGGCCACCGCCCACGACATGCACCGCGAGTTTCGAATCCTAAAGGCCGTACGCCCGGTCTTTCCCTACTGCCCCGAGCCGCTGGTCCACTGCGACGACCTGTCCATCATGGGCAGCGAGTTCTACGTGATGAAACGCATCGAAGGGATTATTCTTCGGCGGCAGATGCCCGACGGCCTGAGCTTTTCCCCGGACCAGGCAACCCGGCTCGGCCAAAACCTGCTCGATGTTCATCTGGCGCTTCACCAGATCGACATCGACCGGGCCTGCCTCGGCCAATTGGGAAAACCCGAGGGATATGTGCGCCGCCAGGTGGAAGGGTGGAGCCGGCGGTACCGAAACGCCAAAACCTCAGATGCGCCCGATTGTGAATCAATCATGGCCTGGATCGCGGAAAAGATGCCGCCGGACACGGACCGGCCGACCCTGATCCACAACGATTTCCGGCTGGATAACGTGGTGCTCGACCCCAAGAATCCCATGGACATTATCGGTGTGCTGGACTGGGAAATGGCCACCATCGGCGATCCGCTCATGGATCTGGGCAACTCCCTGGCCTACTGGGTCCAGGCCGACGACCCCGAGGAATTCCAACTCATGCACATGATGCCCGCCGACATGCAGGGGGCCATGACCCGAAAAGAGTTGATCCAACGATACAAGGAAAAATCGGACCGGCCCATGGACCAAATGGATTTTTATTTCTGCTTCGGCCTGTTCCGACTGGCCGTCATCGCCCAGCAGATCTACTATCGGTACTACCACGGACAAACCAAGGACGAACGCTTTGCCATGCTGATCTTTGGGGTCCATGCCCTGGAAAAGGCCGCCAGGCGCGTCATTGAAACCGGCTGGATCTGACACCGCGCCCATTCAGCAAACGGACGGGTTATAGGGATTGTCATATTTCCGTTTCGTTTCAGGTGATTTTCAACCTGTTCAATAAGATCGACATTATATGATTTTAAAACGTCTTTCTGGAAGAGTCAGGTCATAGTATCTATAAAACCGGGTGAAACCGTATTGACCTGAACGGGACAAAAAGCTACCCTGTCGCTTCTTGATTACCCGTTTCGACCGAATCCCCGGAGGTCACCATGCGCCAGTCCGGCAACCGATGTGGCCTGTTGCCCGTTGTTCTTTGCATTCTCTTGTTTCTGTTCATCCTTTCCGGCTGCGGCCTCTTCGTTGCGAAACTGCCCAGCGGACAGGTCCCTCATCCTGCCCCGGAAAACCGGTTTGTCACCATCGACGGGGTCCGCTTCCATTACGAATCCTATCCCGGAACGGGTAAAACCATCGTCTTGCTGCACGGATTCGGCTCATCCACCTATACCTGGAAAGAGGTGATTCCCCAATTGCGGATGGACGGCTACCGGGTCCTGGCCCTGGACATGAAGGGGTTCGGGTGGTCGGACAAGCCCGCAGGCGCGGACTACTCGCCCAAAGCCCTTATGGAAGAGGTTAACGCCTGGATGGAGCGGATGGGGCTTGAAGGGGTCACCTTCGTGGGCAATTCCCTGGGCGGGGCCATCGGGCTGATGCTGGCCATGGACCACCCCGAGCGCATGGAGCGGCTCGTCCTCATTGATTCGGGCGGGTACCCCATCACAAAGCCGCTGATTATTCAAATCGGCGCACTTCCCCTTATCCGAGACGTGGCTAAGCTATTCTTCGGCCGATGGCTGATCCGGGCCAACATGAACCGGGTCTTCTTTGACCGCAGCCGGGTCACGCCGGAACGGGTGGCGGCCTATTTTGACCGCATGCGAACCACTGGCGCCCTTGAGGCCCAGATGGCCCTGTCGGCAGCCATCGATGAGCAATTCGCCGCCGGGTATATCCAACGCATTCCTCAAATCCGCATCCCGACCCTGATCCTCTGGGGTGAAAACGACGCCTGGATTCCCCTGGCCAACGGCCGGCGCTTCCACGGGGAGATTCCCGACAGCCGACTGGTGGTCATTCCCCGCTGTGGCCACGTACCCCAGGAAGAGGCCCCAAAGATCGTCTCCCGTTCCCTTTCGGCCTTTGCCGCCGACCGCCCTCTGCCGCAACCCCTTGAAATCCTAGTAAACGACGCATCCTTGCCATCTCCCCGAAAGGCCCCGTGATGGAAAAAGACTTACGCATCCTGGTCATTGATGACGACCCCCAGATTCAGCTATTGCTGGTTCGCATGCTCACATCGGCCGGTTACGAAACCCATCGCGCCACCCATGGGGAAGAAGGCATCCGGCTGGCGATGGAGATTGAACCCACACTGATTCTCCTGGACATGGTCTTACCGGACATTGATGGTGAAATCGTATGCCGGCGTATCAAGGAAACCCCGTCGCTTGCCGGAACCATCATTATCATTCTCTCCGGACTCAAAACTTCTTCAGACCATCAGGCCAGCGCTCTGGAGGCCGGGGCAGACGGATTCATGGTCAAGCCGATTCACCGACGGGAGCTTTTGGCACGGATTCAGGCCATTTTTCGTATCAAGCGCATGGAAGATGAACTTCGCGCCCAGCGCGATGCCCTGGAAGCGACCAACCAGATCCTCACCGAAACGATCTCCCAGCGCACCCAGGTGGAAGAATCGCTACGCAAGACCCAGAATGAACTGGAATCGAGGGTAAAGGCGCGCACCGAAGCGCTGGGCGCCGCCGTGGTGCAACTGGAGCATGAAATCGAAGAACGCAAACGGACCGAAAGGGAGCTTCGCCTGAGTGAAAACCGCTTTCGGACCACCTTCGAGCTTGCTCCGGTCGGACTGATCAATACGGCCCCCGACGGCCGGCTGTTGCGGGTCAACCAGCGTTTTGCCAACTTCACGGGATATTCGGAAAAAGAACTGCTGGGAATGACCTTTGGCGACGTGACCCATCCAGACGACCTGGCCGAGGCCCTAGAATACCGCACCCGCCTGCTCAACGGCGAAATTCAGACCTATTCCCTGGAAAAGCGCTACATCCGAAAGACCGGGGCCGCGGTATGGGCAAACATAACGGTAACGATGCTTCGTGACGAGGCCGGCCAAGCCCAATACACCATTACCGTCATCGAAGATATCTCCCAGCGCAAACAAACCGAGGCATCCATTCAACGCAATTACGACATTCAGGGTGTCATCAACGCCCTGTTGACCCTTTCCCTGAGCGACACGGATCTGGAGGCCATGCTCAGCCGGGCCCTGGACCGCATCGTGGCGATCCCCTGGCTGACCTTTGAATCCATGGGCGGTATTTTCTTAAAGGAAGATGGCGCCGACAGCCTGGTTCTAAAGGCTCACAACCGAATGCCGGAGCAACTGCTGATATCCTGCGGTGAGGTCCCTTTCGGCGAATGCCTTTGCGGACGGGCGGCTGAGAGAAGAGAAATCGTTTTTTCCGATCGAATCGATCATTCCCATCATCGAACCTATGCCGGCATAACGCCCTACGGACACTATTGTGTCCCGATTCTGGCGGAAGAAAAGGTTCTCGGCGTGATCGTGCTCTTTCTTCAGGAGGATTTCCAGCGCAGCCATCGGGCCGAAGAATTTCTCGGCACCGTCTCCAACACCCTTGCCGGCATCATTCAGCGGAAACGGGCCGAGGAAGCCCTCCGCAAGGCCCACAAGGGCCTGTCCCGCGCCCACAACCAACGAAAGTTCCTTTCCAAGCGACTGATCGATCTGCTGGAAAAAAACCGTCACCAGATCGCCATGGAACTCCACGATCATATCGGCCAGACCCTGACGTCATGTAAAATCAACCTGGAAATGATCCATGACCGAATCGGTGCCCAGTCGCCCGATTTGGGCGCTCAGGTTGAAAACGCCAAGGGCAAGGTGATCCAGGCGATGAAAGACATCAAGGAAATATCCCACGGCCTCAAGCCGGCCATGCTCGATGCCCTCGGCCTGATCCCTTCCCTGCGTTACCTGTTCAATGAAATTCGCCAGGATTCGGGCATCGACATCAGGTTCTTCAGCCAGGGGCTCCCCGAACGGTTTGACCGGGGAAAGGAGTTGGCCATTTTCCGAATCACCCAAGAGGCGCTGCACAACATCCAAAAACACGCCACCGCCCAGAACATCTTCGTCAACCTGGTCCGCAAGGACAATCTGCTCTCCCTGAGTATCGAAGACGACGGCATCGGTTTCGACCGGGACAGCGCCATGCAGATGCGCGGCGGACACGGTCCTCTGGGGCTGGTCTTCATGCAGGAGCGGACCATTCAACTCGACGGCGAATTCACCATCGACGCCAAGCCGGGGGAGGGCACCCTTATTCTGGTGGAAATCCCCATTTGAAGCCGGAAGGCCGGACAGGCCTCACAAAAGCACCGGCTGCGTCAGATGCCGTCAGAAGACATAGACAAATTTGAACCAGTTGGACACGCCCTCCGAGCGGTTCTTGACCGCCGTCTCCCACTGACTTTTCAAGATGAAGGACATGTTTTTGTAATTGAACTTGACGGCCGGGCCGGCGGCCAGCACCTGCCCTTTCTGGTCGGCCGCATCCGTACCGTTGATTTCGTCCTCGGTCACCTGGCGGTAGTAGTAGCCGTTGAGGCCGACTTCCCAGGCCGGGGATAGGTTGTAACCGAAGGCGTAGTCAAAATGGAACTCCTGGCCCGGTTTCAGGTCCGAGATAAGTCCGGTGTTCGGATTCAGATAGTCGTCGTTGGTGGTGCTGATGTCGTACATGAACTTGAAGGAAACATCGAAGGGGCCGTTGAGATAGGTCACGGCAAAGATCGGCTCAACGGTCCAGACGTTGTTGCCGGGATTGATCGGTTCTTTGGCGGCGTCATATTTGCCTGTGGGGACATAGATGTCTACCCCGGTCACCCAGTGAACGTGTTCGCTGTGCCAGGCCAAAATAAAGGGATCGATGATGATGTCGCCCAAGCCGCTGCGCGAGTCGCTCATGGCAGTGAAGCCCGGACCAAAATCGAAGTCCATTTTTATCCAATCGGGAGATGGCGATTGGATAAAACACATTCACTGACGGTAGGAACAGGTCTGTGCCACGAAGTGGCTGAGCGCTTATTGATTGCCGCCGTCTCCCGGCAATCAATAAAAAGAAATTCTCTGTGAACTCGGTGACTCTGTGGTGATTCGAATAAAATACGGTATCGTACTTATGAATACGTGTGCTTAGGCAAATGAAACATACCGATGAACCTATCAAATTGCCAAGACAAAAAAATGTGGGAAGGCTCTTGCCGATTCACTCAAAACTGCGACGCTCGGCCTTCGAGGCCATGGAAGACGGCATAATGGGCAGCAAGGAGGTGTTTCTGGCTTGTGTCGAAGCGCCTTTAGGCGGGATCAAGGAAAGCGGCATGGGGAGAGAAGGCGGGTCGTTGGGGATTCGAATTCACATGGGCCATAACGGATCCTATACGCTTAGAACCGGAATATCGTATTTTCGGAAAATATCGTCGTGGGTGATAAGGGTCAGGCCTTCGGTGGCGGCTTGGGCGACAAGCATACGATCAAAGGGGTCTCTGTGGTGCAACGGCAGGTCGCCGACGGCATAGGCATGATCGGGAGAAACGGAAAGCAATTCGAACCCCTGCTGGTGAACGACACGGTAAAAATTCGATGCAATCTTCAGCTTTCCCAGGGCCTGTTTGATTCGGATTTCCCAAATGACCACCGCACTGACAACCACCAGATTACCGACATCGGCGATTGCTGATCTTTCAGACTCGGTCAGTTTCGGATCGTCGGCCAGCCACCAAAGCAGGATGTGGGTGTCCATAAGAAGATTCATTCGTCCACCACCCCGAACGCCGAGGCCAGGTCTTCGGGTAACCTGTCAAAATCGTCTGCTATTTCAATCTTGCCCTTCAATGCGCCGGGTTTTCGTGGTTTCCGGCTATTTTCGTAGCGGACCAGCCGGGCCACGGGCTTTCCTGCCTTGCCGATAATGACATCTTCTCCGCCAAGAACCTTTTCGATCAGCGCCGATAACTGGGCCTTGGCTTCTGAAATATTGGTAATCTGCATCGAACCACCTCCAGTTGTCCATCAGGCGTTGCATGGGTTGAACCATACATAGTCTGACCAGACCAGACCAGATTGTCAAGACGTCTCTTTTTGATTTTCAGTTCACGGCAAACACGGTATTGGGTCCTTTTGCCTGTACCGATCCCCACTGAAACTGGATGAAGGAAATTGGCTTGGAAAGGCAATGATGCGATCCTTTTTTGACACCAATGTACTGGTTCATTGAATTTCCCATTTTATCTTGACAAGGAAGCTGGTGATATATACTTGTTGATATAAACTATTCTCAGAAAGGTTCAATCATGGAAACCGCCAAATTATTTGTCAACGGTCGGAGCCAGGCTGTTCGTTTGCCTAAGGCATATCGGTTCGAAGGAAAGGAAGTCTATATCAAGAAAACGCCGGAAGGGGTGCTCCTGATCCCCAAGGACCGGACCGCTTGGGATGTCTGGGAAAAAAGCCTGATGGCACACGACGAGCCATTTATGACGAGTCGGAACCAGCCCTGCAAGCAGCAGGAAAGGGATGGGCTGGATGAGATATTTGATTGACACCAATATCTGTATCTACATCATGAACCAACGCCCAAAAGCGGTTATCGAAAAGTGCCGGCAATGTCAGCCGGGCGATATTGGCATTTCAACGGTGACTGTTTCCGAATTGCGTTACGGGGTAGCGAAAAGTTCACGGCCTGAGGAAAATGCGGCTCGCTTGGGTGCCTTCTTAGCCCCCTTTATCATTCTTGCCTATGATGATGCCGCTGCGGGAGTTTACGGAGATGTCCGGTTCTATCTTGAAAAACAAGGCAGGCCCATCGGCCCGCTGGATATGATGATCGCCGCCCATGCCATGAGCCTGAATGCGACCCTGGTGACCAACAACGAAAAGGAGTTTCGGCGGATCAAAACCCTAAAAGTGGAAAACTGGGCTTTCTGACCCTGCCACCCCCATTGATATCTCATCGTAAATTCTACAAAGTCACAGAAGATATGCAGGATGGACAGACCATCGACAACCCGTGTGTAAAAAATCCATTCCATTACTATTCATGACCTTGATTGGACGCCTAAGCAAGCCGGGCACTGCTCTGCGCAGTTCGGGCACAACAGGTGTCGTCGGCTGCAGAAGGTGCATCGGTAGGTGTGTAGCCCGCATCCTTGGCAGACCAGGGGATCCATGGTCTTTGTCACCGGGTTGTAGATCATCGAAATCGTTTTGGTGTCCTTGCCGATTGAGGCCCTGAAAAGCAGTTTCACGGCCTCTGTCTTAATTTGCATCAGCGAGCAGGGACGCACGCTGATTTTGATACTGTATTTTTTCAAAAGATCGTTCTGCTTGCGGGCCATTTCTTCGGGGATCATCTGAATCTTTTCACGTCTATCCGCAATGAGCTGCTTGGAGAGGCCGGGTCGCTCCATGCTTTTTTCCATCTCCTGTTTCAAACTCCCGTAATATTCCCTAAGGTTGCGGGCATCTCGGCGAAACCGTCTTTTCATGCTCTCCTGGAAAGCGGCAGTCTCCTCGGCGATCACGCTTTCAAGAGCCATTTCGGTTTGCTGCAGGACCTGCTCGACGTGCGCCGTTTCATAACCGTTCCCGGGATTACCGGCATCAATGATTCGGTTCGCACCGGATATCAGATCTGCCATACCCGGGATACAGGCCCCGGTCTCAAGGTTGAACGCCAGCGATACCAGCCCTTCTTTTTGTTCATCGCTCTGGGCCAGATACCTGAAGGTGGTCAGCATGTACCGGGTCCGGACCACGGCACTGCTCTCCACCTTGCCGACGGCATTGGAAAAGGTGAACTGCTCATCAATCAGCCTTTCAAATCCCTGGCTTTTTATATAATCGAAGTGGAGTCGATAGGATAAAAGCGGGACCTCACGGCAAGCGATTTCGACCATTTGATCCAACAGGGCCGCGCCGTAGTGGATCGGATATTCAGGGACGCCCGAAGACGGGTCTCGGGGCGGCTCAGGTCCACCGGGATCGCTGTGACCGGCATGGATGTGGATCAACTCCGGCAATTCCAGTAGTGCCGAAAGCGCTTCGGGGAGGACCGCATGGAAACCGGTATCGGTTTTTTCAAGGATCGCTCCGTGATGTTCGAGAAATCGGCGGGTAAACCGGTCGGTCAAACCGTCGGTGCGCTTCTTTTCAGATGCATCAAAGTTCATAGTTTTTACCGAAAAGGGCTTGATCCAGTTGCTTGGTCTTTTTATAGCTGGTGGCAGAGCGCTTCAGCTGGCTTCCCAATTGGTCGAAGGCAACCTTTCGTTCGGCTTCCGTATCCGTGTTGATCCAGATATCGTAGACCATGTCGGAAAAATCCAGCTCACCCCGGATCCGCCCCAGAATCATGTCGATCTCGCCGATGACCATTTCAAACATATTGATCTTTTTGTCCAATATTTCGAGAATGTGGTCTTCGATGCTGTCAGCATTGCAGAAATTGAAGATTCGCACCTCATTTTTCTGGCCCAATCGATGGATACGCCCGATCCGCTGTTCGATTTTCATGGGATTCCATGGCAGGTCATAATTGACCATCTGGTGGCAGAACTGCAGGTTGCGGCCTTCGCCGCCGATTTCGGTGGTCAGTAAAATATCCGTCTTTTGCATGAAGTCATCGATTTGCCGGTCTTTTTCCTGATTGTTCATTCCGCCGTGGAAAACGGAAAAAGGGATCCGTTCCCAACTTAAAAACTCCGACAGGTGCTCCATGGTGCCGAGGTACTTTACAAAAACGATGATTTTGCCCGGGTTGGCCTTGATGGTTTGGAGAAGGCTCCGGTTTTTCCCGGTATGATCCATGCTCCGGCACAGATTTTCGATGGCCCGGATCTCTTCTTCATGGGCCAATAGCAGGTCCCGTTGGTCAATCATCCGATTCAAGGTCAGGCTGACCGCCCTCGGGGAGGACCCGGCCTCGGCAAGCAGATGCTTGAGCAACAGTTTTCGTTGGTTGCCGTCTTCGGCATTGATGCGGCGCACCAGACCGGTAATCCGTTCATAGAGTTCTTTTTCCGTCCGGGTCGCTTCGGTCCGGATGGTCTGGGCAAAGCGGGGCGGAATATCGATATTGGCCAGAGCCCGGGTATTTCGAATCATCACAGCCCCCAGCAGATCCTTCAATTTCTCCTTGTTCTGCGGATCCGTGGGGTCGCCGCGGGTCATGAATTCCTCGCGAAACGCCGAAGCGGTCTTGAGCTGTCCCGGCTTCAGCAGGGTGATCATGTTGTAGAGTTCCATCAAATTGTTTTCAACCGGTGTGGCGGTCAGCATCAGCAGGTATTTTTTCTTGAGCGCATTGACCAGTTTCCAGTTCAGGGTGTTGCGGTTTTTCAGGTGGTGGGCTTCGTCGACAATAACGATGTCATATTCCCGGCCGGTGACCGGCTCGTAATTCTTTTTGGATTTGGCCAGATTGATGGAGGCGAGGATAAACGGCTCCTGCCAGAAACGGCTGCCCTTGCTTCGGTAATCAGCATCGTCGGTGGAAGGGATGTCCAAACCGAATTTCGATTTCAGCTCCTCCTGCCACTGGCTGACCAAGGGGGTGGGGGTAAGGATCAGCCCGCTCTTGATCATGCCGCGCCGGTAATATTCCGAAAATACGATCAGGGCTTCAATGGTTTTCCCCAAACCGACCTCGTCAGCAAGAAGCGCCCTGCCGCGAAATCGTTTGAGAACCTTCTTTGCGGTTTCCTCCTGGTACCATAGGGAACGGACTCCCGTTAGCCCACCTATGCACACCAGTTGGTCGAAGGTTTCGTTGAGACGGATCCGATAGCCGTCCAGGGCGATATCGTATTGTTCCGGGGTCGCTCCAACGCCACGATTCCACGCCTTTTTTAAGGGCGCGGCATCGATTTTGATGGTGATTGGAATGTCAGGAAGCACTTCGGTCGGTGGGGACGGTGACACCGACACCTTGCCGGCTTTCTCTTTTCCCTTCGGTTTTCTTTTCCTCTCAGTCCGGGCAGACCCACCTTCTTTTTTTCTTTTTGCGGCTTCGTCAAGCGCTTTTTGTGCGATTCTGGCGTTCTCTCTTAGAGCAAGCCTGTATTGAGCAAACTGTTGCAGTTCCTTTAGGTAGGCCTTGATTTCGCGCTTGTTCTTCATCTTCATGCGCGGCATTCGCGACACGATCTCTTCTGCCGCCGCTACGGCCTCTTCATAGCGTTCGGTATGGCACAGCATGTCACAATAGGCCGGCAGATTCGTCCCTTCAAGCGCCCCAAGCTCATAGAGCCGGTGAAGCGCATCCAATTCAACGTCCTTCTGCTTCAATTGTTGCCCGACATACCCGAGTTGCCGCAACAAATCGATATTTTTCGGCGATATCAACAGCGCCTTTTTCAGGCATACCAGTGCTTGGTCGAATTGTTGGTTCCACTGCAGCTCTTCGGCTTCCCAGATGAGATAGTCGAGTTTTTCGCTGCGGACCGCCACCGTTTTCGACACCCGCTTCTGTTTCTGCTTGGCCTTTCGTTTCAGGCGCTGTTTCTCAGCTTTTTTTCGGTTCATCAAGTTGGGGGCTTTCTTGCCTGCAAACCATGATATTCATAACCCCACGATCCAAGGCAAATTGGGGTCAAAGCAAAAGGCTCATCAAGCGATCGAGGCTCATCACCCAGGTTCGCTTCGGATGTCGCTGCAGAATTCCCGGCCGGGCAACCACATGGATTCCTGCCGGAAGATGATCAGGAAACCATTTTTCCCTATTCATCAGCGTTCTTGTGGGCGACACATTGCCGGTCTTGGCTTCCACCGCCAGAACCGGCCTTTCATCACGACAAACCACAAAATCGATCTCTTTTCGGTCCAGGGTCCTGAGATAATGCAGGCGATAATCGCCGAACCCCATATCCGTCAGCATCATGCAGGCCCGGTAAAGCGCCGTTGCGACCATGTTTTCCAGACGACATCCGTCATTCGGAGCATAGGTCCAGTCGAGAAAGTACCACTTCTTTTCTCTTTTTAGCCCTCGAGACACCTTCTTGTGCCATGGGGTAACCGGAAAAATCAGGTAGAGACGACGGAGCTGTTCGAGCCACTTTTTTACCGTGGTGTGGGCAACTTCAAGGTCCCTGCCCAGACTTGCCATGGAAAGAGGCGAGCCGATCCTGTCCGGAAGGAGCAAGGTCAGGTTTTCCAGTTTATCAAGCTCCGCCACGCGGCTGATGTCGCGAAGATCCTCTCTTATCAGAAGGGTGAGGTAATCCCTGCGCCAGATTCTGGAAAACCGGTCATTTTGTCGAAGGAAGGGCTCCGGAAAAGGACCGAACCGCCATAACGCGTCCATTGCATCAGGGGAGTCCGATCTGTGGCTTGCATCGATGCTTCTGCCCAGCTCCGTTGCCACCTCGGTCGGTCCCTCACCGGCCAGAAAGCACGAATCCAAGGGCGCTCCCATGGCCTCGGCAAGACTCAGCGGCATCATGTGGAAAAGGCTGTATCGTCCAACGAGTGAATCACCGGAACGATGAAACAGGTCCAGGCGGGCACTTCCGGTAACCAGAAATCTGAATTCATCGCCGAAAAGGTCGTAGGCTCCTTTTAAAATGTCCCTCCATCGCTGGCGTTTGTGGATCTCGTCGAATACAATCCACGGATCCGGCGTTCCCAGAGTACGCGCCGGTGACTCGAAATATCGGGAATCCTTGAGGTAGCGTTGCCGGGTTAAGGGGTCGTCCCAGTTGAAATAGAGCGAAGCGCAGCCTTTTTTTTCCAACCAACGCTTGGCCAAGCGCGTTTTCCCGACCTGCCTCGGGCCAGCGACAAAGACCATATGCCGCCCAATCAAAGCATCGTCGAAAGCGTACGATTCAATGCTTCTATTTAAATATTCATATGAGCCCATGCACTCAAATTATCGCGATAATATGAGCCTGTCAAACCATAATAACGGCTGTTTCATTCTTTCTAATTTGGGAAAAACCGGCTCAACAATCGCTTAACCCAGGTCTTAGCTTTCTCTCAATCTTTTCAACTTGTTTCCCAAGTTTGCGGTCGCTCTCGACTTTGGTTTTCAATCTTTTGACCACCTGGCTTACGCCTGCATCGCTGATTCCGAACCGGTTACCGATGGTTTTAAGTTTTTCACGGGTATGTTTTCGGCAAAGATAAATCTGGACGTTTCGTAATAGAACCGGATCTTCATGAACGGAAGCCGCGACGGTATTGCATACCATTTCCATGGTAACACCAGTCGCAGAGACGAGTTGTCCGATGGCCGGAAGGTTTCGATCGGGTTTTTGCCCACTGAGATATTTCTCACGGATAAACGCAACAAAGTCCTCTGTGCCGAGCAGGACCGAGCCGGTCACCGCTGTCAGCGGGCTTTTGTATTCAATATCAACAAGTGCGGTGACAAATTTCTGGTATCCCCTCTGGGCCTCAGAAACATTCTT
This sequence comes from Desulfobacterales bacterium, assembly GCA_016342285.1. Classification (GTDB taxonomy): domain Bacteria; phylum Desulfobacterota; class Desulfobacteria; order Desulfobacterales; family JAEINQ01; genus JAEINQ01. The sequence goes on from JAEINQ010000001.1 coordinate 138,441, forward strand.
TCCAAAGTAGCTGAGAATAAAATCACGGTTCAGCCATTTCGGCGGATTCTTTTTTCCGATATAGAAATTGTAACTCGACCAGACATACTCTTCGGGCGATTTGACCATCTTGGCCCTGACCGGGTTCAGGTGGATATATCGTGATAGCTCCTTGGCGTATTCGTCCTTTTCCACCAAAATGGCCTTGTAGCGACCCTGGAAAAGGTGTCCGCTCCGGTCCCGCTTGACATTAAAGTAGGTCGTGTAGGCGCCATTGATGTGGCGCATGATCTGGGGCAGGTTTGCCGAAGGGGTCTCAAGCAGGAGGTGGTAGTGGTTGTCCATCAGGCAAAAGGCATGGATCACCGCATGGTATCGCTCTGTCGCCGTTTCGAGATATTCGAAAAATTTTTCCCGGTCCCGTTTGCTCTTAAATACTGCTTTGCGCTCGTTTCCTCGGGAAGTAACGTGGTAAAAGGCACCTGGAAAGACGATTCTCAAGGGGCGGGCCATCTGCAGACTCCTTGCCGCAGGTTGCAGTATGCTTAGACGAGTCCGAACTTAGCCCGAATTAATTTAATTGTCAAGTGTTGAGACCTGACCCCATTTTTTCTTGGCGTGGCCCGACCCGGAAACGCCAAGGCAGTTTTAAAGGAAAGGATCGATCAAGGGGATACCCAGATTCTTAAAATCTTCCGTATTCCGGGTAACAAGCTTAAGATTCTCACAATCTGCGGTTGCGGCAATAATCGCGTCCGGCAGTTTGATGGTATGGTTTCTTCTAATCTCCACGACTTTGTCTGCGATGGACTGATTGATGAATACAGTCTCGAACAACTCAACGAGTTCCTTGACAAGGCTTTCTTCAAGGGAATTCCTGAAATTGAAACCCAAGATTTCCATATAAGTAACGACAGATATCCTGATATCGTCAAATTTTTCGACCAGTCCTAACGGCAATTCCCTTTTAGACAGATAAATCATGACGTTGCTGTCAAAAAGGACTGCATCACCATTCACGTCGTATCTCCCGCTCCCAACTGCATGGGTCCGCTATGTGGGTGAATGGTTTCACACCCGGATATCTGAGAAATACCGCTTCGATAGATTCACGATAGCTTTGTGTACCGGGAATGGGACGGATGGTTATCTCAAGTTCCTTATCGAGATACGCATCCGGAATTTCAATGCACTTGTGGATACTTTTTCCGTTTTTTATAACTTTCAGCGTTTGCATGATTGCTCTCTCCTTTTCAATACACTTTAGCACACAAACAGAAATATGTTTAGATTTTGAAGAGATAACATAGCGGGTTCAATTGGTCAATTGGTTTCAATTGGCAATTGAGGATGCCAAGATAACTTATTATAATCAAATTGAATATTCATTTTGTCTTCAGAACTATGGAAGCCTGTCCGCCCGAAAAAGGTCCGCCCATTTCGGGTTCCTGACCGATGAAGAACTTGCAGCATTAGAACAGGCCGTCAGGGACGGATACAACCGGAACAGCTAATCGGGCGGTTGTATTGTTAAATACCGATTTGTACTCGTTTCCTCTGGACGTGATGTGGTAAAAGGCACCTGGAAAGACGATTCTCAAGGGGCGGGCCATCTGCAGACTCCTTACTGCCGGTTGCAGTATGCTTGAATGAGTACGAACTTAGCCCGAATTAATTTAATTGTCAAGTGTTGAGACCTGACCCCTTTGTCTTTTAGTTATCTTAGACAGGATTAACTGGATGTACATGATTTTTTCAATGGCCGTTTCCGGATGAAACGGCCCTTGATGGCATCCGCTACGCGGAGGGACATCACCTTTATGCTTTTCGAGAGCGCCCAGCATGGTTCTTCGACCCGCCATAGACGTAGGCTTCTTGACTGGTCGTAAAGGGACAAGGGCTTTGTGTTCTTTGGCACGGATTACGCGGATTGCGCGGATAATTTGATAGGCCGATCACCAACTAAAGACCGATGACCGATGACAGCGGACCGATGACCGAAGAAAACAAAAAAAACATCAGGCGCTGTTGATTCTCACGCACAATTACCAGCGTAATCTCAGATTATATGACCAAAAGAAAAGGCCCGGCAGCATGCCGAGCCTTTGCGGGAAGAAAGTTTTTTTTCAAGCCGTCAATTGCCGTCCTCGGGTTGAATGAGATCACATTCGAGCATGGTCTGGGCGTTGACGGTTTTTTCCTGTCGGAAGTAGGCTTCGTCAAGCAGCAGGGTTGCGGTGTTCATGATCAGCCTTCGGTTGCCCCGACAGTGGGCTGAGATCAGAGCCATGACATCGGCTTCGAACAGATGTTTTGGGGCCTTGGCCTGGTCAAGTCTGTGGGTGATGAACTGCTCGCTGTTTTTATCGTCGAGCGGGTCCATGGGGAAGATGGCGGTCAGTCTGGTTCTTACCGGCGCCAGGACAGAGAGTTTCAGGAGTTGCCTGAGAGTATCGTCACCGATGAGCACGATGGAGGCGGCCACGGTCTTTTTCTCAGCGCTGACCATCAGCGAGCACAGGTCCATCATGGACTCGCGTTCGAGCAATTGAGCATCATCAATGAAGAGCACCGGATAGAGACTGTTGGCGGCCCCGGTGAGTTGGAGAAGATGTTTTTGCAACCGGACCAGCAGGGGCACACCACGCCCTGCGGTATCGACCCCGAGCCGGTCGGCAATGGCTCTGAGCAGGCCCGAGCGATTGAAGCCGGCGTAATGGAGCATGACGGGTTTGTAGATGGTCGGATCGAGCATCCCTGCCAAGTATGCGGTCAGGGTGGATTTTCCGGCGCCTGATGGTCCGCAGAGGGCAAAACTTTTTCCGCATTGTAGAAGCGATAAGGCTCGGTTGCAAATACGCTCGTCCTTTGGGCCGATAAAGGCATGGGCACCGTGACGGGTGTCGGCAAAGGGGTGATGGCGGTAGCCGAAGAACTCGGCCATGGATGGACGGCTGTCTTGGGTCATGATTTTCCTCCTTTGGGGTGATTGAACCGATTGGCATTGGCGGATTTGTTCAAAAGTAGGGCCGGTCGCATGTCGCTGCCGTAGTAGACCCAGGCGTTGTCCCAGGGCAGGTAAAAGATATCGGCCTTTGTTCCAGGCACACATCCGGGCACTTCAAATATCCGGCCGTTGAGCCGGATGGTGGCGTCGTTGTAGACGCGGCATCGGCGCTGGATGCAAAACAGGTTTCGCAGGTCGGCGACTTCGGGCAGGGGGCGGCAGACATTTTCCATGCTGAGCCGTTTTTGCAACGGGCTGATGCCGATGCCGCGGTGGATACGCTGGTGGTACTCGGCCAGGTAGTCGGCCAGGTCGGCGTTTAGTTGGTCGATGGTGGAGGCATGCTGTTCGCTTAAAAACTGCTCTCTGACGGTCCGAAAGAAGCGTTCGACTTTTCCGCGCCCCTGGGGCCGGTACGGCGGGGTATGGACCAGATGGGTGCCGAGCCTTGCGCAAACCTGTTTCAAATGGGCGCTGGCGTAACTGGGGCCGTTATCGGTGTAAAAACGCTGGCAAATGCCGAAGCGGCGCAGGGCGATCATCATCTCGGTCAGTAGCACTTCGACGGTCTCGTGGAAGTAGAACCGGGCGCTGATCACATAACGAGAGGCGTCATCGATGATCGCGTGAAGGATCGCCTTTTTGGTCCGGCGCCCGTCACGAAGCTGGGGGCCGTGCATGAAGTCCGCCATCCACAACTGGCCAAAAGCGTTAAAGGCAAAGGCGCGCCCGGTGCCGGCAAGCGCACTTGCCTTGGCGTCGCGGTGGAACTGCCTGGCAGTAGCGATTCTGTACAGGGTGGCCCGGCTGGGTCTGAGGCCGTTCCAGATGCCGTCGGCCATCAGGTGTTCAAGGATTTTCGCCAAGGTCCAGTTGGGATGGTCTTCACGCCGTTTGGCCATGGCTTCAACTATCGACGGTGCCACATGCTGCCGACCTTTATCTCGACGGGGTTGGTTGGCCAGGGCTGCAAAGCCGCCCTTGCGGTACCGGTATAGCCATTTTCGCAGGGTCTCTGTCGAAAGCCTGTCGGTGCTGCCGTCCGGTCGGATAAAGGTTTTTGATGCCAGTTGTTCCAGCATTTTGGTCAGGGTCGGATCATCGTCGCCGTGGTGCAGTAAGGGCGCAATGATCCCATAGCGCCACAGGGCCTTTTGCTGTCGATCAGGTTTTTCGGGTTTGCTCATCGCTGCGATCTCCTTAAGGGAAGGGTCATGTTTTGGCAGCGATAGCAAAGTTATTGTTATTTCTAAATAATCGTATTGTGTGGGTGGCCTAAAGGCTGAGTCGCTCCGGGAAAAAAGCATAGGAAAATACACGGATAAATCGTGGCCACACTCCGGGTCCGAACGGTGTTGGCGGCAGACTGCCGCCGCCAATTTCGTCGCGGACCAAATCCAGGGTCCAGACCATCCGGTTTAAGGCACGTTTGACGCTGCTCCATCCGATGTTCAAGCGCCTGGCGCACTGGCTGACTGTGTGGTGATTGTCAAAATGATGGTGGTAGATTTGTAGCAGGATGCAAAGGGGGATGCGGCAATACGGCAAAAGGCCGGAAGGGAGGATAGAAAACGTCTTGCGGGGGCAATCTGGATTGCCGCAGCAGTAACGCTGTATTGCGATTTGGCCCGTGGCGCTGTCAAAGCTATAGCGCCAGTAATGGCCGTGGCGGGTAACCCGGTATCGCTCACCACATAAAGGGCACCGGCAATCAATTTGCAGGTTTTTCTTGTCTTTTGAAGAAAGCAGCAATAGCATGATCCAGCAGATCGGGGACATGGGCGACACTCCTTTGGGCTTCGACAACCCTGGAGTAGCACATGTCCCCGCTCTCTGCACCTGCCAACGTGGTCCTGCAATTTTCTATCCGCGAAACTCTCTGGTTTTTCTCAAATTTAATGGCCTGAAGATTTTGGCACTGGTGGGATTACTTGAGATTTTGTGCCTATCGGCAGGCATTTAAAGGTGAGACCTTACACCGGTCCGCTTAAACCCCACCGCCGGGTAGGTGTGGATAAATTACCGCTTACGACGGTTTTCTAATACGCAAAACCTTTTTTTAATTGTAGCTCAAATTCGATTGATTGATATAAAAATATCTTTATGTTGGATACTTATGGCAAGGTCATTAGAAATTGCAATGTCATTTAGCTCATTCTTTAGGTTTGACAAATCTGTTTCATCTGGCACATCAACGTCAAGAAGCATAATGTTTTCACCTGGTTTGTTTGGCATCTTCCAGATTCCGTTTATGCCAACAATATTCACATCGTTATTGGCCAACGTTTCTGAAGCAAAAACAAGCACCGCTTTCTTTTTCTTGCTTCTAATTGAAATTATATATCTTTGAGAGGATAGAATTTTTGATTTGTCAAATACAATATTTACTTGTTTGACATATACATCGAGATCAAACTGAAATATTTCGGCTTTAATGGCCTTAGAAAGCTTTTCAATTTTGATAGGTTCTTTTCTTGAAATTAGAAAGGTACTAGAAAATATACGATTATTAACAACCTGTGTTACATCCTCTATATTAAAATCTAAGTCAGCGACAACCCTTGAAATCTTAGCCAAAATTCTAGGTTGATCGTTTCCTACGACACTAAAAATGTATTTGCTTATGTTTTCCAATAAATAAGTCCTATTTACTTAATGTTATTTACATTTGATTCTGGCACACCTAAAAAATACAGTAGTCCGGATATGTTTTTACTGGTAATAATTCCGTCACTGTAATCTTTTAATATTTCTTTAGGGTTAAATCCAATTGCTAAACCAGCATTGTCAAGCATAAATCTATCATTTGATCCATCGCCAACAGCAACTATTTGGTCTACCGATATGTTTTCCATAATAGCAATTTCTTTAAGAATTTCCCCTTTTCTTTCTGCTGTAATTATTTCTCCTACAATTTTTCCGGTAACAATGTTATCTTGGATTTCTAATTCATTTGCAAATACAAAATCAAGTGACAAACTTTCTTTTAAATAATCAGTAAAAAAAGAGAACCCACCTGAAATAATACCAATTTTATACCCCATAAAACGTAGGACTGATATAAGTTCTTCTGCGCCCGGCGTCATTTCAATAGTCTGAATCAAGTTTTGGAGCTTTTCTGCCTTAAGTCCTTTTAGCAATTTAACTCTTTTCACAAGTGCATGTTCAAAATCAATATTTCCTTTCATCGCATCAGATGTAAGAGTTTTAATTGACTTTTCAACTCCAGCCAACTTCCCTATCTCATCAATAATTTCTTGCTGAATTATTGTACTGTCACAATCAAATAAAATAACCTTTTTAGGTTTTGAGTGTATCCCGCATTCAATTAATGAAACATCCATTTCAATTTCCTTAGCGTGTTTATATATTTTCTGTCGAAAATTCTTTAAATTTTTGATATCAGCGACGTCAATTGTCAATTCCATTGCTATGTAGGCACCCCGAGCTATCATTCTAATTATTTCAATATTGACTGAATTAAACGACAAAAAACCCGATATTGAGGCTACCAACCCGGGCTTGTCATTGCCAATCATCGTTAATATATACAGCCTTTTTTTAGCATTTCTGACGATAGGCCGATATTCGTCTGTCCTGATCCCTAAATTAAAATTGCTACTTATTTTCTCCAACTCATATAACATTTTCTTGAAGTCAGATTTTGATGTGCTTAGATCAACAACCAAAAACATAGAGAAGTGTCCACGAATAGCTCTCGCATCAACGTCCACAATATTAATATTCAATTTAGATATAGCATCAGACACAATCGAAACTAATCCAGGCCTATCTTTGCCTACAGCAGAAATGATATATAATGAGTTCATAATATCCTAAGTTAACGGTCAACCAATTATTCGTTTATCGTTCAATTAATAATTCTTAATGGGGCTTCATTGAACAATGAATGCTGTTGAAATCCACTATTCTTTTGCGGAGCTATGACAAAAAAATAGTAGTAAACACCATTGCCAACGTATTGATTTATATGATCTTTGGAATTCCATAACCTTTTTATTTTAAGCCTTTCAAAAGATACTTAATTTGCCTATTTGATTGAGTAATTAATGCTTCTGAAAAGTTTCCAAAATATTTCTTATATTTTTTTTGGTCCTTCACAATTGCAGCTTTTTCGGTCTTTTCTTCATCAACCAAATAGTTAACGAATTTTTTAAGCCCTTTTATTCTGTTCTGAATGCTTTTTTGAGATAGATCAGCTTGAATAATATGGAAATCTTCAGGTTGTACATAGGTGCTAAATTTCATAATTTCTAAATATTCAATTACTCCAAGAAGTTCAACGTGACACCTCCCTGCATAAGTAATACAAATAAAAATATCATTACTATAAAGGTCTTCTTCTTGCATGTTTTGAAAAAATATCCTTTCACTAAAGTCTTCATCGACAGCACCTTTCACCGCAAATAGTTGAGCCCGTAGAAAGACTCTAAGAGCTCTAAGGATATCTATTTTGCTATAATCAAATGTATCAACAAGTATCTTTGTAAATTCGGCAAGTTCTATTTTGTTCCCAAAATTGTTCATAGCCTGCAACATTCTAACTCTAATAGTTTGATTGTACTCAGTCGTTTGGTTTTCATTTTCAAATAAATTGATAATAAACAATTCTTCGTCATCGGCTATTGGATCATAATATTCTTGGTTTTTTAAACAGTGGGAAAATAGAAAGCGTTTAAACAAATTGTCTTTGGTAGGCAAATATCGATCGTTATTAAAATAGTCATAAAAAAAGTAATATGACTGAAGACAATTTAAAAGGATTTGCAGAAGCCTTCTAATATTGTAATTCGACAATGGCAATATAAATTTTTGCATTACATCTGAAGAAATTAGCAAGTTCAAAACTCTTTCTAAATCGAGAACTAAATCGCTTATTTTGTAATGATATCCAGTCATTTTTAAGGAAATATCATAAAATGGTTCAATGTTATTTTTAAACAACAACATTCGTTTCTTTAATAAAGATTCAATATTTGGTAGGGATAAATTTAGCTTTCTGGGAAAAAATGCTGAATAAACCTCTCTAGCATCTGGTGAATTTAGAGAAATATACCTCATTGTGATGATCATAGGTGAACCCATATCAGAAGCAAAATGTACAGTATCAATTAGCACTCGATGATGTAAGCAATGATAATGTTGATCGATGTTGTCTAAAATTATCCAAAATTGTCCAATAACATTGTTTTCAATTAAAAATTTGATTTTCTTTTTTATAAGCAACTGTATTTCATCAACGTTCCCTTTCATCATCGAAAACGGGAAGGGCGCAAACAATTTGTCAATTTCTTCTTCAATTAGATCATTATTCTTAATTGTTTTTTTCAGATCTTCAATTTCAGTTTTGAATAGTTTCTTCAATACTTCTCGATTAATATCGCGGACTTCTTCAAATTCTTTACTAATAACATCATTAATTGCCTTCATTATGAACAGAATCATTCGGTCTGGAGTTGAAGGTGCCGTCTTTAAGTTTACAATGGCCGAGCCAATTTTGCACTCATTTTGCAGTTTATTCTTCAATCCGAATGAATATCGAAGGAATGAGGTTTTCCCAGTACCCACATATCCAAGAATAAACAATGGGGAATCTTCACTTCCTTTCCAGTTCATAACCATACTCTTCATTTTCGGATATGCCATTAAATCTGAATTGTTAGCAAACAAATGTTTCTCTGCCAAAAATGCAGGTGGAACATTATATATTATACTATCTAAGAATTTTTCGTCAAAATTTCTCATTCTTTGATCAGTGTAGATTTTTTCAAAATAGTCGTCAGATATTGCCTGCTCACCAAAAGCTGCAATTAATGCATTTGCGAAGTGTTCCCAAGTCTCATCAGTGTTCTTTCTATGGCCCTTTACAGCCAACTTGTCTACAATTCTTTGTTTCATTGACAACTCCTATATTTTACCAGTTGATTTAGTACTTGATTCCAGAATATTTACGTTAAATTAAATTGAAAACCTTTCAAATCAGGAACTGCCACAGTTAAACTAAAATATATTGTATGTTTGATTTCAGTCATAAACGCCTGATGACTTCAATTATTGTTTTATTTTAGTGAGATCTTTTTTCCTCATAAATACTTTCTATTTTCTCCATAGTCTCTTGATATTGTTCATCGCTCAAAACCATCGCGCCATTTTTTTTTATTATTGGCTGTGAGCTAATTGAATAAATTCTTTCCTGCTTGTTTGCTTGTTTAGACATTTTCTCAGGCATTCCAGGCCGGACATTAACTGCGCGTTTGATTTCTTCTGGAAATTTTCCTGGGTCTGCTGTTTCATATATAATTGAGAGGGAATTATGCTTATTTTTTAAGTATTTTTTTAAAGTTGCCCATCCGACTGCCCCATGCGGTTCAATCATAATACCATATATTTCATAAACCTCTTTAATAGCACTATAATGTTCATCGTTTTTTATAGTCGAAGAAAAAATTTTTTCATTCATTTCTTTTATATCAGGAATAATGTCTACGAAACCCTCCTCAACAACTCTTCCTTGTTTATCTCTCTGGTCAGAAACATGACCCCCAAACCAGTCAAATATTCTGGCAATATTGCTTGGATTAGAGACTACCATAGCAGTGGACGGTGAATAAACTGATGGTTTAACCGTATATTCGCCTGTTTCTAGAAAATCTGGGAATTCACGATTTTCGTTTACCCCGCATACTATTTTTTCTATCGGTAGTCCCATACCCTGCGATAATATTGTGCCCATCAAATTCCCGAAATTTCCGGATGGAATACAAATTATTGTTTTCTCAGGGTATTCAGCCAGTTTAGAGTAAGCGTAGAAGGGGTAAACAGCTTGAGGTAAAAGCCGCCCGATACTAATTGAATTTGCTGAAGTTAAAATGTTTTCGTTTTCAAAAGTATCCTTTGCGAATTTCTTATCGGCTAAAAGCCTTTTGGCAATCGCCTGACATATATCAAAATCACCATTAACTTCAAATGCATATATGTTCTTTTTCAAAGTTGTCATTTGCCGTCTTTGTCTACTTGAAATAGCTCCCTTCGGAAAAAAGACTATATTATCTATCCTATCTAATGAATGTAAGGCATCTGCAACTGCACCACCAGTGTCACCGCTTGTAGCTACGACAACTACTCTTCTCGTATCGTCAATTTCAAGGTAATAGTTCAAAATTCGACCAAAAAACCTTGCTGCGTAATCTTTGAATGAGTATGTTGGGCCATTTGTAAGCCACATTATGTACGTTTTCCCTGTAACATGTCTTAAGTCAGTAGGAATAATTCTTTCATCATATGCATCTTTACAGATCTTTTCTAAATCACATAGATTTATATCCGGTTCTAAAAACTTGCTTAAAACGGTAAAGGCTATTTCTGGATAGCTTTTTTCCTTCATAGAGACCAATGTTTTTCTTTCAATAACAGGCACATTATTCCTTGAAATCATATACAATCCGTAATTCGAAGCCAATCCATTCAATAGTGCCGTCCTAAAATCAACCTTTTCGCTGAGATTGTTTGTACTGTAATAGAGTATTTGTTTCATCTTTCCCCTTCTTTATCCCGCTATTTGACCATAATTATTTTCGTCACAAAGTTCTATTAAGTTTATTTTTTCTAATTCATTTTTTGATATTCCTTTTATCATATCATATTTTTTAATATTTGCCTTAAAATTAGGATAGGCAAAACTGTTAAAAAATTGCATTAGCAATTCATAACCGGATAGATGCGCTCTAACTAAATCGATATAAACTTTCTTTTCTTTGTGTTGATTCTCTTTAAACTTCCCGAAAAACTTGTTTGAATCTACAAATTTGATAATGTTATACAAATTTCGAAAATAGTATCCTATATTCGGTTGATAAGTCTCATTCCACTCCTCATATGACATTTCAACCATTTTGACTTTGTTATTTGGGAACTCTCTTCTATATTTATTTAATACTGCTATAAATGACTCATAATAATATTTAAAGCTGATTTTACCTATGTGCGTCTCAACTTGATTTTCTTTATTTTTGCACTCAAACTTCATTGAATAAACCAAGCTATTATGAAGGTGTAACATTTGAAAAAAAGTATGCTCAAATATTTGGCTCGAAATTATTTCATTTTGCTTTTCGACCATAATCTTTTGGTCCCGAATTTCACTTCGGGTCAATTTTAGCTCATCTCTTTGATTCGACAAATCTTGTCTTTGCATATAAACAGCTAATACAACGCCCAAAAATGCTAGCGCAGAAAACAAACTGCTTAATATTGAATATGCATTACCTAATTTTGAGAATTTCTCTAAATCATTATTCCATACAACAATACCGAAAATTATTGTGAATAAAACTATAGCAATTACAACGGCTAAAACATAGATTCTTGAAGATAGTTTGCTATACGTGCAACTTACTATTATTGATTCATAAATATCGGTTTTTGTTTTCCCAATTAAAGCCTCCACCGCATATAAAAACTCCCCACGATGATAAAATTCGCAATCTTTTAGTTCTTTTAGAAATTCGATATCTTCTACTGGTATCTCTTTTTGCCGTAACTTCTTTAACGATTTTAATGTAATTTTATAGCAAAACATATAACTAAACCCCAATTATTAATGCTCATTTAAAGAGTAGGGTACTATTCACTTCATATAAAGAGAGATCATAGGGATGTCAATATTTGACTCATCGTCAGAATATTCCAAATCAGATCGCGTTAATATAAAAACACTTGTCTCTATCTACTCCTTGACATAAAAAAAGCCGGGAAACCACATAGTGGCAACCCGGCTGTCTTTCTTACAACCCTAAAGACCCGTGGCTTTCTGCCCCCATCTCACGATAGGTTTAGCTTTTACACCGCTCGAAATTCAGATCGTATTTTGGGCATTACTGTATCTTTTACTGAACTGCGACTTGTTTGCCAAATCGCATTCAGTTTGTCAATAGTTATTTTGTGCGCTCTCAAATTAATCAGTGGTTCGAAATCGGCATTATGTGCAAAGAGTACTATAGCCACGACAAACAAATTGGTTAAAATAGGATTACAAATAGTTAGAGGGCGGACACTTTCGACATGATTTTGGGGCTTTTTGTATCAAGGGCCAGAAGCTCTATGATTTTTTGGCACGGATTACGCGGATTGCACGGATTATTTGGAAAAAAAAGCGTCTTAGACAGGATTAACTGGATGTACATGATTTTTTCAATGGCCGTTTCCGGATGAAACGGCCATTGATGGCATCCGCTGTGCGGAGGGACCACCATTATGATTTTGAGAGGCCCAGCATGGATCTTCGATCTGCCTTAGACGTAGGCTTCTTGACTGGTCGTAAAGGGACAAGGGCTTTTTTTTGCACGGATGACGCGGATTGCACGGATTATTTGGTCGGCCGATCACCTGCTAAAGACCGATAACAGCGGACCGATGACCGAAGAAAACAAAAATAACATCAGGCGCTTCTGTCGAACAAATTGGGCCATGCGACTTCGCTTTTCAAGCTACGCCGCACAGGTTTCCTTTGGGCAGGTGCTGCGGTCGTACCTGGCTATATGCCGTGTTGGAAGCCTTGAAGCAGGTAACTATTGCGATTCAAAAATTCAACCCTTGACACAAAGCCGTAATGTTTACTATATAACCCAATACACAAAATATGGGGATGTATATGGCACATTCAAACCAGATATCTAACAAATTCCCACCTGAGATCGAAAAGACCATCTCCCGGATTGGTGAAAGAATACGGATCGCACGGAAACGACGGGGGCTGACCATGGAAGAGATGGCCTCGCGGATGTTTGTTACGCGAAAAACCCTGTCCCGGCTTGAAAACGGCAGCCCCGGCGTGTCCTTGGCCGTTCTGGCTTCGGCCCTCTGGGTTCTTGGCCTGGAGCGCGAACTTGACCCGGTTGCCTTACCGGAAAGCGATGAGGTCGGGATTTTCCGTGAACGCCAGCGATTGCCGAAACGGGTTAGAGGGTTGAAAAAGGAGGATGACCTAGAATTCTAAAGTTAAAATTGTGGGACAATTTTAACTGCAGCGCGGCTTTGCCGCTCTAAAAAACAGGGTATTGTCCATGGCTGAGCGAAAAATCATTGTATTTATATATCTTCCAGGGGAAACGACAGCCGTGCCGGCCGGAATTTTCACCCATGAGGACGACCCGGGAATCGGGGCCTTCGCTTATGGCCGCAGATACCTTGAAAGGGAAAACGCCCTTGCCGTCGATCCGGTGGCCCTTCCTTTGGGTTCAAACCTGCCTGAAGTAACGAATAATTTGGGGCTTTACGGTGCTTTTCGGGACGCGTCTCCAGATTACTGGGGCCGTCTTGTCATGGCGACCGAGGCCCAGACGCCTCCTGAAGCCATTTCGGAAATCGACTTCCTACTGGCAGCCAATGCCACACGAGTCGGGAACCTCGACTTTCGCCCGTCACCGGTGGCTCCCGAGACGCTGATTGGACCACCCCATTTCAACCGACTTGCAGAAATCATTGAAGCCGCTGGCAGTATTGAGTCAGGAGAGGCCATCGAACGCCACCTTCTTCAGCTTCTCCGCCAAGGGACCAGTGTGGGTGGGGCTCGGCCCAAATGCACGGTCGAATGGGAAGATGCGCTTTGGATTGCCAAATTTCCGGCCCGGGAAGATACCCTTAATATGCCCCGCATCGAATACGCAACCATGACTCTGGCGAGACGTTGCGGAATTTGCATTCCCGATGTGCGGATCATCAACATAGGAGAGAAGGACATCTTTCTCAGCAGGCGGTTCGACCGGGAAAAGACAAAAGAGGGGTGGACCCGCAAGGGTTTTCTCAGCGCGCTCTCACTCATGCAATGGGACGAACGGGACCGCCTGCGCTGGGATTACGCCGCCATTGGGGACCAGATGCGCCGTTTTACCCCCGCAGCCGGCATTGAAGAACTGTTTTCCCGCATGATTTTCAACATTCTCGTGAGAAACACGGACGACCACCCCCGAAACCATGGATTTGTCATCGACGGCCCGGACCTATCGCTGTCTCCGGCTTACGACATCGTGCCGTCACTGTCCCGTACCGGAATCGGCACGGATTTTCGCCTTGCCATGTCAGTGGGCAACCAGGGAAGGGAGGCCAACATCGAAAACGCCTTGAGCCGATGCAGCCGTTTCGGGGTTTCGCCTGCCACAGGAAAAAAGATGGTGCGGAAGTTGGTCGAAACGGTCGGAACTTGGCGTGATCACTTCGAGGAATGCGGTGTTTCAGGTAACGATATTGATTTGCTGGCGCCCTCTTTTGAAAACACGACAATCAAAATTATTTAGACAGGATGAACAGGATTTACATGATTAATGAAAAATGTCCGTTTCCGGATGAACCGGCTATTGACTATCATCCGCTGCACGGACGCAAAGGGCTCTAAGTATTTTTGGCACGGATGACGCGGATTGCACGGATTATTTGGAAAGAAATGATCTTAGACAGGATTAACTGGATGTACATGATTTTTTCAATGGCCGTTTCCGGATGAAACGGCCATTGTTGGCTTCATTTGCTGCGCGGAGGTGATGACGCCATTCAATTCTCATGTGGCCCGGCAAAAAACTCCCTGACACCGAACCGCAACTTTGTTTAGTTTCCTCTATATAAGAAACTTTACATTATTGGCGGATATCCTTCATGTATAAAAGAAACTTACCTGCTGGAATCCGCAGATACCATCTCAAGAGAGTTCAGCGTGCTACAGTCGATCCAGGACAACTACCCAAAATACGTCGTCAGCCTCGACACCGAATTCGGCTCAGACATTGAAGGGATCAAAAGGCTCCATTTGATTGAATTCCTACTATCCAAGGAAAACGAACTGTAATTCTGAGTAATTCTGAGTAGGTTGACGAGAACCGGTCAAGCCAGGATATCTTTACGGTAAAGATGTAAAGAGAGGGCCAATCCAATGCATATGAGCAAGCTTTCAGCAAAGGGGCAGGTGACCATACCCGTGGATATTCGAAAAGCGCTCGGAATCGGATCGGGGGACCTGGTTGCCTATGAACTTCAGGGAAAAAGCGTCAAACTGAAGAAAGTCGAACCTTTTGACGCGGCATACCACGCATCCATTTCTGAAACCCTTGAAGAGTGGCACAGCCCAGAGGACGAAGAGGCCTTCGGTGATTTGTGAATCTTTTGATACGGTGGTTGTGCCGTTTCCATTTATCGAAAGTGCGGAGTCAAAAAGACGGCCTGCGCTGGTGCTCAGTAAAAAGGCTTCAACGATCATGGCCACACGGTCCTGTCCATGATCACCACAAAGCGTCACTCTGCCTGGCCAGGCGATACTGAAATTATTGAACACAACGCTGCCGGCCTTCACCTTCCCTGCCTGGTCCGCCTAAAGCTGTTCACCCTGGACAACCGCCTGATCGTTCGGAAAATCGGTCGGCTGTCCGAGACTGATGCCCGTCAGTTCCAAAACAAGTCCCGCCCCTATTTGTCGTTTTGATCATCCTGCCGCGACATCCCAGCAGGGGTTCACGGGTCAGGTCTCAACAATTAACTTGTCACCAATTTATTATAGTTAAAGATAACGTTAACAGAAAGGCGCTTTTCCCTACATGCTCCTTGGCACGAAAAGCCGGGAAGCCACAAAAACTTGTAAATTTAAATTACATATTATAATATACATGTAATTTTAAACCCTCAATTCAATTAGAGCTATGTTTGATAGACTTCAAAAACTCAGTTTCAGCTCAGAAGAAACTTGTTTCCTATGGGGGCCTCGCCAGACTGGGAAAAGCACCCTTCTGAGGCAATTGTTTCCGGATGCCATACGATACGACCTCCTGCTATCTACAGAGTACCAGCGCTTGCTGAGATCACCGCAACTGATTCGGGAAGAGTGCATGGCAAAAAGTCTTACGGGCGATACCCAGCAAGATCCGATCATCATAGACGAAATACAAAAGATCCCGGCTTTGATCGACGAGGTTCACTGGCTGATTGAAAATAGAGGGTTGCGTTTCATCCTCTGCGGGTCCAGCGCAAGAAAATTGAAACGAAGCAGCGGCAGCCTGCTTGGGGGGCGGGCGATCCGCTATGATCTCCACCCCCTTGTTTATAATGAAATCCCTGCTTTCAATCTCGACAAAGCCTTGAACGCTGGCCTTATTCCCCGCCACTACAAGAGCAAGCGCCCTGATCGGTTGATTCAAGCCTATATCGGAGATTATCTCAAAGAGGAAATCGTGGCGGAGGCTCTGACACGCAACATTCCGGCTTTCCAACGTTTCCTTGATGTCGCGGCGCTGTCAAACGGTGAAATTGTCAACCATTTGAACATCGCCCGGGAATGCGGCGTCTCCAGCCCAACGGTTCGGGAATATTTCCAAATTCTTGAAGACACCCTCATTGGTCGGTACTTGCCGGCGTTTCGAAAAAGGAAAAAGCGTCGGCTTATCACCAGCCCAAAATTCTATTTTTTCGACCTTTCTCCGGTAATTCACTTGAGCCGCCGCGGGCACGTGGCGCAAGGCTCGCCGCTTTTCGGCCGCGCCTTCGAGCATTTTATCTGGATGGAACTTGTCGCATACGCCAGTTATTCAGAAACCTATTTTCCCATCGCTTTCTGGCGAACGTCCTCTGGTATGGAAGTGGATTTCATCCTCGGCGACCATGAAATAGCTGTTGAAGTCAAATCGACGGAAACGGCACTTGACACACACTTAAAGGGGATCCGCCGTTTTCTCGAAGAACATACCGTTCGAAGTAGCCTTCTAATTTCTTTCGATATCAATCCGCGTCGGACACAAGACGGGATTGAAATCCTACCGTGGCGTGCCTTTTTAAGCCGACTCTGGAATGGTGAAATTATTTAGCAGGCTGTTAGACAGGATATCAGAATTTTCAGAATCTAAATGATGAATGAAAATAGCCGTTTCTGGATGAAATGGCTATTGATGGCATCCGCTACGCGGAAATGACACCCTTATTCTATTCTAACGTAAATACTTGACAACCCCAATATATGACCTCAATATAGGCTTTATATTAAACCTATTTAAGGGGCCTTTTATGGACCAAATACTTACCCGATTTGCGGCAAGCATCACCGAACTCAAGAAAAACCCCACGGCCCTGATCAATGAGGCCGACGGAAATCCCGTAGCTATTTTGAATCACAATCGGGCGTCGGCCTATCTGGTACCGGCCGAGATGTTCGAGGCTATGATGGACATCATGGAAGATGTCGAGCTGGGCCGGCTCATCGACTCCCGGCAGAACGAGATAGACCAGGCCGTCGAGGTGACACTCGATGTGGGAACCGGCAAACGCGAACGCGTCTACGAAGCATTAAAGCAGCGCCGGAAGCAAAAAGACATGGTGGAATGATTTCAGACAGGATTTCCAGGAGTAACTACATTTGACCCGGCCTGACGCCGGGACCAAATAGGTCTTTTTCCGCCCTCAGGATCGACCAGCCCTAAGTCTTTTGTTCTCAGTTCAAAAGCAGCCGCATCCTCCCGAGTCCAAACGCCGCAAAGGTCCGCAAAGGTTTCCCGATAATCCTTAGGTTGTGTCGGTTCCAGGCCCAAGGACTCATTCAACAGCTTTTTGATTGTTTTGTTCAGGCTGAGACCCTGCTGGCGAGCTTTTTCACGAATCCGGGCGTCCAGAGGATCTTCAAATATACAACATCGTGGATGTGCATGACTTAAGTTACGACAGATCCCGATTTATTATCAACCGCAGATAAACGCAGACCGTCGCAGACCCGGCTTCGCCTGAAGGCTACGCCGGGCAGGCAGGGAAAGCTTGTTGGCGGTCGACCTGATCGCCAACAAATTTGGATCGCTTCGCGAAGGGTCCGACAGATCCTAAACAACTCCTTTTACAACGTGCGCCCTGCAGGGCAACCTCTTTGGGCCGGCCAGGTCGGCCGGTTCAAAAAAGTCGGCGTGTGTCGGCGTGTGTCTGCGGTTAATAACCTGATATATCGCCGTAATTGTGTTCTCGTGCACTAAACAGCGATGCCCCCAGTGCTTTCAGAAATGAATTTCAAGCCGGTGAGAAAAACGCCTCTTTACGCTGACTATATTTCAGCCTACTGAAAGATAGTCTTGACTATTTTTCAGTGGCGACGTTGACGTTCATGGAATCGTAGGTGCGAAAGACCAGGCGTTCGCGTTCGAGCTTGTTTTCCGGCAGGGGTTCAAGGGAGGCATCTGCAAACCGGCTCGCCAACTCCGCCTTGGACGGAATCGAATCTATCCCCTTGGAAATCTTTTTCCCGGTCCGGGTGTCGAGAACAACGGCGGTTTGGCCGTCGGAGGCCACGGCCAGGGGAAGTCGGCAGGTATCCACGAGCCGGGCCGCTGAAATGGCTTCCCGTTCCCGGGAGCCTAATGATCCGGCCGCGCACTTTATCGCTATGAGGCGCCGGCCGCCGGCACTGACCACCACGTCGGCCCGGGACCGGCAGGGCTCGCCCTTTACTTCAAAGGCGATGGGCACGTTGGTTTCGATATCTTCTCTGGCATACCCCTTTTCCTCCACCAGAAACCGAAGCACGGCCTGGCGGTTGGCTTCGGCACCTATGTCGGCGATCTCTTTTCCAGTCAGGTAGTCGATCAGGGTACAGACCTGCTTTTCCACGGATGGCGCCGGGCCCTTTTCGTCCATGCTCTTAAGCTTCTCTTCGAACTGCTTAAACCGATGGCAGACATTTTTCATTTTTTCATCCGAATTTTGGTTGAACCACGGAGACACAGTATTCTTAGCGCGGCATAGCCGCAACCAAACAATTATTTTACCACAGAGCCACAGAGGGCACAGAGCTTTTTCTGTTCATTTCCGGCCGGGAGACGGCGGCCGGGAATGAGAATGCCCTGACAGTGTTTGCTTTTCACAGATCGCCGTCTCCCGATCTTTGAAAAATTAGAAACCCTCTGTGTGCTCAGTGTCTCCGCGGTTAGCCACAACTGTTCAAAATCAAATGGTATTTACAAAATTTCGTACATGAAAAACAATCTTTTGAACACTCCAAATTATAGAGACATTCGCTTGATGCCGTCTTTCAACACCGGTACATTAAAGTTGATGATTGTTACTTGTATCAAGGCATTACTATCCTCGGCCGCCGTCTCCCGGCCGGGGATAGCTTATAAAAAAGCTCAGTGTCCTCGGTGCCTCTGTGGTTTATAAATTATTCTTTTTTGATCAACGACCGGCCGGTCATTTCCGATGGTTGATCCAAACCCATGACCGCCAAAATGGTCGGGGCGATGTCGGCCAAAATCCCTTCCCGCATCCGGACGTTTTTCCGGCTGTCGTCCACAAGGATAAAAGGGACCGGGTTGGTGGTGTGGGCCGTGAACGCGTGGCCGTTTTCATCCAACATCTTTTCGGCATTGCCGTGGTCAGCGGTGACCATCACCGCACCCCCTTTTTCCAGTACCCGGGTCACGATCCGTTCGGCGCATCGGTCCACGGTGCGGCAGGCCTCAATGGCCGCCTCGATGACGCCGGTGTGGCCGACCATGTCCATGTTGGCAAAGTTTAAGACCACCAACTGGTAGGTGTCGGTATCGAGCCGGCCGAGCACCTCTTCGGTGACGGCCACGGCGCTCATGGCCGGCTTGTGATCATAGGTGGGCACGTCCCGGGGCGAAGGGACCATGTGCCGGTCTTCGCCTTTAAACGGGGTTTCCTCGCCGCCGTTGAAAAAATAGGTGACATGGGCGTATTTTTCCGTCTCGGCGATGCGAAGCTGCCGCAATCCGTGCTCGCTGACCACCTGTCCGAGGATATTCTCCCGGTGTTCGGGGCAAAAGGCCATGGGCAGGTCGAAGGATTCGTCGTAGAGGGTCATACAGGCCCATTGGCAGGGGACAGGCAACGGATCCCGGGGAAATTCGGCAAAGTCCGGATCGGTAAAGGCCCGGGTGATCTGCCGGGCCCGGTCGGCCCTGAAATTGAAAAAAATCACGCCGTCGCCGTCTTCGATCCGCGCCAGGGGCGCCTGGTTCTCGCCGACCATGACGATCGGCTGGACGAACTCATCGGTTTCCTTTCGGCCGTAAGCGGCCTTAACCGCGGCTGCCGCGTCTGTTTCCGGTCTCCCTTCCCCCCGCGCGTAGAGCCGAAATGCCTTTTCAGTACGGTCCCATCGCTTGTCCCGGTCCATGGCATAGTAGCGCCCGCAGACCGTTGCGATGGCGCCGAAGCCGTGTTTTTGGATGTGGGCCTGGACCTGCCGCAGATAGCCGGCGCCGCCGTCCGGGGCCGTGTCCCGGCCGTCTAAGATGGCGTGGACGAAAACCCGGGCAAGGCCTTTTTCCCGGGCCATGTCCAGCAGGGCCAGCAGGTGGGTGAGCTGGCTGTGAACGCCGCCGTCTGAGACCAGGCCCATGAGGTGAAGGGCCGATCCGGCAGTCGCCACTTTTTCCATGGTTTCGGCGAGGACGGCATTTTTAAAAAAAGAGCCGTCTGATATGGCCCGATCGATGCGCAACAGATCCTGGTAGACGATCCGGCCGGCGCCGATATTTAAATGCCCTACTTCGGAATTTCCCATGATGCCGTCAGGCAGACCGACGGCAGCGCCCGAACAGGTCAGGCGGGTATGGGGCCGCTCGGCCAGCAGGCGGTTTAAAAAGGGTGTGCCGGAAAGGGCCACGGCGTTACCTTCCCGGGCCGGGTTGATTCCCCAACCATCCAGGATCATCAGCAGGCAGATCGGATTATCCGTCATCGTCCGTCTCCGTCGGGGCCAATTGCTTCACATAGGCTTCCATGGCAGGGGTTTGGATGCGGGGGGCATCGGACCAGAGCCCTTCCAGGTCGTAAAAACTTCGAACCGGGTCGTAAAAGACGTGGATCACCACATGGCCGTAGTCGATGAGCACCCAGTGGCCTTCTTTGGCGCCTTCCATGCCCAGGGGTTGAATCCCGTGCTTTTTCAGATCTGTTTTGATGTGCTCGGCAATGGCGCTGACCTGGCGGTTGGACCGCCCGCTGACGATCAAAAAGGCCTCTGCCACGGAAGTGAACCGGCGAATGTCGAGAAAGACCGGGGCCTCGGCTTTTTTTGCCAGGGCGGCCTGAACGAAAAGATCCAGTTGGGGATCAATATCTTGGGTCATTGGTAGAGTCCTCGCTGATGGATATAATCATGGACGGATCCGGGCACAAGGTCTGAAATGGGCCTGCCCTTACGGATCCGGTCCCGGATCCGGGTTGAAGAGATGTCCACCGGCGTGACCTCAAGGACGTAAAGAGGCTGCTTCCGGTTATGGACAAAGGCTTTTCGGGCCGGATCGTAACGGTATCCGCCCGACAGCCGGTCATGGAGAAAGACGCCCAATGCCTCGTGCTGGCCGTCCAGATCCAAGCGGCCCGCGTCGGGCCGGGTCATGACAATAAAGGGCAGTCGTTCCAGGAGTTTGTCGTGGGCCTTCCAGGTATCGATCTCCAGGAAGGCATCGACGCCGACAATAAAAAAAAGCTCGGTTTCCGGTGCCTGGGTCCGTTGAAAATGATCTACCGTGTCGATGCTGTAGGAGACGCCTTCCCGTTGAATCTCCACATCGCAGGCGGCCAGGCCCTGGCGTCCGGCGGCGGCCAGTCTCACCATGGCCATGCGGTCTTCGGTCCCGGCCATGTCCCGGGCCGGCTTGTGGGGCGGTATGGCAGCCGGAATCAAGACCACCTGGTCCAGGGAAAAGGCGTCGCGCACCTCGCCGATGGTTTTCAGGTGCCCCAGATGGATGGGGTTGAATGTGCCGCCGAATAGTCCGATACGCATGGTGGTTGGGTTGGCCAGTTTGCCGGTCAGCCAGTTGAGCCGGGTGGTCGGTTTGGTTCCGCAAGGTATTCTTAGGTTTTAATCTTCCTGGTTCAGCACCAGGTTGTCCCTGTGGACCACTTCATCGTAAGGTTTTTCGCCGAGCAGATCGGATATTCGGCTGGTCTTTTGCCCCTGGATTTTGCGGATGTCACCGGCGCTGTAATTGGCCAGGCCGGTTCCCAGGACTCGCCCATCGATCCCGACAATTCTCACCGGCGCCCCCTTGCCGAACTCGCCATCGACCCCGACGATCCCGCTGGGCAGAAGGCTTTTTCCGTTGCCGACAATGGCCCGGACCGCCCCGGCATCCAGGGTCAGGGCGCCCTTGGGCTTCAAGGTGAAGGCGATCCAGCTCTTGCGGCTGGCCAGGCGCGCCTTTCGCGGAACGAAAAACGTGCCCTGGGGCTTGCCGGCAAAGAGCTTTTTCAAAACATCCGGTTTGTTGCCGCGGGCGATGATCATGGGCACCCCGGCGGCCGTGACCTTCTTGGCCGCCCGAATCTTGCTGAGCATGCCGCCGCGACCCAGGGGGCCGGGAATGTCGCCGGCCAACTGCTCCAGGCGCTGGCCGAAGGTCGAAACCTCCGGGATCAGTTCGGCCTCGTCGTGAGCCCGGGGGTCTTTGGTAAACAGTCCGTCGATGTCGGACAGGATCACCAGAAGGTCGGCATCCATGAGCAGGGTGATCATGGCGGCCAGGTTGTCATTGTCGCCCACCTGAATCTCTTCCACCATCACCGTGTCGTTCTCGTTGACGATGGGCACCACGCCCCAGGAAAGCAGGGTGTGCAGGGCGTTACGCCCGTTGAGATAGCGCTGGCGGCTGGTCAGATCGTCGCTGGTCAGAAGAATCTGGGCCACCTGCTTGCCGTACCGGGCAAAGGCCTTTTCATAGGCCATGATCAGGCCGGCCTGGCCTACGGCAGCCACGGCCTGGCGCTGGGGAACGTCCTCCGGTCGCCTGGACAGGCCGACCTTTTTCATTCCCGAGGCCATGGCGCCGGAAGAGACCAGAATCACCTCCAGGCCATGGTCGATCAGATAGCAGATCTGGCGGCTGATCGCTCGCAGCGCCTTGAGATTCAGCCCCTGGTCCTGGGTCAAAACGTTGCTGCCCACCTTGACCACCACCCGCCGGGCAGCGTGAAAACAGGTTGCACTAGAGGTCTTCATGGGGCCTGTCCAGCAACAGAAGGATTCGGGAGATGAGCTGCTGCAAACCGTCTCCGGTCTCGGCGGATATCCGCAACGGTTCCAGCGCCCCGGGGGACACCTCCGCTGCCGCCTCGAAAACGTCGGCCAATTCGCCTGCCTGGGGAAGATCCAGCTTGTTGAGTACCACAATCTGGGGTTTTCGGGCAAGATCCTCGCTGTACAGAGCCAGTTCGGTGTTGATCGTTCGCATGGACCCCAAGGGATCGTCCGGATCGATCTGGTCGACATCGATGAGATGGACCAGAACCCGGGTCCGCTCCACGTGGCGTAAAAAGCGGATGCCGAGCCCGGTCCCCTGATGGGCCCCTTCAATGAGCCCGGGAATATCGGCCACCACAAAAGGATCGCCCCAGCCGGTCTGCACCACGCCCAGACTCGGCGTCAGGGTGGTGAAGGGGTAGCTGCCCACCTTGGGCCGCGCCGATGTCATGGCCCGGATCAGGGTCGATTTGCCGGCATTGGGCAGACCGACCAGACCCACGTCAGCCAGGAGTTTGAGTTCCAGCTTGAGGTTGAGGAATTGTCCGGGTTCGCCGGGCTGGGCAAATCGGGGGGTCCGGTGGGTGGAGGATTTGAATCGGGTGTTGCCCTGGCCGCCGCGGCCGCCGTTGGCAATAATAAAGGATTCTTCGAGGGAATCGAAATCCTTGACGATTTCACCGGTATCAACGTCGGTGACCACGGTGCCTGGAGGAATCTCGAGGATCAGGTCCTCGCCGTCCCGGCCGCTTCGCTGGTTTCCCTGGCCGTGGCCGCCGTTTTCCGCCTTGAACTCTCTTTCGAACCGAAACCGGTAGAGGGTGCGTCTGGCCGAGGATGCACGAAGAATGACATCCCCGCCCCTGCCACCATCACCACCGTCCGGGCCGCCCTTGGGAATAAACTTTTCCCGTCTGAAACTCACGCAGCCGCGCCCGCCGTTGCCGGACTGGACGGTGATTACCGTTTCATCGATGAATTTCACTCGGCATAAACGCTGACTTTTTTCCGGGCTCGCCCCTTGCGTTCAAAGGCAACGACACCGTCGATCAGGGCAAACAGGGTGTAGTCCCTGCCCAAGCCGACGTTTTCGCCCGGATGAATTCTGGTACCCAACTGGCGGATGATGATGCTGCCCGCCCGGACATGCTCGCCGCCGTAGCGCTTGACGCCCCGGCGCTGACCGTTGCTGTCGCGGCCGTTTTTGGAACTGCCGCCTGCTTTCTTATGAGCCATGGTTAAACTCCCTGAAAATTCTTAATAATCTGCTTGAAACGGCGCGAAAACCACTCGCCCCGGGACCCCCGCTAACCCTGAATGCTGTCAATCATGACCGCGGTAAAGGCCTGGCGGTGCCCCTGCTTGCGGCGATAGCGTTTCCGGCGTTTGTACTTGAAGACGAGAATCTTCTTGCCGCGGCCCTGCTCAATGATGGTGCCGGAGACCGTGGCATTTTCCACCATGGGCTGGCCGACGGTGGTCGTTTCACCGTTCGAGACCATCAGCACCTGATCAAAAGAGATCGGCGCGCCGACCTCGCCCGCCAGTTTCTCCACTCGCAGGACGTCACCCTCGGCGATTTTGTATTGTTTTCCGCCGGTTTTTACGATAGCGTGCATCTTCGTTTACCCCCTTCCAAATCAACGCCAATATCAACCACGCACTTCTGAATGGCTTCCAAAAAGAGTTATTTTTAGACGATCCAGATTTTTTGTCAAGCCAATTTTTAATATCGTAAAGGTGGAAATCAAGAAAATGGACCCGTTTGGCACAAAAAACGGTCTTATTGTATCTATTTCCGTCAGCCGACGCAAGGGCACACAAAACCGGAAAAAACCATGAAACCTCATCGCCACCGCAAATCAACCCTCTGGCGGCCAGGGTCGAGCAAGCCAGAGGGTCAGCCCCTCATCGTCGAAGAACCCCTGTCCATCCGCATTCAGGGCGCCCCCTACTCGGTGGTCATGCGCACCCCCGGCGACGAAAAGGCCCACGTGGCCGGATTCTGCCTGGGCGAAGGGTTGGCCGACCGACCTGAAGACATCACCGCCATCGCTTTTTGCGACGGGGACGATACCAACGTGGTTACGGTCACCCTGGCCCCTAAGCGCCGCAAAGCCATCGCCGGCATCCTGGATCGGCGCGAATTCGTCAGCCAGACCTCATGCGGCCTCTGCGGCAAGGAGATCGTCGCCGACCTCCACCAGCAGGTGCGCCCGGTGACAGCCGAAACGCGGCTTGACCCCCAGGGGGCCTTTGCCTGCCTTCAGTCCCTGTCCGACCATCAACCGATTCGCCGGGCCACCCGGGCCGCCCACGCAGCGGCCATTTATGACGACCGGTTCAACCTGCTGGCCATCGCCGAGGACGTCGGAAGACACAACGCTCTGGACAAGGCCATCGGCATGCTCTTTCTCGACGGCCGGCTGGATCGGGCCGCCCTGCTGGTGCTCTCTTCGCGGATCAGCTACGAGCTGGTCCAGAAGGCGGCCCGGGCACGGATTCCGGTCATCGTCGCCGTTTCCCGCCCCACCACCCTGGCCGTAGACCTGGCCGAAGCCCTCAACATCACCGTGGCCTGCAGAGACGGTCGAGACGGCCTGAATGTGTTCTGTTGCAGCCACCGCTTTGGACTGTCAACTTTGATGCATGCCTAAAAAAATCCACGCCACAGGGAAATTCCGTAAAAGCTGCGATCCCTGACGGGAGAGATAACGGGATTCGGGGCTTCCGACACGGCACCAGGTCTGGTGAGGCCGTGCACCTGCCCGAAGGGCACCTGTGCGGCGTAGCTTGAAAAGCGAAGCCGCATGGCACCATTTGTTCGGCCGGAGTGCCTGATGTTTTTTTTTGTTTTCTTCGGTCATCGGTCCGCTATCATCGGTCATCGGTCTTTAGCAGGGGATCGGCCGACCAAATAATCCGTGTAATCCGCGTCATCCGTGCCAAAAAACTTTGCGATCTTTGCGACTTTGCGGTGATACACATTTTGGTTGCGGCTATGCCACGCTACGGTCTTTGCGATCTCTGTGGTTAAAATCAACTGCTTACAAAACCATTAATTTGGGGGAACTGGGTGAAAACCCGATTAGCGAACCGCCTGAATAAAATCCTGCTCCATCCGGTTTCGAAGGGATTTGATGGACAAAACCGTGTCGCGGAACAGCGTCTGATTGGATGCGGGCCGGCGACGCAGGCGGGCGGTCTGGGCCGGGCACAGGTACCAGGTGCATACCCAGGGACGGCTCAAACGGGGCAGGGTGCACCCGCGATGGCTGATGCAGGTGCAACGGCTGCCGGTGTCTGCGATGAGCTGGACTTGTGGCACGGGGTGTCCGGCCAGGTGAAGAAAGAGAAGATCCTTAAAATCGACCCAGATCTTTGCACTCAGGCAGCAGGGATCCGGGCAATGGGGGCAGGTTTCGTCACAGAGGGTGTCAAGAAGCGGAAACAGCCATTTTAAGCGATCGCCTATGGCCCGGGCGGCCTCTATGGCCGAATTCAGCTTTTTGTCATGTATCGCCATGAGGTGATTCAAGGCGGCATTGGCCTCGCGCCACTGATCGGGCGCACCCCAGGGCGGGAAAAGTTGGCATCCGTCGCCAATGGGCGCCATGTCCTTGTTTTTGCGGGTCATACCCCTCTATTTTATGCGTTTTTAAAACCCACGTCTTTTTGGCGTGAATTCTTTACAGCACTGAGAATGTGTTGGCGTGCCTGGATCGACAGCGTGGCTGACGCGGACGCTTTCTGGTAGGCTTCCTCCAAACAGGGGCCGGCTTGCCGGTGAAGGGCTGCAAGATGTTGGTGGTTGCCGGCACAGGGCGGGCATATTCGAAGGTGCAGCCAGGCCCTGAAGCGCTGGAACCAGGGGAGATCACCGTCCATGGCCATGGATACCAAAAAGGCGGTTTTTCGGCAATCGAGTATCAGGTATTTCATAATCATAGGCATTCCCCTTCCGGGCCGATCGGCGTGAAATGAACATGAAGAAAACACCATCTTCTGTTCGCGGTTGACCCGATCAACGACTTCTGGCAATGAGTCGGTAACCATCCGCAATCCTTACAGGCCGGGCTCCCATCTACCAGGGTGTGGATGGGCTCTTATGGATGGAAACCGGCTAAAACCATCGTGGAGGCAGACCATGCACAAACCTGAGGACCGAATCGAAACCAAGTTGATTCATGCCGGAGAACCGGACCCGAAGATCGGCGGCGCGGTCAGCCTGCCGATCTTCCAATCGTCCACCTTCCTCTACGCTGGACAGCAAAGCTACGACGAACTCAAATACATCCGCATGAACAACACCCCCAACCACACGGCCCTTCACCGGAAGCTGGCCGCCGTGGAAAGTGCCGAAGCCGCCCTGGTGACAGCCAGCGGCATGGGGGCCATCTCGACGACCCTGCTGACCCTGCTGGGGCCAGGGGACCATCTCCTGGCCCAGCCGGGGCTGTACGGCGGTACCTACGAATTCATCGCCAAGGACCTGGCCGGCCTGAACATCGGCTGGGATGTGCTAGAAGACGACCCCACCCAATGGCCGGCCCAGGTGAAACCGACAACCCGCCTGGTCTATTGCGAGTCCATCACCAACCCCCTGATCCGGGTCGCCGACCTTGAGGCCATGGCGGCCTTTGCCCGGGACCACGGCTTGGTGTCGGTGATCGACAACACCTTTGCCACGCCAATCAATTTCCGTCCGGCCGAGCACGGCTTCGACCTCTCCGTGCACAGCGGCACCAAGTATCTTAACGGTCATTCGGACATCGTGGCCGGGGCGGTCATCGGAAGGGCCGATTCGGTGGCCGCCGTCAACCACAAACTGGTTCACCTGGGTGCCACCCTTGATCCCCATGCCTGTTTTCTCCTTCACCGGGGGCTAAAAACCCTGGCCCTGCGCATGCGCTGCCATAACCAAAGCGCCCTGGCCATCGCCCAATTCCTTGAGACCCATCCTGCTCTGGCCCGGGTCAACTACCCCGGGCTTCCATCGAACCCCGGCCACCGGTTTGCCGCGGAACTGTTCGACGGGTTCGGCGGCATGGTCAGCTTCGAGATCGATGGCGGTGTCGACACGGCCGAGCGGTTCATGGGGGCGCTGCGAATTCCCCTGGTGGCACCGAGCCTCGGCGGGGTGGAGACGTTGATCACCCGGCCGGCCGTCACCTCCCATGCCGGCATGGACCCCGAAGAACGACGGGGTATGGGGATATCGGACCGGCTCATTCGCCTGTCGGTGGGAATCGAGGCCGTCGAAGATGTCATGGCCGATATCGACCAGGCCCTGAATAAAATCTGATGACAACAACATATTTATGAACCGCGGACGGACGCAGACCATCGCAGGCGGAAAAAGCGTATTGGCGGCCGGCCGTCAGAACCGCAGCGACAGGCAGGAGACTCCGCCGTCCATTTTCCGGAATTCGGAAACGTCTACGGGGATGACCGGATAGCCGGCCGCCTCAAGGGCACTTTTTGTATGGGAATGGCCGCCAGGCAGAATTACGTGGTCGTTGACCCGGATGCAGTTGGCCGCATACGCCTCGGCCGGATCCACCACGATTTTTCGAAAACCGGCAAAGGCCTCACAGTCCGCCAGTTCGGCAGCCACCAGCAGGGTGTCACCGCCGAGCCACGACACACCGGTCTTAAGATGAAGCAGGCTCTTTAAGGCAATGGTGACGGCGCTGCAGCCGCGATCCCCCAGGAACCGGGTTAGCTGGGCCGCGCCGTCGGCGTTGGTCCGTCCGCTCAGACCGATGAAATAGCGCGCACCTGCGGCCATCACGTCACCGCCGTCCAGGGTGCCGGGCGGTTCCATGGCGAAAAGGGCGGGAAACCGTCTTGCCAGTTCATCGCCAACGGCGGCGGTCTCACCTCGCCGGGGCAGGGCGCCCGGTCGGGTGACCACGGCCCATTCCCGGGTCATCACGGCGGTATCTTCCACAAAGGTGGCGTCCGGATACCGGTCATCGGGGTCCAGCACGGTCACCTGGAGTCCGCATCGCTCCAGGGCGCCAACATACCCCTGGTGCTGAACCCTG
Organism: Desulfobacterales bacterium; assembly: GCA_016342285.1. Lineage (GTDB taxonomy): Bacteria > Desulfobacterota > Desulfobacteria > Desulfobacterales > JAEINQ01 > JAEINQ01. The sequence goes on from JAEINQ010000001.1 coordinate 167,500, forward strand.
GCCAAGGCCAGATCCGGCCGACCCAGATCCGCCGAGGTAATGCCATCTGAAAATGTGGCGCCCGGCGGACGGACAATGGCGTGGGTGAAGGGGTCCGTTTCGTTATGCTGTTTACCATCCATGGCGGCAGGGTAGAGCATGGAAGCGCCCCGAATGTCAAATCGACCGCCAAGTCCCTATTGACCGGGCAGGGAAAAAATAGCTACAAAGGGGGCCGGAAAATGACGATCGACACAAACGCATATACGGAGGCAAGAAAATGACCCCAAAGACAGGCTTCACCCGGTGGCTGGCCGTGCTGGTGGCAGCACTTTTCCTTTCAGCTCCGATGGCTGTCTGCGCCGCAGACACCCCGTTTACCTTCGGCCTGCTGCTGGTCGGCCCATACAACGACCACGGCTGGAGCCAGGCCCATTACGACGGTGGACTCTATGTGGAAAAGACCGTCCCCGGCACCAAGATGATTTACATCGACAAGGTAAACCCGGCCGACCGCGCCGGCGTGACCATCCCCATGCTGGTTGACGACATGGTGGAAAAAGGCGCCCAACTCATCATCGCCAACTCCGACGACATGAAGGACGGCACCCGGGAGGCGGCCCTGATGCACCCGGATGTCAAGTTCATTCACATCTCCGGGGACGACGTGCTCACCGGCAAGGCGTCGGCGAACCTGACCAACCTCATGGGGAAAATGGAGTATGGCAAGATGATGGCCGGATTTGCCGCGGCCATGACCACCAAAACCGGAAAGATCGGCTACCTGGGCCCCCTGATCAACGAAGAGACGAGGCGTCTGAGCGCCTCATGCTACCTCGGTGCCAAATACGCCTGGGAAAAGGTGCTGGGAAAGAATCCGGCGGACCTCCAGTTCAAGGTGACCTGGATCGGATTCTGGTTCAACATTCCCGGGGTCACCGCCGATCCGACCCAGGTGGCCCAGAATTTCTACGATACCGGTTACGATGTGGTGATCTCTGGCATCGATACCACCGAAGCCCTGACCGTGGCCGGGCAGAAGCGCCAGGGGGGAAAGACGGTCTGGGCCATCCCTTACGACTATATAGGCGCCTGCAGCGCCGCACCCCAGGTCTGTTTGGGGGTTCCCTACTTCAACTGGGGACCGGACTATGCGGCCCTCATCAAAAAGCTCAAGGCCGGTCAGTGGGCATCTGTCTGGACCTGGACGGACCCGGACTGGAAAGACATCAACAACCACGTCACCAGCGCCGTGGGCTTTAAGATTGGTGACGCCCTGGGAGACGACGCCAAAAAGGCCTTAGACAAATTCATCGCCGATTTGGGCGCCGGCCGCGTCAATCTCTTCACCGGTCCGCTCAACTACCAGGATGGAACAACCTTCCTTGCGGCCGGAGAAAAGGCCACGGACAAACAGATCTGGTACCTGGAACAGCTCCTGGCCGGCATGGAGGGCCAGAGCAGCGCCAAATAGCGATGCGCCCCACTCGCGGAGCGGGTGGCATCAGGAAGCCCCCTGAAGGGGCTGCGATGCTGCGCTTCCAGTTCGAAATGCCTTAAATGCCTAAATTGCCTAAAATTAAGGAATTCTGCCATATCTTAGCTTAAAAAACCGGAGCGAAGCGACTCCACCACTTTAGGCATTTCACACTTTAGTTCATTTTAGGCATTGCACGACAAATGAAACGGCATAGCCAATTGACTCTGACCACGCCTAAAGGACGTGGATTCCTACTTCGAATTGAACGTGCAGGAAGCCGAACCCGGTTTCCTGCACGTCGTGTTTGGTCTTTGTGAAAATTCAACTTACCGACATTTACAAGCACTTTGGCCCGGTGGTGGCCAATGACGGCATCAGCCTCACCGTTGCCCCAGGTACCCTTCACGGCATTCTCGGTGAAAATGGGGCCGGCAAGAGCACGCTGATGAAAATCCTGGCCGGGTACCAGTCCATGACCCGGGGAACCATTCACCTGGACGGCCGGCTCTCGACATACCGAAGCCCGGCCCAGGCCGCGGCCCTGGGCATCGGCATGCTCTATCAGGACCCCCTCGATTTCCCGTCGCTGACCGTCCTGAACAATTTCATCATCGGCCAGGGTCGTCGCCTGGGATGGCACCGCAGCCGGGCACGGGCCGAATTCGAAGCATTACGACAATCGGCCGGCTTTGACCTTTCCCCGGACCATTTGGTCAGCCGCCTGACGGTGGGCGAACGCCAACAGCTGGAGATCCTTCGACTGCTCTCCCTGGGCGTTGGCGCCCTGATCCTGGACGAACCCACCACCGGCATCAGCGCCCTGCAGAAGGAAACCCTGTTTCAGGCCTTGAAAATGCTGGCAAAACAGGGGAAGAGCGTCATCCTGGTCTCCCACAAAATCGAGGACGTGGAGACCTGGTGCGACGAGGTGACCGTCCTTCGCAGCGGCCGGGTTACCGGCGGCCAGGTGCGCCCCTTTGATACCGGTCGGATCCTGGAAATGATGTTCGGTGCGCCGCCGCCGGCCCCGGAAACCCGGCAAAAAACGCCGGGAGCTGATGTCATCACCATGGAAACGGTGTCGGCCCGTGGCGGCAGGAGCGGGCTGAACCGGTGCACCGTTGGCATCGCAAAAGGGGAGATCGTCGGTTTGGCCGGTCTCGAGGGGTCGGGCCAGGGGGTTTTTCTTCGGGTAGCGACCGGCCTTATTCGACCCATCCGGGGAAGGGTTCGCTTCAGCGGCGAGGACATGGCGGGAAAAGATGTACACGCCTTCATGAACCGAGGCACCGTGTTTCTCCCGGCCGATCGGCTCGAAGAAGGGCTGATTGCCGGCCTGACCGTGGCCGACCACTGGGCACTGAAAACCCGGAAGGGACGATTTTTCGTGGACCGGCGTCGGGCCGAAGCGTCGGCCCGGGCGGGCATCGAGACCTTTCGGGTAAAGGGAACGCCCCAAACCTGCGTGGAAGCCCTCTCCGGTGGAAACCAGCAACGGCTGCTGCTCTCTTTTTTACCCGAAACGCCAGAATTGCTCCTGCTGGAAAACCCCACGCGCGGGCTCGACCTGGAATCGGCAGCCTGGATCTGGAACCTGCTTGGGTCTTTTCGGGACCAAGGGACGGCCATCGCCTTTTCCTCTTCCGAACTGGACGAGATCCTGGCCGTGGCCGACCGGGTCCTGGTCTTTTTTAACGGCGAAGTATTAAAAAACGTGCCGACCGGGGAAATCAACCTGGCAGAACTGGGACGGGCCATTGCCGGAAAAACCCAAGGGGATACGTAAAGGCCCATGGCCCCAATGACCGACAACGACCATTCAACGATAGCGGCCGGACCGATCTCCTCTCTTCGGGAGATGGCCGTGATGATCTGCGCCGTGGCCTTGTTTACCGCCGCGATCCTGGCTGCGGCGGGCGCTCCCCCTACGGCGGCGTTCGTCCAGATCCTCAAGGGATCGCTGGGCTCCTGGTCCAAATTCGGCCACGTGATCAAGGCATGGATTCCATTGACCCTCTGCGCCGCGGGGCTGCTGTTCACGTTTCGCATCGGGCTGTGGAACATCGGCATCGAGGGCCAGGTCATTCTGGGCGCCGTCATGACCACGGCAGTGATGCGTGCCGGCACGGCGTCATTGGACGCCGATCTCGTCCTGATCATGGCCTTTGCCGCCGGCGCTGCCGGCGGCGCCCTGTGGGCCATCGCCGCTGGCCTGCTCAAGACCCATGGCGGCGTCCATGAAATTTTTGCCGGCCTGGGTCTTAATTTCGTTGCCCAGGGTCTGGCCCTATGGCTGATTTTCGGCCCCTGGAAACGTCCCGGCGTGGCCTCCATGAGCGGCACGGAGGTCTTTCCCCGCAGCCTGTGGCTCTTTCAATTCACGGGACTGCGGATCTCTCCGGTCGGCCTTGCGCTGGCCGTGGGCGCCATCGTGGTCACGGCCATGGTTCTGGGCCGCTCGCGTATGGGGCTTAACCTTCGTGCCATCGGCAGCAACCCCCGGGCAGCGGTTCTGTTCGGCCTGAGGCCGTCACGATTCATGGTCCTGGCCATGGCCTTTGCCGGCTGCCTGGCCGGCCTTGCCGGCAGCGTTCAGGTGGCCGGTGTTTACCACCGTCTGATTCCGTCCATCTCAAGCAACTACGGCTACCTGGCCCTGCTGGTGGTCATGCTGGCCAATTACAACGTTTGGGCCGTGGCGCCCATTGCTCTCTTTTTTGCCTGCCTGAACGTGGGAAGCATTCAACTCCCCATGGTCCTTCGACTCGATTCGTCGCTGAGCGGTGTGATTCAAGGAGCCCTGGTGCTGGCCACCCTGGCCGTGCAGGCCTGGCGTGCGCACAAACGGAGGCAGGGAAGGATTGGCGGATTGGCGGATTGACGAATTGGTGGATTGACGGATTGGCGAATTTAGGAATTGGCGAATGGATGGATTGGCGGATTGGCGGAGCGAAGCGACTCCTCCATTTTAGGCATTTCGAATTTTAGTGCATTTTAGGCATTCTCGGGCATTCTTACTATGCCGGAATGAAAGAAAATGGACATCAACATCACCTTGCTGCTGGCCGGTGTGACGGCTGGGGCGGCACCTATATTGCTGGCCACCCTCGGAGAAACCCTGACCGAAAAATCGGGGATTATCAATCTCTCCCTGGACGGCACCATTTTGCTCAGCGCCATGGCGGCCTTTGTCATTGCCGCAAAGACCGGCAGCACCTGTGCCGGTTTTGTCGCCGGAGGGGCCATCGGCGCGGCCGTGGCGGCCGTGGTGGCCGTTTTCAGCATCCAACTGGGCCAATCCCAGGTGGCCGTGGGATTTGTCCTGACCCTGATGACCCGGGATCTGGCCTATTTTCTCGGCAACCCCTATGCGTGCACCCAGGGGCTTCAGGTGCCGCGTGCGGCCATCCCCTTTCTCCGTGACATTCCGGTGCTGGGCGACGTGCTCTTCAACCACACCCTGCCGGTCTACCTGAGCTTGGTGCTGATTCCGGCCATGTGGTGGGTGATCTACCGAACCCCCATGGGATTGTCCTTGCGAGCCGTGGGTGAAAACCCCGATGCCGCCTTTGCCCGGGGGTGCCGACCCGGGCTGATTCAATACGGGACCACCCTGGCCGGCGGTTTCCTGGTGGGCCTGGCCGGCGCCACCTTCTCCCTGGCGACCAAACCCGGATGGGGGCGGCCCCAGGGCGCCGAGGGGACCGGCTGGATCGCCCTGGCCCTGGTCATTTTCGGTGGCTGGCATCCGGTGCGGGCGGCTGCAGGCGCCTACCTCTTCGCTTTCTTGCAGGTCATGGGGATCTATTTTCAGGCATGGCTCCCCCAGGTGCCGTCCCAGGTATTCCAGGTGGCACCGTTTCCCCTGATGATTTTCACCCTGCTGGTTCTTTTTTGGGCACAAAAAGAATCGGTGCAGGACTATGCAGCGTCCCGGCCGCACCTTAAACGGCTGATCGCCCTGCTCTCGGCCCGGGCCCCTTCGGCTCTGGGCCGGCCGCGAAAAACCGGTTAGTGTCATCCATAAATGACATTTATGAATTGGAAACGTCCATAGGTGCCCATCCACGAATTGCATGATTTGCAGATGGACACCGGGTGGCAAATTTGTCTTGACAACTTTGTGTTCCTTGTTCTAAATTTCCCCACGCAACTTAAATTCTCGAGGAGGTTCCATGGCCGCAAAGCACATCATTTTACCTGCCGACGAAATGCCCCGCCAGTGGTACAATATTCTGGCGGACATCAAAATGAATCCGCCCCTGGGGCCGGACGGAAACCCCATCAACCCCCAGGACCTGGCACCGGTATTTCCCATGAACCTCATCGAACAAGAGGTCAGCACCGAGCGCTGGATCGATATTCCGGAACCGGTCCTGGATATCCTTCGCATCTGGCGACCTTCGCCGCTGACCCGGGCCACGGCCCTGGAAAAGGCACTGGGAACCCCGGCACGGATTTATTACAAGAATGAGTCGGTGAGCCCTCCGGGAAGCCACAAGCCTAACACCGCCGTCCCTCAAGCGTATTATAATAAGATGTTCGGCATCGAACGGATTACCACCGAAACCGGAGCGGGACAGTGGGGCAGCGCCCTGTCCTTTGCCTGTCAACAGTTCGGGATCGAATGCAAGGTTTTCATGGTCCGGGTCAGCTTTGACCAGAAACCGTATCGCAAGGCCATGATGGAGACCTGGGGTGGACGTTGCGTGCCGAGCCCGAGCACCGAAACCAAGGCCGGCCGGGATGCGCTGGCAAAAGATCCCGACACCCCGGGCAGCCTGGGCACCGCCATCAGCGAGGCCATCGAGGCGGCCATCAGCGACACGACGGGAAAAACCCGCTACGCTTTAGGCAGTGTCCTTAACCACGTGATGCTGCACCAGACCATCATCGGCCTGGAGACCAAAAAACAGCTGGCCATGGTCGGCGAATACCCGGATGTGGTCATCGGCTGCGCCGGCGGGGGGAGCAATTTTGCCGGCCTGGCCTTCCCCTTTGTCTGCGACAAGATCAACGGCAAGGACCTGGCCATCTACCCGGTAGAGCCGGCCGCCTGCCCCACCCTGACCCGCTCCCCCTTTGTCTACGACCACGGCGACACGGCCCGCTACACCCCACTGTTGCCCATGCACAGCCTGGGACACGACTTTGTCCCGCCGCCCATCCATGCCGGCGGGCTGCGCTACCATGGCATGGCCCCCACGGTCAGCCAACTGGTGGACGAGGGGATTCTCGAGCCCCGATCCGTGGTCCAAAGCAAGTGCTACGAGGCCGCTCTGCTCTGGGCCCGGACCGAAGGCTTTATTCCGGCGCCGGAAACCGCCCACGCCATCGCACTGACCGTGGAGGAAGCAAAAAAGGCTAAGGAAGAAGGGAAGGAAAAGGTGATCGTCGTCGGATTCAGCGGCCACGGCTTGCTCGACCTGGGGGCCTATGAAAAATTTCTGTCCGGGGAACTCCACGATGTCCCCATGACCGACGCGCAGGTGGTCGATGCCGGAAAGATTTTGGCAGGTCATCCAACCCCCCAGCATTTGAAAAGCACCTGACCATGGACTGTAACGATCTGGAGAGGCGCTGCCCGAGGCTCGGCGGCCCGGTGGCCTTTGGCTACTGCCGGAAATGCGGGGATGACGGGAAACCGTGCTTTAAAATCCTGGATTGCTGGTGGGAACGATTCGACGTGGCCGCGGTCATGACGGCCCAGATGGGGACCGCCGGAGTGGAAGAACTCCGTCGGTCCCGGCCCCAGCCGAAAGTCACCAGCCTTCTGGACCTCATCGCCCAGGCCAAGGAGCGGATTGATGGCCCCTAACGGCCTGTCTCGGACACCGGCCATGGTCGCATGACCGGTGGTGGCGGATTGTTCTTCGGCCCCGGCCACCGATTCGAGGGTCATCGCCTTGCTGAGACGATGTTATTGCGAGGGCCCGCTGTTCTCCCGCACATAGTCCAGAATTATCTCCTGAAGTTTCTCCGCCGGCGTTTTGTCTTCACGCGCTCCGCAGAGGTATTCGAAGCGCTGCCACGATTCCTTTTCAAATCCGGTCAGCACCACCTCACAGGTCTCCGGGGCGAGGGCCGGGTCCAGCACCGGGCCACAAAAACGAAACCGGGTATAGATGACATCGCCGGATCGCACCATGGCCGAGACCTCGGCAGCGCTCAAACCGATGGTGTCCCCCGGCTCCAGTTCGATGGCCAGCAGCCGGGCCATGTCCAGAAGGGTTTTGTCAAAGACCTTGGGGATCAGATCCGCGCCGCGGCGGACCTGATCGATTCGGTAATACGCCGCATTCCCGAGTGCCGCCGCCGCCTCTCGAATTTTTCTTTCCGCTTTTTTCCTCATGGCTCCTTGCATCTACGGTACCCTGTAAACGCTTACCGTGCGAGGGTTCGGAACGCCGTATCGTTTCAACCCCGTGAACAGTTACAACAAACCGTTGGGCGTCGTCAGAGTCAATTGGCGATGCCGTTCCATTGGTCGGAAAATGCCTAAAATGCACTAATCCGCCAGAGGCGGACAAGAAGTGTGAAATGCCTAATCCGCCAAAAAAGGCGGACAAGAGTTGTGGCGTCGCTTCGCTCCGGTTTTTTAACTTATGATATGGCAGAATTCCTTGTGGTATGTCAATTGATCCATCTGGGGGAACCCAGACCGATTTTTATTGCCTTCTTTCGAATGTCTTGGAATTAAATAAAGAAATCCGGTTTGTTGCCGATGTAGCTGTCAAGGGGTCGGGGAGATCTTCCACAAATGGGACAACATTTGCGAAACAACCGGGATTCTTTATGGAGATGCGCCAGTGATCAGCGTTGACGTCCTCACCCTATACATGATCCACTCGCTGGTATCGGCTCTGATCTGTGCGGCACTGGCGGTCTACCTCTTCATCCATCGCCGGGTGTCCGGCGCCCGGCAGTTGATGGCGCTGATGATCGCCGTGGGCCAGTGGGCGCTGACCTATGCCCTGGAGTTCAGGAGCACGACCCTGGCCGCCAAGCTCTTCTGGGTGCGGCTCGAATATTTCGGAGGGGCCTGGACCGGCTTTTTCGTCCTTCTCTTCGTCCTGTTCATTACCGGCCATGAGGACTGGGCCACCCGGACGCGGCTGGCCGTGTTGGCGGTTGTCCCGTCAGTGACGCCGCTGCTGGCCCTGACCAACGACTGGCACCATCTCATGTGGCGCCAGGCGTGGCTGGAAGGCGGCGGTCCGGCCACGATCATGGTTTACCACCGGGGGCCGGGGTTCTGGATCTTTATCGGGGTTTCCTACCTGATGATCCTGGCGGCGTCCATCATCCTCGTTCGATCCTATCTCATGTCCCGCCACCTCTACCGGAAGCAGCTCGGCGTCATCCTCTTCGGCATTGCCGCCCCCTGGCTGAGCAATGCCATCTACCTGTTCGAATTGGGCCCCTTCCAGCACCTCGACCTGACGCCGGTCGCCTTCACCTTCAGCGGCCTGGCCTTTGCCTGGGGCCTGTTTCGCTATCAGATGCTGGACCTCGTGCCCATGGCACGGGAAGCGGTTCTGGACGCCATGGAGGACGCGGTTTTCGTTCTGGATGTCAACGATCGAATCATCGACCTGAACCCGGCCGCCGCAAGACTCACCGACAGGCCGTCCGAGACCGTCATGGGGAAACCGATGAAAAGACTCCCCTCCCTTTTCACGCCCATTGAAAGCCATCGAAACAACAGCACCGTTCCGGCCGAAATTGAACTGGACGGCCAGGGGGGGCCTCGCATCTACGATCTGAGGGGCTCTCCGCTCTTTGACCGCCACGGAAGACCCGGAGGGTGGCTGGCCATTTTCCAGGACATCACCGAACGCAAGCGGGCCGAACGCGAACAGGAAAAACTGCGCGCCCAGCTCCAGCATGCCCAGAAGATGGAAGCCATCGGCACCCTGGCCGGCGGCGTGGCCCATGACCTGAACAACATCCTTTCGGGCATCGTCACCTATCCGGACCTGATCCTCATGCAGCTTCCTGCCGACAGCCCCTTGCGCAAACCCATCGCCACCATGCAGGCCTCGGGCCAGAAGGCCGCGGCCACGGTGCAGGATCTGCTGACCCTTGCCCGAAGAGGGGTCACCGTCAACGAGGTGGTCGACCTTAACGCCGTGGTTTCGGCCTATCTGGCCAGCCCGGAACATCAGGCCCTGATGGGCCATCATCCTCGGGTTCGTGTCGCTGTCCGTATTGAACCGAACCTTGACAACATCATGGGCTCCGCGGTTCACCTTTCAAAGGCCATCATGAACCTGGTGGCCAATGGCGCCGAAGCCATGCCGGAAGGGGGCTGCCTGGTGCTCTCCACTGAAAATCGGCGCGTGGACCGTCCCATCCGCGGCTTTGATGAGGTATGCCCGGGCGAATATGTGATCTTGAGGGTGGCTGACGAGGGGACGGGAATTTCACCGGCGGACCGGGTGCGGATCTTTGACCCCTTCTACACCCGCAAGGTCATGGGAAGAAGCGGCACCGGGCTGGGCATGTCCGTTGTCTGGGGGACCGTCAAGGATCACCAGGGGCACATTGACCTTGAAACCCGCCTGGGAAAAGGCACCCGCTTTACCCTGTATTTCCCGATGACCCGCAAACCGGTTCTGGAACCCCGGGAACCCCAGCCGTTTTCCCACATGCAGGGCCGGGGAGAAACCATCCTGGTGGTCGACGATGAACCCCATCAGCGAGACATCGCCGGGGAAATGCTCACCGCACTGAATTACGCGGTCATCACCGTTCCCAGCGGAGAGGCGGCCGTGGATTGGGTGAAAAGCCACCGGGCCGACCTGATCATTATGGACATGATCATGGCACCGGGCATGGACGGCACAGAGACCTGTAAGTCCATCTGGATGCACCGCCCCGGACAGCGGATTATCATCGCCAGCGGCTACTCGGAAACCCAACGGGTCCTGGACGCCCAGCAACTGGGCGCCGGCCGGTACATTCGAAAGCCCTACGCCCTTGAAACCTTGGGCATGGCCGTTCGTGACGCGCTGAGTGAGCCTCCACCCGCGGAGCGGGTGGCCTCAGGAGGCCCTCCTTAGGAGGGCTTAATGTCCAATATTCAATTCTCAATGTTCAAACCAAAATGTGCCCATCATCCCCGGCCGGTCATGTAATGGCTGTCCATGGAGCCATAGACCACCGGCAGGGTCTCCATGAGCGGTGGTGAAAAATCAAAAACCGTCTCCAGAAACTGCACGGCGATGCGATAGGTAGCACCCCACAGCACATCCCGCCCGTCCGGACCCGCCAGTCGAAAGCAGGGGAAGTCCTGAACGTGGCGCCGGCCGCCGGCTTCCATACGAAACCGATAACGGGCGTATCGACGGGCCTCGAGAAGCTGGCCCAGAGGAATGCGGACGATCCGCTCGACCTCCCAATTGGGCAAAAACCGCCGCTGCCCGCCTACCCATCCCACCATGGGGTAAATCACCCGGCGAAACATCACCAGGCGCTGGGGCCTCATGGGCCCCAGAAATCTCACGCCCAACGGGTTCAGCCGCATCTCCTCGGCGGCCTCCCGAAGGGCGGTGGCCAAGTGCAAGGCCAGGCGGCCGGACGGATCCGGCCACCGGCGTTGCCATCGGCGCCAGTGGGGCCATCGGGCAAGGGGAGACCCGGGCAGGCGCAGCAGGCGTGCCAGCCCTCCGTCGAGCCGAGGGGAAATGCCGCCACCGGGGCAGCACAGATCCCCGGGCTGACGCACCTGGGCCGATCGTTTGTTTAGAATCAAACAAGGCCCGCGTTCAGCTCGGGCCCATGGCGGCCCCAGCAAAAAGAGCACCACGGACGGCACCGGCGGATTTTTCCCCGGTTCGGGCAGGACATCTTCGGGCCCCACTGCCCCATTGAGCCGCCTGGCAATGTGCTCCGGAAGCCTTTGCATCTGGTCCAGTGGACCCTTCATATCTATCCTGTTCCGAAGACCGTCACCAAAGAGAGCCCTCTGTGTGTTTTGTAAATCCTGTCTAAGACCGCTTTCATAAGGCATCGGACGTCCGAAGTCAAAGGGGAGCAAAAAGTGACGCCAAGTGGATTCCAATCACAATTCGAGATAGAAATCCACGTCATGTGGGTCTGAATTATTACCATTGAATACATAGGCAACGAGCCGCCGCTTGTATATTCTGTCCATCGGCGCTAAAGAGTGGGCGTGGTGACCGTTTATAGCGTTTGTCAGAAATACGTTCCGAATACGGCAAACAATGACCGCAGCAGCAGGAGAACACTGGAGATATGGAACAATGGATCCCTTTTCGAGACGGCGAGTACCGGGTGGAACGCGCCTTTCTGGTGGGGCAAAATGACGTTGCCGCACCGGTCGAGCAGGCGGTGGTGGAGGTCTACACGGGCCACGACGGCATGCGTCAACTCAAGGGCAACGGTATGGTAAAAAACGTTCTGGTGGTGGAACTGCTGGAGGAGAGCGACGAGCTCGACCTGATTCTCGACCTGGGAAACGATTACAGGTATCGCATGATCGGCCCCAGCCTCATCGCCGGAAAGGTCTTCGACCCGGAGGTCAAGTCCCTTCTCCAGTTTGCCCCCACATCCCCCTGGATAGAAATTTCACCCGAGGCATTCAACACCCTGACGGCACGGGTGACCATGCTGGCCTGATCCGGCGTCAGGCGGCTGGTGAAAACGGCGATGCAGGCCGATTATTGTCCCCGGGTTCAGCGACCCATCCCTCAACGATCTGACGCACGGGCAGATACCGGAGGCGGTCGGCTCAATTTTTTCCATTGATATGAACGGCCTGCAAAGGTATAGAAGACATGTCGTGGTTGCCATATTACAGAGCCATAGGCGGGTCGCCGTGACAACCTGGGCAGCTGGCCGGAAAACGGGCAGGATATGAACCCCGATCACAAACGAAAGGTGACCGCTCCATGGACGTCCGCTACATCAATCCTTTTCTCAAGGCCGTTACCAACCTGTTTGAAACCATGATCGAAATTCCCCTGACCGTGGGAAAGCCGAGCTTGAAAAAGGCGATGGAGGCGTCCCATGAGATCAGCAGCATCATTGGTCTTTCAGGTTCTGTCACCGGCTGCGTGGTCATCAGCTTTTCGGAGGCCATTGCCCTTCAGCTTTCGTCGGCCCTGGTCGGCGAGGAATTCACCAAAGTGGACGAAGACTGCATCGATGCCATCGGAGAGATTGCCAACATGATCGCCGGCAACGCAAAAACCGATTTTCCGGGTAAAGAAAGCTCCATTTCCGTGCCCAGCGTCATCATCGGCAAGCACAAGGTCGCCTACCCCCGGGGCATCCCCATCGTTTCTATCCCCTGCAAGACCGACAAGGGGCCAATGGCCATCGATGTGGCGTTGAAGATACCCGAGTAACCGGCCGGCGCGCCTTCTTTTTTTACGAATATATCACCTATAAACCCACCCCCTGCCCCCTGTGTTAAGGGCTCGTCGGGACAACCCCTCCAACCGGCCCATACCGCGGGTTATCCATTACAGCCCGCCCCTTTCGTATTTCAAACTGCAAAGCCATTTCTTCAAAATGAACCGTCCAGCGACGGGTCAATGAAGCGGGCCGGATTTCTTACCCATTGATTTCACTCACCAACGCCCACCCCTGCGTCGTTGGCACAGTCATTGCTGTACCCGATGATAACATTATCGGGATTGTCATATTTCCGTTCCGTTTCAGGTGATTTTCAATCGGTTCGATAAGATCAGCATTTTTGGTTTGTAAAGGCCTGACAATCCCTATGTAAAATAACAGGGTTCCTCGCTATTTCGTGTGGGAGGCCAGGAGGGTGCCTTCTCGCGGCCCGAAAAACTCGTCGCCAAGCGCCTGTAACCCCGGACAGCGCCCTCTTTCAGCAGAAAAGACTGATAATTTGGATTGTTAAGAAGCATTTGCGGCCGGACTTGGTTCTGTCCGGGGTAACGGGCCCTAAGCGGCTCAGACAGTTCCGAGCCGCGAGAAGGCACCCTCCTGGCCCTGGCCGGCACCGTTTTACCCATATGAAACAGCGAAGAGCCAATAACAGCAATACTGCCCCAAGTGGGCATTGATAGAATCGGAGATGGAATTAATGGGATCAACCGGCAGAAAATCGTTATGGGTGGGAATTCTCTTTGCCGCCATGGCGGCGGGGTTGGTGGCCGGTTGTACGGTCCCGGCCCCCGTGCCACAGAAAGCGAAGATCCATGATGCCGATTATTATCGGACCCACCCGTTGAGCGAAACCCAACTGAACCGGGAATGGGGACGGCCGTTGACCGTCATGACGCTGGATCGCGGCGTGACCCAGTGGGTCTATCCGCTAAGCCCCGCGCCGGTGAACGGTTACCAGTACTTTCTGGTCCGAAACGGGCAAGTGATTTCCAGCGGGATCTGGATTACCGATATCTCAAGTTGATTCCCCGACGGCATCACTGCCGGGTGCCGGTTTTCGCCGGCGCTTCCCCGGCAGTGGTCGAAATAGCGTGCCCGACCAGATAAGCGCGCACATCTCTGGCAGCAAGTATCTCGTCGAGATCGGCAAAGACCTCTTTTTCTCCGACGACCCGGCTCGGGTCCGCTGCCTGAAGCGCCTGCATCCGTTTCATTTTCTTGTTCTTGCTGATAATCCCTTCGATACGAATGGCATGGGGCACCTTTACGGTGCCGCTGTCCGCTTGAGCCAACTGGAAGAAGATATTTTCGCCGTAGATAATGTCGAGAAAATTCCCTTTTTCCAGCCCGATGGCCATGGGGAAAAGCTCATGCCGGCCGGTCAGGTTCGTTCCCAGACGGGCCTTTTGGGACTCGAAATGATAGGAAACCTTTTTGCGGCCGGTGCTTTCGGGATCGTCCATGACCTGCTTTAGGGCATTGACGACCCGGATATCGGTCTGCCGCGGCAAAAACAGCAGATAATTGAAAAAGGCGGTCAGGGGGCCCATCTGATCGGTCCAGGGCATGGCCTTTGAAATGGCCGGTTGGGCCTTGTCCGGCCAGAAAACAATCCGGCCGGGGTCGCGGAAAAACGCGATTCGGATGGCCGTTTGACCCGCATAACGCTTCTTCCCGGGCAGAAACTCTTCCAGGCTCTCCGTCACGAAACGGCCGTTGTCCAGAACAAGCCCTTCGGTCAGGCGAACTTCGATTCCCTCCATCAGTTCGCGATATTCCTGGGTATGCTTTCCAAAGAAGTTCAGCAGAATCCAGCTCCAGGCGTCTCTTCCTTCGGGCTCGGTCAGATGAAACGTCGACTCGAAACGGTCCCCGTTCCGCTGAAGACGCGCCGTTGCGTTCATCCAGATGCGAAGATTAAACTGCCCCAGCATGTGTACCCGCCAGGTCAGGGTCAGGGCTTGAATCTGCCGGATCGACAGTGGGGCCATCGCCTGCAAAAAAACGTCGGCCCGGGTCCGGGCCTGGAGCAGTTCGGTCTCCTCCGCCCAGATGCGGCTTGCCGGCCCTGCCAGGGCCATCACAACGGCCAGCACCAACAACAGGCGGGGGTTGGTCTTTCGCTCGAAAACGATTCTTTTCAGCCGGGTTCGCGGCAAATGGAAATGACAGGCCATGGTCTGGTCTTTGCTCCCCTGGGTGGTCGGGCGCCGGCAGCTCAGCCCGCTTTCGGGGGCCGGCTGCCTCGGGCAAATAGTGACCTGAGATGGTCCAATCCCTTATCAAAAGCGGCATCGTCCATGTTCATGAAGGCGATGCGAAACCACGATCGGTATTGGGGCGAAAAGGAAAATTCCTCCCCGGGAGTCCACGGGACATGGGCCAGGTCCAGGGACCGCCGGGATTCGACCCACAGGCTGTAACCCTGTTGGGGCTCAGGCACCACCAGGTCTTTGCAGGCACCCAGCAGGCCCAGCAGGCGTTCTTTTCGTCGGCCGATCCGGTCGCGGATGTCATGGATGTAGTCGTCATAGCCGCCGCTTTGTATGAACGCCTTGACAAATTTTTGAAGCAGTCCCGTAGAAACAATATCCGAGGTGTACTTGGCGTAGAGAAACTTGTCGTAGAGGCCGTCGGGTACCACCATGAATCCGAGTCGAATGTCCGGCACCGTGGTGGGTGAAAGCGACTTGATGTAAATGGTTTTTTGGGGAATCATGTCCACGAACCGGGGGATCGGCCGGTCCTGGTACTCGGAAAGGTAGTCGTCCTCAACAATGTAAAAGGGCGCCTTTTCGGCCCGTCGGGCGATGGATTCCTTCTTTTCAAGGCTGTATGCAATGCCTGTTGGATTGTGCACCGTGGGCATGGTGTAAAAGAGTTTGATCCGCCGGGTCAGGCTGCGGTCGAGTGCGCCCAGGTCCGGTCCGTCGCCATCAAGGGAGACAAAGTGTTTGGGCCGGAACAGGGAAATGGCTCCCGGATAGGTGGGGTCTTCGAAGAGGCTCGCCTCGGAGATGTTGGCGGAAAAGACCTTGGCCGTGAGGTCGAGACCCTGTTGGGCACCGGAAATGATGAGCATCCTCTTGGTGGGCACCCGATAGTGGGCACCCAGTACCCGGAGAAGATCAGGATCGCCGGCAACGGGGGTCGGGGCCAACGCCCGGGACTTTTCACGGTCAAAAAGGTCGGTAAAGATGTCTCGTGCCTGAATGTAGGGGAAAAAGGCCTCGGAAACATAGGCGGTTTTAAAGTCATACAGGGGGTGGGCATCGCCGATCTTTTCGGAAAACCGGACATAGGAACCGCTGCCGACGATGTTCTCCAGATAGCCATGACGTTTCAAGCGTTCAAAGGCCTTCTGGACCGTCAACTTGTTGCAGCCGAATTCGACGGCCATGCTTCGGATGGACGGAATCTTCTGGCCCGGCGTGTAACGCCCCAACCGGATCCGGTCCTGAATCTCATCGGCAATGGCTGCGTATAGGGGCATGGGCCTCGTCTTCAAAGATCCGCTGGAGGAAAGAACACCGGCAATGGTACCCCTGTCAATGCAAAAGCGGTTTGTGATATCAATTTTTTATCCTCGTTTGCCATGTTGTTTAATTCGAAGTAGAAATCCATGTCCTTTGGGCGTGGTCAGAGTCAATTGGCTATGCCGTTCCATTGGTCGGAAAATGCCTAAAATGCACTAAAGTGTGAAATGCCTAAAATTGTGGAGTCGCTTCGCTCCGGCTTTTTAATTGAAGATATGGCAGAATTCCTTCATTTTAGGCAATTTAGGCAATTTAGGCATTTCGAACTGGAATCGACGTATCGCCGCCCCTTCCAGGGGCAAACCAAAGCCTGGTCCTTTTTGGGGTATGGAAATGTCGAGATGCCCCCTTATAACACAGGGGCGCATCAATTTACAGCGAGCCTCCACACGCAGATCGGGTGGCCTCGGGAGGCCCCCATTGGGAGGGCTTAATGTCCAAGATCCAATTCTCTGTGTTCACGCTAGTCGTTCTCGCCGGGACCGTAGAAACGCTTCCGGCCCACCAATAGAAGTGGTGGTTTAATGCCGGAATTAGAACGTCATTTCTTTACGCCGATCCAGCGCCGGGCACTCCGGACATCCGTGAAAATCTGAATCTCGTAAGGAAACGCTTCGCCCAGGATCTGAAACATTCGCGAAACACCGAAGGACTCCTCGCTGTCGACAACCAGGGCGGTTTTTTCGTGATACTGGCCACCGGAGTGGAGACTTTTGATGTTGTCAACGATTTGCATGACCTGTTCGCTGTTGAACGCCGAGGCGGCAGCACACCCCCGGGTATCCCAGATATCGTTGGTTGTCAGGCTTTCCGGCCGGCTGCGCTGCCGGTGCAGCGCCGCGCTGGCCAGTTCGTAGGTAAAGATGGTGCCGGGTTCGAAACGGACCACCATGATCCCGTCCATGGTTTCGATGGTAAATCCCATTGCGTTCTTCCCTTCTGATGTGCTGCAAAAAAACGTTCAGGCAACCTTTTCGATGATGCCCATGGCCGTGCGGATGCCGTCGGCGGCGCTGGAAATGATGCCGCCGGCAAAGCCGCTTCCCTCACCGACGACATAGAGGTTGGCCACCCCGGCGCAAGGCCCGTTCTTTTCCCGCACCACCTGGACCGGAGACGAGGTCTTGCTCTCCAGGCCCATGATGATGCCGGTATCAAACCCCTTGAGTTTTTGGCCAAAATGGCCAAGGCCGTCTTGAAGGGATCGGCTGATTGCCCCGGGGAGCAGTTCCCACAGTGGCGCCGGAGCCAGTCCCAGAGGGTAGCTCGATTCGGGAAGCCCCGCCGTCGGCGGTCTCTGGGTGATAAAGTCGCCAATGCGGCAACAAGGCGCCTGAAAGCCGCCGGTATGGGAAAAAAACCGTGCCTCCAGTTCCCCGAGCCAGTCCAGGGCTTCCGAAGCGCAAACGCTTCGTCCCAGCAAATCTTGAAGGTCCACGGCCGCCACACAGGCGGCGTTGGCAAATTTCCCGCTTCGTCCGTAGAGGCTCATGCCGTTGACAATGTTGGTGTCGGCATAGGCGGTGGCCGGCACCACCACACCGCCGGGGCACATGCAGAAAGTGTATACCGGCAATCGTCCGGGGGCCCTGGATGTCAGCCGGTATTCCGCCGCCTTGACCCCGGGCAGGCGCTCTTTTCCCCACAGGGCGCGATTGATGATCTCCTGGGGGTGCTCGACCCGGCAGCCCACGGCGAAGGGTTTGGCGCGAAACGCCACCCCCCTGCGAATGAGCATGCGGTAAGTCTCGTGGGCGCTGTGGCCGGGGGCGATGATGAAATGCGCTGCCGCCAGGCTGCCGGCTGTCGTCACCGCCTCGATAACGCGTCCTTCCCTGACGGTCAGGTCCTGGAGCATGGTTTCAAACAGCAGGGTTCCGCCGGCATCTTCATAGATTTTTCTGAGCCGGTGAACGATTTTTCGAAGATTGTCGCTGCCCAGGTGGGGGTGGGCCATGTAGGCGATCTCTTGGGGTGCCCCGGCATCGATGTAGCTGGACAGGACAAAGTCTTTCTCCCGAGAGATCTTCTTGGTCCGCGAGGTGAGCTTGCCGTCTGAAAAAGTCCCGGCGCCCCCTTCGCCGAAAGCGTAGTTGCCGACGGGATTGAACCGGCCGGTCTTCTCAAAAACGCGAATCCCATCGGCCCGCTTGGCGACCGCCGCTCCTCGTTCGATGAGGGTCGTTTCGTACCCGGCCCGCTGCAGGATGAGCGCCGAGAAAAAGCCGGCCGGCCCGCTCCCCACCACCAGGACGCGACCTCTCCCCTTTCGAAACGGAATACAAAGCGGTTCGGCTGCCGGGGGCGGGCTGCCGCCAAGTTCACCGGAGACCACCGCCACCCGCACCAGCCAGTGGATGTCACTCTTTTTCCGGGCATCGAGGCTCTTGGTTTCAATCCGGTAGGTGAACGAACCGATCCCCAGCGCCTTTTCGATGGCACGCCGTAACTCCCCTTCCGTATAATCGGAAGGAAGTTTCAATTTGATGTCCCGGTATCCCATGTATCCAAAGCCCGGCCGAGACGGATCAGGGGTTTATTCCGGCATAAAACCACCACTTCAATCAAAAAGTTTTTTGAAAACGCTCTGGACCCCCTCACGAACCTCTTCCATGGTAGCATTTTTGGCCTCGCTGGCGGCCACGCCGCCGATTTCCTTGCCGGTTTCTTTTGCCGCACCGGTAATCGCTCCGTCACTTTTCTTTGCCGTCGGCACAGGGGTCCGGGTCGGCGCAGAGGGGGCGACGGAAGTCGTGTTGCCGGGTAGGTTGAAGTATGCCGCACCCAAGTCGGTTTTCTTGAGGGAGGCAAGGATCATATCCCAGTCGACCCGAAGGACGCCGCCGTAGCCGGATTCGGATGCCGCCTTTGACGCATCATCAATGGCCCTGGACATTTCCGGCCCCATGACGCGGCCCATGCCGGCGGCCAGATTCAACCAGGCCTGGTTGAGCAACACAATGTCCTTGTGGTCACTGAAGACCATCTCCTTGCTTTCAACCAGTTTTCCCTGTCCGTCGCGCACCTCGGCGGTATAAACCATTCCCGGATATCCGGCCACTTTTTCTTTCCGGCCCGTAGACCGATACACGGTCTGATAACCCGAAACCGTTGCGGAAGGCTGTCCGCCAAACATTTTCATCATGCCGGACATCTGGTCCATGTCCATCGCCTGCCATTGCCCCTCCGAACGGGAGACCATGTAGACCTTTTTGCCGGAAAGCAGCATGTAGCTGTCCGGGTGGGTATCCATGCGGATGTGATCCGCATCCCTGACGGCCAGGGTGAAGCTTCCGCCGTCTGCCTGTCTCCATTTGGCCAACAGGTCGGTGGCCCAGGCCGAGAAGGGAAGTATCAACACAATCAGTGCTGCCGGAATCAGACGTTTCATGGACCCTCCTGTGGTAAATGATGAAGCCTGCTGAAAGCCTTGGGTAAGAAAGCGAAAGAAAGAAAATCCTGTGGATGGCGCCTTGATGGCCGGGGAGACAATCTGATCGCACTCCAATTTAAAATGGATGAAAATCTTGCGAAAGTAGTAGGTTACACCTACCATGGAAAGGCGGGCCTGTCAATTCGGGGCAGGCGGCTTCCGGTCGCTTTGGGTCAGCCCTTGGGATTCAGCCAGGAATCGGTCAGTCAAGCCGCACGAGCCTAAACCCCAGGGCCGGCCCGGCAAAATCGGTCCGGTAGCTGAAGCGTCGGGCGCAGCGGGTGCTCCAGGCGTCGAGGTTCCAGCTGCCGCCACGGATCACCCGGTCCTCGCCGTCCGCTATCCAGGCCGGATTGAGAGACCGGTGGCGTTTGTAAGCATCGGCGTGAAAGGTGTCGGCGCACCACTCCCAGACATTGCCGCTCATGTCGTAGAGACCGAGGCCGTTGGGTGACAGTTGGCCCACCGGATGGGTAACGCCATCGCTGCTGGCCTGGTACCAGGCCAGGGTATCCACCGTGCTGCCGCCGGCATAGGGTTCGTCCCGGCCACCGCTTCGGGCCGCATACTCCCACTGGGCCTCGGTGGGCAGGGCGAAGCGGTACCGGCCGTTGTTTCTTTGAATCAGCGCTTCGATATAGGCCTGGGCATCCTGCCACGAGACCTGCTCTACCGGCCTGTCGTCGCCGACGAAGCGGGAGGGGTTTTCGACCATCAGGCATTGCCACTGGGCCTGGGTGACCGCAAACCGGCCCATGTAAAAATCATCCAGCCTCACCTCGTGAACCGGTTGTTCGTTGTCGATCCCCGCGCCCAGAACATCGCCCATTTGAAACGTCCCGCCGGGCACGCGGACAAAGACCATGCCGGTCACCGGATCGACGAATTCGGGAGCGGCCGCCTGGCCGCCGGAACGGCACCGGGGGCAATGGGGCTGGCCGGCGGACAGCCGGATGCCGCACGCCGGGCAAATCAGCCGCGTTTCGCATTCAGGACATCGCTTCCAGTTCGCCTCGACCTCAAGGCGGCAACCCGGGCAACGAAATCCCCCGAGCGGTGCCTCGCAGGCCGGGCAGATCTTCCAGGTTTCCCTGACCGCCTCGCCACAGGCCGGACAGGTTTTGCTCTCAGGGTTTTGGGTCATGGGGCAGCCCTTTCAATTCGAAATAGGAATCCACGTCCTTTGGGCGTGGTCAGAGTCCATTGGCTATGCCGTTTCTTTTGTCGTCCAATGCCTAAAATGCACTAAAGTGTGAAATGCCTAAAATTGTGGAGTCGCTTCGCTCCGTTTTTTTTAAGCTAAGATATGGCAGAATTCCTTCAATTTAGGCATTTAAGGCATTTCGAACTGGAAGCGCAGTATCCCAGCCCCTTCAGGGGCAAACCAAAGCATGGTCCTTTGGGCGTGGATTCGTTACCATATTGACAGTCCCGCCGGTCACGGTGCGGACCCGGACGACCCGGGCACCAGTGTCATACGGTATTGGCTGTGTTCAACCACCTTGGCCTTGGAAAAGGGGTCGGCATGATATCGGTTGGCCATGTACAATTCGGTCTGGTCGCAGTAATGGGGGCTCGCGGGAACCCCGCAGGTGCCGGTGGGAATCACGGTCAGGGATGCGTCCCAGTCGTCCGGCGTAAAGATATGCCGGTGACTGGCCCCATGGTTGACCGCAAACGGATCGGTATATGGGTACTTGTAAGGACTCACCGTATGGGAAGAACCGCCGGCCGGATAGGGCCCGCGGTTGAGGTCAAAGAGCCGGTCGAGGACTTTTACACTTCCCAGAGGGTGTTTCAGGGTCAACTGGTGGAGTTTTCCCCACTGCCAGTCGCCGGGATCATCGCCGAGCTGCGCCTTCAGCGCCAGCACGGCGTCGGCATGGCTTTGCCTCACCACCTGCGCAAAGGTCTCCCTGACCGTGCCGGTGGCGGTATTGTCGAACCAGATCGAAGACCGGTCCTTCCACAGCCGGGCCACGGCCAGGTCAGCCACGTATCCCTGGACAAGGAATTCATCGAACAGCTCCGCGCCCAACTCGTCTGCAAAGAGATGGGGCAGCAGTTTCAGGTAGAACATTTCAAAAATGGAGGTTGCCGAGCTCTCCGGAGTGAGAACCCCGTCCCACCGTTCCAACAGGGCAAGTCCCTGCTTTTCCAGGGGCGTCAGCTCCGCCGCCTGCTGAAGAATTTCGAGCAGGTCCGGCAGCATGTCTTCGACCATCTTCGATTTCCAGTCGCCGTGCATCTTCCGGAAATCGTCGGTGGACAGCCGCGCCTTTCCGGTCAGCATCTCCTCGATGCGACGAAAGCGATAGTCCGGCGCGAACCAGTTGCTGATATAGAAGGGATAATTGCCATCGGTGGTCCGGTTGTTGGCCGAGCAGACAAATCCCTTTGGGGGGTTGTAGCTGTGGGGAAGCTGGTCAAAGGGAACAAACCCCTTCCAGTCGTATGCGTCGGTCCATCCGGGCATGACGGAGATGCCGGCCCCCTTTTCCCGAATGGGGACCCCGGCGCAGCAGTAGAGGCCGATGTTGCCCGCCGTGTCGGCATAGGCCACGTTCTGGCTGACGGCCCGAAAGCTCTTCATGGCATGTTTAAAGTCTTCCCAGTTTTCGGCCCGTGTCAGCAAGTAGAGCGAGCGGGATTCGTTGCTGTCGGCATTGCCCGTCCAGCTCATGGAAATGGCGGTCTTTTCCAGCTTTTTAAGGGAAGAGACAATGGGGCCGCGATGGGTGAAACGGAGGGTCTTCTCGACGACCCGGCCGCCCTTGACCCGGATTTTTTCCTTTCGGACCTTCATGTCCCGCCATGTTCCGTTAACCTCGTACTGGTTCGGATTCTCCGGATTGATTTTTTCCAGGTAAAAATCCATGTCGTCCACCATGACGTTGGTGAATCCCCAGGCGAGATGATCATTGTGCCCGGCCGTGACATGGGGCTGGCCCGGCACCACCACCCCGGTGATATTGAACTCGTCCTCCAGCACCTGGTGCATCTGGTACCAGATCCCAGGGGCATTGAGCCCCAGGTGCATGTCGTTGGCAAGGATCGGGAGGTGGTTTTCGCTTTTTGCCCCGGACACGGCCCAGTTGTTGCTCCCGGAAAAGGTGGCAAGGCCCAGTTCCCCGATCACGGCGGCCTGGGACAGCAGGCTCTTTGCCCCCATGTCAGGCAGATTCCCGGCAACCTCCGGATAGATCACGGAAGCGTTGCCGGCCATGCCCGGAAGGATTTTTCCGGCCATCTCATTGCCGAGTTTTTCCATCACCTTGTGGAAGAAAATCTCGGTCTTCCATCCGGTGGAGAGGTCAAAGGCCATAAATCCGGCCACGTTGAAACTGTGGATGGGTTTCCACGGTTCCGGCTCGTAGCCGAGGATGGCAAATTCCACGGGAAGACGGCCGCGGTGGGCTTCGATGTATTGGTTGACACCGTCTGAAAAGGCGTCCATCCCCGCAAGCGATGCCGCTTCGGAATTGGCCATCATCCGCTCGGATTTTCCCGACATGTTAAGGGTCCGCATGAGATGATCAACCTCCACGGTTTTTTCGCCGATCACCTCGGAAAGCCGTCCGGTGGTGGCCCTGCGGATCAAATCCATCTGAAAAAGGCGGTCCTGGGCCATACACCAGCCGATGGCGCGGTACAGATCCGGTTCGTGCTTGGCGTAGATGTGGGGAATGGCGAAGTCGTCACGGAAAATGTCCACCGGGGCTTTCAATCCGCGCAATTCGACCCGGCCGGTATAATCCGGAACACCCCTTTGGGCGATGTGGCGAATATATCCGTACCCGCCGGCGGCGGCGACAACCAGCACCAACATTGCACCCAGAGCGATTCTCTTAAGTATTTTCACCGCCGCCGTCTCCTTTTTCCATGGGGTTGGTGAATCCTTGGATTTGAGCGGAAAGATTCACTTCCATCGGTTCGCCAAACACTTAAACGGGGATCCCCTCGATAGTGAGGCTGAAGAGGGCGAAGAGCCCTTAGAATCAAGGCAGGGGTCGCAGTTCGACCCGGCGATTTTCGGCCCGGCCCTCAGCGGTATCGTTTGAAGCGACCGGCCGGGTTGATCCGAAGCCATTGGCGTCCAACCGGTTTCGTGAAACACCCTTGCTGACGAGATAGTCCATGACCGCCAGGGCGCGATTCTGCGTCAGCCGGGCATTGACCGCCGCAGAGCCCACATTGTCCGAGTGCCCCTGGATCTCGATCCTCAAAGAGGCGTTTTCTTCAAGAACGGCAACCACGTCATCCAACAGCGGATAATGCTGACGATTGATGCGGGCCGAGTTGGTGTCAAAAAGGGGAAGTCCAATGACCCAGCATCCATGTGCGTCGGCGTCCACGCCCCTGGGTGTAGTGGGGCATTGGTCGATATCATCGGAAACGCCGTCTCCATCGGCATCGTTAACCGGTGGGCACCCGGTTTCATTTACATGCTGGCCACAGGGTGAATCCGGACAGCGATCCCAACCGTCCGGAACGCTGTCACTGTCGCTGTCGAACAGTGTATCGGACCGATTTTCGAACGCTTTGGCCACCAGTTTCTTGACGTGAAACAAAACGGTCTTGAACTGACCGGTGCAGATCGACATGGTTTCCGCCGCATCCATGGCAACGATGAGTCTTTGGGTCATCAATTGCCCTTGGATCGAACTGCCGTTGTTCATCCCCACGGTGACATGCCCCTTGCCGGCAAAATCGATCCGGCTCAGGTCTTGGGAGGCAATGGCAACGATGCCGTATTCATTTTGAACTTCAATTTCATCGGCCAAAAAACGGCCGGAAAACTTGTCACCGTTGCCCATAACAAAAAGTACCGTATCGATTTCATAGGTCTTTTCACTGGATCCGAAGGCAATGCCGGAAACCTGATCCCGTCCCAGATGAAATCGCTGGTTGTCATGGGCGGTAAAATCAATACCATCATTGAAAAAAAGTCCTGTGAAAACATCGTTGTTAATGCTTTGAAGCAAGAACTTTCCGGATTCCTCCTGAAAAAGCATGCTTTTGATAAAATCCCGCTGAATGCGAAGCTTCCCGTAATCGGTATTGAGAAGGATGATCTCGTTTTCAATGGTGCCATGGATTCGGTCCCGACTTTTCAGGAAAACCGTATCCCCGAAACAAACGCTGGAAAGAAACAGACTGGCGGTAAAAACAACAAGTGCAATTCTCTTCATCTCCGGTCTCTCCATTTGAAAAGGATCAATTGCATCCTCCCGGTCTTGTGAAACCGGGAAACGTGTTTGAACGGTCAGACATCGGCACCAAAAGGGGGTAAGCGTTCACAGGGCATCACGCCGAGGCGTGACTTTGTTCCCGGGCATTTGAAGTACAATTGGGTACGTCTGCATGCCCGGCGCCTCGCATCTACGGTGCCCTGTAAACGCTTACTGTGCGAGGGCTTGGAACTTCTTGAGCGTTTCAACCCCGTGAACAGTTACAAAAGGGAAAGGGCAACTCCGCATGACATCGGCCAGCACGACCGCGAAACACCGAACGTGCCGGCCTTCGAGGCAACGCTTGGCAGTATATTCTGCTGTAAAGAGGAATAAAGTCAAGCCACGATTCGGAAAAAGTCGGTTCGGGTACTGTTTTATTTAATCTTTCCAGCGTGCAGGGCTTGGGTGGCAGGAAGGGATTCGGAAAAGGCCATTGGCAAGTTGACAAGCCGCATCCAAGGCGCTTACGATGAACAAACAGGACTTCACATCGTTCCCCGCTGCATGTGGATTCTCTCCCCTTCAAACCTGCACCTGCCGCCACAATATCGCGATATCAGACAGCCTGTGACCCTTGCTCTCAAGATCCGACCTTACCATCGAAAAGCCGGAAAGAAGGAAAGGAGATTGGCCGTGGCATCGAGATCAGACCGACGAGAAAGTCCTCGCCGCGCCTTCAAGGCGCCCATCGCTTACGCCCGGACCCGACGCCAGCGGTTTCACGGCGCGAAAATGACCGACTGCAGCGCCGATGGAATCCGTTTCGTCTCGGAACTGGCCCTGCGGCCGGGTGCCGAAGTGATGGTCCGAACGATCGACCCATCTTCGGCCAAAGAGGCCTCGGAGGCCTATCGGGCGGAAATTGTCTGGTGCAACCGGTTTCTGGACAATGACGTCTCCTGGTATCTGGTGGGCGCAAGGTTCACCGGACACGCCTGAGTCTCCAGCCACAGAGGGGATGGCCGCGGGCAGCCCCTTTAAAAAATGGCCAACAATTCTCACCGAATTGGAAATGTCTGATTCGGCCCGTCATGCACGCCATAAAAAACCCATCAATAATTAAAAAAAGCGCCTCTGGCGCGTGACCGTATCTGTCAAACCGCGGTGTTAGGTTTGAAATTAATGGGACCCAGAATTTCCAGGTGACACCGGGCCCCATCATCTGCACCCAAACGACAGGAGGACGGTCATGACCAACACCGAACGCAAAGCCAGAGAACTCATCGCCCGTTACGGCTGCGACATGGCCCGGGTCCGGGCCCGGTACCTGGCAGAGAGAGGAAACGGCGTCATCCGCTGCTGGTGGGAAGGGGTCTTGCAGGCCATTGGAATACCGGAAGCAACAGGGAAGGCGAACTGATCGGTGCGGGACACGGCCGGGGGGGGGAGAATACACAACCATCAACCCGCCGTGGTCTGCCGGCAAGGGCGCCAGCCGAAGCCGGCCATTGCGATTCAGTCGTGTTCCGGCTATAATCCGCGCGGTCCCACAAAGCGGACGCTTACCCGCCCCATTTTTCAAACAAAGGGGACTCGCAAAAACACGGGCGGGGCGGAGACCGGAGAGACCTGTGCCAAAAGCCAAGAAGAAGGGAATTCTCCGCCGGACGACCGGACGCCTAGCCCGGATGATGCTTACAATCACCCTGGCCCTGGCCCTTTTGACCACTGCCCAGGTGCTGGTGGTCCGGTTCGTCAACCCACCGTTCACCCTGCGCATGGCCTGGCAGTGGGCAAAGGACGTATCGGCATCTAGGCCCTACCTGCGCCCGGCCTATCGCTGGCGCAACCTGGACCAGATATCGCCCTATCTCCAAAGGGCCGTGCTGGCCTCCGAAGACCAGCGGTTCGCGGACCACTGCGGGTTTGACTTTGTCGAGATACGCAACGCCATTTCGGAACTGTTCCAGTACCAGCGGCTTCGCGGGGCAAGTACCATTACCATGCAGGTGGCACGGACCCTCTTTTTGATGCCGAGCCGCAGTGTTTCGAGAAAGCTTGGAGAAGCCTGGTATACGGTGCTCATCGAGCTCCTATGGGACAAACGCCGGGTCCTGGAAGTCTATCTGAACACGGTGGACTGGGGACGACTGACCATGGGCGCCGAAGCAGCGGCGAAACGGTATTTCAACCGCTCCGCCCTGGACCTCTCCCGTGAACAGGCGGCGCTTCTGGCCGCGGTTCTGCCGAATCCCCATCGGTGGGAACCCCAGCGACCCGGCGCGCGGGTGAAGTTTCGTGTGCAACACATTATCGAGGATATGGACAAAATGCCCCTGCTCTAACGCCGGGGTTACCGTATCGGACGCAAATCGTCACACAGGAAAGCCGGAAAGGAGCAACACCTTGAAAAAATGGATTGGAATCGCGGTGCTCATTGCGCTGCTGGTGCCGGCCGCCGCCCAGGCCGATCGCAAACACCCCAAACGATGGTATCAGGATCGATGGTGCGCCAAGTATTTCGGCGAAAACACGGTGACGGTGTCCGATGTTTATGACTGCCTCTCTGAAAAATACGTTATCGAGTTTGACTATGCGGACCGGTGGTACGAATCCATCGGTGAAGCCCTTCACTATGCCATGCAGACCGGAAAACGGGCCGGTATCGTCCTGATCATGGAAAAGGAGAAAGACGTCAAGTACTGGGTCAAGCTCAACAAAACCATCGGCCATTACCGCCTGCCCATCGATACCTGGTCCACCCAGGAATAGGGATACCGAACTTTTTTTTGGACGTACCGCGTCCGCGGTATTATAATGGTGTATCCACCGTCGACCGGGAGGTGCATCATGGAAAACAACGATCCGATCAAACGCCCCGAAGACCGGGGCGGCAGACGAAGAATCACGGACCGCCGGGTAAGGGTGTCTCATTGTGACGGCACTGAGCGACGCATGGGGTTGCGCCGCCGAAGCGGGTTTGACCGGCGCCTTCGAAAGGGATTGATTGAAAGGTTCGAAAGCCGGAAAACAGCGCATTAACGGGCCGGGCCGGCTGGTTGTTTCCACCGGCAAAATGGTGACGACGGCGAAAACAATTGGACACGGGATCCATGGGTCGTCTCGTGTGTGGGAATCGACGCCGACCAATGGGCGTGGGCGCTATTTTTTCGTCACCATGGCAACGGTGCCACTGGGCGGCCGCGACGCGTAACTTTCCACCGCTTTTGCACGACCTAAATCAGGGATGGGCTGCGCGGAGCGGGAAACCGACACCGAGAGATGCTTGTTGCGCCCATCCACGAACTGCTTTTCAAATGGATGGGCACCGATGGACGGAAATGATCCAGGATTAACCGCTATCCCTGATGCCGGCGTCAGCCATCGCCGCTGCCGGGCAAGCCGCCGATGGTTGTCCGCCTTGGTGGCCGCAAGTCTGGCCTTTCTTTTGGCCGCCTGCGGCGGCGGGGGTGGCGGCGGGGGGAGCAGCGCTGCGGCCAACCAGGCCCCCACCGCGGCCTTTACCGCCACGCCGACTTCGGGAAACACCCCCCTGGCCGTCGCCTTCAACGCTGCTTCGTCCACCGATGCCGACGGCACCATCGCCACCTACGCCTGGACCTTTGGTGACGGTGCCAGCGCTGCCGGCCAGACCACCAGCCACACTTACACCACCGGCGGCACCTTTACCGCCAGTCTCACCGTCACCGACGACGACGGCGCCACGGACGCCGCCTCCCGGACCATCACCGTCACCAACACGGTCAGCGGCACGGTGGGCACCAGCAGTTCCATGGTCTTTGACAGCGACGTCAACGACCCCAGGGCTCCGTATATACAAAACGATACCGCCCTATCCGCACAAGCCATTGCCAGCCCGGCCACGGTGGGAGGATATGTCAATGTGGCGGGGAGCGGAAATTCCGGAAGATCCCAGAATATCGGAGATCCCAGCGATTATTTCGAGGTCTCCATGGCCGCCGGCCAGTCGGTGGTGTTGTATATCGGGGATACGGCCGCGGCCGATCTCGATCTCTATCTATACGACGATCCCACGGACCTTACGCCTATTTTTGTCGGTGACAGTGGGTTGGATCGGTCCTTGGAGATAACTACTCCAGCCAGTCAAACCTATTGGATCCGTGTCGCCGCCGATTCGGGTGCATCCACATACACGCTGTTCGTGGGCCAGTCCATCACCGCCGCCTCGAACGGCGGGCTTCGCAACGACACCGATTTCATCCCCGGGGAAATCATCGTCAAGTTCAAAGAAAACGAAATTTCGGCCATGGCGGCAGACGACCTCGGCACCCTGTCGGAGGCGGTGGGTCTTGAAGCCTTCAGAGGGACCCGAAGCACCGCCGTGCTTATGGGATTTTCAGATACAATGGGAAAAGAGCGAGCCTTTGAACGGCTCGGCATTCACATCAATGAAACCGATCAATTGGCGGCATCCTTTGCGACCTTTGAAACCCAGGACAAGCTGGACACCCTGCGTATTGTCCGAGCCCTGCGCAAACGGTCGGACGTGGCCTCGGCAGATCCAAACTATATCCGCACGACCACCGCCACACCCAATGACGAGTACTATGACTTCCAGTGGCATTATCCCCTGATCAACCTGCCCCAGGCCTGGGATTCGGCTCCGGGAGGCAACGCAGTGATCGTTGCCGTGGTGGACACTGGGGTGCTGCTCGCCCACCCGGACCTTTCGGGCCGGTTGACGACCACAGGCTACGATTTCGTCAGTTCCACCTATCGGTCCCGTGACGGTGACGGCATCGATGCCGATCCTGACGATCCCGGTGACGGACGAACCGGCGGTAGCTCCTTTCACGGCACCCATGTGGCCGGCACCATATCCGCGGCAACCGACAACGGAACCACCGGAGTGGCCGGAGTGGCCTATACACGAAATATCAAGGTCATGCCCGTAAGGGTCCTGGGCAAAGGCGGCGGCACCAGTTACGATGTCATGCAGGGGGTCAGGTACGCCGCCGGGTTGAGCAACGATTCGGGGACTGTGCCCGCCCAGGCCGCCCAGGTGATCAACCTGAGTCTAGGTGGCAGCGGCTCTTCCAGTACGGAGCAAAGCCTCTACACCCAGGTCCGAAATGCCGGCATTATCGTGGTCGCCGCCGCCGGCAACAGCGCGTCGAGCTCGCTGTCCTATCCGGCTGCGTACAACGGCGTGGTTTCGGTCAGCGCCGTGGAGTTCAACAAGGATCTGGCTCCCTACAGCAACTACGGAACCACCATTGACGTAGCGGCCCCGGGGGGCGATACCACAGCCGATGAAAACGGTGACGGCAATGTGGACGGCGTACTGAGCACCTGCGGCGACGACACCTCGGGCACCATCCAGATGACCTACAAATTCTACCAGGGCACCTCCATGGCCACCCCCCACGTGGCCGGCGTGACCGCTTTGATGAAAGAGATCTACCCGGCCCTGACGCCTACCGCTTTCGATGCCCTTCTCCAAAACGGAGATTTAACCCAGGATATCGGCACCGCCGGCAGGGACAATCAGTTCGGCTACGGCCTGATCGATGCCCTCAAGGCAGTTTCCAAAGCGAAAAATCTATTGGACGGTACGCCTCTGCCGACCTTCCTCACCGTTGAACCGTCAGCACTGAATTTTGGCACGACAATGACATCGTTAAACTTGGCCACTATTAAAAGCGGCACAGGGGTCCGTAGCGTGAACAACCCGGTCACAACCGATGTCGCCTGGCTAACCGTCGCGGCTACCAGTGTAGACGCAGAAAGATTTGGGACTTATACCGCTACGGCAAACAGGGGCCATGCCGATTTGTCAGCGACAGGCTCCTATTCCGCAAAAATTACTTTTACGACCGATGATGCAAAAAGCGTCGAAATTCCTGTCTCATTGCAGGTAACAGTAGGGACAACAACCAGCTCCGGCTACCATTATGTCGTCCTCGTTGACCCGGATTCCGAAGACCCTATAGCCCAGACCGCCGGCAACACGACCGGCGGGAATTTGAATTATATCGTCAGCGGTGTGACTCCCGGCACATACAAGGTCTACGCCGGGACGGATTCGGACAACGACGGAATCATCGGAGGCACTGGAGAGGCCATTGGAGCCTATCTTTCCCTGGAAGACCCGAATACGGTCACCGTAGGCAACAATCTTTCCAACATCGATTTTGCCACCCAGATCAATACCAGCCTTCCCGCGGCCGGTACGGACAGGGCGACCTCTCTTTTTCCTTTAATATTTTTGAAAGCGCCGATCAAAAAAATAAAGGCTGCACCATGAAAAGAAAAGGGATCTGGTCAATAGCCGCAGCCGTCCTTTTTACCGCAACCGGGTGTCTCCATTCGGCTTCTGCCGAAAAGGGGGCGACGACAAATATTTCTACCAATGTCGTATATACCGGCGGCCAATGCGGTTCCTCTGAAGCATGTGGGGAATGGATTAACGACGCTGAGCACCTGGAATCAGTTTGTCGAAAGGTGCGTCGGGAGTTCATCGCCGGTTCGGACATTCCCGTTCCCGCAATCGACTTCGAGCAGTTCGCAGCACTTCGGATTTCCATGGGGACCCAACCCACCGGTGGATACGAGCTGGTGCTGGTCGACACCCATGCTCGCATTGAGAAGGAAACGGCCATCATTCGGGTCGACTGGATCGAGCCGGCGCCGGACGCCATGGTTACCCAGATGATCACCAGCCCCTGCCTGCTGGTTCGCATCCCCCGGGGCGATTATCGCCGAATCGAAATTCAGGACCAGCACGGCACGGTCCGCTGCCGGATAGACGTCCATTAGCAAAGCGGCTTCGTAAAACGGCCAAGGTCAAGGCGCACGAATGCTGTCAAGCGAGGCGTACGACCGTACGCCGCAGCGTAGGCGGCATGAAGTGCAACGCAGAGATTGGTCGGTTTACGAAGTTGTTCTATTGGGGATCGAGGAAGTCCTTGAGGCTGATCACCTTGCCGGCCCGGGCGTCCGCGGCATGGACACTCTCCCAGGATCCGCGAACCTTTGCCCGTCGGAGTTCACCGATCATTTCCCGCAGCTTGGGATCCTCGTCGATGAGTTGTTGAATCTTCACTTCGATAAGGTCCCACTGTCGGGCCAGGGGAGAGGTGTCCAGTTCGAATCCGCCCAGCCGCGCCAGCACGTCTCCCAGTCGGGCCAGAAGTCCGAAATGGGTGGTCTCCTGGAGGTAGAAGGGGCAGTGGCTCCAGAGGCTGATGCAGTCGATCCCTTGCTTGCTCCCTTCGGTGTGAAGGATTGAGTGGACAGACGTCGGGCCCTGGTAGTTGATGGGGAGGACGCCGTTTTCCTGGAGGCTGGTCATCAGCGAGGGGCTGGAAGCGATGCCCGATATCACGCGGTCCGTATGAAGCACCTGGTCGAACATGGAACCGAGGGTGATCACCCGATGCACCCCCAGGGTTTTGCAGAGGGAGAAGAGATCGTCGGCAAATTGTTGCCACCGAAGGGATGGCTCGTCGGCGCGCAAAAGGACCAGATCGTTCTGGGTATGATCCATCCCGGCCCCATAGAACGTACCACCGGGGCTGCGCAACTTGAGCAGCACGCCCTCCTTGATACTTACCACCGGCCGGTCCTCGTCATAACGGTAGAACCGGTCCGGGTTGATCCGGGCAAAGGGGCCGGCCTTGAGCTTTCCCACGATATATACGGCCATGGCCGAGGCAATACCCAGAGCATTGCCCCATCCGTCGAATCCGGCAATCAGGACCGGATACTTGAGTTCGGGGATTTCTTCGATATGAAAGCTTTGCTGGTCCATGACCCTCTTCATGCCTATAGGGATTGTCAAAATTCTGTTCCGTTTGAACACCTGCTACCTGCTGGCCGTTGACAATGCTTCGTCGGGCCGGTTGCCGCTGATAATCCCTACTGAACGTTTTTATGAATCCATCATTTCCACTCTAACCCCGGTTTCCGGGGAAAGTCAACGCGGCGGGCGCGGATCTTTCCTGAGCGTCAGTCCGCTGTTCGGGTCGATCCCAGGTAGATGGCAAGAAGGGTCAGGACCAGGCCGGCCATGCCGACGGTCGTTACGATTTTATTAAAAAAGAGGATGTCCCAGACATAGGAAAGCGACGGCTGCAGCAGAAGCACCAGACCGGCAAATGAGGCACGCACATGGGGCAGGGCCCGGGTGATCATCACCCATCCCAGGGCTTGGCTGGAGACCCCGTAGGCGACGAGCAGGACACCGCTCTGAACATCCGGAATCCGGAACGTATCCCCGGTGCGCCAGATCTCCAGGGCCAGGAAACAGACGGTGAAAAACGAAACCAGGGTCAGGGTGGCCATGGCGGAAACGCCGTTTTCCGCGGCCTGCAGCTTCCGCAGGGTCAGCAGGAAACCGGCGTAGCAAACCGCGGCCCCAAGCCCGAGATAGACCCCGATCCGATAATCCGGCCCGAACTGCCCCCATCGAACACCCACCAACATAAAGAGCCCGACCAGGGCCAGGGGAACGGCCAGGACCAGTTTCAAACGAATCTTTTCCCCCAGAAAGATCACGCCCGCAAGGGCAAGGAAAAAAACCTGGAAATTGGCCAGCAGGGTGGCCAGGCCGGGGCCGACATGGTGAATGCTGACGTGCCAGCAGAACAGGTCCACGGTAAACCAGAGACTGCAGATAAGCCCCAGGAAGAAAAATTTCGATCCGGGCCAGCGGATCTCCCGCCGCAAAGCAATGACGGCCAGCAGCACCAGGCCCCCGAAGGCCATCCGGTAAAAACCGGCCGCCGCGGGCGTGACCCGTGCCAGTTTAACATAGACCCCGGAAAAGCTGATGAGCGCCGCGCCAAAGGCCAACTGAAGGCCGGCGGGAAAATGTTTGAACCGGGCAAGGATGTTTTTAACCGTATTCATGGCATGAATGGTGGCTTATGGTTAGCGCTGGCCCCAGAAAAGTATCGCGTGGTAACGCTACCCAATGGGGTTTGTCAACTCAAATAGCCTGATGGGCTTGGTTATGAATGTCTCCAAGGAGGGACTCTAACCGGGCGAACATTTCATCGTGGTGGGAACCGCGCCAGAAGATCCGGTCGCAGGGTTGCTTCAAAAGGGGCCACAGGACTTCATCGAAACAAAGAAAAATTTCATTCACGACGTTATCCCCGGAGAGGCGGTCTCGCTCACAAGGAACGGATGAGTTCCAGAATCTCCCGAACAGCCCGAAGCAGCTTGAGGATCACATCCAGCGGTCCCTCCGAACCGAAAGTGACAGCGACCCAAACGCCAAGGAGATATCGGTTCAAGATAATCAAATGAAAAATTCCCCAGTTTGTTGCGGCGAAGCCGCGTTTCATAAATTTGCCACAGCAAATTTATCGTTCCAGACGGTTTCGTAAAAGGCCCGAGATCAAGGCTTGCGAATTCTGAGGAATGAGGCCGTACTTGAGGTACGCCGCGGTGACGAAGAATTCGCGTAACGCCGATATCGGGTTTTTTGCGGAGCCGTCAAATTTATTCCCAGAACCGCCGGGCCATAGCCGCGGTCTCTTCCGGAGCGGTAAAGGTGGCCATGTCCCCCAGGATCACTTCGTATCCGGTGTGATCGTTGCGCGTCCACGGTGCGTGGTTGGCCCGGACCACCACCCGAAGCCTGAGTTCCAGCCGGCTCTCCGGGGTTTCCACGGCCACCAGGCCGAGGTTGTATCCGTTGCGGTTGAGGCTGCGAAAAAAACGCTGCACCCGCATCAGGCCGGACGACAGTTCGGTCCATCGAGCCGTGGGCACCCCAATCAGCGATGTGGCGCCTGGAAGGATGGCCCATATTTCATAAAAACCCTCCGGCGCAAAGGCCGCCAGCCAGTGCCAGTCACCCGAGCTGCCGATGATCCGCTCTTGGGAAGCGATTTCCCGCTTCAGGTATTCGGACATCAGCAGCCGTCCCTGATTTTGGGAATAGGCGTCCGCCCGTGCCTGAAGGAAACGGAGGTGATTGGGGGCGACAAGATCGGCGTGCACCTGAAGGTGGGGATGAACCAGGGAGCCGCCGGCAGAGGGAAGATGATTCTGGGTGACGGCCAGGTATTGGGCCTTGGGTTCCATTACCAGCACCCGTTTCAGGTATTGCCGGCAGTTGATGAAACTGTCGGCATAGGAGGTCGCGTCGGCGGTGCCGATCTCCACAAAATGCCTGTCGTCAAAGAGGCTCACGGCAGAAAAACTGCCGTAGGGAAAGAGATTGGGAAAAAGGACGGAGTTGCCGCAAACCAGGCGTCCGGCGTCTGCAAACCCTTTGGGCAACTGCGGGGTCAGCCGGTTGATTTGGGGTCGGCAGAACGGACACCCCGCCCTGTCAACCGCCGTCGGTGGCGGTACGGGCAGGGATGCGGTGCCGGTCTCTTTTTCATCGACCCGGGCATAGGTGATCCGGCAGGTGCGGCCGGTGATGGGATCGGTCCGGACCTCCACGACCTTCTCGGCAGCAAGCCCGGTCGGAGCAACAAAACGGGCGACGAGCCGCTCTTTGTTGAATACAAGCGGAAAAGCGAGGTCTTCCCTCATGGTTCCAGTATCCTTTTTTTCTGCCGCCGGCTGACGGGGTGGGATTTGAGGCGTTGCGAGAGGCAAAGGATTTTCGGCCCTGTCGGACTTTAGTCCGAAATCATCGGCTTTTTCAAGCCATCCGTGTCCACAAGTACGGATTTTCGCATGACACCCATTTTGATGGTCCCTTTAAAAAGCCGGGAATGCCTGCAAAACCGACCGGACTCAATGCTTTGGAAAATTAGTTAAAGTTTTGTTAAAAAATGCCGACCTACATTTATGTCACCCTTGGGATATGAATACCAAAATTTGCGCCCACATGGAAAATTGTCGGCGATGGAGGCAATGTTGAAGAAAATCGTTGCAGTGGCAATCGGCGGCATATTTCTGGGTCTGTCCGTTTCCTGGATCGGCATGGTGAGCCCTGTCCTGGCCAGGGGCGCATCGGAAAAAACCTATGTGGGCTCGCAAGCCTGCATGGAATGCCACGAAGTCGAGTATGAAAACTTTACCCTTTACGCCAAAAAAGCAACCTCTTACGACAGCGTCATCAAAATGAAAAAAGGCCTGTCCGGGGCCGAAATCAAGGAATGCTACGCCTGTCACACCACGGGGTACGGCCAACCGGGTGGATTTGTGTCGATGGAGGAAACGCCACACTTGCGGGATGCCGGTTGCGAGGTCTGCCACGGTCCGGGCAGCCTTCACCTGCAAACCGAAGACCCCGACGATATCCTGGCAAACTTGAGTATGGATAACTGTCTGACCTGCCACAATTCCGAACGGGTGGGTGCCTTCAACTTCAAACCGCTGCTCCATGGTGGCGCCCATTGACGCAGACGGCGCCCAAATGGAGACCATCGGACGGGCAACAGGAAGTCAATCACATGAAATGGATCGGCGTTTTTAGAGAACACCTCTGGATCAAAGTCATGGGCGCAGTCATGGCTGTTGTGGTTGCTGCTGTGGGCGTAATGATCTTTTCCAGCATTCAATCCCAGAAATCGGCCGTGGACGCCCAGGTTTTCTATGGTAGCCAGACCCTGGCAACGGCCATTGAGGGAGGCATGTTTGACGCTCTGGCCACAGGCGACAATGACACCGTGGCCCGGCAGTTTGCCCGCCTCAAGGAAAAAACCAACGACGTGGATGTCTTTGTCTTTGACTTCAACCGCGATATCTCTTTTTCCACCCGGACCGATGCCGCCCATAAAAAGCTCGACGTGTTTCTTGATAACGAAAAGGGCGTAAACATGGTCAAGGGGATGATTGAATCCGGTATGGCGCCCGAACGGCCGCTGATGGAATCGGTCGATGGCAGACCTTACCAGAGCGTGTTTCGGCCGATTCTCAATGAAAAAGGGTGTTTCCACTGTCACGGCCGTTCCCGCAAGGTCCTGGGCGGCATGCAAGTCAGGGCTTCGACGGAAATGGCGGCTTTGGCCGCTCGGAAAACACGCAACCAGAGTCTGGCCCTTGGAATGGGGGGAATCCTCTGCCTTGGCCTGGCCGTCTTCTTTCTGTTTCAGAAAATGGTCAACCGGCCGGTCAAACGCCTTCTCGACCTGGCCGGCCAGATGCGGCAGGGAGACCTGACCCGGGAACTGGAAGTCAGAGGCCGCGACGAGATCAGCCATATGACCGCACGCATGAACCTGGTCAACGAAAGCCTTCGGGAGATGATTTGCCAGATCATGCAGGGAGCCGAGGCCCTTTCCCGGATCTCCTGTGAGCAGGCCGCTTCTCTGGAGGAAACCGGCGCCTCTTTGGAGGAGTTGGCTTCCATGACCCATCAGAACGCAGAAAATGCATCCAGCGCCGAGGACCTGATGAAGGAGATCCTGACGGTGGTCAAAAACGCGGATGCGACCATGGTAGCGTTGATTCGATCCATGGCCGACATTCACCTGGCCAGTGATAAGACGTCCAAGATCGTAAAGACCATCGACGCAATCGCTTTCCAGACCAACCTCCTTGCCTTGAACGCGGCCGTGGAAGCAGCCAGGGCGGGTGAGGCCGGAGCCGGGTTTTCCGTTGTGGCGGAAGAGGTCCGGAGCCTTGCCATCCGAGCGGCCGCGGCGGCCAAGGAAACCTCGGATATGATCGCGGAAACGGTCAAGCGGGTCGGTGAGGGCGAAAGAATGGTGGAAACCGCCAATGTCGTTTTTTCCGAAGTCTCGCGCAAGTCGATCCATGCCGGCGAGTTGGTCGACAATATCGCCGTCGCCTCCAGGGAACAGGCCCGCGGGGTCACTCAGATCAATGAAGCGATATCTCAAATCGACCAGGGAATTCAGCAGGCCGCGTCCAGTGCAGAACAGCTCAAAGCCAGTACCAGTGCCTTCCGTGTCAACAGGCAAGCGTTGGCGCCCCGCCCCGGGGCGCAGGGATTGCAGGCGTTGGAAGACGACGTGTCGCTATTGGAAGGAAACTAAAACAGCAGGGACTGAATCCGATCAATATGGCTTTCAATATGATCGTAGACCTGCTGGTAGACTTTGAGCGTCGACCCCATGGGGTCGCGGATGGCGCTTTTCCGGGTTTCCTTTTCAGGCCAGGCACCGAGCAGGGCGACCCGGTCCTTTTGCCAGGGGAAAAACGTCTGAAGAAATTTGCGGTGGGCCGGCTCCATGCAAAGGATCAGGTCGGCATCCTGAATCTCTTCCCCCACCAGCCCCCGGGACCGGTGTTCGGAAATATCGATGCCGTGGTCTTCACAGACTTTCAGGGCCAGATCGGATGGCGGGGCATTGGCAAGTCCGTGGGTGCCCATGGACGTGACCTGGACATGGGTCATTTCCGCCGCCTCAAGGCGGTGACGCAGGATCCCTTCAGCCGTGGGGCTGCGACAGATGTTGCCGGTACAGACAAAGAGGATACTGGCCATGGCGCCTTCTTGCCCCGGGTTCAGAAAATCGGGTTGACCGGATTTCAGCCAAAAGCAGTTAGGAGACGGTTGACAACCCGAGTGCTTCACAGGCCGAAACGGTAACCCTTTCAGAGTTCACCGATGGAACGGACGTCTTTAGTGTAACGGCTATTTTGTGCCCGTCAACGAATCGTTTTTTGACCGGATGGAAACTATTTAACCACCCTCAGCCGATGGGTCCCGCGAAGCGTTTCCCAAAGCGCCCTTGCCACCACCAGCGAGGCGGCGGCGTCCTGAAGGCCGAATTCTCCGGCCGCAACCCGGACGGAACCCTCTAATGCCTGGTTGCGATCCGGCAGGCCGAATTCACTTTGTAAAAACACCTCCAGTGAAAGGCCGAGTTCGGAAAGCGCCTCTGTTGGCATGTTGGCAATCCGGTGGCGA
The DNA here is from genome assembly GCA_016342285.1 of Desulfobacterales bacterium. GTDB lineage: Bacteria > Desulfobacterota > Desulfobacteria > Desulfobacterales > JAEINQ01 > JAEINQ01. The sequence goes on from JAEINQ010000001.1 coordinate 206,321, forward strand.
TCGCGCAGGGTCAGCTTTCGGCTCAGCATGGCCACGGCCTGCATCAGGGTGGCCGGTGGCGCCAGGGGCTGTATTTCGTTGGGTGCCACGTCCGGCCCATCCAGGACCCCGGAGTCGTTGACCAGGCCCAGATAATAAGCATTTTCAATCACATCCCGGGTGGCCTGGTAGATGCGCGGATCCTTACTCGCCCGGGAGCCGGCCACATTGAGCACCGACACCCGGTTTTCGGTCAGCCACTCGCTGGTTTTGCGGGCGGCATCAAAGGCCGAACTGCGGGCCAGGTCGATATGCAGCCAGGGCCGGCCGTGTTTGTCAGCCATTTTCTGAGTGTATTTGGAACCACCGGTCAAGGGACCATGGGACAGAATCAGGGTGCCATGGGAATCGATAACGTTTTGTTCGGTACGGGCGCTGTATTCGTCCGTCAGCATCTCCTGCATGTGGTATTTGGAATCCAGAACGCCACTCTCCGTCAACCGCCCCAGAGGTACCCACCCGCCGTGGTCAATGCCCAGGTCGATGGCCACATCCAGCGCCGCCTGGTCTGCTCCGGTCTGGCCACCGGAAACGATTTGGGTCAACATCGCTCACCCCTAAGTACATGCATTCATAATACGATACCGTATTTTATTTGAATCACCACCGAGACAAAGCGGCCACAAAGGATTTCATTTTATTGATTGCCGGGAGACGGCGGCAATCCATATTTGCGAATCGCAATCACTGATATGGTTGCACTTACCAACAAGACACAAAGGTGTCCGGACCGTCAGCCGGGCCGCCCTCGGGGCCACCCCTGCCATTGGGTAGCAGAAGCGTGGCGATTTGTCCATAACTTGCGGAAAAGCAAACGCTATTTACATCATGGGGGTTTGTGTATGACCAGACACGGCGGCGGCACCCCCAACGGCAAGGTTGACAGCCGGACCGAAAATGATGAGAGTTGCCAAAGACCGTTGCCGCCGGGGACGGTCAAGTCGTTCCCGGGCCGGAAAACCGCCCAAGAGACCCGCGCACGGCGTGCTCGCCGTGCCCAATTACAAAGGAGAAACCATGATCGGAGACCGACTGACCCAAGCCATGAACGACCAGATCAAGCACGAGCTGGAATCCTATTATATTTACTTGTCCATGGTCTCCTGGTTGCACGACAGGAACCTGGACGGCATGGCCCACTGGATGCGCTGCCAGGCCCACGAAGAGATGATCCACGCCATGAAATTCTTCGACCACATCATCGACCGGGGCGGAAAGGCGGTGCTCCAGGACCTGAAACAGCTCAAGACCGACTGGGTCTCGGTGGAAGAGGTCTTTAACGACGCCTACGCCCATGAGCAGTTCATCACCAGCAAGATCAACGAGTTGACCACCATCGCCCGGGAAGAAAAGGACTATGCCAGCGAGCCTATGTTGGCATGGTTTTCCGACGAACAGGTGGAGGAAGAGGCAACCACCGGCAAGATCGCTGCTGAGCTGGAAATGGTCGGCAAGGACAAAACCGGCCTGCTCATGCTGGACCGGGAACTGGGTCAGCGGGTATTTCCGGCCGGCTCTCCCCTGGATCCGGTGGCCTACAACGCCAAATAGGCCATAAAGAAAGAAGTCTGCGACTGTCTGCGTGTGTCCGCGGTAAAACTAAATTGCTCGAAACAATAAGAAGGCGTTATCAAGGACCATGCATTAAAATCCGAAAAGGACCTCTTCATGCAGATTCGATCCAAGCTTCCCGATGTGGGCGTGACCATTTTTTCGGTTATGACCCAGTTGTCCAATGATCACGGCGCCCTGAACCTGAGCCAGGGATTTCCGGATTTTGACCCGGACCCGGAACTCAAGGCAAGGGTGGCGGCCCATATTCAGTCCGGCAGCAACCAGTACGCCCCCATGCCCGGCGTGCCGGCGCTTCGGGAGAAGATCGCCGAAAAGACCCGGCGTATCTACGGTGCCGCCTATGACCCGGCCACCGAAATCACCGTCACCGCCGGGGCCACCGAGGCCCTCTTTGCCGCCATCACCGCAGTGGTCTCTCCCGGTGACGAGGTCATCGTTCTGGAGCCGGCCTACGACGCCTATGTCCCGGTCATCCGGCTCAACGGCGGCGTGCCGGTTTTCGTGAAGCTGACTTTTCCCGACTACCGGGTGGACTGGGACCGGGTGAAAGAGGCCCTGACGCCCAAGACCCGGCTCATCATCTTTAACTCGCCCCACAACCCCACCGGGGCGGTTCTCTCGGCCGAGGACATGGCAACCCTTTCACGGCTTGTCGCCGACCGGCGGACCCTGATCCTTTCAGACGAAGTCTACGAACACATCGTCTTTGACGGGGCGCGCCATGAAAGCATGGCCCGGTATCCGGCCCTGGCCGAGCGCAGTTTTGTCATCAGCAGTTTCGGCAAGACCTACCACGCCACCGGCTGGAAGGTCGGTTACTGCCTGGCGCCGGCGCCGCTTTCTCGGGAGTTCCAGAAGGTCCACCAGTTTTTGACCTTTGCCGTGAACACCCCGGTCCAGTACGCCTATGCGGACTTTCTCGACCGCCGCGCCCCCTACGAAGACCTTCCGGCCTTTTATCAGAAAAAACGGGATCTTTTTCAAAAGCTCATTGCCGGGTCGCGGTTCCGGGTCCTTCCCTGCCACGGCACCTATTTCCAGATGCTGGGCTATGCGGCCATTTCAGACGCCCCGGACACCGAGTTCGCCCGCCGCATCACCACCGAGCACGGGGTGGCGGCCATTCCGCCGTCGGTCTTCTACCATGACGGCACCGACCATGGGGTGCTGCGGTTCTGCTTTGCCAAGACCGACGAGACCCTCATGGCCGCCGCGGAAAAGCTTTGCCGGATTTGACGGTCTCCGCAATCCAGACCGAACTGGCCATCTAAATCGCCTACTGGCCGGCCCGGCGATCCGGTCACTGAAAACCCTGCTGGAGGCCCGGGCCACCGAGAACCAGGCCTACGTGGTTGGGGTCAACCGGGTCGACACAGACGGCAACGGCCTGGATTTCAGCGGGGACTCTTCGGTGTTCGATCCCTTGGGAACGGTTCTCTTTCGCCAGGGCGACGATCCTGTGGTTCACACCCGGGTGCTCTCCAAAGGCCTCATGGACAACTGGCGGAAAGAATTTCCGGCCTGGCAGGACGCCGACCGGGATCTGCTGGGTCTGCCGGATTAACCGCCTTTATTTCGTCATATTTGACTGGGGCGCCTGAATTATAGAGCTTTTCTGAGTATGGTTTTCCGGATAGTGGAAGCCCCCCCGACTAAAAGATAGAAAAAATGCATTTGAAATGCATATTTTCCACCGAAACTGACCAGATTTCTTAAAGTTTGGTCGGAAGATTTTCTCTCACCATGTAATTTCCCACGAATTTCTGATATTAACGTTGTTGCTTGTTATAATTATCTATTCGTTGTCGCTGACCAATCGATCAGACCTTTGCTGAGGCACCCTGATGTCCCTTTCCATCGACAAACCCCGGCTGGACAACCTGGCCAATGAGATCTGGAAGTCCGCCGAACGCCTGAGAGGCGAATCCTTGATCCACAAAAGCGTAACAGGGAAAAGGCGGATTACCGAAGCGGATTTGACCCGGGTGCAGGGTGCCCGGGCGGAGCTGGAGGAAACATCGTGAAAACCTTCGAACAGTTCGCCGGAGGGGTGAAAACGGTGCCGGCCGGCACATCCTGGTACCTGGCGGACCTGGGGGAAGCCCGGGGCCGACAGGAGCTGTTCACCCGCCAGGCGCCCCAGAAACTCAAGGTCTTGCGGGAGCACGCCCTGATCGAGAGCGCCGTGTCCTCCAACCGAATCGAGGGGGTAGAGGTGGACCGGCGGCGCGTCAAGGCCGTGGTTTTGGGAAAATCGTTTCTCCAGGACCGGGACGAGGAGGAGGTCCGGGGCTATCGCCTGGCCCTGGACCGGATCCATGCGCAGGGAAAGCGGCTGTCTGTTACCGAAAAGACCCTTTGCGACCTGCACCGGCTGGCCCGGGGCGATATCTGGGACGCCGGGAAGTACAAGTCCAAGGACGGCGATATCATCGAGCGGTACCCCAACGGCCGGCAGCGGGTCCGGTTCAAACCGGTTTCGGCGGCCCTGACCGCCGAGTGTATGGCGCACTTGGTGTCCCTCTGGGATCAATGCCTGGAAAAACGCTGGGTGCATCCCCTGATTGCCCTGGCCGCCTTCAACCTCGATTTTCTCTGCATCCATCCGTTTCGGGACGGAAACGGACGGGTGTCGCGGCTGTTGCTGCTGCTCCAGAGTTATCACCTGGGCTTTGAGGCTGGACGGTATATCAGCCTGGAACGGCTCATCGAAACCAACAAGGACCGGTATTACGAAACCCTGGAAACCAGTTCCCATGGGTGGCACGAGGGAAAACACGATCCGTGGCCCTATGTGAACTATCTCCTGTTCATCCTCAAAAGCGCCTGCCGGGAGTTCGTATCCCGGGTGGGTGAAACCAAAAGCCCCCGAGGTACCAAGACCGAGTTCGTGAAAGCCGCGGTCCGATCCCTCGAATCGCCCTTTACCCTGGCCGACCTGGTGAACAAGTGCCCCCACGTCAGCCAGGACATGGTCCGTAACGTCTTGAGAAACATGCAAAAAGACGGAGATGTGGAGTGCGTAGGACGTGGGCCGGCCGCCTTGTGGCATAGAAAGGGTAATACCTCTTAGTAAGGGTAAAAGTAAGGGTAATAACGCCGTAACAGGCGCTTTTCAGCGACTTTAAGGCCGACCGCTTCGGCCTGGCCGTGCCTCTGGAACAAAAACGGATCGGGTTTTCCCCGCTGAAGGCCGCCCTTGAAGATTTTCCTGAAATAGTGTATTTTCCTATTTAGGAAAATAGATATGAATAGGAAAGCACCGACAAAAAGCGAAATGATGGCGCTGCTCCGGGGCGGCAAGGTAGAGCTACGGCCCCTTTCCATCCATTTCCTTGAAGGTCGGTCGGAAAAAAAAGACAAGGGAAAGCTTGATGCCCTGGTTGAAGTGTCCTGGCTGGGAAATAAGGCACGGTTTGCCGTGGAATGCAGGGCACTTTCAACCCCCAAGGCATTTCGGGACGGAATCGGTCTGCTCAAGTCAACGCCACTGCCCAAGGGCTATTTTCCCCTGTTGTTTTTACCCTTCCTGACCGACAACCAGCTCCGGGAGCTGGAGCGCGAGGGGATCAGCGGCCTGGATCTGTGCGGCAACAGCGTGGTTGTGGTGCCCGGCCTGTTCGCAGTTTTCCGTAGCGGCGGCAAGAACCTCTTTTCCTCTTCGGCACCCATCAAGAATATCTACCGGAAAAACAGCGCTATGGTGGGTAGGGTCTTTTTTTACCAAAGCGTTTTCCATACGGTTCAGGAAATCTGCGCTGCCGTCAACCGGCAAAACCCCCTGGTGGCGAGCGGCCGAAAAAAACCCATGAGCCTTTCGACGGTTTCCAAGGCCCTAAAGACGCTCGAAGAGGATCTGATCATCAGCCGCAAGGGGGCGATCCGACTGATCCAGCCCGACAAGCTATTGGAGAAGCTGGCCGAAAGCTATGGGATGCCGGCCGTCAAGGAACGGGTTCAGCTCAAGGTTCCCGGGGCGTTGGAAACGATTCGGGCGATGCTCATGGCCCATTCCAGTAGGCTGGGGTTGCCCATAGTGGCTACCGGGACCACGTCGGTGGAAAAATACGCGGTGATGCAGCGCGGAGACCTCTTTTCCGTATATTGCCCGGATATTGAGTCGCTACTGGCGCAACTGCCTGCATCCAGCCAAACAGACCGTTTTCCCAACCTCGAACTGATCGAAACAGAAGACGAAACCATCTGTTTCGATGCCCGCCAGGTAGAAGATTTCCTCTGGGCCTCGCCTGTGCAGGTCTATCTGGAACTCATGGCCGGCGACAAACGGGACCGGGAAACCGCCGAACAGGTGAAGTCATTGATTATAAGCGAAATTAATTCGGTGACGGCATGATAACGCCTCACGATCTTCGAACAGCGCTGCTTGATCTTTTGTTTGAGCTGCGAGAATCAGATGTCAGGCTAATTGTCGGCGGCGGCTAGGCGTGTTGGATCGCATTGGTCATTGGCTTGGCGCAGAAGGAATTACATGCCTTCTCAATCCGGTTTCCCCAGCTGAGCAGCTTCTCGAAACTTACAAGGCCGCCCAGCTTCGGGTGCCAAAACGGGTTTTTTTGGCTCGCTGGTATCCACCCCAGGATGCAGCTCATAATGCTTTTAGCAAGGCCGAGTTACGCTTGCAGCAGCTGCGAGAAACACTGGCGAGCATCGAAAGGGATCATGCAATAACATTGGAGTTGGTCGATATGGGCACTGAAGAAGGCGGTGCCTTTCCGATCCACCAAAGCATGTACGAGGCCATTGCTTCGTCCAATATCATCATCTGCGACCTTTCCGGTCAACGACCCAATGTTTTTGTCGAAGCAGGTTATGCCCTTAAGCATCATGAGAAGAACCGCCTCATCTTTCTCTTTGAACCGTGCAGCAAGGATGACAAGGTGCCATTTGACTTGGCGACCTTCAAATATGTTCCCATATCCCAGGCTGCGGAAATCCTGAACAAGATAAAGGTTGAACTTATCGCCATTCTCCGTGACGCCGGGGCACCGGTTTAAATGAATAGATGAAAACACAGCGCCAAAACCCATGGAGGCGGCAGTAAAACGATGAGCGAGAAGAAGAACTCCGACAAAGATCTAACCCTGACGGTGGAGAGCCGGTTGCTACTCTACCAGACCGAGGACGGGCAGACGCGGGTCGAGGTTCGCCTGCAAGACGAGACCGTCTGGATGACCCAGGCTGCCATGGCGGAACTGTTCCAGTCGACCAAGCAAAATATCAGCTTGCACATAAAAAACATATTTAATGAAGGCGAGTTAGCGGAGAATCAAGTTGTCAAGGAATACTTGACAACTGCCGCTGACGGCAAGAATTACCGCACCAAATTTTATAACCTCGAAACGATCATCGCAGTGGGCTATCGCGTGCGGTCCCTTCGGGGTATCCAGTTTCGCCGTTGGGCCACGGAGCGCTTGAACGAATACCTGGTCAAGGGTTTCACCATGGACGATGATCGCCTCAAGGCTGTGAGGAACATCGGATCCGACTATTTTGACGAGATGCTCGAACGGATCCGGGACATCCGGTCCAGTGAAAAGCGTTTTTACCAGAAAATCCGCGACATCTACAAACTGGCCGTGGACTACGATCCCAAGGCTCAGGAGACCCTCGATTTTTTCAGCATTGTTCAGAACAAGCTGCATTTCGCTATCTCCGGCAAGACCGCCGCCGAACTGATCGCCGAAAGGGCGGACGCCGCCAAGCCCAACATGGGGCTGACCTCATGGAAAGGGGCCAAAGTGCGCAAAGGGGATGTCACCATCGCCAAGAATTACCTGAATGACGCTGAAATCGAGGGGCTCAACCGGATTGTGACCATGTATCTGGACTATGCCGAGGACCAGGCCAAACGCCATCGCCAAATTTTCATGAAAGACTGGCGAAAAAAACTCGATGCCTTTTTGCAGTTCAACGAAAGAGATATTCTGACCCACAGCGGAAAGGTTGGCAAGGCCGTGGCCGACCAACTGGCCATAGAGCAATATGACCTTTTTCACCAGCATCGGCTGACCGAGGAGGCCAGGGACGAAGCGTTGATCGATGATGCCGCGCTGAAGCGTTTTCTGGATGAGACGAAATGAAAACAACTATGCCGCCAGTTCCCCGTAACAGATAAGAGGGAATACCCTTTTATGAGGGTAATAATAAGGGTACTATCTGAAAAACCACATCGTTATTCCTGATGCCCCATGAGCAGGCGGTTTTTCGGGGTGATGTCCGCCGGGATGCGGGCGGTCGTCACTGAGTAGCCCCCCGCCCTCATCTTTAACGCCCGGACGGCGTCCACGGCCAGTGGGCCGTCCATCCAACCGGTGAGCCCGCCGGTGTCGGACCGGCCCAGATCGTGGCAGCAGGGCAACACCGCCACGGCAGCACCGGCAGCCATGGCCATATGGATGATTTGATCGGTCAGGGTGCCGCAGGCGTGGACCGAGACCACCCGGTCATCTTGCCGCACATGGATCGATTCCAGGGGGGCCTGGCGGTATTCGATGCGCTCGGCCAGCCGGGGCCAGGTGTCGATGAGGATCTGTGAAAGGATCGAGGCGTTTTTGGGAATGGCCGTGTCAACGGCCACGGCACAGGGGGAGGTGTCGTCGAGAAGGAGCATGACATGGGCCAGCAGGCCGTGGCCGCAGGCCAGATCCAGGACCCGGCCGCCGCGGTAGCGGCGGCGCACCCGCCGGGCCGTCTCCCAGGCCTCGAAAAGCTCCTTGGCAGGCAGGGTACCGGCCCGACATACGGCCCGGGCGATCCGGTCAAAGAGGGTGTCGCCAGTAAAGTTCTCCGCCTGCTTGGGGGTGAGCCTGCTTTTCGATCCTCGGCGTACCATTTGTACCTGTTCATGGGGTTGAGACACTCAAGGACTCCAAAATCCTCGCCCGGGAAGCGTTTACAGGGTGCCGTAGATGCGAGGCGCCGGGCATGCAGACGTACCCTATTGTACTTCAAGTGCCCGGGAACAAAGTCACGCCCAGGCGTGACGGTGCCCTGTGAACGCTTACCACTGGAGCAGGCCCACCACCGCCCCGGTCATGCAGGTGGCCAGGGTACCGGCCACAATGGAACGCCATCCCAGCGAGACAATCTCTTCCCGGCGATCGGGGGCCATGGTCCCCAGGCCGCCGATCATGATGCCGAGGCTGCCCGGGTTGGCAAAACCGCACATGGCGTAGGTCATGATGATCAGGGAGCGCGGGCTCAGGGTTCCGGCCGGAAGCCGACTCAGGTCCAGGTAGGCGATAAATTCGTTTAAAATGGTCTTGGTCCCCATGAGGACACCGGCTGCCGGTGCTTCGGCCCAGGGAATCCCCATGCACCAGACCAACGGGGCCATGACCCAGCCCATGATCCGCTGCAGGGACAGGGGCGCCTGGGCCACATGGGGCAACAGGCCCAGGATCAGATTGAGCAGGTGGACCAGGGCCACCAGCACCACCAGCATGGCAACGATGTTGATCAGGAGCTGAACCCCCTGCAGGGTTCCCTGGGTTACCGCATCCATGGCGCTGCGTGCGGTTTCCGGAAGTTCGAGCTTGCCCGAGGTCACAGGGCCGATCTCCGGAACCATGATCTTGGCGATGGTGATGGCCGCCGGCACGCTGATGATCGAGGCGGTGAGGATGTGCCCCATGATATCGGGTATGGTCCCGGTGAGAATGCTGGCATAGAGAACCATGACCGTGCCGGCGATGGTGGCCATGCCGCAGGTCATGAGGGTGAAGATCTCACTTCGGGTCATTTTGGCCAGGTAGGGTCGGACGAACAGCGGCGCTTCCACCATCCCCACGAAGACATTGGCCGACACCCCGAAACCCTCGGCACCGCCCAGATGAAAGCTTCGCTCCAGGACCCAGGAAAAACCGCGAACCACCAGGGGCAGCACCTTCCAGTAAAAGAGCAGGGCCGACAGGGCGCTGGTGACCAGCACCAGGGGAAGGGCCTGAAAGGCGAGAATGAAGGCGGCGCCGGGAAATTTTTCCGCAAAGGGGAGCGGGCCGCCGCCCAGGTAGCCGAAGACCATGGTCGATCCGGCCCGGGTCGATTCTTCCAGGGAGAGGACCAGGCGGTTCAGCCCCTGGAAAAAGGCCAGAAACAGCGGCAGGTTCAACAGGACCACCCCGACAATCAGTTGAATACCGATACCGACGGCAACGGTCTTGACGCTGACCGCCCGCCGGTTTTCACTCAAGACCCAGGCCAGGAGCGTAAAGACCACCAACCCTGTCGCGCTTTGAAATGCCATGGGCTCCTTCTCCGCTACCTAAGATTGATGTTTTCGTAAAAAGTCGCCAACATGCCGGCTTTTTTAATTAACCACGAAGAGCACGAAGGACACGAAGCTGAAATCATTAGATGTCGTTTTATAACCCTTCGTGCTCTTCGTGTCCTTCGTGGTGAAAATGGACTTTTTACGGGGCTGCCAAAATTGATGCTCCTAATAAAGTGGCGTTGAAAACCACAAAACACACGAAGAAAAAGGCTTCGACTTTTGGGGGAACCAACTTTGTGCACTCGTATGTTGAAAGTTAATGAAAAGCCATGCAGGGAGGAGGAGGCGTTGCCCCCCCATCCCCCAATGACGCGATCT